>NZ_LGYO01000001.1 GCF_001263355.1 Acetobacterium bakii
AAAACTGACATCAAAGCGAGCATTGTTCGATTCTTTTGAATTTCGCTATTGTTAAAATAATGCAATCTAATGCAAGGAGCAGCACCCATGGCTAAGAAAAAAAGTATATTTGTGTGTCAGAACTGCGGACATGAGTCGCCTAAATGGATGGGAAAATGTTCGGAATGTGGCGAATGGAATACCATGGTGGAGGAAGTTGACTTTTCGAAAGCGGCGGGCAAAGAAAATACCCGGGAACGAGGCGTTTATTCGAAACCGAAACCTTTGTCTGAGATCAGCTATATCGGCGATAAGCGTTATCCGACTATGAATGAAGAGCTGGATCGGGTTCTGGGCGGCGGCATTGTTCCCGGCGGGATGATTCTGCTGGGCGGGGATCCGGGAATCGGGAAATCCACGCTGCTGCTGCAAACCACCGAAGCTCTGGGCAATCAGGGCCATAAGATATTGTATATTTCCGGGGAAGAATCCGAACAGCAATTAAAAATGCGGGGAGAGCGGATGCAGGTCAAGTCCGAAAACATCTACTTTCTTTCGGAAATTAATATTCCTTATATTTTAGGTATTATTCTGGAAGAACGGCCGGATATTGTGATCATCGATTCCATCCAAACCATGTACAGCCCGGATATTACGTCTGCACCGGGAAGTGTGAGCCAGATTCGGGAAAATACCGGGGCGCTGATGCAGATTGCCAAAAAAGACAATATTTCCATGATTCTGGTTGGTCATGTGACCAAGGACGGCAGCATTGCTGGACCTCGGGTACTCGAACATATGGTGGATACGGTGCTGTACTTTGAAGGTGAAAAATATCACACCTACCGCATCCTGCGGGGGGTCAAGAACCGTTTTGGCTCCACCAATGAAATCGGCATCTTTGAAATGACTGAAAATGGTCTCCAAACCGTGGTGAACCCATCGGAAATGATGCTGGACAGCCGCCCGCAAAATACCTGTGGATCGGTTGTGGTGCCCTGCATGGAAGGGACGCGCCCATTACTCATCGAGCTTCAGGGTCTGGTTTCCGCGTCGGGTTTTGGAAATCCACGGCGGATGTCCACGGGCATGGATTACAACCGGATGGTTCTGCTTATGGCGATTATGGAAAAACGTCTGGGGATCCAGATGCAAACCGTCGATGCATACATTAATGTCGTCGGCGGCATTAAAATTGATGAACCGGCGTTGGATCTTGGAGTTGTGGCGGTGCTTTATTCGAGCCTTAGGGATTTTCAGATTCCCGGGGATTTAATGATCCTGGGCGAGGTTGGTCTGACCGGCGAGGTCCGCAATATCCAGCACATCGACAAACGTCTGATGGAAGGTTTGAAGCTGGGCTTTAAACGCTGTATTATTCCCAAAGGAAACCAGAAAGGCATCAGCCTTAAAGGCATGGAGATTATACCGGTGGATAATATCAGGTCGGCTCTGGATATTCTTAATTAGAGAAGAACTTGATGTTATTCTTAACAAAATAAAATTATCCTTTCAATTTCCATGAAAAATGTGTATAATGAACGTATCCCAAAGTGTTCGTTTTTACTTTGTTTTTGAACCTACATCAATACTCAGGGAGTCTGATTGTTCAGACGCAGATGTTAGGCCGCGTTTTACCAGTGGAAAACAAAAACCGATGACAAGACACCCACCTAGCTTTCGCTAGGGCGTCAAAAATGAAGTACGGCACATTGGGATAGCACCTCAGGGTGCTTTTTTTATTGTATTATTATATTTTTTTGGTACAATAGATAAGGTATGCAATTGCCTAAAATAAGATTTAAATATAAGGAGCGCTTATGTACGAATATATGATCGGGAGCCTGGAGGAACAGGCCTTGGATTATGTGGTCATTGATTTGCATCATATGGGATACAAGGTCAAAGTTTCGGCGAATACCCTTAATGAGTTGCCGAGCCTTCACAGTGAGGTTAAGCTTTTCCTTCATCAGGTCATTAAGGATGATGAAGTGGCGCTTTATGGGTTTGCAACAACGGACGAGCGAGAAATTTTTCGGACGATTATCGGGATCTCCGGCATCGGGCCCAAGGCGGGGATTGGATTGTTATCCCAGTTCAGCCGGGATGAGCTGATTACGCATATTATCAGCGACGATGCAAAAAGCATTACCAGAGCGCCGGGAATCGGCATAAAAACCGCCAATCGCATTATTTTGGAGCTGCGGGATCGTTATAAGGATTACGCCCCCCTGAATCTGCCCATCGGCGGAGCCAAAGCGCTGAGCAGTATCGCCAGTGAGGCTGTCAATGGACTGGTGGGACTGGGGTACAGTATTTCCGAGGCTTCGGAAATGGTGGCCCGGGCGTATCTGCCTGACAGCAGTCTGGAAGATTTAATTACCGGCGCGCTGAGATCGCAAAATCCATTGAAGGGACGGTAATTAAATGAAAGACCGGATTATTACTTCTGATTTTACAGAGGTCGATATTGAAATTGAAAAAACCCTAAGACCTCAAGGGTTACAGGAATATATTGGCCAGGAACGGGTCAAAAAACAAATGGGAATCTTTATTAAAGCCGCCCAGAAACGGGAGGAGTCCCTGGATCATGTGCTGCTTTACGGACCACCGGGTCTGGGCAAAACAACCCTGGCGAATATTATTGCCCGGGAAATGGGGGTGGGGATTAAAACCACTTCCGGTCCGGCCATTGAAAAAGCCGGCGATCTGGCCGCCATTCTCACCAACTTAAAGGAAGGGGATATCCTTTTTATTGATGAGATTCATCGCCTGCAACGAACGGTTGAAGAGGTGCTTTATCCGGCCATGGAGGATTATGCCCTGGATATTATTATTGGCAAAGGACCAGGGGCAAGGTCCATTCGTCTGGAGCTTCCCCACTTCACCCTGATTGGCGCCACCACCAGGGTCGGGCTGCTGACGTCGCCGCTGCGGGATCGTTTTGGGGTGATTCAGCGGCTGGAGCTTTATAATCCGGTGGAATTAGCTACCATTATCCGCAGGTCCTCTGGCATTATCGGGGTTGAAATGGATGATGAGGGGGCGGTTGAACTGGCCGTTCGCTCCCGGGGCACGCCACGAATCGCCAATCGTCTGTTAAAGCGGGTACGAGATTATTGCGAAATTGAAGGCCAGGGCATCATTGATCTAAAAATCACCAAAGAAGCTCTTGATCTTTTTGAAGTGGATGCGGTGGGACTGGATCAGATTGACCGAACCATGCTGATTACCATTATTGAGAAATTTGACGGTGGACCGGTGGGCCTGGATACCCTCGCGGCGGCCATTGGCGAAGAAAAGAACACCATTGAAGAGGTCTACGAGCCTTATCTGATCCAACTGGGCTTTCTGTCTAAAACCCCCCGAGGTCGGATGGTTACCAGTCGCGGGTACGTCCATTTGGGACTGGAAATTTTATTAAAAAAAGAAGCTGACCCAGATCAGATTAAAATAAATTTTTATAGCAACGAGGAAGAAACCAATGAATAAGACTGATTTTCACTTTGACCTTCCCGAGGATCGCATTGCTCAATGCCCTCTGGAAAAACGAGATGATTCCCGATTAATGGTCCTTAATCGAAACAAAAACACCATTGAAGACCGCCATTTTTCTGATATTACCGATTATCTGCGCCCGGGCGATTTGCTGGTTATGAACAACACCAAGGTACTGCCCGGTCGTCTTTTCGGACACCGGGAAGATACCGGCGGCAAGGTGGAAATTCTGCTTTTAAGGCACTTGTCAAAAACCGATTGGGAGATCATGGTTAAGCCCGGCAAGCGGGCCCGGGTGGGCGCCCGAATTGTTTTCAGTGCTGACCTTAAAGGGGAAATCACCGGCACTAGAGAAGGCGGTCTGCGGGCCATCAGCTTTGAGTATACCGGAATTTTCGAAGAAATCATCCATGAGATCGGCTTAATGCCGGTGCCGCCGTATATCCATGAAACGCTCAAAGACAATAACCGCTATCAAACCGTCTATGCCAAACACGAAGGCTCGTCGGCGGCACCCACGGCGGGGTTGCACTTCACACCGGATCTGATTGAAAAAATTGAGGCCATGGGTGTGGAAACCGCCGAGGTGACCCTTCATGTGGGGATTGGTACCTTTCGGCCGGTAAAATGCGATGTGATTGAGGACCATCACATGCATGAAGAGTACTATGAAATTTCCGAGGCAACCGCTAAAGCCATTAAGCGCACCAAAGCCAATGGCGGCCGGGTCATTGCCGTGGGAACCACCTCGGTGCGAACCCTGGAAAGCAATGCCAGGCTCCATGGCGGCGAGATCAAGGCTTACGCCGGGGTTACGGATATTTTTATTTACCCGGGTTATACTTGGGCTGTGGTGGATGCCTTAATAACCAATTTTCATTTGCCAGAGTCAACCTTGCTGATGCTGGTGTCCGCTTTTTATAATCGGGAAGCCGTGATGGGCGCCTACGAAACTGCCATTGACTGGGGCTATCGTTTCTTCAGCTTCGGTGACGCGATGTATATTGAATAACATACTAAAACAAAGTTTAATTTAGGAGAAAAGAATGAGTGAATTTCGCTACGAATTGATCAAAGAATGCAAAGATACCGGGGCCCGGCTGGGTAAGATTCATACTAAGCGCGGGGTTATCAATACGCCGATTTTTATGCCGGTGGGAACCCAGGCAACGGTGAAATCCCTGACTTCTGAGGATTTGGTTGCCATGGATGCCAACATTATACTGGGCAATACCTATCATCTGTATTTGCGTCCCGGTCAGGAAATTATGGAAAAGGCCGGGGGACTCCATAAATTTATGAATTGGGATCGGCCGATTCTAACGGACAGCGGTGGATTTCAGGTATTTTCTTTAAATGACTTAAGAAAAATCACCGAAGCGGGTGTTGAATTTATTTCACATATTGATGGATCGAAACATTTTATGACCCCGGAAAAAGCCATTGATATGCAAAACTCCATCGGTGCGGACATTATTATGTGTTTTGATGAATGCGCTCCGGCCGGGGCGGATTACGATTACACCAAGAAATCATTGGAAATGACTACCCGCTGGGCAAAACGTTGTAAGGATGCCCATAAACGCCCTGAGGATCAGGCCTTGTTCGGGATTGTTCAGGGCGGTATGTATGAAGACCTGCGGGCCCAAAGTGTTAAAGAGTTAACCGAAATTGATTTCCCCGGTTATTCCATCGGGGGACTCAGCGTTGGCGAGCCTAAGGATGTGATGTATCGGATGTTGGATGTCACGGTGCCCTTATTGCCCAAGGATAAACCCCGGTATTTAATGGGGGTGGGATCTTTGGATGCTCTTTTTGAAGGGGTTATCCGGGGGGTTGATATGTTTGACTGCGTACTGCAAAGCCGAATTGCCAGAAACGGCACCGCCTTCACCAGCCATGGGAAAGTTGTTATCCGTAATGCAACCTACAAAGAAGATTTTACGCCAGTGGATTCTGAGTGCGATTGTTTCGTTTGTCGAAACTATACCCGGGCTTACATCCGACATTTAATCAAATGCAATGAAATTTTAGGCGCAAGGTTATTGACATATCATAACTTATACTTTACACTTGTAACGATGAAGAGAATTCGGGAAGCCATTATGAATGATAACTTACTGGCTTACAAAGAATCTTTTTTTGAAAAATATGGCATTGCTAAATAAAAATTAAGGAGAATGTGAATGTTTGGAATTGATTTTACTTTGATTCTTCCATTGATTTTAGTGCTTGTATTCTTTTATTTCTTTATTCTTAGACCACAAAACAAACAAAAGAAAGAAATTCAAGAAATGCGTTCGGGCATGAAACCAGGGGACGAAATCATCACTATTGGTGGTTTTTATGGAATTATTTATGCTATTGGTGAGGAAAATGTTACAATCGAATTATTGCCGGATTACAATAAGGCTTTAATTGCAAAATCAGCCATTTCCAAGGTTGTGCAATCCGCGGATGCTGTTGCAGCTGAAGAGGATGTTTTTGAAGAATTGGATGAAGAGATCATTGACGACAGCAAAGTTGTTGATGCTGAATATGAAGAAATCGACGAAGCTGATGATTCCATCAGTTCAAAAGAAAAGAAATAAGAATCTCGTTTTAGAAGGGAGTGAACAATTTGAAGCACATTAAAGTAATTAAAGAGGGAACCCTTACCGATGTAAAAAACAAAGGCTGTGGGGAATGTCAAACTTCTTGTCAGTCAGCTTGTAAGACTTCCTGTACCGTCGGAAATCAAAAATGCAAACAAACCACCGAAAAATAAAACGCAAAAGCATGAGGGGCTGTCTCAAATGAGACGGCCTCTTTTTATGATTATGTGATAGCAGAGGTTTGGTGAGCTTCACTGTTGGTTTATATAAAACAATTTTTCCACTCTACGGCGGACACTCTGCGAGATGTTCGCCTCGACGTTACAAAATTGATTATATAAACCCACAGTGAAGCACTTCAGGCTTGTTTATTATTTGCAATTGCTAATCATTTTATGATAAAAAAGGAGAAATAATGTTACATAAATATCAGCTTAACGGACTTAATATAGTTTTGGATGTGGACACCAGCACGGTGCTGACGGTTGATGATTTGACCTATGGGCTGTTGGATATCTGTGAAAATAAATCGAGTGAGGAAATTCTTGTGCGGTTTGGAGGGGAATATCCCGCCGCTGACATTTTGGAAAGCCTGGAAGAGATTAAAGTGCTTAAAGCCCGGGGACTATTGTTCACCGAGGTGAAATATGTGCGGGAAAACTATGCCAATGAGGATCTAATCAAGGCTATCTGCCTCCATGTTGCCCATGACTGCAATCTCAAATGTGAGTATTGTTTTGCGGCCCAGGGGGATTTTGACGGTGAAAAGCTGTTGATGCCTTTGGAAATCGGAAAAAAAGCCATTGATTTTATTATTGAACAATCAAAAAATCGCAAGAACCTGGAGCTGGATTTTTTTGGCGGTGAGCCGCTGATGAATCTGGATGTGGTTAAAGCACTGGTGACTTACGGAAATGAAGCTGCCGCGAAAAACAACAAGATTTTTAAGTTCACCATGACCACCAACGGTGTTTTGCTGAATCCGGAAACCATGGAGTATCTCAATGAAACTATGGATAATATTGTGCTGAGCCTGGATGGTCGTAAAGAAGTCAATGATAAAATGCGAAAAACCGTCAATGACAAGGGTTCCTATGATGTGATCATCGACAATATTAAAAAAATGGCCACCATGCGCGGGGATAAGGATCATTATATCCGGGGGACTTATACCAGCAATAATCTTGACTTTGCCAAAGATGTTCAGTTTTTAGCAGAGGAAGGGTTTAAGAGTATTTCGGTTGAGCCGGTGGTTGCGGATGCATCCATGGATTACGCCCTTACGGAAGCGGACCTTCCGATTATTTTAAAAGAGTATGACGATTTAGCGTTAACCTATTTAAAACGTCATGAAGAGGGTCTTGATTACAATTTTTTTCACTTCAATGTGGATCTGGATCACGGCCCCTGTGTTTACAAACGACTTTCCGGCTGCGGTGCGGGAAAAGATTACGTGGCGGTGACTCCGGAAGGTGATATTTATCCCTGCCACCAATTTGTCGGCAAAGAGGAATTCAAAATGGGCGATGTGTTCCATGGCATTACCAACGGCAATATCAAAAAAATCTTTGATGCGGGAAATCTGCTTGAAAAAGAAAAATGCCAGGAATGCTGGGCAAAATATTTCTGTGGCGGCGGCTGTCATGCCAATGCCTTTAACTTCAACGGAACGATTATGGAACCCCATCATGTCAGCTGTGAAATTGAGCGGCGACGGGTGGAAAATGCCATTATGATCTCCATCATGGAAGAAAACTAAAAGATAATCAAAACAATTGGCAAAGCAATCATCCACAAGAGATTGTTTTGACAATTGTTGCAATTTATGGTACATTAAGACATAATATTTTCTGAAATATTCATCATTATTCAATCTACTTTATTTTCACATTCTGTTTTAGACATCTTTAATCTAAATTCAAATAAGAATAAAAAATATCCACGGAGGCAGGAATTGGACAAAAAATCATTGGAGAATTCAACCGTTGTTGAATTGCGTAAACAAGCGGAAACACTGGGAATTGAAAAAATCAGTCGTTTAAAAAAAGAGGAACTGATCGAAGCTATTGAAGAAAAACAAAAGGTCGAAAGCCCGGAAAGTGCTAAGCCTCTTGAAGCAAAATCCCTGGAACGAAAAACGGTTTCAGCCACTCATCAGCAGACGGGATCTGGCGGCGGCGAAAACGGACGGTCACCCTATTATAAAATTAAAGATTCTATGGAGAATGTGGTGGTTGTGGAAGGAATTCTGGAAGTGCTTCCCGGAGGATTTGGCTTTGTAAAAAACAAAGATATGAATTCCACTGAGGAGTTTGTCTATATTTCAGGTTCTCAAATTCAAAAATTCAAATTGGAAACCGGCGATGTGCTCAGCGGCAAGGTACGGCCACCTAAAACAGGGGAAAAATATTCGGCCATGCTTTTTCTGGAAAAGGTCAACGGCACCAAAACAGCGGATATTATCCAAAAAATCAACAGCATGCTCTATGTGGATGATAAAAAGGATCTGGAACGCTTTAAAACCTCCCAGGAAGGTATTCTGGATGTAAATCCTGATGGCTTTGGGTTTTTGCGAACGAATCATTATCTGTCCGGGGACAATGATATTTATGTGGCAGCTAACCAGATCCGCCGGTTTAATCTGCGGACCGGCGATAAAATCGTAGGCAAGATCAAACTATCCAGCGAAAGCGAAAAGTTTGATGCGCTGCTTTATGTTGAAACTGTGAATGGGGATATTCCGGAAAAAATAGCCAATCGTCCGAAATTCGAACGGTTGACACCTATTTTCCCGGTGGAACGAATTACTCTGGAAACCAGTCGGGACGTAATTTCGACCCGGATGATCGATATCTTCTCGCCGGTGGGAAAAGGCCAGCGGGGTATGATTGTGGCTCCGCCAAAAGCCGGGAAGACTATTCTGCTGAAGGAAATTGCCACCGGGATTACCGAGAATCATCCGGAAATTGAATTGATCATCCTGCTGGTAGACGAACGTCCGGAAGAAGTTACGGATATGAAACGTTCCATTGATGCAGATATTGTTTATTCCACCTTTGATCAGCCACCTGAAAATCATATTAAGGTGGCGGAAATTGTGCTTGAGCGCGGCAAACGCCTGGTAGAACAGGGGAAGGATGTGGTGATTCTGGTGGATAGTCTCACCCGTCTTACCCGGGGCAACAACCTGGTGGTGGCGCCGTCAGGGCGGACACTGTCCGGCGGCCTTGATCCCGAAGCCCTTTATTTCCCCAAGAAATTTTTTGGTTCAGCCCGAAAAATTGAAGAAGGTGGCAGTCTGACTATTTTAGCAACGGCGCTGGTTGATACCGGAAGCCGCATGGATGATATGATTTTTGAAGAATTCAAGGGTACCGGCAACATGGAACTGCATCTCGAACGTGAACTGGCCGAACGGCGGATTTATCCTGCCATTAATCTTAACCGTTCAGGAACACGTCGGGAGGAGATGCTGCTCACACCTCAGGAATTAAAGGTGAGTTTCGATATCCGTAAGTTGTACAAGGGAACTACGGTTTCAGATCTCACCGATAAGATTATCTCGATTCTGGAACGGACAAAAGACAACAAGGAATTTTTGAAAAAATTTATTGATAAATATAATGCACAAAATATTTGATCTTTTAAGAAATCTTTGATATAATAGCTCAGTTGATAAAATAACAAAGCCCTATAAAATAAAGAAGAAGCGAGGTGAATTCGATGAAAGAAGGCATTCATCCTAATTACAAAAAATCAATAGTTAAATGTGCATGTGGAAATACTTTTGAAACTGGTTCAGTTAAACCTGAATTAAAAGTAGAAATTTGTTCCGCCTGTCATCCATTTTTTACAGGAAAACAAAAACTTATTGATACCGGTGGTCGTGTTGATCGATTTAACAAAAGATTCAATAAAAGCGATTCAGAAGAATAACAAAAAAAGTCGGTTCTTGCAACCGGCTTTTTTCTTGCGCGAAAGCAACGAGCCCGGTGAGTGCAGACACTTATTTGGCTATCCCTCGGGAAGTAGTCAGAAAGTTGAATCGCAGTTTGATGCTTTAAATTTGGGGAAATAATTGTTTCAACAAACAATTAGGATATAAAATAAACTATTAAATATCGGGGTAAACCTATGGATGTAAAGGAAATTTTAGATTTTGGGACAACTATTCTGAAAAAGGCTGGCGTTGAAAATCCCAGACTGGAAGCGGAAATACTGCTAAGTTATATTTTGGATTGCGATCGCGTTTATTTTTATGCGCATCCCCAGGAAAAGGTGGATCAGCTTCAAAAAGAGGCCTATTTAAAGGGGCTTGTACGACGGTGTGAAAATGAACCGATGGCATATATTTTCGGTAAAAAGGAATTTATGGGAATGAGCTTTGAAGTGAGTCCTGATGTTCTCATTCCCCGGCCGGATACCGAGCCCATGGTGGAATATCTGATTCAACGGCTGACGAATGATTACCCAAAGGGTGCCAAGATCTTTGATCTCTGTACCGGCAGTGGGGCCATTGGCATCGCTCTGAAAAAATTTTATCCCCAGGGTGAGATTGCCCTGGGGGATATTTCAACAGAAGCGCTAAGGGTTGCCGGGGCTAATGCAAAGCAACTGGTTAAAGGGGCGGTCACCCTTTATCAGGGAGATTTATTTGCGGCACTGCCAAAGGATGAAAAATTCGATGTCATTGTGTCAAATCCTCCTTATATAAAAAGGATGGATATGCAGGCTCTGGCACCGGATATTTTAAACTATGAGCCCCATTTAGCACTGGATGGCGGTAGTTCGGGACTGGATTTTTACGAGCGGATCATTGCTGAAGCCAGGGATTATCTCAAAACGCCAGGGATTTTAGCCCTGGAAATCGGGGATGACCAGGAAGTGTCGGTTATTGATCTGCTGGTAAAACATGGCTATGCCAATATCGAAAAGCATTATGATCTTGGCAGTCATGTACGATGTCTTGTTGGAGAACATATAGAAAAGAAATCATAATTCATAAATACTGATGACGCATAAAGAAAATTGTGATAAAATAGAAAAATAAATATTTATAGATAGAAAACAAACCCATAGCGGAGGTATAATATGGTATCAGCAGGTGATTTCAAAAAAGGTGTAACCTTTGAAATGGATGGCAATGTATTTAGCATTATCGAATTTCAACATGTTAAGCCAGGAAAAGGCGCAGCCTTTGTACGTACCAAGATTAGAAATGTAAGATCGGGAGCTGTGGTTGAAAAAACATTCAACCCTACAGAAAGATATCCCAAAGCCCAGGTTGAAACCAGAGAAATGCAATATCTCTATGAAGATGGCGGTCTGTACTATTTTATGGATGGGGAAACCTTTGAGCAAATACCTTTAAATTTCGAACAGGTTGAAGAAGCATTGAAATATTTGAAAGAAAATGATAATGCCACCGTTCGTTCATTAAAAGGCATTGCATTTTCAGTGGTTGCACCAAATTTTGTTGAATTGGAAATTGTTAAAACAGATCCAGGATTTAAAGGCGATACCGCTACCGGCGCCAATAAACCTGCAACTGTGGAAACAGGTGCTGTCATTACTGTTCCTCTCTTTGTTGAACAGGGTGATGTCATTAGAATTGACACACGTACCGGAGAGTACATGGAAAGGGTATAAAAATGAAATATATTAATGAAAAAGTATTTTACACCAAGGGGCTTATGGATGGTTTGGATTTGGACAAAGGTTCAAATGAAGGCAAGATTTTAGTCCAGGTATTGGATATCCTTGAAGACATTGTAGATGCCTTAGATGGCTTAACCGAAGCTCAGGAAGAACTGGAAGCCTATGTTGAAATGGTTGATGACGATCTGACTGATTTAGAAGAATTCATTCTCGATGAAGACGGTCTTTTAGAAGACGATGATGAAGAATTTGAATTCGACGATGAAGATTTTTACGAAGTTGTCTGCCCGGAATGTGGGAATGTCTATATTACTGAGTTTGATGCTTTTGAAAAGAATGCTGTTATCTGTCCTGAATGTGGGGAACCGTTTCGTCTGGAAGAAGAAATCTCCTGCTGTGGCGAAGACGGTTGTGACTGCCATCAGGAAGTATAATGATTTATGGTAGAATAAAATGAAAAAAGAAACCAGAAACAGCCAGTATCCGGAGATTTCGGATGAAATGGTCTACTCTATTGTTAGCTTAGCGGCAACAGGAGTTGATGGTGTTGAACGGATGTCATTGAGAATAACCGATGAGATCATCGAGAAATTTTCGATAACGCCCACTGTAAAGGGCGTAAAGATCAGCCATGAGCCCGAAGGGCTTTTGGTTGGGGTTTACTTAATTACCGCAGCCGGAGTTGATATTGTCAAAGTTTCTAAAGAAGTCCAGGCAAAAATCAAAGAATCGGTTGAATCCATGACAGGCCTGGAAATTGCCGCGGTTAATGTAAGAATCGAAGGTTCAGGTATTTAAGGACTCTTTCAAAAAAATTACAGGACAGGGGCTGTTGCAAAATAAAAAAGAACCGCATGATGGTTTTTTTGAATCTAGCTAAGCACCCGTTTATGCAAGGCTTTCATGAATGTCTTGCATACGGATGCTTAATCAGAGTTTTGTAACAGTCTCTTTTTGAAGTTTTGAATAAAGACATTTTTTCTAATTAACTTCATGAAATATACACGAAAAAAGAAGGAGAACGCATGAGTCGAAAAAAAGAAAGGGAAAGTGCCCTGAAGGGTGTGTTCCAATTAGACTTTCATAATGAATCCGGGGATTTTAAAGAAAGCGTTGCTTATTTTTTAGAAGATAGTGAACTGGATCTTGGTTACGGGAAAACCTTGATTGAAACCACTGAGGAACATCTTTCAGAAATTGATGACATTTTAAATGATTACTTAAAGAGTACCTGGAAAATTGATCGCATCCCCAAGATAGAAAAATCAATCCTGCGGCTGGCCATCTGTGAGCTTATGTTTATGGAAGAAAAGACCCCATTTGAGGTTGTCATCAATGAAGCCATTGAGCTTACCAAATTGTATGGGGATGAGGATGGTAAAAATTACGTCAATGGTATTCTAAATAAGATTGTCAAGGATGGACTCAATGAGTGCCCTTAGTCTGGGAATTGATACCAGTAATTACACCACTTCGGTTGCCCTGGTGGATCAAAACGAAACAGTTATTTATAACCAGGGTATCCTATTGGAAGTGAAGTCCGGAGAAAGAGGGCTTCGCCAATCGGATGCTCTTTTTCAGCATGTCAATAATTTGCCCCTTCTTTTAAAAGACCTGCCCCGAGGCCGGGAAATTGAAGTTGTATGTTTTTCGGACCGACCACGGCCATTACCTGATTCTTATATGCCTGTTTTCCGAGCCGGGAAATCCCTTGGCCAATCTCTGGCCGGCGTTTTAGATGCCGATTTAGTGACGGTCAGCCACCAGGAAAATCATCTTCGGGCCGCCATTTTCGGAAGTGGTTCGCCAGTCCTTAAGGATCCTTTTTGTGCGGTTCATTTCTCCGGGGGAACTTCTGAAATCCTTTTGGCAACTAGGGAAGGCATCGGTTTTCGCTGCGAAATCATGGCCAAAACACTGGATCTCAACGCCGGTCAACTCATTGATCGGATCGGGGTCCTGCTGGGATGTGCTTTTCCCGCCGGGAAGGCATTGGAAGTGCTGGCGCAAAAAGCCATCGATCATGATCAGGGGAAACACTGTATTATTCCATCGACAATGGATGGTATGAATTTCCATTTTTCCGGTCAGGAAAACCAGGCCAAAGAGTATTTAAATAAAGGGGTGGATCCCAGCGAGGTGGCCTACAGTCTGCTCAAGGCCATTGCTAAAACCCTGTCAAAATCCATCTCCCGCTGCAGAGAAACCCAATCCTTTCAGTCTGTTTTATTTTCCGGAGGAGTGATGTCGAATCAGATTATAAAAAGCATTCTCCTCAAGGAACTGGGAAGATCCGGATTAGCCCTTCATTTTTCACCAGGTATTTATGCCCGGGATAATGCCCTGGGCAATGCCTTGCTGGGAATGGATCATTATAAAATTACAGGAGGCAGTCTCCATGAAAAATCCTAGAATCTTAAGTGTTACCGAGGTAAATCAGTTTCTTAAAACTTTATTGGAAAGCAACAGTCTTTTAAAAAATCTGGTGATCCAGGGAGAATTGTCCAATGTTAAACGGGCGGCTTCGGGACATCTTTATTTTTCGTTAAAGGATCCAGCCAGCAAAATTGACTGTGTAATGTTTAAAAACGCGGCCATGGGTATTAAATTTGTACCAAAAGAGGGGCTGAAGGTCACCCTTCGGGGCAGCCTTGGGGTTTACCCGCCCAGCGGTCAATACCAGATTACGGTACGTTCCATGGAACCCCAGGGACAGGGGGATTTGTATCAGGCCTATCTGGCCTTAAAAGGTGACCTTGAGAAGAAGGGCTATTTTGATCCCGAGCACAAAAAAAAGCTGCCGGTTACCATCAGCCGGGTGGGCATTGTCACGTCGCCAACCGGTGCGGCGGTTGAGGATATGATTTCCATTATTAAACGAAGAAATCCGATGATGGATATTGTGCTTTATCCCAGTCTGGTCCAGGGTGAGGCGGCAGCGGCCAATATTATTGCCGGGATTAAGGCATTTAATGCTTTAAAGACAGTTGATGTTATTATTATTGGTCGCGGCGGCGGTTCCATTGAAGATCTCTGGGCATTTAATGATGAAAACCTGGCCCGGATAATTTTTGAATCCGAACTGCCCATTGTTTCGGCGGTGGGCCATGAAATTGACTTTACTATCGCCGATTTTGTTGCTGATCTGCGTGCCCCCACTCCCTCTGGCGCGGCAGAGTTGGTGGCAGAGGAAACCAGAAATCTGATCCAGAGTCTGGATCAGGTGAAAAACCGGATGATCCAGGCCATGAAGATCCAGATCAATCAAAATCGGGAAGTCCTCTTTAGGCTCAATAAGGATCTTTTGCGTTTTCACCCCCGGCAGCGAATTGATGAAATACGCATCAGTCTGGATGTTGTCCAGGAAAAGATGCTGCGTTCAATGAAGGTCATGATCAAAGACAACCGGCAACAGCTTAAACACCTGGAAGCCAGGCTTGACGCGGTTAACCCCACCAATGTTCTTAAGCGCGGGTATGTACTGGTGACTGACGGCAAGGGCATACCCATTGGAACTGTTAAGGACCTTGCGCCTGACCAATCCCTGAGCCTACGCTTTAAGGATGGTTTGGTTTCGGTACGAATTGAATCGATAAAGGAGAATTAAAATGGCAGTAAAAAAATTAAAGGCAAAATTAAGTCGACTGGAAGAAATTGCTTTGATTCTCGAAGGTGAAAATCAGGAAATTGAAGCATCCATTAAGTTGTTTGAAGAGGGCATGAAACTCGTTAAAGAATGTACCGGAGATTTGGATTCCCTGGAAGGAAAAATTCTTGTTCTGATTGATGGTGAGGAAAAAGATTTTGAAGGGAGAATTAGCTAGTGTTAGATTTTGAATCAGCATTGAAGGAGAAGGTAAAGCGAATCAACGAGAATCTGGAGGCGGCCTTCCAACAAACCCCGGATATTCCCCCGGTGATTTTGGAATCCATGAAATATAGCCTTCAGGCCGGCGGTAAGCGGCTGCGACCGATGCTGATGATTGAAACCTGTCGATCCCTGGACGGGGATGTGGCGGTGGTGATGCCACTGGCTCTGGCTATCGAAATGATTCACACCTACTCGCTGATTCATGATGATTTGCCAGCCATGGATAATGATGATTTAAGACGGGGAAAACCCACCAATCATAAGGTTTATGGTGATGCCATTGCCATACTGGCCGGCGATGGACTGCTTAACTATGCCATGGAAACCATGCTTCAGGGTGCGGAAGGTCTTTATGGTGAAATGTTGATTCGATACATTGATGCCATGAAGACCATTATGAGTGCTTCCGGTATTTCCGGCATGATCGGTGGCCAGGTTGCGGATATGCAAAGCGAAAATCGGGTTATTTCCATGGATGAAATGGATTATATTCATTTGCATAAAACCGGTGCGCTACTGGAAGCCGCGGTGGATTGTGGCTGTATCATTGCAGATGCAGAGCCCGCAACCAGGGGCCGATTAACGACCTATGGTCATCATATCGGTCTGGCTTTTCAGATTGTCGATGACATTCTGGATATTGAAGGTAATGTGGGGGATCTCGGCAAACCCATTGGCAGTGATGAAAAAAATCACAAATCAACCTTTGTGACCTTGTATGGATTGGAGGCTTCTAAAATTCGGGTGACTGAATTGCATTCGGAAGCTTTAGAGATGCTTAAGCCGATTGGGCAAAAAACAAAATTTCTTCAGGAATTGGCAGAGTATATCTGCACCCGGAGAAATTAAAAGGCGTTTTCTTGTTTTGGAAAAACAGCTATGTTATAATAAGAGTATATCAGGTGGTGCAGTATTCTAGTCGGCACTGTCGACCTTCAGGGCGGGCCTAAAAATCCGTCGAAGGGCATATCGATGAAGTCCCTTGTTTTGGCTTTTGACGCCCAGTTGAGGGCTGATTCAGGGGGTTAAGGAGGATGGGGCGATCCGCAATGGCATGCGGGCGTTGACCCTGCCTCCGTGGAGACCCGCATTTGCGGGAGTAACCTGTGAACGTGTTACCGCGAGGAGATACTGCAACAGTGTAGCCTGCCTTGAGTGGCTTAGGTGGATGGATTGACAGTTTCATAAGTTAATTGGGCCCAATGCTTAGAAATATTGCTATTCGAAACCTAATCTGCAAAAGAGGCTAAGGGTCGATTTGTGTTGCCGAGGAAAACTCCTAGGCTGTTCGAAAGAAGTATGATGGGGATTATGGTGTGCACTCAGTGGTAATTCAGTCTTGCATATGGCGACAATGCAAAATGCATAATAAAGGGAAACCGCTGGGACGGCGACGTCCCAGTCGTGCATTGGGAAATCCTGCTGGACCTAAGTCGCAAAGTTTACTTATCGTGCTGCCATCTGCTATAATAAATTATTTGAGGAATTATGATGTTTCATAGTTCCTTTTGTTGTATAATAATGTATAAATAGTCATTGACCCAGGAGTGTTCATGAAAAAAAAATTAACAAAAAAAGAATTAAAAGAGAAGCGTCATCGTCGGTGGGTTGTTAATATTACAATCGCCACTTTTTTTATGACCCTGCTCATCAGTTATATTTCGGATGTTTTATTATCCAATACACCTATTTTTGCTGCATTTATTATTTTGCTGGTTATTATCAGCCTGGGTATCCTTTCGGATATTGTCGGCATTGCCGTAACGGCGGTGAGCATCGAACCATTTAATGCGATGGCATCCAAAAGAATAAAGGGCGCAAAAACATCGGTAGCGCTTGTTAAAGATGCCTCCCGGGTTTCAAACTTCTGTAATGATGTGGTTGGGGATATCTGCAGCATCGTCAGCGGGGTGATCAGCATCACTATTGTGATTCAGCTGGGGAACCATTACCCACTCATGAACGTGGCGTTGATGACACTGATTCTCAGCAGCGTTGTTGCCTGTTTTACCGTTGGGGGAAAAGCGCTGGGAAAAGATGTTGCCATGAAAAACGGCACCAGCATTATTCATGGTTTATCGGTAATCATTGCCAGTGTTAAAATAGCCATTAGAGGCAAAGAATAAAAAAATGAAAACCACAAAAGGAAAAGAGGAAAATTTGAAAGAACGTTTAGATAAATTATTAGTTGCCCAGGGTCACTTTGACACCCGGGAGCGAGCCAAAAAAGCAATTATGGCAGGGCTTATTCAGGTGAATGAGCAGATCAAGGATAAAGCCGGAGACCTTGTGGACACTGAAGCGACGATTCTGATAAAGGGCAGTGATATGCCCTATGTGAGCCGGGGTGGTTTAAAGCTGGAAAAAGGGCTGGCGACATTTTCATTGCCGGTTGCCGGGAATACCTTCATCGATATTGGCTCTTCAACCGGGGGATTTACCGATTGCTTACTGCAAAACGGGGCCAAAAAGGTTTATTCTGTGGATGTTGGCTATGGTCAGCTGGATTGGAAACTGCGCAATGATGAACGGGTGGTTTCCATGGAGCGCACCAATTTTCGCCATCTCACCGGGGACGATTTCCCAGAAATGGTGGATGGCACCGTAATGGATGTGTCTTTTATTTCCATTATAAAATTATTTGACGCCATTCAGGCCGTTATGAAACCCGGGGCCCTGGGTATTTGGCTGATTAAACCGCAGTTTGAAGCCGGCCGTGGGCGGATTGGCAAAAACGGTGTGGTCCGGGAAAAAAAAATCCATGAAGATGTTTTATTACAGGTGCTGACGGCCATTGATCAGCATGGCTTTACGGTGAAGGGTCTGGATTATTCGCCGATACAGGGACCAAAGGGGAATATTGAATTTCTTGTTTTCGTTGAAAATAAACAAACAGATAGCGAATTTGAATGGTCCCAAAAGATTGAAAACGTAGTAAAAATAGCCCATGAAAACTGTCGAAAGAAAAAGGAACCATTAGCCGAATAGGATGTGAATGTGGTGAATTATTACACTAAAGAAGTTGGCATTTACTTTAATATGGAAAAACCGGACAGCCAGGTTTTAGGTAAAAATTGCATTGAGTTTTTGTTGAATCGGGGATTTAAAATTGCTTTGCTTAGAGGCCAAATTCAGTATGAGAATGAATTGGTGAATTATTATTCAAAAGGGGTATTTTTCAGAAAGCCGGATTGCATTCTGGTGCTCGGCGGTGATGGCACCTTATTATCGGTCGCCCGGCAATGCTGTTTTTACCGAGTCCCGATTTTTGGGATCAACCTGGGCAAGCTGGGCTTTTTAACGGAGGGTGAGGCCAATCATTATGAGGAAACCCTGGAGAGTTTCACCAAGGGTGATTATTACATCGAAGAGCGGATGATGCTAAGCTGTACCATTAAGAAAGAGAATGAATGTTCCCGGGAATACGTGGCATTGAATGATGTGCTGGTGAAAAGTCGGGGTTTTCGGATGATGGATATCCAGGCTAACGCCAGTGGATCCACCATTGATACCATCCGGGCAGACGGCCTCATTATTTCAACCCCTACCGGTTCCACCGGGTATTCACTGGCAGCTGGAGGACCGGTGGTGGCGCCGCAAACAGATGTGATGATTCTTAATCCGATCTGCCCTCACCGGCTCCATGACCGTTCATATGTATTGCCCGGGGATGAAGTGATCACATTGGAATTTGGCGACCGGGAAAAAGAAATTATGGTCATCCTGGATGGACAAACCAATGTGGCCATAAAACCCGAGGATGGGGTTCGGGTTGAAAAATCAATTTATTCCACAAGGCTGATTCGGCTCAATAAAATGAGCTATTTTGATCGGTTACGAGTGAAACTGTCCAATGATATAGTATAACGTTAAAATGACTACCGGGGGGAAAAATGAAAATTGCAAGACAATTAAAAATAATCGAAATAATTGAAAGTAAAGTGATTGAAACCCAGGAAGAACTTGCTCAGTCCCTCAAGGATATTGGCTTTGCCGTGACTCAGGCAACGATTTCCAGGGACATCAAGGAGCTCAAGCTAATCAAGGTAATGAGCAACGATGGGATTTCGCATTATGCACCGCTGAAAGATATGAGTGCCATTTACAATGAACGGGTAACTGCGGTTTTTAGAGAATCGGTTCTAACCGTGGATTATGTTGAAAACAATATTGTCTTAAGAACCCTGCCGGCCATGGCCCAGGCTGCGGCTTTGGCCATTGACGGCCTGGAGTGGACGGAAGTGGTGGGTACTATTGCCGGGGATGATACCATCTTTGTTTTAATCCGCAACCGTGACATTGTGCCGGAAATTGTCGGCAAGTTTAAAAAGCTGATGAAATAAGGGAGGCTTCCGATGCTGAGAAATCTCGTTGTCAAAGACTATGCACTGATTGAAAATTTAAGCGTTGATTTTAGCAATGGCCTGAATGTCATAACCGGTGAAACCGGTGCCGGCAAATCCATTGTGATTGATGCTTTGTCAATGGTGCTTGGGAACCGTGGGAATAAAAGCAACATTCGCCAGGGTGAAACTAAAATGATTGTTCAGGGACTCTTCGATATCAGCGATCAATCTGAGATTTTAGAAAGATGTGGTATATTTGGTGTACCCATTGAGGATGGTCAATTAATTTTAACCCGGGAAATGGATAGTCATGGTCGTAATTTATGCCGGGCCAACGGCATCATCATCACGGTCTCGCAGCTTAAAACCCTGGGGAACAGTTTAATGGATATCCATGGCCAGCATGAACATCAATCCCTGTTTCAGCGGGATAATCATCGCCAGCTGCTGGATGCTTTCGGCGGAGAGAAAAGCCAAAAATATCTTAAAGAAATTGCTTCTTACGCCAATGCGCTTAAAAATATTCAAATTCAAATCGATGATTTGGAAGTGAATGAGCGGGAATTGGAACGGGAAAAAGAAACCCTCCAGTTTGAAATCGATGAAATTGAAAAAGCAGGATTGGAAATTGGCGAAGATGAGCGTCTTGAAGGTGAGAAACGGATTCTTGAAAACCGAGAACGGCTTTTTTCAAACATCAATGGGGCCTATGAACTGTTGCGGGGCGAAGGGCCGGAGCAGACCCCGATTATTGATGCGCTGGGGCAGCTTCAGGAAAATATTTCGGAAATTGCTAAAATTGATAATAGTTTTTTGCCAAAGCTGGAATTATTAAATGGTGTATTCAGTGAGATTGAAAGTCTTTCTTTTGAAATCAGAAGCTATCTGGAGGATCTGGAATTTAATCTTGGTGACTTGGATGAAATTGAAGGTCGGCTTGCTCTCATCAGTCGGATGAAACGAAAATACGGCCAGGATATTTCTGAGATTCTGGCTTACGCGGATACTATTAGCGAACGACTGACAAATCTGCTTAACCGTGATGAAAATCTTCAGTCCTATTATGAAGAATTAGAGAAAACCCGGAAAAAGTATTCTGAGATTGGCAGACAGCTTCATGCTCTTCGAGTAAAATCTGGCGGGAACCTAAAAAAATCGTTGGAAAATGAATTGCAGGATCTGGCCATGGAAAAAGCCCAGGTGGAAATTTTAGTAGATTATGATACCCAGCGAATCAGTGCCAAAGGACAGGATATTGTGGAGTTTTTAATTTCGGTTAATCCTGGTCAACTGCCAAAGCCTTTGGGAAAAATTGCTTCGGGTGGTGAAATATCCCGAATTATGCTGAGCATCAAAAGTATTTTTGGGAGTATGGATGCCATTGAAACCATGGTTTTTGATGAGATCGATACCGGAATCAGCGGACGGACGGCTCAGGTGGTAGCCGAGAAAATCCAGGCTTTATCGGCGACCCCGCCAAAAGGCCGACAAATTATCTGTATTACGCATTTACCGCAAATTGCGGCCATGGCAGATCAGCACTTTATGGTGGAAAAACGCACCGGGGAAGCATCGGTTGACGTCAGTTTTGTGCCTTTGGATGAAAAGGGTAAAAAAGAAGAGCTTTCCCGAATGCTGGGCGGAGCAGAGGTTACCCGAAAAACCTGGGAACACGCCCAGGAAATGCTGGAATTGAGCCAAAAAATAAAAAAAGACAAAAAAAGCAAAGAGAACAAAATATTGCCTTAACATTTTAAGGTTTATTGGTTAAAATGGAGATTGTTAAAAATATATTTAAGTAAGGAGAAATAATATGGAACGAAAAGTGCCCATTGGGCTATCAAACAAACATATTCATGTATCACAGGCAGATTTAGAGGTTTTATTTGGAAAAGGTTACCAATTAACTCCAATGAAGGATTTATCACAGCCGGGACAATTTGCAGCTGAAGAAAAGGTTGATGTTGTTGGACCTAAGTCTACCATCAAAGGGATTCGAATTCTGGGACCTGTTCGACCACAGACTCAGTTGGAAGTTTCCATTGGCGATGGTTTTTGTTTAGGCATTAAAGCACCGCTTAGAAATTCAGGCGATATTGCCGATACTCCAGGCGTAAAAGTAGTAGGACCGGTCGGAGAAGTTGAAATTCCGTGTGGAGCCATTGTTGCTGCCCGTCATATTCATATGAGTCCTGAAGAAGGCGCTGCTTTTGGATTAAAGGACAAAGATATTGTTTCAGTTCAATTGGATGGTCCTCGCGGCTTAATCCTAAATAATGTGTTAGTACGTGTTCATCCGGAATTTAAACTGGATATGCATCTTGATGTAGAAGAAGGAAATGCTGCCGGCGCCAGAAACGGCCAAATGGCAACCATCCTCTAATCATGCAAGCACTGGACCCTATAGCCTTTTCTGCATTTGGATTTGATGTGCGGTGGTATGGGATTCTCATCGCTTCCGCATTACTCATCGGATTATTTATCGGTATTAAACGTGCTCCGAAATATGGAATTGACCCGGATCTTGTTCTTGATTTCTTTCTGTATATGACTCCGGCAGTGGTGATCGGTGCACGACTCTACTATGTTATTTTTAATTTTAGCTACTATGCAGCCAATCCAACGGAAATATTAGCCACCTGGCATGGCGGTCTAGCCATTCATGGTGGAATTATTGCCGGGGTAATTGTGGGATATATATTGTGTCGGGTTAAAAAGATTAATTTTCTGAGCTTTACTGATATGATCATTCCTGGTTTGCCCCTTGGGCAGGCCATTGGGCGATGGGGGAATTATTTCAACCAGGAGGCTTATGGGGTTCAAACAGATTTGCCCTGGGCAATTACTGTGAATGATGCGGTTCTGGGAATGATCCGGGTTCATCCCACATTCCTGTATGAATCGATCTGGAACTTTTGTATCTTTGGCTTTCTGTTTTTCTACGAAAGCAAGTTAAAAAAGGTTAATGGCGAATTATTCTTTGTCTACCTTGGCTTATATTCTATTGGCCGATTTTTCATCGAAGGACTAAGAACGGACAGTCTCATGTTTATGGGACTCCGAACAGCTCAGCTTGCCAGTTTAATATTGGTAATCGTCGGCTTCGGCGGACTTGTGCTGCTGCGAAAATATCCGGACCGATTTAAAGCATTACCCTGGAAAAAATAAAAAGACTGCCTTTCGAGGCAGTCTTTTTTTGATAAGCTACCGTACCGGCAATTTCAATCAGTTTTTTTTCCTCTTCTTCTGTTCTTTCTTCCATTTCTTATCCCTGCGGATATCACTGCCTCCGATAGGGAGCAGTACAATAAATAACATTTTTTTGCCAAAATAGGAGAATTATGCCAAAATATAAAAATTTATTTTTATTTATATGAGATTTCAATTAATGCATTGCAATACTACAAAGTTTTCTATTTGCATTTCCTATAATTAACCCAAAAATCTTAGTATAATATGTAAAGGTGTAATCGGATGGATCAATGGAATGGACAACCTTTTTTATTGACATCAATACCGACAAAAAATTGCCCAACATTAAAATTACTTCATTAATGGTTACAGCATTCAGTGTTGTATGGTTTTTTGCACGCAGCATAGTGTTATAGTATCCCTTTATTAACCTGAATTTATGATGAAAGGAAGGATAATTGAATGTTAGCAGGCATTGTGCTGGCAGCGGGTCTTTCTTCTCGAATGGGAGCAGAAAAGATGCTTTTGCCTTTTGGAGAAGGCACTGTTTTAGAGGCCGCAATATCGCGTATTCCAAATGATGTGTTAGACCAGCTTCTTGTGGTTACCCGCCAGGAGATTTGGGATGCAGTTGAGTTACCCCAAATTACATCGTTTATTTTGAATCGATCGCCGGAAAAAGGTCAAGCTGAATCTCTGCAATTGGGCATCGCTTATCTTCGTTCTAATTTTTCATATTGTCAGGGAATTTTGATATTCTTAGGGGATCATCCTCTTACTAATCCCAGATTGATTTGCGATGTTGTTAGGATCTTAGAGGAAAACCCAAAAGCCATCGTTCTGCCAGAATACCATGGTATCATTGGACATCCAGTCGCATTCGGTTCAAAATGGTTTTCTTATCTTGAAAACCAGAATGGCGACATGGGGGGGCGGAGGCTTATTGTAGAATATCCCGAAGCGGTGATCCGTATTCCGGGAGATGAGACCTGTATTATGGACATGGATTCAAAAGCAGACTATAGGAGGATATTGAACTATGCCGAAAAATATCAGTGAATATACTAATCTTGTCATTGTACGGGGCGCCGGAGATATTGCAAGCGGTACCATTTGCCGTTTGTATCAGTGCGGCTTTGCAGTGGCAGCTCTGGAAGCGGAAAAACCCACTGTTATCCGAAGATGGGCGGCTTTTGCATCAGCGGTGACTGAGGGGGAAGTGACGGTGGAAGATCTGACGGCGCTCCGCTGCGACACTGAACAAGAGATTGCAGAGGCGCTTGAGACTGGAAAAATCCCCATCTGCGTGGATCCGGAAGGAATATGGATAAAAAAACTGAATCCCTTTGCAGTGGTGGATGCAATCTTGGCAAAAAAAAATATAGGAACTACCCGTGAGATGGCGCCCATCGTTATTGGATTGGGGCCAGGATTTACTGCAGGGATGGATGTGGATGCTGTTATTGAAACCAATCGCGGGCACGATTTGGGCCGCGTGATTTATAAAGGAGCAGCTGCCGAAAACACTGGTGTTCCTGGAAGTATCGATGGGTATACCCATGAACGGGTTATCCGTGCACCATCAGCAGGAGTTGTCAGGATTGTCAGGGACATTGGAACTGTGGTGAAAGCGGGAGACTGTCTGGCCGTTATTGACGGAAGGGAGGTGATGTCAAAAATCGCCGGTGTGGTTCGGGGAATTATAGCTGATGGCAGCAGTGTTTTTAAGGGAATGAAAATTGCAGATGTGGATCCGAGAGGCAATGCGGGCTATTGTAATACCATTTCAGATAAGGCCAGAAATCTCAGCGGTGGCGTTCTGGAGGCGATTATTCATTACGTGGCAAAATAAATAAAGACAAAATTGACAGGCAAGGGTCAGTCAACTATAATGAATCGAAGACAAAGAGGTCTGACCAGTGGTATCCAAGCATGGACAGCATGTGAAAATAAATGAAAAAATTTGGCAAAATTTTATCAAACTTAATATAATATAAACAAAGGTGTTTGAAGATAAAATATTCTTCAGACACCTTTGTTTTATTTGAAAGGATGTGTGCAGCTGGAGCGATTAGTTGAAGTTCATATTCATGATGTAGGCTTCCATAAAATCGGCGCTATCGGCCAAGTTGACCTGTTTTGTATGGGATTGAATGGATTGGGTGCGCTGGTTTTCATGCTGGTTCAACAGACAAAGCTGGACACCATGTCCTGCACCGTTGCCGATGGAGATGATTTTTTCTTTTGGAATAAGAGGGAGCAGGCCTATGGCCAGAGCGTTTTCAATATCGATGAAATTACCAAAGGCACCAGCTAGGACGAGCGCATCTATATCATCAAGGACTAAGTCACATTCCTTCAAAAGGGTTAGACAGCCGGAATAGATGGAGCTTTTTGCCAACTGAATCTGTCGGATGTCTTTTTGAGAGATGTAAACAGGCACTGTCTCGTTGGAAAAGTAAAAAACCACATCATCGGTCTCCAATAAGGTCAGTTGGGAAAAAAGTTGGCTGTCTGGACGTTTTTTGCGGTATTCATCGGGTGTAAGCAGATACCCTGTTTCGTCAATGATTTCGATGGATCGTAAGATGGCAACTGCGTCAACTATGGCAGATCCGCAAAGGCCGATGGGTTGTGTATCACCTATTACTTTAAAAGAAATGACGTCATTGGCCAGGGTGATTTTTTCGATGGCTCCTTCACTGGCGCGCATGCCGCATTCAATATTGGCACCTTCCAGAGCAGGTCCGCAAGCAGTTGAAGCCGTATAGAATTGCTGGGTGTTACCAACTGCGATCTCACCATTGGTGCCAAGGTCAATCATCAGGTATTTTTTTTCATCCTGGGGTAAAGTCAATAAAACAGCGGTTGTGTCAGCACCGACGAAACCGCCTAATAGCGGTAAAAATTCAATGGTTGAAAAATCGGGAAGATCTAAACCACAGTGAACATTATTAGTGAGAATGCTGTTCTGGGTGATGTTGGAAAAGGGAAAAACACCCAGTGCGATAGGATTAAGTTTGAAAAAAAGGTGCTGCATGGTGCTGTTACCGCAGAGGATGAGTTGATAGAGATGATCTCGTAAATGGGGGTGGTTGACGTAACATTTTTCAAGAAGGCTGTTGATAGTGGAGCGGATACAGTTGTTTTGTTCGGTTAAAGCAGTATCCTGTTCCTGGCAGGACAAGATACGGGTAATGACATCGGCGCCAAAGGTGATTTGCTTGTTTAGGGCTGATTCCGTCTGGATCAATTCACCTGTTTTCAAATCGTATACATAGAGCACGACACTGGTGGTGCCAATGTCAATTGCTCCGCCAAACAGCCAGTCCGTAGTATCGCCTTTTTGGAAATCGATGATCTGACTCTGACGATAAACTGCGGTAAAGCCATCTTTTTCGGTGGTATTGATGATTACAGAAAACTTTTGAAGCAGGGGGGCGTTAGCGTTTTTTAGGTGATCACTATAGGTCTCAGGCATCATGTCTGAATGAAGGAAATGCGTTTTAGAAATAGATGGATTAAAGATAACGTCTTGCGGAGCAAGATGATGGGTAAGGAGTGAAGCCTGGTCAAGAAATTGGGAGGCGTCAAGATAGATCGTCAAATCTTCGGTAATTTCAAACTGGCAGGCCAGTTCATTTCGTTTCAGACCGTTGGATTCAATGGTGACAGAACATTTGCCACAGGTTCCTTTGCCGCCACAGACTAAATCAAGGGGAAATCCAGCTTTAGAAGAGGCATCGGCTAGGGTGCCGCCATTAACACAAATGGACATTTTTTGATTGATAAATGTAAGTTGATACATAGTCACCTCATAATATATTTTATAAATTCAGTCAACAAGACGATGGGGACAATTTATTGAATCACATGTTTTGCAATCATGTTTCGTTGAATGAGATTCAATTTGGGAATCTGCACCAAAGTAATACAACATCGATTTTTCGGGTTCCAGCATATAATTTTCTGTCAAACTTACTTCAAGATTTGTTTCATCTTTCAGATTACGAAGAATGTTTTCCTGGACTTGTAAATCGATATTATTTTCACCTGGTGAATGACGTTTTGTTAACCTTAGTCCCAAATAGTTGATGGTATTTTCGAGTTGCGTGTTCATCTGATTTGATGCATTAAATAGTATTTCATTTGAAATATGGTTTAAGAGGAATCCATCCAGAAATTCATTTTTTTGAATGAGGTCTTCAATGACTTCATTAATTTTATTTGAACACGAACAAAAGCATGAAACAACGTATTTACAGCAATCGATATTCGGAAGATTAAGATGAGTAATGTTTTTCCGGATACTATAACAGGTGGTGATTTTCAGATTTTCTTTGGCAAGTTTAATGAGCTTTGGGAAAACCTGATGGGTATATTTTGTAGCATTTTCATTTTCTTTCAGATGTAGCTGACGAAAAATTCGATCCTTGTCATAAATAAATTCGGTTTGTGTGAATACAACCATATTGAACTCCAATCATTTTTCCTGCAGTTGAGCAGTGATCCGTTTGCGGTACTCTTTTGGGGTTTCACAAAGGAGCTTTTTAAACACTTTTGTGAAATAGCTTTGATCTCCAAAACCGACTTGCAATGCAATATCAGCAAAATTCATGTCCTTATTCTCAAGATAATCAAGACTTTTCTGGATTCGTTTATCATTCAGAAAAGTGGTGAAATTGACGCCTACTTCCTGATTGAAAAGTTTTGATAAATATGTTTTACTGATGCGCAAATGAGAAGCGACGTCATTCAAAGTAATCTTTTCACAATATCCGTCATTGATAAAAACGAGCGCCTGTTTGATGATCTCTGATTGTACACGTACCAGAGAGTGGTACACATTATCAACAAAGTGATTGATAATATGAAAAATCCAATTGAATAGTTCAGTAATGTTATGAATCTGGCTCATGGAGAAGACCTGATTAATGTCAAAACTGAAGATTGTTTTTATCGAAGCACCACTGTCTATGGCTCTTTGAGAAAGGGTTCCAAACAAATCAAGTACTCGGCCTTTAATATTTTCGAAATTTCCGCCTTCAATAATGAGAATTTCGTCATAGTACAATAACAAAATCTCCTGGACTTTTTCTTTGTTGCATTCTTCAACAAAACGGATTAGTTTATGTTCTAACGATGTTAACGTTGAGACATCTTCGAATGATGAAGTGGACTTGTTTTTATATTTTTTAATTTGATCACCAATATAAAGTTGGGTTTGGTATCTGGCATTGAGATGTTCATAATCTTGCCAATTTTTGTAGAAACCAAGCAGCGTGTTAAACAATAATGTTGAAAGACTTTGAATATGACTGGAATTATATATGATCATTTTGGAAATAGCAAGTGATATTTTTGGGAGCAATGCTTGAAAATCGGGATATAATTGGAAGGTTTTATCCAAAAATATTTCGTTGATATTCCCCATGACCAGGGGACCGATAATCACGTTGGCGAAGTATTTGTTATCAATAATGATAGGAATAGCAATATTGATGAAGTTGGAAGGACAGGTAAAAATATAGGGTTCACCTAAATTAGCGGAGAATTGAGCGGAAAAAGAAAGTGTATCTTCACATTTTTTATTCAGATTGCCATAATGATCGCTGAAGATTGAACAAAACTTCAGTTCAGACAAGAATGTCATGATGATTTCGCCGGACGGTTGATAAACCGATACTGGTACGCCAGTACACGTGCAAAAATCGGTTAGAACTTTTCTAAGTTTTTCGATGTGATCTTCCATTGTATGCTCCTTCGTTTAAGAATTAAATTTTCCAATCAATCCCCAAAAATTAAGAAAGAGAGAAATTTATGAGACATGCATATCGTAAAATCCCGTTTTAGGGTAAAATATTTAGTAAATCGTTAAGCTAAATAAGGGATGTTTTATTACAATACATCAATATTTTACCAAAACATGGTTTTTTGTCAAGAAAAAACAGAGGAATCACTTCAGACTTTGGGAGTTTATGAAAACGTAGTGCAATTCTACAAAGACTTGTGTTGCATTTTCTATATTAAACATCATAAGCCTGATATAATTTGTTTATTGGTTCAACAGTCAGGAGGACACAATGTTGCCAACAAAAAAAATATTTCAAAAGATAATTGAAGGAGATGAAGTTTGTACGGTTGAACTATGCCGTGAGTGTTTGTCAAATGGTTATGATGCCATGGAGATTCTGGAAAAGAGTATGATTCCGGCTATGGATCAATGTGGAGTATTATTGACAAATCGGAAGAGTTTTATTCCTCAGGTTTTAATGTCCACACGTGCTATGCAGGCTGGTATAGAAGTCCTAAAACCTTATCTGAGTCAGCAGGAAAATAAGCTGATGATTTCGGAAACGGTTATTATTGGAACGGTCATGGGTGATGTCCATACCATTGGCAAAAATCTTGTTTCAATTATGCTTGAGAGTGTCGGTACCACGGTGATTGATTTGGGTGCGAACATCTCGGGAAAAGAGTTTATCGATGCCATTACAAAATACCAGGCAAGATTTGTGATGATGTCGGCTATGCTCACATCGGCGATGGTAAGTATGCGAAAGATTGTCAAAGAGATTAAAGATCATGAATTTGGTTGGGATGTCGTCATTATCATTGGTGGGGTAATGGTTACCTTAGCATTTGCCAAAGAAATTGGAGTTGAATATGCTGAAAACGCTATCATCGGTATGGAAAAAATATTAAAAATTCATGATTGAAAAAATATAATTAAAATGGTTTAACGACCTTTTGATAGAAAAGATAAAAATAGATTTAAGAGGAGGAACGTATGTCACTATTAAATGAGATCAGCGAAGCTGTGATCGCTGGAAATGTAGAAGGTACAAGAGAAAAAGTTAAACTTGCTGTACAGCAAGAGGTCAATGCATCAAGCATTTTGAATGATGGTTTGATGGTCGGTATTAATGAAATTGGAGTGCGATTTGGTGCCGGTAAAATTTTCGTACCAACGGTTCTAATGGCTGCAAAAGCTATGCATGAAGGTGTAGAGGTGATTAAGCCCTTACTGGAAAGTGATGGTCCAACAACGGTTGGAAAAGCGATTGTCGGTACAGTCAAAGGAGATTTACACGACATTGGCAAGAAGCTGGTTGTTCTGATGATGCGAAGTGTGAACATCGACGTCATTGATATGGGCTCAAACGTTACTGCAGAACAGTTTATTGAGGGAATTAAAGAACACAATCCACAAATTGTTGGATTATCGGCTTTATTAACAACAACAATGAATGAACAAGCACACATTATCAAGGCTTTTGAAGAAGCTGGGGTTCGAGACCAGGTAAAAGTGTTGATTGGCGGAGCTCCAGTTACGCAGGGTTGGGCTAATAAAATTAATGCCGATGGCTTCGCTGCCGATGCTGCAAGTGCTGCTAATTGGGCAAAAGAATACGTCACAAGCTTATAATTTTAGAAATGAAAGGAAACTGATATGGTTGGCAGAATTAAATATAATGTAATGAATGATACTGAATTATCATTTTTAAAGAGTGAAATTGAACGTTTATTGATTGAAAGAGGGATTCATCTGGAGCATGATGAAATGCTGAGTGACTTGGCAGAACTTGGTTGTCAGGTCGACATGGAAACTAAAGATCTCAAATTCACAAAGGAACTCATTGACAAGGCTGTAAAAGCGATTCCAGAGAAATTTACTCTTTATTCTCCTTCGGGAACCAGAGATCTGGACTTTCCAAATCCAGACGGCGGGTTTTATTCCCGTACCAATACCGGGGCACCAAATTACCGTGATATCAAAGGTAATACACACTACACAACATTGGAAGAAGTTGAAGAATGGTATAAATTGACAAATGCCATGGAAAATATTGATTTTGTTACATTACCAAGTACTTCAGGTGAATATGTGCCAGGCGATGCTGTTGATGTTTATACGCTTGAAAAAGCGCTTAAACATTCAGCAAAGCATATATGGATACAGCCCTATGAAAGTGATAATGTTCAGTATCTCATCGATATGTCAGCAGCTGCGGTTGGCGGACTGGAAGAATTGCAGAAAAAACCGATTGTCAGTTTTATCGCCTGTAGTGTTCCCTGTATGACCTATAAGCATATGGATGCGGAAATCCTGTATCGATGTGCAAAATCAGGTATTCCGGTGCAACCCTGTTCATTGCCGACAGCTGGAGCAAACACACCGGTAACCGCTCAAGGCACTGCCTTTATTGCTTGTGCTGAAATTATGGCGATGATCGTTATGCTGGAATTACTCCATCCTGGACTGCCTGTGATTGCTACGCCATTATTGTTCTCAATGGATATGATGACAACCTATACCTTGCAGTCAAACACGGAAATCACGATTGCCCGGTTAATTGCAATGGAATTATTTGAAAATGGTTATAATATCCGCGCGCATTCTTACGGTACTGGAACAGACAGTATGGAAATGGATGCTCAAAATTTCATTGAAAGAACAAATTTAACCGATTCAATGGCAATGTCTGCCGCATCAATTTTAGGTGGGGCCGGACAATTGGAAACCGCAAAGACCATCAGTCCACTACAATTGATTATTGATAATGAAATCTTTGGAATTGCTCAAAGACTCCGCAGAGGTTTAGATGTAAATATTGAAACGATAGACTCTGAAGAAATCTTTGCTTGTCTGGATAAGGACCCGACATTCAGCTACCTGATGAGTCCCCACACAAACCGCCATTTCATGGAACCGCATCGACCGGATATGTTTAACCGCGATGGTGCTGTCAATTGGGAAACTGATGGCTGTAAGTCTTTGACTGATAAAGCGCTGGAAAAATTTCATATTATTATGAATGCAGAAGATACATATGAACTCTCGGCAGATAAAATGGCGGAAGTTAAGAAGGTACTGAAACTGGCCAATGAAGCACTTGTTAAATAGACGCTTATAAATACTTGAAAGTTGCAGAAAGGGAGAAGAAAATATGAGAGTCACAAAAACTGAAAAGATATGGCTTATTGTTGTTACTGTGTTATACATGTTATATAACTTCCCAGGGCTGCCAGCCTATAACGAGTCCGTTCCGATGCTAATACATGCTGCATTAACCTTGATTCCTCTGTGGGCTGCCGTTTATATTGGTATGCATAAAGTTTATAAAGTTTACAGATTACGAGATACAAAAGACGAGAGTAAAGGGGATATAAAATGTTAAGTTCAGCAACAATTTGGATTACTCTTGCAATCTATATGTGTTTTCTTCTGGGTGTTGCTTTTTATGTTACCCAAAAAGAAAAAAAACAGAAAGTAAGCGGCGGTTTATTAAAAGCAAGTGTTGCATGGCCAGTGCTGGTCATGACCTATGTCGCTTCTCTGATGAGTACCTGGGTTTTCTTTGCTGGTCCCGGTGCGTATTACCGAGGTGGTATGGGTTACTGGCTCTCGGAATTAAGCTATATCGCATTATTTCCGATTATCGCCCACTTCACTATGAATAAAGTATGGATGATTAATCAGCAAAGAGGCGGAAATTATGTTACGCCGGCTGATTTTTACTTTGAACGATTTAAAAGTCCGGCACTGCGGACGATTTTAGGATTGATCTTTCTCGCTGCATCTTTTCCATACATATCATCAGTCCTTGTCGCTATTGCTCAAGCAGCGGATTTTGCAACCGGCGGCGCCATTCCGTATCAAACGGCAGTTATTGTTGTCGGTTTGATTATGACTGTATTTGTTTGTATTGGCGGTGTTAAATCAGCGGCTATGGCCGATACCGTCCAGGGATTATTATTCATCGGGTTATTGTGGTTCATCGTGATCGCCTGCCTGATTGTAGGTTTTGGTGGATCCCTGACGACCGCCGTTGATACGCTATGGACGAATACGCCTGCTTTCTTTTCATACCCGGGTCCGGATGGATGGGTGACGAATGCTTCGCGGCTGGGTTATCCTTTATCTTGTGCCATTGGCTGGACGATTATGTTACCACATGTATTTGTTCGGGCAGGGTATTTTGGAGACAATTTAAAATCTCAAAGAAAATTATCGTATATCGCACCTCTGATTCAGGCAGTGGTTTGGACGGGGACAATGCTTATTGGTTTGATTGGTCTTGCTTTAGTCAGCAACTTGACAAAAGGGGATACGGAAATGATCATCCCCTTTATGATCAATAACTTTGTGATCGCCTTTAATCCAACGCTTGCAGCTTTTATGATGGTCGGATTCTTTGTTGGTGCGACTGCTGTTGGCTTATCGACAGCCAATGCATTCCTAACCGTTGCATCAGGGATTGTATCGTCTGACTTATTGAAAAATACATTCCATATTAACGTTCCAGCTGAAAAAGAAAGCTTGGTTAACCGTATTATTATTGCAGTATTGGGGATCGGTTCTTTACTGATTGCAATTAATCCGCCCGAGCTTATTTTCACCATGATTATGTTCTCTATTTCAATTGTTATGCCATTATTTCCAATCCTGGTTTTTGGATTGTATTGGAAGAAAGCCACAAAACAGGCTGCCATCGCATCAACCATTGTTGGAACAATTCTGGTACTCTTAACCTACTTTGCATGGGATCTGGGAGGCACCTGGTATGGCGCCATCGGTCTTTTAGGTGCAACAGTAACGATGGTTGCGGTTAGCCTGTTCACCCAACAGGACGAAGCAGACTCCAAAGAGTTTTATGAGATTTGTACACGGGCGAATAATCGTTTTTATGATGTTCAAGAATAGATTAGCTAAACAAGTCTAAATTAATAAAATGGTTTAAGGATGTGGGTATCTTCTGATTCTCGAAGTGCCCATATTCCTGTAAAAGAGTTTTTTTTCAGTCAGACTCATTACCTGGAAGCAGGTTTTTCTGATTCCACAGCATAATTCAACGCTGATTCAAATCAAAATTCGCTGATTGAATTGGGTATGGCAGCATACGAGTGAATCTGCCTGAACAAAAAATATTTGAGGTTAATATATCATACTAAATGGAGGAATAAAGCAATGGGTAAAGAACTGATTTTTAAGACGATGCGGCATGAAGAAACGGAACGGATGCCATGGGTTCCGTTTGCCGGAATTCATTCTGGCAAACTCGCCGGATATACAGCAGAAGAAATACTGAAAGATGGGCAAAAATTATATGAGTCACTGATGGAAGTGGCTAAGGTCTATGGGCCTGATGGAATGCCGATCATGTTTGATCTGCAGTTGGAGGCTGAAATCATGGGATGCGAACTGCTTTGGGCTGAAGATAATCCGCCCGCGGTTAATACACATCCGAATGAAGGGGATGCAAAAGGAATTCCATGTCGATGCAAGATCCCAACGAAAACATCGGGTCGAATTCCCGTAATGCTGGAAGCAATGACGAAGTTGAAGGCATCTGTTGGTGATGATATTGCCTTATATGGCTTAATCTGCGGCCCGTTTACTTTGGCTTCCCATCTGCGCGGTACCGATATTTTTCTGGATATGCTAATGGATGAAGACTATGTCCGGGAGCTTGTGAACTTCTGTGCTGAAGTGGCTATGAAGATGTGCGATTTTTATATCGAAGCCGGTATGGATGTTATCGCTGTAGTCGATCCGCTTGTCAGCCAGATCGCACCGGAATCCTTTGAATCCATGCTATCTGATGCCTTTACAACAGTCTTTGACTATATTCGAAATAAAGATCGGTTTTCATCATTCTTTGTCTGCGGAAACGCCGCACCACAACTCGATGTTATGTGTAAAACAAATCCTGACAGCATTGCTGTGGATGAAAATGTCGATTTTAAGGCTGGGAAGGAAGTCACCGATCAATACAATATTGCCATCAGCGGTAATGTCCCACTTGCAACTGTTATGCTTCATGGCGAACCGAAGGATAACCTGAAATATGTTGTCGAGCTGTTGGATTCCATCGCGGATAAACGCAATATGATTGTGAGCCCCGGCTGTGATATGCCGTATGATGTACCACTCGAAAACACCATCGCCTGTTCTCAGGCGGTCAAAAACACTGAGCAGGCAAGAGAGCTGATTAAGGGTTATGATGGACCTGATTTGAGTGATATTGAAATTGATATCCCGGACTATGAGAAGCTGGAAAGACCATTTGTCGAGGTGTTCACCTTTGATTCGGTTCAATGTGCAGCCTGTACCTACATGATGGCGGCAGCCCAAAAGGCGAAAGACTATTTTGGCGATAAAATTGATATCATTGAATATAAATACACAGAGCGTGAAAATGTGGTCCGCTGTCAACGAATGGGCATTTCAAATTTACCAACCATGTGCATCAATGGGGAAATAAAACATATTTCAATGATTCCTGACAGCGAGGAATTACGTAAAGAAATTGAAGAATTATTCTAATAACATCACATGTAATTGTGACGCTGCGCAAAGTCGAAAGACAAATATCTGTTTGTTGACAGGTTTTTTAGGCGCCGGAAAGACGACGTTGCTCAAAGAGTTAATGTCGTCTTTTCATAACCGGAAAATAGGGGTTATTGTCAATGATTTCGGCAAAGTGAATATTGATTATCAACTGGTTGAAACAGAAGGCTTGACCATGGCTGAAGTTTCAAATGGTTCGATATTCTGCGCCTGCGTCAAAGATAAATTTGTGGATAGTTTAATTGCGATGGCATCCTATGATCTGGAGTTGCTTTTTATTGAAGCATCAGGCTTGGCCGATCCGTCAAATATTCAACCAATATTGGATGGCATTGCCCGAAAAACGAATGAAAAATATGAATTCACAACATCTTTATGCGTAATCGACGGTGAACATTTTATAAAAATGTCCGGTATCCTACCGGCGCTGAAACGCCAGGTCGAAAATTCTGGGATCATTCTTGTCAATAAGGCGGATTTATTTGATCTGGAAACGAAGGCTGAGCTTATTAGAAAAGTCCACGAATTCAATGCCGGGGCAGAAGTGATTGTCACCACTTATTGCAGATTTGATGTTGGAACATTGTTTGAAACGTCATCGGTTCCGATGAATCCAGACCAGGAAACGTCAAATACACCTGAAACCAGACCAGTAACCATATCCATGGAGGCAATAGAACCTCTGGATTTTAAGTGTGTCAAAGCTTTCTTGAAAGAAACGATTCCATCAACTTACCGATTAAAAGGATTTATACAGACCCATGATGGCGATTTTGAAGTAAGTGCAGTGAATGAACGGATCGAAATCAAAATGACTAGGAAATCATTGACAAAAACCGAGTTAATTGCGATTTCATCCGTCGGCATCACACTTTACAATGTTATTTTGAAAGCTTCAAAAACCTGTCTTGGAGAAAAGATGAAGATTAGTTGATTGGTAAGTGAAGCAGGGAAGACGAGGGAGGAAGACAGACGATGTTTGAAATAGATACAAATCAATGCAAAAAATGCAAAATGTGTGTAAATGAATGTCCGGTAGGAGCCGTTGAAGTTAAAAAGACTGAGAAACAGACCATTATTGTAATTACAAATCAGTGTGTGGAATGTGGCATATGTAAGCGGGTTTGTCAATATGATGCAATTCGCCAGAGTCAGGTAAAAGCTGATGTCGTAATTTGCAGTTCCTGTCCTATTCAATGCAAGGTCCCGGTTGGATTGACGGGGGCATGTACCCGGTATCGGAATGTGGATGGAAAACTGGTTCGAGACCGGGCGCTTGTGGTCGAACCCAGGGCATTACCCAAAGCAGAAGATGCGATTCGGCAGCCGATCATCACGGCCGTCGGCGCCGGCACAAATTATCCCTGCTCAAAACCGGCTCCTCATATCGTGAGTCAGTGCCGGGACGGAGTGGATGTGGTGACGGTGGTCACCGAAGCGCCGCTGAGTTACAGCGGTTTGATCATTAAACTGGATACGAACACTTATATCGGCGAAGAGGGTGATCCGGTTTATCGGGGCAATAAAATCGTTGGTATGGTCAATACGGAAGAGTATGGGTCTAAAATGATTGCCATCGGCGGAGCTAATAAACTCACCAGCGACGCCGGATTTGCAACGGCACGGACGATTGTGGAACTGGCCAACGGTGAAGAAGTTGAGCTGAAAGTGAATCGCAAGACCAGTCTGAAGCTACAGGCAGGGAAAGCGCCTATCATCGATGGTGCAGAGGAAAGCATCATGCGGATTGGTTGCGGCAGCGCTACTGTGGGACTCTTCGCAAAGCTGATGAAGGAAGCGGTGGATGACTGTATTGTCATCGATCATCACGTTATTGGCCTGTGCTCTGAGCATCTGGCCGGTGAAGCGGTGGGCATGATCTGGAGCGGTCTGATTCCTAATGCTGCAAAAAGTTCAAGAGGCCGCTATTTTGGCGAACACGGACAAGGCATTGGCGGGACCACACTGGAAACGCCTCGGGATGCGATTAAAGGTTGTGATATGACGATTGCAAAGCCGGGGATGAAGGTCATGGTTGTGAACACTACCGGCGAAATCTTTGCGCTGTTTACCTTGCAGGGGGATGGCGGTTTTGAGGAGATCCCGATGACAGAGGCAGCTATGGCAGTTGCGCTGGCCATTCAGAATAATTGTCAGCGTTCAAGGACATCGGTTTTGTATACCGGTGGAACGGGAGGAAGTGCCAGAGGTGGCGTCTGCACCCATCCGGTAAAAATAACGGAAGCTGTTCAATCCCAAAAAGCGGTATTGACTATTGGCGGAGCACCAGCCTTTGTGTATCCCGGTGGCGGGATCAACTTTATGGTCGATACTGAAAAAGTAGTCAATAAAGCCTTTACCTGGGTACCGACCCCGGCCACCGTTGCACCGGTGGAGTATACCATGCGAAAATCTGATTATGATGCCATGGGAGGACACATGGATCAGATCAGAGATGTGTCCGAATATAAAAAAAATGAGTGAATACCCTTTTCAGATCCTCAGCGATGGCCGGGTTTTTGTGGATTACGGTCCGGTGACCATGGTGATTATGGCTATAAAAAAAGGCGTGGTTCAAACAAAGCTGTGCTCAGAAGCCGCATTGAACATCCCCGATTTACTGGCAGAAATTTCTGAAAAACGCCATCTTTTATCGCAATATTCAAGAACCATCGATCTCGGGACAATAAGTTCCGGAACCTTAAGTGGCCTACCGCTGGAAATGGTGAAGGCCGTCAAACGGCTTCAGGAACCAACTCTGACACCGATGGCCACGGTGGCAGGAGCTCTTTCTGATGCCCTGGCAGATTGGCTCGATGCTCGGGATGTCGACAAGGTCATTGTTAATAACGGCGGGGATGTCGCCATTCGGCTGAGGGAAAATCAATCTGTAAAAATGGGTATCCTGCCCAATGTGGAGACGGGAAAACTGGAAAAAACCGTTACCATCCGTGTAGAAGATGGTATTGGTGGGGTGTGTACCAGCGGCCTGGGGGGACGCAGCTTCACCCGGGGCATTGCCAATGCAGTGACCGTGTTTGCGAAACGGTGCTGCATCGCAGATGCCTGTGCCACGCATATCGCCAATGCTTCTTATATCAAATCTGAAAATGTTATAACCGATCTGGCCGGGAATCTTTACCCAGATAGTGATATTGATGATCTTGAAGTGGTAACTCAGGTTAAGCAACTGAGCCGGGAAGAAGTAATCCAGAGTCTGGATCAGATTAAAAATGAGAGCTTACATCAGTTTCAATTGGGAAATCTTCAAGCTGTCTATGCAGATGTTGGCGGTGTTGCGCTGCAGTGGGAACCGAATGACATCCAATAATAATTACAAAATACAAAAAAATACAGGACTATTCTGAGATATTTGAATTGAAGCTGCTAATTAGCAATTTAAAATAGCAATAACAAAGGATTTGGGCATTACCCAAATGACTTTTAAAGAAGAGGATAAGAAATGGATAAGAAAAAAGGTTTGCTCATTCGTATGCTGCTGACCATTGGTTTACCGGTTGTGATTATTTTTACCATTGTGGCCAGTATATCACTTTATGTGGTTAACCAGGCCATTACCAAAATAACCGTTAATGAATTATCAGCAAGATCCCAATCAGTTTCCAATGAAATTGAAACTTATTTTACCAGCTATCTGGAAATCGCTTCTCAAATGTCGGTAAACCCGGAAATTCAAAGTATCTTCAATCAAGTAACCCCAGGCACTGGAATGAACGCGACTGCCAATTATCTGGAAGTGAAACAAATTTTGGAGAACGTGGCTGCCAGTGATCCTGAGAATATACGAACAACCTGGATTGCTGATGTGGACTCCAGCCAATTTATACAGTCCGATGGAGTGATCTCCAGTCCAGATTTCGACATCAATTCCCGGCCTTGGTATCAGGAATTGCTTCAGAAAAAAACTGTTTTCATTTCCGAACCTTATGAAGATATTACTACCAATGAAGTTATTGTAACAGTGGTATCACCGGTTTTCGCTTCAAATTCTCAGGAAATAATTGGCACAGCCTGTGTAGATTTTTCAATTGATCGCATTAAAGAAATCATTGCTGAAAATAAAATAGGGGAAACCGGCTTTTTTGTTGTATCAACCAACAATGGTACTGTCTTTGACCATCCTAATGACGAATTTGACAATAAACCTTTGAGCGACACCGATTTATCTGAAAACATTATTGTCGCACTTACCGATAAAACAGCTGGTCCGATTTCCTATATATCGGCTGGTACACAAAGCCAGGGCTATGTCACAGAAATCGGTGATACCGGTTGGGTACTGGCCACTGGACTTCCAATGAAGGAATTCAATCAATCCTATGATTCCATCCAGACTATGATGCTGGTGATCTTTGGCTTGGGACTACTGGTGATTGTGGGGTTGATAGTGGTTTCGACTCAAAGTTTTGTCCGTCCGATCACTCGATTGGCTGATGCAGCCGATCAACTGGCTCTGGGGGATGTCGAGATCGACTTTGACATGGTTGATGATGCCAAAGCTGATGAAATTGGCGAGCTGATCCGATCCTTTGTAAATATGGCCGAAAATATTCGGGATCAGTCCGAAACCGCCCAGAAAATTGCCCATGGCAATTTAAAGGTTGAAATCAAGCCCCGCTCCAAACAAGACGTGCTGGGCAACAGCATGGTTTCCATCAAAGAAGCCATTTCAAGGCTGGTAACGGACACCATCATGCTTTCGGATGCTGCCATTCGCAGTGACTTCACCAAACGGGCCGACGTCACCAGACATACAGGAGACTATGCCGAGGTTATTTCAGGAGTAAACCAGACCTTGGATACGGTGGTAGATAACATGTTCTGGTATGAGGCCATTATCGATGGCATTCCCTTCCCGATCCATGTCACCGACATGGAGATGAAGTGGACCTTTATGAACCGTGCATTTGAAGAACTGATGATAAAAAACGGTGTCATCACTGATCGTGTATCCGCTTGTGGTATGGATTGTTTTAATGCTGGGGCAAACATTTGTCAAACCGCAGGCTGTGGTATCCGACGCCTGGTGGATCAGGATCTGGCTGACTCTTACTTCGAATGGGTTGGTCGAAGTAATAAACAGGATACGGCTTACCTCAAAAATAAAAAAGGTAAAAACATTGGCTTTGTAGAAATCGTAACCGATTTGACGCCTATTATCCGAGTTAGAGATTATACTCATGCTGAAGTTGCCCGATTGGGTGATAACTTGATGCGTCTGGCAGAAGGTAATCTGGAATTTGATATGAACGTAAGTGAAGCCGATGAGCACACTAGTGAGGTTAGTATTCAGTTCGACGAGATAAACAATAGCTTAGGTGAAGTAAAATCATCTATCGGCGACATGATTGATGGAGCCACGACAATCACCAATGCAGTAATTAACGGTAATCTCCAGGCAAGCGCGGACACTAGCAAATTTAAAGGTGCATGGGAAGAACTGGTTGGAGGCATGAATGCCATACTGGAAGAAATCAACAAGCCTCTGGGAGAAATAATGACAGTTATGGGCGCTATTTCGAATGGAAACCTCCAGGTACGGATTATCGGTAACTATAACGGTGATGTGGATGCCCTCAAGCAAACAGTCAACAACACTGCTAAACTTTTGGATGGTGTTGTTAGCGAAATTACTGAAAAAATACAACAATTATCCCAGGGAAATCTGGATATTGAGTATGCAAAGGCATTCCAGGGCGATTTTATAACCATTTCTAATGCAATTAACGTGATCATTGATTCTTTGAACGATGTAATGGGGGATATTAATGTGGCCTCCGAACAGGTTGCCTCGGGCTCAGGTCAGGTATCCGCAGGAAGTCAGTCTCTGGCTCAGGGTTCCACAGAGCAAGCCAGCTCGGTTCAGGAATTAACTGCCTCCATTGCAGAAATTGCCAATCAGACAAAAAACAATGCAGTGGATGCTAATAAAGCAAGGGAATTATCTGATACCGTAAAAGGTCATGCTGCCAAAGGCAATGCTCAAATGTTTCAAATGCAGAAGTCTATGGTGGCCATCAACCAATCATCCAACGACATTTCAAAAATTATCAAAGTAATAGATGATATCGCCTTTCAGACTAATATTCTCGCTCTTAATGCCGCAGTGGAAGCGGCCCGGGCTGGGCAGCATGGCAAAGGATTTGCTGTAGTTGCTGAAGAAGTTCGAAACCTGGCGGCTAGAAGTGCAGATGCTGCCAAAGAAACCACTGTCTTAATTGAAGGCTCCATCGACAAGGTCAAAGAAGGAACAAAAATTGCAGATGATACCGCTGCCGCTTTAAACGATATTGTATCAGGTATTGAAAAAGTCACCAGCCTTATCGGTAATATTGCGGTTGCTTCCAACGAACAGGCATCGGGGATTGCTCAAATTGATACTGGGGTGGAACAGGTGGCTCATGTGGTTCAGCAGAACTCGGCCACTGCCGAAGAAAGTGCTGCTGCCAGTGAAGAGCTCTCTGGTCAGGCTGAGCTGCTTAAACAAATGATTGAGCGATTTAAACTGAAAAAATAAAGCGAAACTTTACATAGATTTATGTAAAAATTCGATGATAGCAATTGCTTGCAGTACTATGTGAATGCTTACAAAATTCAATATAAGGAGTAAAAAAATGGATAAATCAATTAAAATCGGGTTTATTGGCCTGGGCGCCATGGGAAAACCAATGGCAGTCAATTTACTGAAAGAAGGCTATCAGGTTTCCGCTTTTGATGTAAATAGAACAAGCGTTGATGAAATTGTTGCCTTTGGAGCAGTTGGCTGTTCAAACGGTGGAGCAGTTGCGGCGTCTTCAGATGTGATTATTACATCGCTTCCTAATGCCGGTATCGTCGAAACGGTGATGGTCGGCTCGGAAGGGCTTTTCAGCCAATGTAAAGAAGGAACAGTGATTATTGATATGAGCAGTGTATCTCCTTCAAGTACATTGAAAATGGCTGGGATTGCAGAAACTATGGGCATCAAATATGTGGATGCGCCGGTAAGTGGCGGTACTAAGGGTGCTGACGCAGGTACCTTGGCCATTATGGTTGGAGCGGATGAGGCGGTTTTTGAAAAAATCAAACCCGTTTTGGAAGTTATCGGTGGGGATATTTACCATGTGGGCCCTACCGGAACCGGGGATGCAATTAAAATTGTCAACAATCTCATGCTGGGATGCAATATGGCCACTCTGGCGGAGGCGTTAATTCTAGGGGTTAAATGCGGACTGAAAGTTGAAACTATGCAGAAAATCATCAGTAAAAGTTCGGGTCGCAGTTATGCCATGGAGGCCAAACTGGAAAAATTTATTATGAAGGATGATTTCGAAGGCGGATTTGCAATGGATCTGCAATACAAAGATTTGGGCCTGGCTCTGGAAGCAGGGAAGGAAAATAATATCCCATTACCGATGACAGCTTTGGCAACACAGGTTTTTGAAAGTGGACGGGCTTCGGGTCTTGGTCGGGAAGATATGTCTGCCATCATCAAAGTTTGGGAGAAAATTACCAATGTCCGGGTGGCTGGAGGGGAATAATGAGAGCATTTGACTTTTTCACACCAAAAACCATTAACGAAGCAAAAGCCCTTTTAAATCAATATCAGGAATCGGCATCCATATTGGCTGGTGGTACCGATATTGTCATCGAAATGAATGAGGGACATGTCAGGCCTGATGTGGTGATTGATATCAAAAGACTTAAAGAGCTGGAATATATCCGTATTGATGGGGAGCAGATACGGATTGGTGCATTGTCCACATTCGCGATGATTGCCAGTCATCCGGTTATTCAAGAGCGGGTTCGGGTTTTATGTCAGGCGGCAAGTACAGTTGGTTCGCCTCAAATTCGGAATTTGGGAACCATCGGCGGGAATCTGGCTACATCTTCGGTGGCAGGAGACGGTGTCAGTGCTATGATGACGCTGAATGCATCGGTTGTGCTGGACAGTGTGCGCGGTAAGCGGACCGTACCACTGGCCGAATTCCTGGAAGGAAAAGGCGTCAGCAACCGAAATGCGCTGCTGGCCGATGAAATCATGACTGAGATATTTTTCGATTTGCCCGACGACCATACCGCAACAGCTTTTTACAAACTGGCTAAGCGTAAATCTCTGGCTATTTCGGTAATCGGTGCCGGTATTCTGGTGCAGGTGGATGATGCGGGCATCTGTACTAAGGCTTCTTTGAGAGGCGGCTGCTTATCCCGGTATCCATTGCACTTTAAAGAAGCAGAGGCTCATCTATTGGGTGAAAAAATAACTCGGGAACTACTGGAAGAAACTCTTCCGATGCTCCATGACGCCGTCTATGAAAGTGCGAAAAGCCGTCCGTGGTCGGTTTTTTATAAAAAAGAAAGTGTTCAGGGTGTTTACAGGAAACTGTTTGATGCTATTCTTGAACAATTAAATGGTAAATCAAATGAATAAAATTTCAATTTCTTTAAATTTAAACGGCGAAGATCGTGTCATTGACGTTTTTCCCAATCGGCGTGTAGTTGATCTATTAAGAGAAGATTTCAAGTTGACCAGTGTAAAGGAAGGCTGTTCCGAAGGGGAATGCGGTGCCTGCACCGTAATCTTTAACGGTGATGCGGTAACCACCTGCTGTATGCTCGCCGGTCAGGCGGATCAGTCGACGATTATTACTCTGGAAGGTCTTGCCAAAAATGGAGAATTGGATGTTCTGCAGCAGTGCTTCCTCGATGAAGGGGCGGTTCAATGTGGTTACTGCACCCCTGGCATGATTTTGACGGCAAAAGCGCTGCTGATGAAAAATTCATCTCCGACGGAAGAAGAAATAAAAGTCGGGATGTCTGGAAACCTCTGTCGCTGTACCGGCTATGAAAAAATTCATGCCGCTGTAAAAAATGCTGTTGAGATTTATAAACAAAAATTGGAACAGGGGGGAGAATCAATTGGCTAAAGAATATTCGGTGATCGGAAAAAGCAAGGTCAAGGTGGATGGCCTCGAAAAGGTTTTGGGTACTACCAAATTTGCTTCGGATTACAGCCTTCCAGATATGCTTTATGGGAGGGTATTCAGAAGCACGGTTCCCCATGCTACTGTTAAAAAACTCTATCTTGAGAAAGCAAGGGCATTGGATGGAGTGGAAGCCGTCCTCGATTATCACGACATTCCAGGAAAGAATCGCTTTGGCATCATTATCAAAGATGAACCTTGTCTTGTGGATGACAAAATCAGACGCTATGGAGATGCCCTGGCAGTCGTGGCTGCAAAGAGTCCGGAAATTCTGGAGGAGGCACTGGCTCTGATTGAGGTAGATTATGATGAAATCGAACCTATTTTCACCTTTGAACGGGCTCTGGAAGCGGATGCCCCAATTATTCATGGGACAACCAATATTCATCAGGTGAAACACCTGGAATGTGGGAATGTGGATGAGGCTTTCAAAAAATGTGACATTATTATCGAAAATGTCTATTCGACTCATCGCCTCAGCCACATGTTCATTGAGCCCGATGCCGGTATTGCCTATTACGACGATGATGGGTTGATGACTGTTGTGGCATCTACTCAGAATCCCCACTATGACCGCAATGAAGTGGCCAGTCTTTTGGGGCTGCCCTACAATCAGGTGAGGGTGATTCAGGCGGCTACCGGCGGTGCTTTTGGTGGAAAGCTGGATATCTCGGTTCAGTGCCATTGTGCGCTGCTGACCTATCATACCAGGAAACCAGTGAAAATGGTGCGTTCTCGAAGTGAATCAACCATGGTTTCTGCAAAACGTCATCCCATGACCATTGAAGCAAAAACAGGAGCTACCCGCGACGGCATGCTGATGGCAATGGAAGTGAAGATATGCAGTGACACCGGGGCCTATGCGTCTTATGGACCAGCGGTGATCACTAGAGCAATGGTCCATTGTACCGGTCCTTATAGCATTCCGAATGTTCGGGCAGATGCAACGTTTGTTTATACCAATAATCCCATGAGTGGCGCATTCCGTGGATTTGGGGTGCCCCAGGTAGCCGTTTGTCATGAAGGTCAGATGAATGCATTGGCAAGAAAAATTGGCATGGATCCGGTGGAAATCCGAATCAGGAATGCACATCAGATTGGCAGTAAATTAACGACAGGTCAGATTCTTGAAAACAGCGTGGGGTTCATCGAAACACTGGAAAAAGCCCGGGAAAAGGCAGCGGAAGTGCTTTCATGAGATGTGAAATTATTAACTGCGAAAAAAAGTGTTCGGATATAAAAATGCTTGAGATAAGCAGTCAGCAGGAGGTGATGTGTTTTGAAAAAAAGAGGTAAGGGTGTCGGAAGTATGTGGTACGGGATCGGTAACACCGGTCTTCCCAATCCGGCAGCAGCTTTCGTGGAAGTGCTTGGCGACGGAACAGCAAATCTGATGTTTGGAGCGGCAGATATTGGTCAGGGCAGCGGAACAGCTATGGCTCAGCTGGCGGCAGAGGCACTGGGAATCACCTATGAAAAGGTTCGTGTAACCTGGGGCGATACCCGGGTAACGCCGGATGGCGGCGCCACATCGGCGTCCCGTCAGACACTGATTACAGGCAATGCAGTCTTAAAGGCCTGTGAACAGGCAAAAGGGACATTGGCCGACGTGGCAGCGGCGTATCTGGGGTGTCAACCCGAGGAATTGGATTTTAGCAACAATATGGTAACAAAAGATGGGGACGCAACTGTCACGATGACTTATCATACCCTAATGGCCGAAATGAAGACTGCCGGAAAAATGGCGGTTGGCGCCGGGTATTACAACCCGACAACGACCACCCTTGACCCCGAAGACATGTCCGGTATTCCTTATGAAGTTTATTCTTATGCCACCACCATCTGTGAAGTGGAAGTGGACACGGAAACCGGCGAAGTGGATGTTTTAAAGGTTGTATCAGCCCATGATGTGGGTCAAACCATCAACCAGTCCATGGTTGAAGGACAGATCGAAGGTGGGGTTGTGATGGGACAAGGTTTTGTACTGATGGAAGAAATTGAAGTTTCTGATAAAGATGGATCCATTAAAAATCCAATTTTTTCAAAATATATTATTCCGTCCAATCTGGACGTGCCTGAGATATACCCGATTCTGGTGGAAAGTGAAGGGGGTCCGGGTCCATTTGGCGCAAAGGGCGTGGGTGAGCCGGCCCTGATTCCAATTATTCCGGCGATTGTAGCGGCCATTGAAGATGCTTTAGATGTGCGGTTCACTAAATTGCCGATTTTCCCAAAGGATATTGTGGCCGCGGTCAAAGAAAAAGAAACGGATGCGGACAATGGCGTACTAAATTAAAGTAGATTCCAGGTGTAAACCTGAATATAGAATATGGAGGAAGAAATCAATGAGTAAAATAGTTATTAAAAATATTGGGAAGATTGTAACAGGTGATATCAACAAACCAGTTTTCCAGGCGGATACCATCGTCGTTGAAGACAATTTGATCACTGCAATTGGCGGAAGCGAATTGTTGGCGGATCTCGAAGCGGCAACGATTATTGATGCTAACGGAACCACCGTAACTCCTGGGTTGTTTGACACTCACGTCCATGTCAGTGGCGGCGAGTTTGCGCCAAGACAGAAAACCATGGATTTTATCAGCAGTGCGCTGCATGGCGGTGTCACGACCATGATCTCCGCCGGAGAAGCCCATTTTCCCGGGCGTCCCAAAGATCCGGCGGGAGCCAAAGCGCTGGCGATTGCCATCAGCAAGTCCTATTACAATGCTCCGCCATCCGGCGTTAAAGTTCATGGTGGGGCTGTGATTCTGGAAAAAGGCCTGACGGAAGAAGATTTTATTGAAATGAAAGCCCAGGGTGTCTGGCTTGTGGGCGAAGTGGGACTGGGAAGCATAAAGAAACCGGAAGATGCGGCACCGATGGTCGAATGGGCTCATAAGTATGGTTTTAAAGTCCAGATGCACACGGGCGGTACTTCTATTCCGGGAAGTTCAACGGTAACAGCAGATGATGTAATTAAGACAAAACCGGATGTTGTCTCTCATATTAATGGTGGACCCACCGCCATTTCCGCAGCAGAAGCAGACCGCATCATGGATGAAACCGACTTTGCCATGGAGATTGTTCAGTGCGGTAATCCGAAAATAGCCAACTACGTGGCAAAACGGGCCCAAAAAAAAGGACAGTTGGACCGTTTAATCTTTGGCAATGACGCACCTTCCGGAACCGGCCTGATTGCTTTGGGGATCTTACGAAATATGTGTCAGATTTCTTCCCTGGCAGAAATCGCTCCGGAAATTGTCGTCTGCATGGCAACTGGTAACTCGGCAAAGGTTTATGAATTGAACACCGGGATGGTGGCAGTCGGCAAAGAAGCCGATCTGGTTATCATGGATGCGCCAATGGGTTCGGTGGCTGATGATGCCATGGGCGCCATTGCCGCAGGGGATATTCCCGGTATCAGTATGGTACTGATCAATGGCAAAATTGTTGTCAACGTCAGCCGCAACACACCGCCGGCAAAAAGACCGGCAAAAAATATTTAAAAATATAATTACCTAAAAATCTAATTATTGAAGGAGAATAAAAATGGCCATAAAACCAAAAATCAGAAAGATTGTAACGACCATCGATGAAGTACGTTTTGAAGGATTCAAGGAATTGGAAGAACCCATCACAACCGTTTCCGTGGCGGCTGTCATTAAAAATCCCTTTGCCGGAAAATACATAGAAGATTTGGATGAACTCAGTGAAGTGGGAGAATGGTTGGGCGAGCATTTAAGCAAAATAGCAGCAAAGCACCTGGATGGAAAAATCGAAACCTACGGAAAAGGCGCTATCATCGGGCTGGATGGCGAGCTTGAACACGGTGCGGCTATCCTTCATCCTAAATTGGGAAAACCCATGCGTGACGCCATTGGCGGCGGAAAGTCGATTATCCCTTCCGCCAAAAAATCCGGTCCTGCCGGAACGGCGCTGGATGTGCCTCTGCATTATGTCGATGCCGCTTTTGTTCGGACCCATTATAATGCAATGGAAATCCGTCTGCACGATGCACCAAAATGCGATGAAATCGTCATTGCCCTGGTTTTTAGCAATGGCGGTCGTCCTCATCCGCGAATCGGCGGACTTACCATAGCTGAAGCAAAATGCGAAGATGGTCTTCGCTAGATTTTAGTAAAAGCAGGATCAATCTTACTCCCCCGGTTTGCACCGGGAGAGTAAGATTGATCCGGGTGATGTCGGAATCAGTTGAATAAAAAGACGCTGTTACCTGGAATGAAATTAGTAGAATTGAGGAAATTATGCAGGAAAAAACGAAACGTATTATCAAAGAGGATATTGAGTCCGTTCGGGCTTTCAGCGATTGTTTTGGGGTTGAAATGCCTGATCTGGACGAAAACGGTGAAGTGGTTGGTCTGCCGGCACCATATCCCCGGGAAGTCGCGGGTACCATCCGAAGCGGCTACCGTATTTATGAGCTGTCCCAAAAGGCTAAAGAAAGAGGCTGGCCCATACAAAACCCGATATTGGGCCGAAATTCTGCCGAAGAAACCTATGCAGAGAGCCTGAATATGTACGCCTATGCTGATAAAATTGACGAAACTCTTTTTCATTTCGTCCATGCCGAAGCAACACGTCATATTGATCCTTTAAAAGGAAGAGAATTGATCAATATGTCACGTGGCAAAGGCGGAATCACCCCCATAGGGGAGCGGGAATTCATTGCCATGGGCGGCGGCTCCAAACACCCAGTCCGGATCAATGCCACCGGCGATACCCCCCATTTATCCATTATCAATGCGCTGATTGCAGGCTTTGACGGCACGGATATCGGCCCGGTGATTCATGTTCATTTTGGCGGTCGGGGCATTCACGACTACAAAACCAAGGTGGTCAATGGCTATAAAGCTATTCAAATTTGTGCAGAAAATAATATTTTTGTGCAATTGGATTCCCATAAGCACCTTAATAATATCGGCGGCACCGACGGTATGGCCCTGGCCATGTGTCTGCTCTCGGAAGGTCTGGCTGTTCATGCCGAGCTGCCCTGGGAATTATCGGCCATTCAGATGAATGTGGCAGGGATCAACATCTATGCGGATCTGGCAGTAATGGGGGCTTTCAGAGAAGCCTGTCAGAGCAAATCCATCATTGTTGTACCTGAAACCTTCCAGAACCCGCCTCAGAATCTTGTGGCTGAAGCTGCCCATTTTTCAAGAATGGCGGTAACCGCAAAATTGGGAGGAGCCGATTTTTACCGGCCAAAGGCAGCCGAATCGGTAGGAATTCCAACCGGTGATTCCATGGGACAGTCGATCTGGGGAACCGAGGATGTGTTTAAAAATATCTATAATCCTAATATCCAGTCACCCGTTATTGATGCTCGAAAAGCGGAAATCATCAACGAATCCCTGGCTGTACTGGAAGCAGCATTGAAGGTTAAAGACCTGACGCTGGATAAAATAAATGATGCTTTCTGGCGGCAATGGTCCGACACTGAACTCATCGAACTGATTGTGGCGGCCGGCAAAAGTGGGGTGCTAGACAGTCAGCGAGCCGCAGGCTGGGATTTAAAACGCCATGTTGTCGTCAATCGCGATAAAGATGGCATCACTCGTTACGTGAAAGGCTATACCCCATTGGGTGTGGATGCCTCCCGTTGTGCCCAAAGCAAAGAAGACGTGAAGGTTCATGAGAAAAAAGCACCGACCCGTAAAGAGAAAATTGTTTTGGCCACCGTGGGAGCAGATGCCCACGTCAATGGGATTAATGTTATCAAAGAGGCTTTTCAGGAAGCAGGTTATGATGTTGTCTATCTGAGAGGGATGAATCTGCCGGAAAGCGTGGCAGAAGTAGCGGCGGAAGTCAATGCGGATGCGGTTGGCGTCAGCAACTTGCTGGGTCTGGGCATGGCCCTGTTTCCACGGGTCAGCAAACGTTTGGAAGAACTGGGACTGCGGGATAAAATGGTCGTCTGCGCCGGCGGACGGATAGCTGAAAAAGAAGAAGAACATCGTTTTTATGAAGACAAGATCAAAAACGAAGGCAGTGGGTTTATGAGCATCGACGGTTTCTTCGGACCGGACAGTTCACCTGAGAAATGCGTCAGAATGATCGGAGATATGATTGATAAGAAGAAATAAGATATAAATAGAAAATTAAGAGATATGATAAGGAGATAAAATGAGTGATCAGTTTCGGATACCATGTGTCATTATGAGAGCAGGAACAAGTAAAGGGATTTTTCTGAAAGAGAATGATTTACCAGCCGATCAGGTTATGAGAGACAAAATCATCCTTCGAATTTTTGGAAGCCCGGATGTCCGCCAGATCGACGGATTGGCTGGGGCCGATCCATTAACCAGCAAGCTGGCAATTATTGGCCCGCCAACCCATCCGGAAGCGGATGTGGATTATACGTTTGCTCAAGTCAGTATTGGTGATACGACGGTGGATTATAATGGAAACTGCGGGAATATTTCGTCTGGCGTGGGACCTTTCGCCATTGATGAGTCTTTTGTAAAAGCTGTTGAGCCGAAAACAAAAGTATGCATTCACAATACCAATACCGGCAAGTTATTGTATGCTGAAGTTCAGGTTGAAGACGGAAAAGCAAAGGTTAGCGGGGACTTTAAAATTGATGGCGTTCCGGGAACCAATGCCGCCGAACTGATGGATTTTACAGGAACCGCTGGAGCGGCCACAGGCAAGGTGCTTCCTACTGGAAATGTAATGGATACAATAGAAACCAGTAAAGGCGCTTTAAAGGTTTCCATCGTTGATGTTGCCAACCCCTGCGTTTTCATCCATGCAGCCGATATAAAGATGAAAGGAACTGAAACCCCGGGTGAAATTGACGGCAATTCAGAGCTTCTGGATTATTTGGAAGAAATTCGGTCCAAATGCTGCGCCATGATTGGTATGGCAAAAGATGCGAAAGAAGCTTCTGAAAAATCACCGGCATTTCCAATGATCGCATTTGTGAGTGAACCGGCAGACTATATTGACTTTACTTCTGGCAATACCATCAAGGCAAATGAAGTGGATCTTGTCTCACGACTGATGTATATGCAGGTGCTGCATAAAACCTACGCCGGCACCGCAACCGCCTGCACCGGTTCTGCTGCAAAAATCGCAGGAACCATTGTCAATCAGGTGCTCAGAAAAACAGAATCCGATACGGTCAGAATCGGCCACCCGGCAGGAGTCATTCCAGTTGTCTCTAAGGTAAAAGGTCAGACTGTGGAGAAAGTGGCACTGGTCCGCACTGCCAGACGCATCATGGAAGGTTATGTTTTTGTTGAAAAAGCAAAACTTCGATAATAATGTACAGATGATGAAAGCAAATACGATTGTTTTTGATATCGGCAGTACCTATACAAAAGCAGTGGCTTACCATTTGATCCCAGGTCGGCTGACCTATCTGGGAGTTGGTCAGGCGGCTACGACTTTGGAAGATGTGGCAATCGGGGCTCAACAGGCAGAAGAAAAGATCAGACATCAGGGAATAGCATTTGTCCAAATGGTAAACCGGTATAGCTCCTGTAGTGCAGCCGGCGGGCTGCGCATGGTTGCCATGGGTTATATGCCTCAGGTGACAGCTAAAGCAGCCAAAGAAGTTGCGATGACAGCCGGGGCAAGGGTAATGGAGGTCATTTCAGTTGATGAACCGCCGGAATATCGGGAAGAAGTACTTCACGAAATAAAACCGGATATCATCCTGCTGGCTGGCGGAACCGATAACGGCGATGAAACCTCGGCTCTGGAGAATGCAAAAATTATCTGCAAGGTTAAAACCAAAGCCATGGTTATTATTGCATGCAATCGCAATGCTCAGAAAAAAGCTGCAAGATTATTGGATGAAGCAGGGATTTCAAACATTCGGGTGCCAAACATCATTCCAACGATTCATGAGCTTAATACAAAAGAGGCCCGGGAAGCCATCCATGGCCAGTTTATCAATCAGATTGTGAATGCCCGGGGAGTAAAGAAATTTTGCGAAACTTTGAATAGCAAAGAAGTTATACCAACACCCGGCGCTATTTTATTTGCCAGTGAATTACTGGCCAAGGGTCTGTATGGCACAGAAGGGATCGGCAGTCTGATGCTCATCGATATTGGTGGTGCGACAACCGATGTCCATTCTGCCATTCCCGAATTAGAGGAACTCAAACTGGAGGAAAGGGGATTGGTAATCAATAATGAAAAGCAATTTTCTTACCGGACCGTGGAAGGCAATTTAGGGATGCGCGTCAGCGCAAACGGCGTGCTTCAAGCGGTGGGCGTTCAAACCCTGCTAAGTTTAATGGATCAATCGCTTGTGGAAGCGGGAGAAGAGATCATTGACTACATTGAAAAAGTAGAAGATATGACGACCTATATCCCACAGAATGAAAAAGAAAAAAACATTGATCACGCCATAGCAATTTGTGCCATTCATCTTGCCATTCATCGACATGCTGGCATATATGCCAAAGGAGATGATGCAATAATGGGTGTAATGGCTGGAACGGCGATGGGTCGGGATTTGAGACATATAAAAAACATTGTTTGTGCGGGCGGTATTATGGTAAATGCCACAGATGAGGAAAAAGCAAAAATCATAGAAGGTGCTTTTGAAAATCCAGGCAATTCATTGCTGCCCATTGATCACCCGCGGGTGGTCTTTGATGAGCACTATCTGATGTTCTCACTGGGCGTGCTCAGCAAATGGTTTCCCGATGAAGTATTGGATTTTATGTTGAAAGATTGGAACATTTATTAAAAAATAAAAAAACAGGAGATAAATAAAATGAATCAAACTGCAAAAATGAGAGAATTATTAAAAATAAAGAAAATGGTAGTTGCACCAGGAGCTCATGATGCGATGACGGCAAAAATTATTGGCCGGTTGGGATTTGACGCGGTTTATATGACCGGATACGGACAATCTGCCAGTCATCTGGGTCAGCCGGATGTGGGACTGATGACAATGAGTGAAATGGTGGCCCGAGCTGCCAACATCGTGGAGGCGGCCGGGGTACCTGTGATTGCTGATGCGGATACCGGTTTCGGTAATGCCGTTAACGTCATGCGCACCGTCCGTGAATATGAAAAAGCCGGTGTTGCCGTGATCCAATTGGAAGATCAGGTAATGCCCAAAAAATGCGGTCATATGATCGGCCGTGAAATCATCCCCATGGATGAAATGGTGGGCAAAATCAAAGCGGCAGTGGATACCCGGATGAATCCGGATTTTATGATTATGGCAAGAACCGATGCCCGCACGATCATGGGAATTGAAGAAGCCATCAAACGCGGTCAGGCCTATAAAGAAGCTGGTGCGGATATTGTCTTCATTGAATCACCAGAAAGCATTGAAGAAATGAAAATGATCAATTCGCAGATTGAAGGATATACCCTGGCAAATATGGTGGAAGGCGGAAGAACACCTTTATTAAAAAATAAAGAACTGGAAGCCATCGGTTACAACCTGACCATTTATCCCACAGCTTCAATTTATGTAGCGATGAAAGCCATGGTTGACTTATGGACTGCATTAAAAAATGATGACACCACCGCAAATGTGATGGATAAGATGGTTACCTTTGCTGAATTCAATGATTTAATTGGTTTGGATGCGATTCGAGAAATCGAAAGGAATTACGCAACAGGAAGAAAATAGATCAGGGGGATGACCATGTTAGAGTTAAGACAAAAAATCAGTGAGATGCAGCCCCTGACTATTGGGGAAGTGGTTGCACTGGCGACTGAATATCAAGCCAGGGTGGTTGACGTGGTTCTGCTGGAAACTGAAATACAGACCGAACTGGCGAGAGAAGAGATTCTCACAAAGGTGATGGAAGAGTACGATCATAATATTCGAGCGCTGGAAATTGGATTGAAAGACGGTGAGAGCATCCTTTTGGGAACCGTTGCTTCTCAATTAAACAAGATTGAAGGGCCGAAATGCTTTGCCGATAAAATGCTGGATGATGCCTTGTTGTTCACCCTGGCAGCCCAGGTTGGCAATCATTGCATCGGGCTCAGACCCTGTGCCGGAACCGGGGATTCCTGTCCGTATGCCGGATTTATCAAAGCCATGCAGGTCAATGGCTATGAGGCAAAGACCGTAGCAGAGATTGCTGCGTTGATATTGAAAATAGGCAGTATTTTCCGTGTGGGAAAGGTCACAACCGGATGCAACATGGAAGGTTTCGGTGCCGGAGCTGCCTGTATTGCGGCAGCTACCGCGGTTCTGGAAGGCGGAACACCAGAACAGATGGAAAAAGCCATGGTTCTGGCAATGTCACCGACGATTGGTGTTCCCTGTACACCCCGGGTGCTGGTACCAGCACTCTGTACAACCCATGTGGGCGGCGCCATCCTCATCGGGATGTATGCCGGAAAAATGTGTACGAAAGTTGAAATGACGGTCAATGTTCCATTTGACGTCATGATCGCTATGGCCAGCCAGGTTCATGTGGAGTCAGGAAAGTATCTTGTGCCAACGGTGGTTGAATATATGGAACCCTTCTTTAAACGTAAAGCTGCAGTTGAATCATTGGTGGCCGAAGAAGTTAAAAAAGCAGAGGCCAAACAAATGACGGAAACGCTGGCCAAGGCTAATCGTTTGGCCAAAGAAATGGCCAGTGATACAAAGTCCGTTTTAAATACCTATGGCGATGCCGTGGTGGGGGGAAGCAGCCAGGCAGTTGGATCACCGACTAATGCCGCTCGTATTGCCAATAAGCTGGCCAAGGGGACCATTAAAAAAGTCACCATTGAGCTATATCCAGAATTGTTTAAACGGCGCTCCATCAATATTCCGGGGATCTTAATGGGCGCAGTGTTCGGCGCATCCACCTCGGATTATGAGATGTATAATCAGGCTATTGATAAGGTGAAGGAACTGGGGATTGCTGTTGAGATCATCGAGGGTACCGAGCATGCCATCCAGAAAATCACCATTGAAACCGATGAGATGACGGGTTCGGTGGATACCCTGAATCGCGGCGGCGGACGGCTGGTGCTGCGGGAAGCAGTGCCATCAACCGCTGAAGCCATAAAAATAGCTGACAAACTGGGCATTCAGCTGGTCGAGTAAAGCCAAAATGCGCGGATGCGTTTTAGGATTATAAAACGTGATAAATCATAAAATACAAAAAATATTGAAACCTGATTGAGCTTATACAGAAAGGATAACCCTGTATAAGCTTTCAGGTTATCTGAAACAATAATAGCGAGGAGTAAAGAATGGGTAGAACAATTGCTGAAAAAATATTTGATGCGCATCGGGTGGATGAACCATTTCCGGACACCCATGTTTTAAAACTGGATCGGGTTTTCTGTCATGAAATCACCACACCGATTGCAATCACAGATTTGATGGATCGAGGCATGGATCGGGTATTTGACCCCACAAAAATAAAGGCAGTGATCGATCATGTCACACCGGCTAAGGATTCAAAAACGGCTGAACAAGAGAAAATTTTAAGGGACTGGGCAAGAAGGCATGATATCAAAGATTTTTTTGATGTGGGCAGAAATGGTGTCTGTCATGCCATTTTTCCAGAAAAAGGATTTGTCCGGCCAGGGTATACCATTATCATGGGGGATTCTCACACCTGTACTCACGGAGCTTTTGGCGCTTTCGCAGCAGGTACGGGAACGACCGATCTGGAAGTGGGGATTCTAAAAGGTGTCTGTGCCTTTCATTTCCCGAAAACCCTCAAGATAGTGATTAAAGGGGAATTAAAGCCGGGGGTATTTGCCAAAGACTTGATTCTTTTCATTATTAAAGCGTTAACAGTCAATGGTGCTACCAACATGGTTATTGAGTTTACCGGTACGGCGGTGGATGTTATGTCTATGGAATCCCGAATGACCCTCTGCAACATGGCCATTGAAGCAGGGGGAACCTGTGGGATCTGTTATCCCGATATGACCACTGTCGATTATTTATGGGATCATATTAAAGACGAATTTTCAAGTAAAGAGGAAGCTCGTAAAGAATATTCCAAATGGGTTTCCGATGAAGATGCAGAATATGAACAGATCTGCGAATTTGATATTTCAGACATGGAACCTTTGGTGACATTCGACTATAAACCCGATCAGGTGAAAACAGTTGCGGAAATGAAAGATACAAAAGTCGATCAGGTTTACATTGGCAGTTGTACCAATGGTCGTATTGAAGACTTGCGAATTGCTGCCAGTATCCTGAAAGGTAAAAAAATCAGCAATGACATCCGGGCCATTGTGAGCCCTGCTTCACCAGCTGTTTATTCCCTGGCGCTGAAAGAAGGGCTGATTGAAATTTTCCACGAAGCCGGTTTTTGTGTCACCAATCCTACCTGCGGCGCCTGTCTGGGCATGAGCAACGGGGTGTTGGCGGATGGAGAAGTCTGTGCATCCACCACCAATCGAAATTTCAATGGCAGAATGGGCAAGGGCGGTACGGTGCATTTGATGAGTCCGGCAACGGCAGCAGCAACCGCAATTGCCGGAACGATTACGAATTCCAATTTATTTGAAGTATTGGCGGGTGAATAGAGATGAAGACATTTAGCGGAAAAGTATTATTTTTGGATCGCAGCGATATCAATACTGACGAAATTATTCCGGCAAAATACCTGACAGAAATCACCAAAGAAGCGCTCAAGCCGTATCTGCTGGAAGATTTATTCCTTGAAGGATTCAGTACCAAAGATCTTGAAAATAAAGCAGTTATCGTAACGCGAGAAAATTTCGGTTGCGGCTCATCCCGGGAGCATGCACCATGGGCATTGCAAGTCAATGAGATCAATGTGGTCATTGCGGAAAATTTTGCGCGAATCTTCAGACAGAATATGTACAATTGCGGGATGTTTGCCATTGAGCTGTCCAAAGAAACCATTGATTATTTATTTAAAACCTATGGGGGCAAAGATATTGCAATGAGTATCGATGTGGATGAAAGTAAAATCATGATTCAAGCGGATGAAAAATCTGAGACCCTTGAGTTCAAAGTTGGTGAATTTGATAAAACCCTTGTAAAAGAGGGTGGCTGGGTTGGTTACGCGGATAAGAATTATTAATTAGAGGGAAAGATCGGTTCGAAAATACTGGGAAAGTACCTACTAAAATGATTTCAAACCGTTCCATTAAATCAAAGGAGGTCAGTTTGATATTTATGAGAGATAATAAAACGTCACAATCGGCAATTGAGTATGATGTCAATGTAACAAAAACTATTCCTAAGTATCAACTATTTCACGACGAGACCATTAATCTAATTAAGTTAGGGAAACCAACGGTAGAGTCATGGCTTGATACTGGCAGCGGAACAGGGACTCTCATTCTCAAGGCAATTGAACATTTCAAGAATATAAGGTTTGTAGCGGCCGATCCATCGAAAAGTATGCTTGATATTGCCAAAGAAAAACTATCAGGTAAAGATATAACATATATTTTGGCGGGCAGTGAGGAACTGGTGTGTGGTGATAGCTTTGATGTTGTCACCGCTATTATGGTTCATCATTATTTGGATATCGGAGATCGTATAAAAGCTACACAAAATTGTTTTAGAATGCTTAAAGAAGGCGGTATCTACGTTACTTTTGAAACGATTAGGGCTAATACGGAAAAAGGAACTCAAATTGGTCTTCGACGGTGGAGAGAGGCTCAGTTAATGAATGGTAAAAGTATTGATGCTGTAGATAAGCATATAAGTCGTTATGGGATCGAGCTTCTACCGATTTCGATTGAATCCCATATAGAGCTTTTAAAAGAAGTCGGTTTTTCGACTATCGAGATTCTATGGGTCTCAGGCATGCAGGCAGGTTTCTATGCTATAAAATAACAGAACAGTAGATACACAACGCAATCCCACCTGCGGTGCCTGTCTTGGCATGAGCAATGGCGTACTGGCTAATGGAGAAGTCTGTGCATTCACCGCCAATCGTAATTTCAATGACAGAATGAGCAAGGGCGGTTGGGTCAGTTATGCCGATAAAAGATATTGAAAAGTTCCAAAGACTTCTATGCATTTTGCAGGAAGTCTTTGGTCTTTTTATTAATATTAATAAACTCAACAGTAGTGACTATATGGGCAGCACAGTTATTTAAACCAAACAGGACGGGATGATGGCCTTTTTTAGTGGGGAGATGATTAATGTGATTTGAGCATGCCTCGATATTGGATGGCTTCGGTGAGATGGGAAATGGTGATGTCCGGAGCGTTATCCAGGTCGGCAATGGTGCGGGCCAGTTTGAGGATGCGATGGTAGCCACGAGCGCTGAGACTCATCTTATCGTAGACCTTTTCCATTAATTTTTGTTCTTCTTTTCCCAGCGTGCAATACTTTTCCATAAGTTTGGGGGTTAACTGAGCATTGTAATAGATGTCCAGTTTTTCATAGCGTTTATTTTGAATTTCTCGGGCGGCGTCCACCCGTTCTTTGATGGTTTGGGAGGATTCGCTTTTGGGTTTGTTTTGAATTTCCTCATAACTGGTCGGCGGAACTTCAACAAAAATATCCAGGCGATCCATTAGCGGGCCGGAAATTTTTCCCTGATAATTTTTGATTTGCTGGGGTGTGCAAATGCACTCGTGGGATGGATCATTGAGGTAACCGCAGGCACAGGGATTCATGGAGGTGATCAGCGTAAAGCTGGCCGGGAAGGTGAGGGAGGCGTTAACTCTTGAAATACTGACTTCCTGGTCTTCAATGGGCTGACGTAAGACTTCAAGGGCAGATTTTTGGAATTCAGGAAGCTCATCTAAAAAAAGGACTCCTAAATGGGCAAGGGATACTTCACCGGGTTTGGGGATGCGTCCGCCGCCCACCAGTGAGGTTTTGGAAATGGTATGATGGGGGGAGCGAAAGGGTCGTTCACAAATAATGGCATTGTCCTTGAGTAAACCGGAAATGCTGTGAATTTTAGTGATTTCCAGGGCTTCATCCAGGGTGAGATCCGGTAGGATCGAAGAAAATCCTTTAGCTAGCATGGTTTTACCGGATCCGGGAGGACCTGACATTAGCAAATTGTGAGATCCGGCGGCGGCAATTTCCAGGGCCCGTTTGGCCTGATCCTGGCCGCGAATGTCGGAAAAATCAATGCCACCGCTGGTTGATTTTGGGGTCAGGAGGGTTTTTAAATCGACCTTGAAAGGGTTGATGATTAGTTCCCCATTAATCAGGGAAACGGCTTCCGCCAGATCTTTTAACGGAAACACATCAACACCCTGGACTACCGCAGCCTCATGCCGGTTAGCAAAGGGGACAAGAATGTTTTTGATGCCGACTTTTTTTGCTTCTAAAACCATGGGCAGGATGCCGCTGACACTGCGGATTTCGCCGCTTAGGGAGAGTTCCCCGATAACCAGATAATCTGCGGTATCATCCCAGGTCAGTTGATTTGAAGAAATTAAAATGCCGATGGCGATGGCAAGGTCAAAAGCCGGTCCTTCTTTTTTGAGGTCGGCCGGGGCCAGGTTGATGGTAATGCGATCCATGGGGTATTGGAAGCCGTTGTTTTTAATGGCTGAAAAAACACGATCCTTGGATTCCTTAATACCGGTATCAGGGAGCCCAACCAGAGCGTAGGAGGGCAGCCCTCTCGAAATATCGATTTCCACAGTAACAATGACACCGTCAATACCCATTAGGCCGGAACTTTTTACTTGTGATAACATGACAGTTTACCTCGTCTTTCTTGCATTTTATTATACAGGAAAGAAAGAAAAAAATACAGCGAAAATATTTATGAAATATGGTATGATCAATAGTAGAAATTGAAGGAGTATATATGGGGAATAACAGAAAAGGCATTTTTTTTGTAATTATATCTATGGTTTTATTTAGCACCGGAGGGCTTTTTATAAAGCTCATTGACGCTAATGCCTACACCATTACCTTTGGACGGGCAATGATTGCAGGGCTTATTTTTTTGCCGTTTATTCAATGGAAAAAAATAAGGATTTCTAAAAGTTATTTGGCGTTGGTCCTGTCGTATTGTTATCTGTGTATTATGTTTGTTCTGACCACCAAGATAACAACCGCAGCCAATGCTATTATTTTACAATGCACCGCACCGTTGTGGCTGTATCTTTTTTACATCATTAAGGGGAAAAAAATCACATCGCGGGAGTTGGTTCCCCGGATTTTTATTCTAATTGGAATTATAGCCATTCTCAGTGCTTCGGTTGGTGGAAATCTTTTGGGAAACATGCTGGCTCTAACCAACGGCATTGCCTATGCGATGGTTCAGTATTTTATGGAAAAGGATTATCCGTTTTCGGATACCTCGGTAGTTGGGCTGAATAATATCTTTTTATGTGCGGTGATTTTGGTTTTAATGTCCGGTAAGCTTGATTTTTCGGAGTTATCCATGGCCGGTTGGCTGGGACTCCTTTTTCTGGGGGTTTTTCAGATTGGACTTTCCTACCTGATTTTCTTTAAGGGGATCAAGTTAATTTCAGCGCTTAAGGCATCGATGGTTTCACTTCTGGAACCGATTTTAAACCCCATACTGGTGTTTGCGTTTGTGGGGGAAATACCTTCAGCTTTTTCACTGGTGGGATTCGGCATCATTCTGTTTGGCGTGTTTCTAACATTGCTGCCGACTAGGGCCGTTGATCGTCTGGAAGAATATACCATCGATTAAAATATGGGGATAAGGTTTAATTAAAAAAATGTGGAATAATTATGTTTGGCATTCTTGCGATTGTAGACAAGATGAAAGTAAGTCCAGGGGACAATCGTAACATCAGTTGTCGGCATCATGGCGAACAGGCCAGAGCCTGTCCGATCATGCAGCCGACAACGATTTACCATTGTCCCCTGGACGGGTTATCAATAAAAAACCAGTGCCGCACGATAATGCGCTGCACTGGTTTTTAGTTTCAGAATAATCTTAACTTAGCATCGACAATTATAGAGCTTGAGGGACTTCGGCCTGTTTTGGTTTAATAAACAGATAAGCCACGGCAGCAACTGCGAAAGCAGTCATTGATACGTAGAATGGAAATTTGATTACTTCTGTCATACCCATGATTCCGGCCAGGAAAGCAAAGAAATAGGCGGAGCAGAATCCACCGACGTTCATAGATGCCATTATAATACCGGAAGCAGTTGCCATTTGGCTCGGATGAACAGCTGCACCTAAATCCATAAAGACCGTTGGCAGAATGAAGGAGAACCCGATACCGGCAACCGTTGTTCCGATATACATAAAGATAATGGTATTACCAAGCCCGATACTTGCCATGGCAACAGCCAGAAGACCAAGACCGACAGCAAGTGTGTTTTTCTTGAAAATACCGAAAACTTTTGCAAAGATTAATCCGGATACCATGCCTCCAACTGTGAACATGGTTAAGACCAATGCAGCTTCTGGAGCACCACCCAAACCGGTTACAGCAATAATGGTGGACATGTTGACCAACATCGGGTAGACAAGGATCAGCATAAAGAATATTGCAAAGGCAAATCCGAAAACAGAACCCGGTAATTTTGGTTTGGTCTCACCGGCTGCTTGAGCAGGTACTTTTGCGGGTTCAGGTAAAAACAGAATCAGGATAAATGTGATGATTCCCAGACCATGGACCAGGAAAGCCAATTCCCAGGAACTGGCAGCGGCTACACCGCCGAGTAATTGGAAAAGGATGCCGCCGATATTTGCAACCACGCCACTGAGACCCATCATTTTAGCTCGTGCTTCGCCATCAAAGAAGGCGATGATCAAAGCGGCACCAAGTGGAGTTACAATCCCAAGACCGATACCAAAGACGGCACGAACTGCCAGGATTGCAGCGAAGGACGAAGTGACCATGAAGTAGGGAGCAATACCGCCAGCGATAAAGAGAACCATACCAATGATTAACAGAGTTTTGTATTTAACCACGGTTCCGGCAAGTCGACCGGAGATAAGGGTGGCTGGTACGGATACCAGTACTGCCAAGGTAGAAACGAGTAATAAGGTTGTAAATGGAACATCAGGGAATGCGGCAGCAATATTGGCGATTGCCGGGGTGATGGTACCAACTCCCATTTGCACAAAGAAAACCGATAAAACCGCAATTTTTAGAAATGTATTATTTTTCAAGATAAACCTCCGTTTTTTTTAGTTGTTAAGCTTATGAATTATAAATCAGTAAAACAGTGTTAAAGCAGTAAAGTGTTTCTTCCAACCCCATCAGGGAGGAGCACAAAATGTAATTATTAACTGGCGCTCATACATTGATGCATTCTTTGCAAGATCCACACATGCCTGCTTAGTATGCGTTTTCATAAATAGAAAGAATAAAGTCCAGAAATAGGGTAGCTGCTTCTAATTTTTAATTAAAAGCAATTGCAGATCATTAGGATAACGCATCAGTTATCTTCTCAGAATTAACATTGCCATATGGCACAACATCAAAAGATTACCTTTCCTCGCCTTGCTTTTATATTTTAATGCCGTGTGGGACATTAATTAAACAGTTTTCAGGTTTAATTACTTAGCGTTGTCAATGTGAAGTATAAAAGCATGTCTTCAACGAGCCCGAAGGATTCTTTTATATCTTCACAAGCTCCGGCATCGATGTCATATTTTTTTAAAACAGCCTCGCTGGATAAGAAATATTCGCTGTATATTTTGTTTTTTTCTTTAATTTCATTGTAAGCACTCATTGACTTCCTCCTAATATTTTCCATATTCTTTAACACAATCAACCAAATATCCAAAATTATCCCAATTCACTTGTTTTGCTCTGAGAATCGATTTATCAAAATCAAAAATATACTGTCCGCCGGGAGCCATGACATCTAATAATTCCTTGGCTTTGGCGGTTACTTCTTCCTTTGATCCCCGTTTGAGTAAGTCGACAGGATACAGTCCTTGAATAATATGTTTTTTCCCAACTTTTTCTTTAATTATTTTAGCATCCCCATATTCAAACATAATGTGGCATAGTGGAGGCAGTTCATCAAAACAATCCAGCAATTGCATCCAGTTTTCTTCGGCAAAAATAAGGATGCCAAATCCCGCATTGTATACATCCCAGATCGTTTCTTTAAAGGTTGGCCACCAAAATTTCTGAAAATCTTTGGGGCGCATATAAGTTGCCATGTGCAATGCAAAGAAGATACGATTGCCTTCGCGGGTGGGTTCGGCACCGGCGGTGGAAGCCAATGCGCCTCGGACCATCAATGGTTTTAATGTTTCAACAGCCTTAAGGACCTTATCCGGATAGCGTCTGATATCGGTAAGTGCGCCGGTAAATGATCGGAAATAATCGGCCAGATAATCAAAAGGGGCCCGGGAAATTCCCGTGAGTACCGGTGTGGTGGATTTATTATATTTCAATGACATTTCGTAATTTGCCATGAACATTTTCATGCCCACTTCTTTTTCCATTAAAAATGCCTTCATTAATGCAAAAGCATTATTTGGCCATGGTTCGGAAAATTCTGTAAAGGCTCTGGGCATTTGTTCATCCCACATGTACTTTAATGGATCGCGGATTAACGCATCATATTCATTTGGTTCCATTATGTGTACATTGGGATGCTGCATAAATCCATCAGCGCCCATGACATTGGTTCGGCTGCCGATTGCTTTTGTAACATAGGGCATTGCCGGCCAAGTACCAATCAAGGTATCGGTATCATACTTGGCATTAAGTTTTTCGGCTGCTTCCAAGACTTTGGTATAACCATATTGTGCAGATCGAAGGTCGTAACCCGCAAGTTCCAGGGCTGCACATGCATTAACTCCGCATGCCTCAGGGACCCTTTTAGGTTTTACTCCTTTTAAAACATCAGTAAATAGTTTACTCCTAAATTCGCTGCTTTCCATTTTTCCTCCTGATAACATATTTTATTGACAATTAGAAATATCAATAATTAGCTGATTCACTTGAGATTACAAAATGATTGATCGTGTATAATATTAGCTGTGTTTAACTTATGGGTTGATAATAGCACGTTAAAAGTAGTTTGTCTACAGATATTTATGGTAAATAACTGTAAATTAAAATATTTACGATAATACTAGGGATTAAAGAGTGAATGAAAAGGATAAACACTTTAAAATTATACAATTTACAAAATAGTAAATATAAATTATTTTCAAAAAATGGTTGACTTGCACATTAAATTGATTTAAAATTCAGTTAACTACAGACAAATACCATAACCTTGAACCGGTAATAATTGAATAACTAAAATAATTTGGAGGAATAACATGACTAAAATTGAAGAAGTAAAAGCCAAGGTAGAAGCAGGAAAATCCAAACTCGTTCCGGGTCTGGTACAGGAAGCACTGGATGCCGGGAATAATCCCCAGGATATTCTGGATGCCATGGTTGAGTCCATGGGCGTTGTTGGCGAAAAATTCTCCACCGGCGAAATTTTCGTCCCGGAAATGCTCATCGCCGCCAAAGCCATGGCAAAGGGCGTTGATGTTCTAAAGCCCCACCTGGCTGGTGATGGTTCCTCCAAATTGGGTACCTGTGTCATCGGTACCGTTGCCGGAGATTTACATGATATCGGGAAAAACCTGGTCTCCCTGATGATTGAAAGCGCCGGCTTTGATATGGTTGACCTTGGC
>NZ_LGYO01000010.1 GCF_001263355.1 Acetobacterium bakii
GCGATTTCTTCTGGTTGTGAAAACTGACGTCAAAGCAACCATTGTTTGATTCTATAAATTTTTGAAACTGCCGCTTATTTCTGGGCTTCCATCATTGAAATTAATTTTTTGGCCATTGCCAGGGCAAAGGCTTCGTTATTGATATCTGTATCGGATTCAATGAGTTCAACGTGATCCTCGATATTTTCTCTTAATTGTTTGAATAATTCCGCATCCTCTTCAGGGCCATAGAAGGGTGCCCCTTCCACATCAATGGCAGAAACGCCTTTTAGGGGAATAAACAGGGCCACGGGACCCGTTGCCATATTTAATTTACCGGCAATTATTTTTCCCATTTCTGAACATTCTTCAACCGTGGTACGCATGAGTGTCACACTGGCATTATGTTTATATAGATTTCTGTTTTTATATTTTTCCGGAACTGTATCAATGGCACCAAAGTTAACCATATCAAGGGCTCCCACCGAAACAACCTGGGGAATCCCAGCTTTTGCAGCCGCTTCCAAACGGGTGGGGCCGGCCGAAAATACGCCGCCGGCGACTTCATCACACCATTCTGTGGTTGTCGCATCCAAAACGCCTTTTATAAAGCCCGCTTCAATCAGGCTTTCCATTGCCATGCCACCTGCTCCGGTAGCATGGAATACCAAAACTTCATAACCCTTGTTTTCTAAATATTCTCTGGCCATGGTCACACAGGGGGTGGTTACACCAAACATACTTGCTGCCAGCAGTGTTTTTTCTTCCTTCAATTCAGGAACTTCAAAGCTGACCATTCCGGCAATCCCATTGGCTGCATTGGCCAGAATATGATTCGAAATGCTGTTAATGCCAGAAATATCTACTACCGAATACATCATGGTAATATCTTTTTCGCCAACATAGGGACGGGTATCTCCAGAGGCGACCGTTGAAACCATGATTTTCGGCACACCCACTGGGAGTTTTCTCATGACATAGGTCCCGATGGTTGTTCCTGCCGATCCGCCAAGGCTTATCACGCCATCAACCTTGCCTTCATCAAACAAGTCCTTAACAATTTTTCCAGCTCCGGACATCATCACATCAATGCCCAAACCCCGATCATGTTTTTGGTTAAGCTCTGCCAAAGTTGAACCCCCGGCGCTGGCAACCTTTTCGCTGGAAATGTCCGGTTCAAACAAAGGCTCACCAATCACACCGCAATTCACAGTCGTAGTTGTTAACCCCTGTTTTTCAATAAGATCTTTGATGAACTTAAACTCATGGCCCTTTGTATCAAAGGTACCAACAACAATAACATTTTTCATTTAACGATCCCCCTTTGGATTTTAGTCTGTCCTATATTATATATGCAAGAATTGAGCCAATAAACAAATCAATGAAAATAAAGGTTTAATCCCATTTTAAAATAAGTACTGTATAATTTTTTGCCCACATATATGAGAAACGGGCAAATAATTCCCAATAGATACACTGTTGGGAATTATTTGCCCGATATTATTAAACCAAGGTTTTAGGTTCCGGTTCTAATTCGTATTTTGCAATTTTATTATACAGGGTTCGTCTTGAAATTCCGATTTTCTTTGCTGTTTCCGTTCGATTCCAGTGACACTCCTTAAGGATTTCTGAAATATAGTTGCTTTCTAGTTGACTTTTACTTGTGGCTAAAATCCTGGGTACTTCACGTTCTGATAACAAGCCCATATCTTGATTCTTTGAAGCTGCCAGGATTCCAATGGGAATGTCATCCCGTCTGATATAGTCACCGTCACTTAATATAACCGCTCGTTCTAAAATATGCTTAAGTTGGCGGACATTTCCCGGCCAGGCATATTCCATTAAAAAAGCCATGGTTTCCGGTGCCAAACGTTTTTCTTCCAGCTGATACTTAATTTTGAATTCTTCTAAAAAACGATTACAGAGTAATGGGATATCCTCTGGATGGTTCCGAAGGGGTGGGGTGTTAATATCGACCACATTTAATCGGTAGTAAAGATCCTCCCTGAACAGATTTTTTTCCACTGCCTCTTTCAAGTCAACATTCGTGGCACAAACGATGCGAACATCCACAAAAATCGTTTTTTCTCCGCCTACCCGTTCAAATTCCCGTTGCTGAATAATGCGCAAAACTTTGGCCTGGAGGTCGAGATCCATTTCGCCAATTTCATCCAAAAATAAAGTTCCATGATTTGCAAGTTCAAATTTACCCAGTCGCCGTTTGTCCGCCCCGGTAAACGCCCCTTTTTCATGACCAAAAAGTTCGCTTTCCAGAAGATTCGGTGGTAAGGCTGCGCAATTTACTTTAATCAAAGGCCCAAGATAGCGTTTGCTGTTAGAATGCAGTGCTTTTACCACCAGTTCTTTGCCGGTGCCACTTTCGCCCTGGACGAGTACATTCACATCCTTGTCTGCCACCTTATTAATCAATTCATACATATTCTGCATTAACAGACTCTGACCCACAATTTCATCAAAGCCCCGCTTCTTCAAAAGTTCTTTCTTCAAATGTTTGTTTTCCTGTTTGAGTTTATAATAGTTTTTAAATTTATCCGTGGTTTCTAAGATCGCCAATTCCGTGGGAATCCGCTCAAAGCTTGAGCCACCGATATAACCGATGGTCTGAGTATTTTTATAAAAAAAGTAGGCATCCTCAGGGGTGTTAATAGGACCTCCGTAAATCATTTTAAATATTTTAGCATTGATTTGATCGACTGCGGTAAATATCAATTCGGCCATTTCCAGACACTCATTGATGGTTGAAAAAACCTTCCCGGCTTTTTCCCCTCCCCGGGTCCAGCCAAAATGGGCACAGATCACATCAACCCCCACCTTTGCCATGGCCCGGGCCTGTTCCTCATTAAAGACAAATGCAATGGTAAACAGATTAGCCTCCACGGCCTTTTGCATAAAGTCAACTTCCTGCTGATAACCAAGACCGGATTCTTCCAGCCATTCCCGAAATTGCCCATCTATGAGTCCGATGGTGGGAAAATTATTAACCCCACTAAAGCCCGATCTCAATACTTTTTGCAGTAATTCTTCATGGGTGTAATTCGGGTCCGTGGCACAGATCCCGCAAATGACGGCCTTGTCTTTTAGCCTGGGAAGAATTTCTCGATCTGAAAAATCAAAAACCATGTCATTGCTATTGCCAAACGGCATCATACAACCAATCGAAGGAATACCTGCAGATCGAAACCGCCCAGCGCTCAGAGCCAGCAAAAAATCCGCACCGCCCTTAATGGCCTGTTTTGCAAAAAGCCCGGAGCCCACCGCAACCCCAATCAGCGGCTTGTTCATCTTCAGACTATTCTTAATCATCTTCTCAATGGCTTCTCTTTTTTTCATGATTTTACTCCCGCTTTAAGAAATACTATTAATCGTATTATACATTCAAAATCCATAAAACGCAAAAAAGCATCACAGACGAATCTGTAATGCTTTGATACAAAATAATGGTTTACTAAATCTATAAGCCGAGTTCTGTTTAAATAGTCATCTATCTCGATTTATTGTTACCAATAAATTCTAGCGACCTACCTTAGGATAACGACGAGCAGCCGTCTTTTAAAATCCGTTCTTGGTCTTGCTCCAGGTGGGGTTTACATAGCTGATGTGTCACCACACCACTGGTGAGCTCTTACCTCACCCTTTCATCCTTACCATTGCTGGCGGTATACTTTCTGTTGCACTTGCCTTAAAGTTGCCTCCACCGGGCGTTACCCGGCACCATGCTCTGTGGAGCTCGGACTTTCCTCAACCGGTATAACCCGGGTGCGACTATCTGATTTACTAAACCATAATATTTTACCTTATTCTTTGCTTTTTTGCAATCAAAAGACCTTAATAAATAGAAATATAATCTTTTAAAGCTTTTGCAGTTATTAATTCCGGTGAACCATCGCCTAAACCGGCCATAATAATTTCCTTAAGACATTCTGTGACACATTTTTCCGTTCCAAAATGGCCGGCATCCAATACCCAGAAATTACTTTCCGCCGCTCGTTGGGCATCATGATGTTTTAAATCTCCGGTGATTAAAACATCCGCTCGCTGGGATTTGGCAATACCGATCATATCCGCCCCAGCCCCTGAACAAAGTGCGACCCGCCGAACAGTCCCCGGAGGAATTCCCCCGCCTCTGAGAAATGAAAGCTTCAGTTTATTCTTTACATAAAGACAAAAGTCAGCGGCAGGCATGGCTTCTTTGAGCAGTCCAATTTTCCCCAAACCATTTTGATTCAATAGCCGGCCGTTTTCAAGGGGGTAGACATCATAGGCCATTTCTTCATAAGGATGGTTCTTTTTTAATTGATTGATTAGATTTTTTAATAAGCCGCCGGGAACAATCGCTTCAACCCGATCTTCCATTACCTTTTCAATGCTGTCGATTTGACCAATAAAGGGATCTGATCCCAAAAGGGGACGAAAGGTGCCAACCCCTGAAGCATGGAAGGTACAAAAATCATAGCGTCCAATCGCGCCGGCACCGTTTTTCCCAAACACCTCAATGATTTTTTCCGTCATATCAATCGGAACATAAACCACTACTTTATAAAAGATTTCGGGGTTTGATGGGTCCAGGGTCCGAATGGACGTAAGGCCCAGCTTTCTGGCCAGAAAATCATTGAGCCCCGCTTCTGCTTTATCGAGGTTAGTATGAGCCACATAAAGGGCAATGTTATTTTTTATAAGCTTTGCGATCAATCGTCCCTTTTCATTATCCTGTGAAAGGGTTTTTAGTCCTTTGAAAATAAAAGGGTGGTGAGCAATAATGAGATCTGCTTTTTCATTCACTGCCTCTTCGATAACCGAAGGTGTCACATCCAATGTTAGCAGGATACGTTTTACCGGCTGTTGATAGGAGCCCATCTGCAGGCCGACATTGTCCCAGACTTCTGCCAATGCTTTAGGGGCTATTACCTCAATCACTTTAATCACTTCACTGAGTTTCACAGACATTTTTTTACCTCATTCAACCGCTTAATATACGCTTGACTTTCTGTAAATTGTTTCCGCGCAATAGCGGTTGTCTTTCCCCTGGTATGATCCAATATTTTCTCTTCAAATCGAATCTTGCGATTGATGTGAGCCTCCAGCAGCGGATGTTTTGTTTGGGTTGCCCGGTATCCCAGTTCATAATCCAGATGGTCTTCCACAATCATCACGCCTTTTTGAGCCACGATGATTTCATAAATACGATCACCTTCCCGGGCCAAATCTTCATGAATAATTTTAAAACCATTGGTTTCCAGATATCGACGAACCACCGCCTGATTATTCATCGGCTGAAGCACCAGTTTCTTAGCTGCAGCCGCAACCTCCGGTTCTGCTTCAAGCAGATCCCGAATCAGAAGACCGCCCATGCCAGCGATCACAATGGCCTCAGCTTCTTCAGGTTTAAGCACAGAAAGACCCGAACCAAGTCGGGTCTCAATGCTGCTATCAAAACCATAGTCTTCAATGATTTTTTTTGCTTTTTCCAGGGGTTTTTCATTGACATCACAGGCAATGGCACTTACCAATTTTCCTTTTTCAATAAGTGCCACCGGCAAGTAACCATGGTCGGTGCCAATGTCCGCCATTGTTTTCACATCGGTAACACAGCCGGCAATAACCCGTAATCGTGGGTTTAATTCCATAGGCATTTTAGGTTAAATAATCCTTTAGTTTTTTACTGCGACTGGGATGTCTCAGTTTTCGCAACGCTTTCGCTTCAATCTGTCTGATCCGTTCCCGGGTAACGTTGAATTCTTTTCCAACTTCCTCCAGTGTACGGGCGCGGCCATCATCAAGGCCAAAACGCAATCGCAGCACCTTTTCCTCACGCTCGGTCAATGTGTTGAGAACCTCAATGAGTTGTTCTTTTAATAAAGCATAAGAAGCAGCTTCAGCTGGTGCCGGAGCATCCTCATCGGGAATAAAATCGCCAAGATGACTATCCTCTTCTTCCCCAATAGGTGTTTCCAAAGAAACCGGATCCTGGGCAATTTTTTGGATTTCTCTGACTTTTTCTTCAGTAAATCCCATTTCCTTACCAATTTCAGCCGGGGTTGGTTCCCGTCCATATTCTTGGAGTAGCTGACGCGAAACCCGAATTAATTTGTTAATGGTTTCAACCATATGCACTGGAATCCGAATGGTTCGGGCCTGATCAGCAATGGCTCTCGTGATAGCCTGACGTATCCACCAAGTGGCATAGGTACTGAATTTAAATCCTTTGGTATAATCAAATTTTTCAACCGCTTTAATAAGACCCAGATTTCCTTCTTGAATTAAATCCAAAAATGACATGCCGCGGCCAACATAACGTTTGGCAATACTAACAACCAAACGGAGGTTAGCTTCTGCCAGTTCCTTTTTAGCACTGTCATCCCCTGCTTCCATTCTTCGGGCCAATATCATTTCTTCATCCCCGGTAAGCAGTGGAACCTTTCCGATTTCTTTCAGGTAAAGACGCACCGGGTCATTGACACTGACCGAATCTGCCAATTCTATTTCCTTACGGTTTTCTTCCTCAAGCTCTGCTGCCTCAATGGCTTCAAGTTCAAGATCAGTAAAGGCAACTTCAATGCCTTCCTTTTGGAGGTAAACATAAATGGAGTCTATTTCTTCCGGATCAAGATCTACCTTTTCCAGACATTCCTCGAAATCATGATTATTCAGGTTCCCTTTTGTTTTTCCGCGTTTTAAAAGCACCTGGACTTCAGGCATTTGTTCAATTGATATTTTTTCTACTTCAACACCATCGTCGTCAACATCTATTATGACTTTCACTGCATTTTTTCCCATTTAGTGCCTCCTGTTTTCCTTCATCATTTTCTTTATTCCAATTAATTGGTTAGTAAGCCTGGCAACTTCTTTTTCATTTCCATTGTTGGTTTCTTTTTTTATTTGTTCTGAAAGCTCTTCAATCTGAGCTTCTTTATAAAAACGTTTCATAATATCAAGCGCATCCTGATAATCAAGACGGGATACTTCCTCTTCGTTCATCACCAGTTCAACTATTTTTTGGACCTCCTCTGAATCCTCGAAATGATTCATTAAATGAGTGGTGTCCAATACCCCATTTTTTCTAACTTCTTCAGAGATTACTGTTAATAAATGATGAAAAAATTCATTGGTTAAATAATCCACGGGAAACTCTGTTATCATTTCAGGTGATTTCAAACAATGTCGAATGGCTAATTCCTGGGCCTTTTCATAGGCTTTTGGAATTTTTTGACTCATTAATTTTGTCTTCCCAAAATCCACCACCGTTGGTATGGATTTTTCCTGATTATTTTTTGAACGAATAACCTCGCGTCGAATGGTTGCTGCATTAATTCCGGTATCATTAGCAACTAACTTGCTGTAATAATCAACCTCCACTGAAGTTTCGAGCTCTTTTAAAATGTTTATGGCTTGATTGCCAAAATGAATTCGTCCATCGGTTTGTGTGAGATCATGTGATTTTTTTAATAAATCCAGCTGATATTCGACAATTGTCCAGGCTTTGGAAATTGCCATATTAAAATCTTCCGTGCCATTCTTCTGAATATATGAATCCGGATCTTCATTTTGAGGCAAGATAAGTATTTTAACATTTAAATTGCTTTTTTTCAAGATATTCATTGCTTTTTCTGTTGCCGCCGCTCCGGCACTGTCCCCATCAAAAGCTATAATAACCTCACTGGCATATCGCTCCAGAATTTTTGCATGGAATAATGTGAATGCAGTCCCCAAAGATGCCACCGTATTCATTATTCCTTTTTCATATAGGGAAATCACATCCATATAACCTTCAACGATTAATAATTGGTTATTTCCCAGGTGATTTTTACTTCGATTCAAATTAAACAACTCATAACTCTTTGAGAAAATGGCTGTTTCCGGTGAATTTAAATATTTGGGTCCATTATCATCAGCCTCCATAATACGTCCGCCAAACCCGACAATCTGATTTCTCGGGTTCAAAATCGGAAACATCAAACGATTCCTGAATCGATCATAATATCGTTTATTTTCACTTTGCATTACCAAACCAGATGATACCATTTCGTCCATAGTAAAGCCCTTGGTTTTTAGATAAGTCAATAGACTATCCCAGTTCTCATTTGAGTACCCCAAACCAAAGATTTTAATCGTTTCCGTACTAATACCACGTTTTTTAAGATAATTTAATGCTTTTCCACTACTACTCAAACATTTAAAATAGTAGTTCGCACCTTCTCTGTGCAAATCATAAAGGCGTTGTTTTTTTTCATAAATCTGTCGATCCTCAATCTCATTGTTTTTTTCCGGCAAAATAACATTCCCACGAGTGCTCAAAAATTTAAGGGCATCTATAAAAGAAAGTTTTTCCATTTCCATTATAAAGGTAATGACATTTCCCCCGACTCCGCAACCAAAGCAATGATACAATTGTTTCTCTCTGGACACAGTAAAAGATGCTGTTTTTTCGTTATGAAAAGGACATTTCCCTTTAAAAGAACTTCCTACTCGTTTTAGTGTCATATAATCTGCAATGACTTCCACAACGTCATTGGCTTCCACCACTTCTTGAATTACTTCTTCCGAATAATATGCTGCCATTTATTTTTCCTTATTTTAGAGTAGCAGAGCTATCCCCGCTGGATAGCTCCTCACTAATTCTATTCTCATTAAAAAGATAAACTCCTTTTTATATTATACTTTTCTTAAAACTATATCAGAAATCATACCTACATACTTTCAAACTCATGATTTCGGTGGACAAAAGCATTTTAGGGGAGTATAATTATTTAAACAAGTCTATAAAATTTTCAGAAAGAGGTGTCCTATGGTAAAACAAGAAATTATTACATTATTGAAAGAAAAAATTAAAACTGCCAAATACAATAACGAGGGAGTTGCAATTATTTCGATCAGTGAAGTTGGTGATGGTGCTGATATGGCCGATGTTTTAGAGGATTTAAAAGCTGATTGTACTTTAGATTTCGATTTGGACCTTGATAAAATGACCTTGAAAATACACAATGTTGACGATGATATTGAAGGTTTCGTAGCGAAACATCCTTCTCCACAACCATGCGATAAAATTCTAACTTAAACACATAAATTTAGCCACCCCATGGGGTGGCTTTTTTAATGCGTTAATTAAGAGACATAGAATTAATTCTATGTCTCTTAAATTTCAGTTTTTATTTGCCAAGCGCTGCCTGGGCTGCTGCCAAACGGGCGATTGGTACTCTAAATGGTGAACAGGAAACATAATCCAGACCTACCTTATGAAAAAAGTAAATTGATTTTGGGTCTCCGCCGTGTTCTCCGCAAACACCAACTTTCAAGTCTGGCTTTGTTTGACGACCCAGGGTTACACCTGTTTCCACCAATTTGCCGACACCTTCAATATCGATGCTTTCGAATGGATCATTTTTAAGAATGCCTTTTTCCTTGTAGTCGGTGATAAATTTACCGGCGTCATCCCGTGAGAAACCATAGGTCATCTGAGTCAGGTCATTGGTTCCAAAAGAGAAAAATTCGGCTGTTTCGGCAATCTGATCGGCAATCAGGGTTGCCCGAGGAATTTCCATCATGGTGCCAACCAGATATTTTATATCAGATTTTTTTTCGGCCTTGACTTGTTCGGCGATCTTTCGAACAACCTCATCCAGATAGGTTAATTCTTCTTTAATCCCAATAAGGGGAATCATAATTTCAGGAACCACATCAAAACCATAGGCTTCCTTGGCTTCAATAGCAGCTTCCATAATGGCTCTGGTCTGCATTTCTGCAATTTCCGGATAAGTAATGGCCAAACGACAGCCACGATGACCAAGCATGGGATTAAACTCTTTCAAGCCACTGATCACGGCAATCATATCGTCATTGGTAATTCCTATATCCGTTGCCAGAGCTGCGATATCTTTTTCTTCGGTTGGTAAAAATTCATGGAGTGGCGGATCAAGTAAACGTACGGTAACCGGTCGACCTTCCATGGCTTTGTAAATGCCAATGAAATCTTTCTTCTGCATCGGCAATATCTTTGCCAGAGCTTCTTCTCGTTGTGCCTTAGTACTTGCCAGAATCATGCGTCGGACGATGGGAATTCTGACTTCATCAAAGAACATATGCTCGGTGCGGCATAGACCGATACCTTCTGCGCCAAAGCGCACGGCAACTTCTGCATCTCTTGGGGTATCAGCATTAGTCCTGACATTGAGGGTTCTGTACTCATCTGCCCAAGCCATAATTTCACCAAAATGGCCAGAAAGTTCGGGGGTCATGGTTTTTATGCTGCCCTTATATACCTTGCCGGTACTGCCATTCAAAGAAATATAATCTCCTTCTTTAAACACCATTCCGCCGACGATAAATTGTCTTGAGGCTTCATCAACCTTAATGCTTTCACATCCGGCAACACAACATTTACCCATGCCCCGGGCAACAACAGCTGCATGAGAGGTCATTCCCCCCCGAGCCGTTAAAATGCCATTAGCGGCGTACATGCCTTCTATATCTTCAGGAGAGGTTTCTTTTCGAACGAGGATGGTTTCTTCCCCATTGGCAACGGCGGTACAAACGGATTCAGCCGTAAAGTATACTTTTCCGGTGGCCGCTCCTGGAGAAGCTGGCAGACCGGTTGCTAAAAGTTCGGCCGCGGCTAGCGCAGCGGTTTCAAACGTAGGATGAAGTAATTGATCCAGAGAAACAGGATCCAATCGTAATATTGCTTCTTCTTTGGTAATAAGGCCCTCTTCCACCATCTCGGTTGCCGCACAAAGAGCCGCAGCAGCCGTTCTTTTTCCGGTGCGCGTTTGAAGCATATATAATTTTCCCTTTTCGATGGTAAACTCAATATCCTGCATATCTTTATAATGGTTTTCAAGTAAGTTAGCAGTATCATGAAATTGCTGATAAATATCAGGCATAATATCTTTCAGATCATTAATGTCTTTTGGCGTCCGAATTCCTGCTACAACATCCTCGCCCTGGGCATTAATTAAAAACTCCCCGTAGAGTTTGTTTTCTCCGGTGGCTGGGTTTCGCGTAAAGGCAACACCGGTTCCACTATCATCGCCCATATTTCCATAAACCATGGATTGAACGTTAACAGCCGTTCCAATATCATGAGGAATATCATTCATATTTCGATAACTAATGGCACGATTATTATTCCATGATCTGAATACCGCTTCAATGGCCATCAATAACTGCTCTTTGGGATCCATTGGAAAATCTTTTCCGGTTTCATCCTTAATAATTTTTTTGTAAGCAACAACAATTTTTTTAAGGTCCTCCGCCGTAAGCTGAGTGTCATCCTGGTAAGCATTCGCTTCTTTGGCATCATCTAAAACACGATCAAATTTTTCCTTACTAATTTCCTGAACAACATCACCAAACATTTGAATAAAACGGCGATAGCTGTCAAAAGCAAAACGTTCATTATTAGTGATTTTTGCAATGCCGGCAACGGTTTCATCGTTAAGACCCAGGTTAAGGATGGTATCCATCATACCTGGCATGGAAAACTTGGCGCCGGAACGGACAGAAACAAGCAGCGGATTTTCTTTGTTTCCAAATTGCTTTTCAGTTTGCGATTCAATGATTTTTAGACTTTCATCAATTTGAGTTCTAATTTCATCAGATAGCTTCATATTTTGATTGTAGTATTCTGTACACGCTTCCGTTGTTACCGTGAACCCCTGGGGTACTGGCAAGCCAATATTACTCATCTCTGCGAGATTCGCACCTTTTCCACCTAACAATGCCTTCATGCCTGCATTGCCTTCTTTAAATAAATAAACCCATTTGTTTGACATATAGACTACCTCCTCATTATATTTGCAAGAATAATTGCTGCAATTTCTTCAATTGCTTTTGATGTTACATCAATGACTGTACATCCTAATTTATCGAAAAGCTCCTGTGCTTTTGTCAACTCCATAATGACTCTTTCGTAACTTCCATAATTTGATTCCCCGGTGAGACCCATTGCTTTTAATCGCTCGGATCGAATGTTCACAAGGTGATACGGGTCCAATATGAGACCGAAAATCTTCCTATTGGATATTTTAAATAATTCCTGGGGTGGTTCAACCTCAGGCATCAGTGGAATATTTGCAACCTTATAGTTGTTATTTGCCAGATAAATGCTTATTGGTGTTTTAGATGTTCGGGATGCACCAATTAAGATAATATCTGCTTTGTCGAGATTTGATGTGTTCTTGCCATCATCGTATTTCACCGCAAACTCAATGGCCTCAATTTTTTTAAAATAGTGGGCATCCAGCTTGGACTCCATCTTTAAATCATGCTTTGGTTCTTCTCCGGTGAGGTTTCGCAGGGTTTCGACCAGCGATCCCATCACATTATAAGTTGGAATGCCGCGGCGTTTTGATTCTGTGTCGATGTAGTATCTTAACTCCGAGGAGTTAATGGTATAGACCACCAATCCATTTTCTTGCTGGGCAAGATCAAGCAACGAATCAATACTTGGTTTATCGTCAACAAAAGGATGGAATCGCACCTCTTTAATTGAGCGTTCAAAACAGCTTTTTCCAGCTTTTACCAATAATTCACCGATCTCGCTGAGTGAATCAGAAACGACAAAAATTACTAATGATTTCATGAAAATGTTCCTCAATTATTCCTTACTTTTTCCCATGTTGACAACATAGCGGGTAATATTTGTGCGGGATACTTTTCCAATGAGCACCAATCGTTCATTTCCCTTGTCATCGAGTTCCTTGCTAACAATCGGTAATGACTCAACCTCATATTCCATGGTTTTAAAAGCAGCATCATAAACGGTGTCACTTGGCTCAAGATAGATGATATTCGGCATTCGCGTCATAATCAGGGGAAGGGGAAGAGATTCAACTTCCTTTCGTCCAATCATGGCTTTAATAAAATCTTTGCGCGAAACAATTCCTGAAAGATATTTGCCATCAACCACATATAAAGTTCCTGCATTTTTTGTAAACATGGTAATAATCCCATCATAAATAGATGTGGTTTCCTCAACAACGGTGGGCTCTGTTTGAATTTCCATCACACTGATGGTCTTGATGTAACTACCTAATATATGCAGCAATGACCGACCCGTATGAAAATATCCAACCTTACGTTTTGCCTCAAGAATTCCCATCATACTAAGAATTTTCAGGTCTGGACGAATGGTAGCTCGATTCACATTCAGGATTTCAGCAATGTCATTGCTTTTAATGGGTTGAGATTTTTTAACTAACTCAATAATTTCATTTTGTCGATCAGATAATTTCATTTACAACCCCCTTAAATGTGTATTAAACTGGATTAAGTATAGCACATATCGCAGAAATGTAAACAATTAAAATCATATTTTTGTTAAATTGATATTTTTTTATCAAAGCTTCTGGGATGTAAACAGTTTCATATGATAATTAATTGAGAAAGCCCCTCAAAAACTTTATCACCAATCCGAGTTACATTTTTCAACTCTTCCAACTGTGTAAAATTGCCATTTTTTTCTCGGTAATCAATAATACCCTGAGCAATAACATCACCAACCCCGGGAAGACTTTTTAATTCTTCCAAATCGGCAGTATTAATGTTAACCAAGCCGCTGTCGTTTATGCTACTTGTTTCTTTGGTTTCACCTATTATCGGAATATGGATCTTCTCCTCATCCTTGAGCTTCCTGGCAAGATTAATTGCCTCAAGATCAGCCGTATTCAAGAGTCCTCCGGTTGCTTCCACAGCTTCAGCCAATCGCGCCTCCCCGGTTAATTCAACGATTCCCGGATTTTTTATTGCACCGGTAATATAAACAATAATTTTTTCTTCAGAGACGGTATCATCCTCTGATTTGACTGCTTCAGCTCCTGAAACCGAGAGTTTTGTTTCATTGGACTGACTTAAATGATACCAACCCCAAAACAGCCCTAAAACAGCCATAACGCCCAACAGATAGATCAGCTTATTTTTATCAATTTTATCCATGACTTATTTTCCTAAAGGCTGCATTTCCCACTGGCCTTTTATAAGCATTCCATATTCTTTATACCCACAATCCATTAAAAATGCTTCTGTTTCCTCGAAATCATACGAAATTCCTTCTATGGAATGGCTATCTCCGCTCACGGTGATGGGGATTTTTCGTTTAAAAAGCTCAGGAATGATCCAATCAGAGGGGTAACGGCCAACACCCGGAACACGTAGATTGGCTCCGGTATTTATCTCAACCATTATTCCAGACTCTTTCACCACCTCAAGGCACTCAATTACTGACTTTCGGTACCATTTTTCCTGATCATCAAAGATAGCGTTGCTCTGATTGTATTTTTTAATCAGATCCAAATGGCCCAAAATATCCGGCTTAAATGTAATCACCATATTGGCAATACCGTCATAATAATTTTGGATAAATTTTTTTGGACTATTATCATAGAATTTTCTAATTGCTCTTAAAAAGTCATCTTGCGATTCATCGATGTATGAAACCTTATCAGAAAATGTGGAACCGATGCTGTGAATTGACATAATTGTGTAGTCAAGTTTCAGCATATTTTTTTTGGAAAATATGCTTATATCTTTTCGATCGAGGAAATAATCTATTTCAAGGCCGTAATAAAGTTCAATGAATGAGGCATATTTTTTTTTTAGATAGGAAAGTTCAAATAAATATTTTTCGAGATCGTCTTCTTTCATTGTCCAATCATTCTTAAACGGTAAAGACATATGGCTGGACAAACCCATACTAATAAAACCTGCATTAATTCCAGCCAGAACCATATCTTCTAAACTGTTTTTTCCATCGCAATAGTTTGAATGTATGTGATAGTTTGAACGGATCATTGATTTACCTCCATAAGCTAACGTATGTAAATTGTATCATGTTTTCAGTCAAAAACGCAAATAAAAAAATTGCCTTAAAGACAATTTTTTTATTTGCATTTATTCTTTTATAGTATTTTATTCAAAAATATCTTTGTTCTTTCTTCTTTTGGATTGAGCAGAACTTCTTCAGGGGTTCCCTGTTCACAGATTACGCCTTCATCCATAAAGATGACTCGATCTGCTACCTCTCTTGCAAAGCCGATTTCATGAGTAACAATGATCATCGTCATGCCTTCTTCAGCCAGTTTGCGCATGGTTGCCAGAACTTCACCAACCAGTTCAGGGTCAAGTGCGGAAGTTGGTTCATCAAACATCATGATCATCGGTTCCATTGCCAAAGCCCGGGCAATGGCGACGCGTTGCTGTTGCCCGCCTGAAAGTCGTGAAGGATATTCATCCTTTTTGTCAGACAATCCAACCATTTCCAACAGGTCCAAGGCTGTTTTTTCAATGACAGCTTTATCAACTTTTTTGACAATGGTAGGAGCTACAGTAATATTTTGAATTACTGTTAAATGGGGAAATAAGTTAAAGTTTTGAAAAACCATCCCCAGTTCTGCACATAAAGCCTGTACCTTTACCGGGTCGATTTTCATTAAATCTTTATTCTTTTCACGTTTGTCAGTGAGTTCTCCTTGTATATATACTTCACCATCGGTAATGCGCTCCAAATGATTCAGACAACGCAGCATTGTGCTTTTTCCAGAGCCGCTGGCCCCGATTATACACACAACTTCACCGGATTCTATCTCCAGGTTTATGCCCTTAAGAACTTCGTTGTCACCAAAAGATTTTCGGACATCTACTAATTTTACCATACTCATATCAATACCTCTATCTTTCGTATACTCCAAGCTTCTTTTCCGTTTTATCAAAGACCACCTGAATAATGGTTGTCAGGAATAGATAAATCGCTGCTGCGTAAATGTAGTAAACCCAGCTTCCCGTGGCACTTGCCATGGTTTTAACGGTTCTCAGTAAATCAAAAAGAGCAATGGTTGATACCAAAGAGGTATCCTTGAGAAGCAAAATAAGTTCATTACCCATTGGTGCAACCAATCGTTTAAAGGTTTGGGGAATAATTATTTTTGTCATTGCCTGACGATAGCTCATTCCCAAAGCCTTCGCAGCTTCCATTTGTCCACCATCGATGGATTCAATTGCAGCACGAATAATTTCAGCCAGATATGCAGCTGCATTCAAAGAAAAAGCAACATATGCACATAGCATTGGATCAATAGTAAAAGTCATTCCCGTTGAATCAAGATAAATAATGGGAATTGCATAGTAAATAATAAATAATTGAAGCAATAATGGGGTTCCTCTAAAGAACCAAATATAAAACCATGAGAGACTATTGGCCACTTTATTTTTGGAGATTCTTCCCAGTGCAATAATCACACCAAAAATCGCACCAAAGATAATAGCAACAATAGCAATTTGCAGTGTTACAATGGTACCCGCTAAAATTGCCTGTAATTGGATTTCGTTTAACACATTGATCTTCCCTTCGTCATAAAATAGTTGTTCCTATAAACAGATGAACAGGACTTGTCACAGCATCTGTTCCAAGTCCTATTCGGTTATGCTATTCAGTTTTTCTTAAAACCAGTCTATTCAATAACGACAAGATTGGTATCAATGTCAGTTGACATATCTTTTCCAAACCATTTCATTGAAATTTCTGTTAATGTGCCATTGTCCTGTAGTGTTTTAATGGCGGTATTTAATGTATCGGTCAGTCCGGTATCAGCCAAACGTGCGGTAACACCAATAGGTTCATTGGTTAACACATCTGAACTGACAATATAAAGATCTGGATTTTGAGCCACATAATACATGGCAACACCGATATCGGTAATAACATTGTCGATTTGTTTGCCTTGAAGTGCGGCAAAGGCATCTAACATGCCGTCAAATTTCTTGATCTCAACATTAACACCCTGATCAGCTTTTAGCTTTTCAGCTGCAATGTCAGCAGTTGTTTCAATTTGTGCGCCCAATGTTTTTCCTTCAAGTTGGTCAAATGTTACAACTGGGGTTGCATCTTTTCTGGAAACAATAACAATACCATTCGCTACATATGGATCGGACATACTAAATGCCTTTTGACGATCCGGTGTAATACTGGTACTGGAAACAATGACATCATATTGCTTTGCATTGAGACCATTGAAAATACCATCCCAGGAAACGGTTTGGAATTCTGTTGTTACGCCTAGTTCTGCTGCCAGAGCATTTGCAAAATCAATGTCAAAACCAATCAGTTCATTTTGATCATTTCTAAATTCCATCGGTAAATATGTGTCATCTACGCCAATACTTATTACACCATCTGCCAAAGGATCTTCCTCTGCAGTCTGGCCTCCGGAAGAACATCCGGTAAGGACGAGTGCTAAAAGCATCATCATTGCCAAGGATAAACCTAAAAGTTTTCTTTTCATTATCTTCTCCTTTTCAAATTCCTAATTTGCATGTATTATATATTATTTTACATCGATTAACAAGTTTTTTTGAAATGCTACCCTGGTTTTTTTTTATAAATATTACATTAAATGCGTTTTTATGCATCAATAATCATGCTAATCACTTGTTGGAATTGTCATTTCAAAGCCTATGAAAATGTTTGAACAAAAATGCCGATAACATTTAGGCCGCCCAGCCAGGTTCCCAGCGAACTGCCAAGATTTGCGAAAACAACAACCATGAGTATCTTCGTCACCTTATTGTGCCAGAGTCCTTTTAAGCTGCCCAGATCCTTGGGCAGTGATTCAAAATCCTCGACCTTTGGTTTCCGAAAATGGGCCTCTGTCATCCCGGCAAACCATCCCGCTGCCAGTAATGGATGCAGCGTGGTAATAGGGGCTGCAACAAAAGCGGTCAGCGCGGAAAGAATATGTCCACCGGCAAGAAGCGTTCCCAAAGCTGCCAGAACACCGGTCCAGAGGATCCAGGTTTTGGCCTGTTCCCAACCCGAACTGGGGTTGGCAATAAAGGTTGCTAAAATCAGCACAACAATCGATATTGGAATGATCCAACCAACAACTTTGCCAACCTTTGATTTTGGCGGAATGACTTCCAGCTTTTCAATGTCCTGGTCTTTATAAAGCTCTTCTTTGATGCCTGGAATATGAGCAGCCCCAAGAACAGCTACAATCTTATCCCCGGGTGCGTTTTTAATCTTGTAAGCCAGATATTGATCCCGCTCATCCACTAGATACCGCTTAACCCCTTTAAAAGCTGAACCCATTTCTGATAAGGCGGCTCCAAGCATATCTTCAGATTTTAAATTTTCCAAATCTTCTTCGGTAATCTCTTCATCATCAACCACACTGAGTAGAATGGAAAAAACAAGCTTTGCCTTTTCCCATAGACTGCACCCTCGCCAAATCCGATTAAAGGTAATCTGGATGCTGCGGTCTGCCAGCACCAATTCTGCACCATACTCCTTGGCACAGGCAATTCCCTCCATCATCTCCTGTCCCGATTCGATGCCGAATTGTTCGGCTAATTTTCTTTGATAGTTTGAAAGCAAAATATTCGCGAATAGAAATCCTGCTCGTTTACTTTTAATGATTTGTACAAGATCGGTATTCGACCATTTATCCTTTTGACTAATTGATTCAAATCGTTGGGCGTCAAGTTCGATACAAACTGAATCCGGCTGTTCGTTTTTTATTGTTTCTCTGACCTCGTCCACACTGTTTTTTGAAACATGTGCGGTTCCAATGAGAATAATCTCTTTGTCTTTGTACCGAAGTCGGGTAATGTTACTAGATTCCAAAGGGCATCCTTTCTGTTCTAATCCCAAACTTAATAAAGGATTAAATCAATCAATGTTTTCGAATCCAGTCCATTAATATAATATTCCAGTTCGATTTCTTTTAGTAGCGGAATCAAGGATTCTTCATTGGGTTTTATTCCCACAAACAATGCCTCCAACTCCTGTATTTCCCCGTTTCCAAAATAATCTCCAAAGAAACTTATTTCTTTAATAATCCCTTTGTCAACTTGGAGCAGAATGGTAATCAGACCAAAGTCGCATTTGCGTTCTTTTCTCAGATTATAAACCGGAGATCGTCCGTAGTTCCATTCCCAGGTATCGTATTTTTCATTTTTAAGTTTTTCAATGGCCGCCAAGTCTTTCTCATTGAGAAAAATTTCCTGAAGATCTTCATCCTTAAACATAAATGCCAACAATGCTTTTTTAAAATCTGCCAAAGAATAATCCTGATCCAAATATTCAGAAATATTGGTAACCCGACTTTTTATCGACTTAATTCCCTTGGATTCAATTTTATCCTTTTTGACCTTTAAAGCACTTTGAATGGTTGACAATTTTGAATCAAATAGGATGGTTCCGTGGTGAAGAATTCTTCCGTGCTTCGCATACTGGGAATTTCCCGAAAACTTTTTACCGTCAATGGCAATATCATTGCGACTATTGAACTCTGCATTAACCCCAAGGGACTTTAGCGCATCCACCAGGGGCTGAGTAAACGATTTAAAATCAAAGGGCTGCTTCCCGTTATCATTAACAATAAATGTGAAATTGAGATTGCCAAGATCATGATAAACCGCACCGCCACCCGAGAGCCGGCGAACCACCTTAATATCATTGGTCTTAACATATTCCTGATTCACTTCTTCAATGGTATTCTGATGTTTTCCAACAATAACCGCATTGTCATTTTGCCACAGCAAAAAATAGCTTTCGTTTTTATCCATCTGGTTAAAAACATATTCTTCAAAAGCAAGGTTAATTCGTGGATCAGTTTCTTTTTGGTCGATATATTTCATCGGAATTCCTTTATTTCTTTCTAGGATTCTATGGGCGCCACTGAGCCACGAATAATAACTTCATGAGGCACAAAAACATTTTTAACTGCCTGCTCTTCTTTTCCGCACATCTTAATGAGCATTCGTGTTGCAATAGCACCAATATCATACATCGGCTGAGCGACTGTAGTTATCTGAGGTCTTGTCCACTCTGCTATCCAAAAGTTGTTAAAACCGCAAATGCTAATATCGGCGGGGATTTTTTTTCCCTGCTCCTCAGCATAACGAATGGCGCCAAGAGCAATCTGATCATTGAAACAGAACACACAGGTAAAGTCGATCCCAGAATTAATGGCTTGTTCCATCATATGGTAACCACCGGTCAGGCCAAGCTTTCCGTATAAAGTTCGCGACGCATCAAACTCTACGTTTTGTTCTTTAAATGCCTTGAGAAAACCTTTCTTTCGTTCCTGTGAAATATAACCTTCTTCAACTTCATCAAAGAAGAGCAAAAATTTACGATGACCCATTTTTAGAATTTCAATTGCCAATTCGTAGGCTGCCAGTTCATTATTAATCAAAACGCCGCTTAAAAAACCGCTATTATCTGGAATACATCCCAAAACAACTTCGCTGGGAGCATCGATGAGCTCTTTTTGCATTTCTTCACTGAGATCCTTGCCAACATAGATAATACCATCACATTGTTTTTCGATTAACACGTTCAGCGCTTTTCTTTCCTTTTCAGGATCGAAATCAGTATTTGTGAGAATAATATTATAGTTATAAATACCACAAACATCCTCAGCTCCGCGAACAATTTCAGTATAGTAAGGATTTGTGATATCCGGAATCATAATTCCAATGGTATTGGTTCTTTGAATTTTAAGACTTCTGGCAATGGCGTTCGGCTTGTATCCGGTTCTCTTGATAGCTGCCAGAACACGTTCTCTTGTTTCTTCATTCACTAGCGGGATATTGTTCACAACTCGTGAAACAGTGGCTACCGAAACATTGGCTTCTTTAGCAACATCTACGATTTTAACTTTCATTTTGAAACCTCTCAAATTTTATTTGTTCAAAGAAAAACGGGGGCGTTTAAACGCAATCCTCTATTTCTTTGATGGCTTGTAATATAAGTGCGGGAGATCGGCGGCATTTTTCTTCAGATACAGCACAGGGTGCAAAACGAAGACCTTTTCCGAGTGCAACAATGAACATGTTTTTTTCCATTAGCAGAGTACTAACCGCTTTAGGATCTTTACAGGGAATACTGATAAAAAATCCATCGCAATAGGTCACCAATTTCAAATCAATGGCATTGGCTTCTTCCACAAAAGCTTTAGCCCGAGCTTTCAGAATGCTCTTGTAAAAGCTTTGTTCCGCCATGGCCTGATGATAAAGTTCTTCCGTGCTGAATATTTTTGTGATGGTTTCCATCGCTCCCCGGGTCCCGTTCGACCAATTGCCGCGATTGGAAAAGGTACAGGTATTGACAAATTCATCGGCAATATCCTGAGTTGGGGCGACACAAATGATGGCACCATTCCTTAGACCATACATCGTGTAACTCTTTGATGCGCTAAAAGCATACAAGGTTAGAACATTATGGGGCAATCCACTGAGCAGCGTCATAAAGTTTCTGGCATCTTCGCCTTCGCCGGCAAAGTCAATATAGGCCAAATCCACGAGTAAAATGATTTTAGAGTCCGGTTGGTCATTCGCGGTTTTCGCTACAAATGCAACGATTTCTTTCCATTCATCATCCGAAATCGTGTAACCGGTGGGATTATGAGCCGGGGTATTTAATACCGCCAGGACTCTCTTTTGTTGATCCAAAAGTTCAAGCACGCTTTTTTTGAATCCTTCGATATTAAAAGTCCCTTTTTCATTGTACATCGGAAAGGTTGTGACCTCTCGTCGGCATTCATGGGCAATGGTTTTATAAGGTGCCCAATACCAATCGGTGAGCAGAATGGTATCACCAAATTCAGTATAATTATAAAAAGCATGTCTTACAGCTCCGGTGCCGCCTGGTGTTGCAACAGAACGGATATAGCCTTCAGGCTTACAAGATTTAAAACAAGCTTCGATGACTTTTTCAAGAAAATCCGGTTGTCCTGAAAGCCCCGAATAATTTGCAATCAAATGATTTGGTAATCCCTTGAGGGTATCATAAACTGCATTAAAGGTTACCAGATCGCCATTATCATCCATCAATGCTCCGATGGTTGAATTAATCACCGCATCTGCCCCATATTCTTTCGTTCGCTTTTCTGCCGCTCCGGCAATTCTAAAAATCGGATCTGTTCCACCCTCTCTTGCTGAGGATTCAATAACCATTTGTGCCTTTTTCATTTTCCACTCCTATTAATTTAATTATTATTTAACTGCATATCCCTAAAACAGAAAATCGTTTGCTTTAGCATGGTTGATGTCATTAACGCCAAACCACATCACAATTTCAAAATTACATATTTAAATATGATATGCGAATTTTTTTCTTTCTGTCTCATATAAATTGTTTCCCATCGTGTCAATAACGACAATCGCCGGGAAATTTTCCACCTCAAGTTTGCGGATGGCTTCGGTTCCAAGATCCTCATATGCCAATATTTCCACGGATTTTATACAGCTTTGCAGCAAAGCTCCAGCTCCGCCGACACAGCCAAAATACACACCATCATGGCCCATCATGCTGTTGATAACACGCTCACTGCGGTTTCCCTTGCCAATCATGCCACCCAGGCCATTTTCCAGAAGCTCGGGGGTATAAATATCCATTCGGCCACTGGTTGTCGGCCCTGCAGATCCAATGATCTCGCCCGGCTTGGCCGGACACGGACCCATATAATAGATGATTTCATCGGTAAAATCAACTGGCAGAGGAATTCCTTTTTCCAAGCCTTCAATCATCCGTTTATGAGCCGCATCTCTGGCGGTATAAATGGTTCCTGATATTCGGACATGATCGCCTGCTTTCAGTCCTCTGCGGTCTTGTTTACAGAGGGGTGTGTTTAGATTAATCACTGCCATCTTACAACTCCCTTTCTATATGACGGTTTACATAACAGGAAATATTCACCGCAACTGGTAACCCTGCAATATGCGTTGGAAAAACCTCCACATTCACACCTAAAACGGTATTGGATCCACCTAAACCCATAGGACCGATTCCCAGGGCATTACACGCCTCAAGGAGATATTCTTCCAGTGATTCAATGTGGTTCTTGGGGTGATGATCTCCCAATGGCCGAGTCAATGCTTCTTTTGCCAGAAGTGCCGCCTTTTCCATGGTTCCGCCAACGCCTACCCCAACCACGATGGGTGCACAGGCATTGGGACTGCCAATTTCGACGGTATCCACCACAAATTTAATAACTCCGGGCATACCGTCTGAGGGTCTTAACATTTTAAGCGCACTGGTATTTTCACTGCCAAAGCCCTTTGGCAGGACTTTGATTTTCAGCCCATCCCCGGGGACCACCTGATAGTGAATAACCGCCGGAGTATTATCATTGGTATTTTCCCTGTTAAAAGGATCCAAAACCACTGATTTCCGAAGATAACCGTCTTTATAACCCTTGGCAACCCCAGCCTGAAGTGCCTCTTCGAGGCTTCCGCCTTCAATGTTCAAGTCCTGTCCAAAAGATACAAACATCACAACCATTCCGGTATCCTGACAGATCGGAATGCCCTTTTTCCCAGCCATGTCAAAATTTTTCAACATGGTTTCAAAAATCTCTTTGCCATTTTCCGATTCTTCATTGGATTCTGCAATCTGAATTCCCCGGAGCATATCATCCGACAAAAAAGTATTTGCATTGATACACATTTCTGCTACCGTATCAATGATTGTTTGAGTATGAATTATTTTTCCCAAGTTCTCTCCTTATTCTTTACTATTGTTTACACTGCAATTAGCCTGATCGGAAATTTCTTTTTCAATATCTTTTGCCTTCTCTTTGCCAACTCTGATCGAATGAATAGATAAATAGATTCCACCAAACAAAATAATAAAGTAGAAGGTTATAAATCGCCAGAGAATCATGGCGATTGGCGTATATCCCGGTCCATAAACAGGGCCAAATATTAATAAGAACCCAGCCTCTGCTCCTCCGGACGCTCCCGGTGTCGGTACAAATGCCATCGCCACATAAAGAATGGCCTGAAGCGAAATAATGGTGATCGCATTGGTTTCGTATAATCCCAAAGATCGATAGACCCAATAATTAACTGAATATAGAACCAGTATTTGCACAATGGATACTAAAAATAATCTAAACGTCTGCATTTTATGGCTTTTTAACGCTTCAATCGCAATTTGATATTCTTCAATAAAATGGTCTACTTTACTGTAATATTTTTCAGCATTTTTAAAAATATGCAGTTTCAGCAAAAGTTTTACACAGCCAATCATAATTCCCTTGGCAGCCTTAGGACTAAAGGCCAAAATAAAAATAAGAATGACCCCTGCGATATTCACGATAAGACCAATACCAATCAGCCATTTACCGGCATCAAGATTATGGTGGAGGGTTGTAATGCTAAATATGGTTGCCGCTATTGCCAGAAAAGTAACCGTTACCTGATACAAAGCATATTTTTGAACAAGCACCGCTGTGCCTGCTCCAAAGCCATAGCCCTTTCTTGACATCTCATATAACTGAAGTGGCTGCCCCCCAGTGGCACTGGGGGTAATCAGATTATAATACTGTCCAACAATGGTTAACGTCCAGGCAAATGAAAGTTTTTCATTTGGATTTTCCCGGTTCATGAGTTTTAACAGCATATAAGCTTCCAGTGTAAAGTAAATAAAAATACAGCCGATGCCCAGAAGTAAGAAACCAACCTTTGTTTGTTTGATAGTATTAATGAAGGTTTCCGGGTCAACCTGGGTTAAAATAACAAGAGCTGTGGCACTAATTAATATAACAAAGAAGATATAATTGGAATACTTCTTTAAAAATTTAATGAGATATTCCTTTTTTTTCTTTTCTTTCTTATCCATGCTACCCAACCCATTTCCACTATATAAGTAGTGATATTATACCACACTGTTGTGGCAAAGTAATAAAGTTTTCATAAAATTTTCATAAAATTACATTACTAAATCAGCCCCTGAAAGCCATGTTGTCTGAGTGCTTCATAAAGAACGATATTAACCGCATTGGAGAGATTAAGGGAACGGGCATCGACGTGATTTCTCATGGGTATTCTAAACCGGTTTTCAGGATAAGATTCATGTATTTCACTGGGGATTCCGGCAGTTTCCTTCCCGAACATAAGAAAAGCATCCTGTGCATAATCAATGGCATCATAAAATTTTTCCGCTTTTGTTGTTAATAAATAAAGCTGACTCTCAGGGTTTTTATCCTTAAAATCTTCGAAGGACTCATAAACATGTAGATCCAACAGATTCCAGTAATCCAAACCAGCCCGTTTCAAATGTTTTTCGTCCAGTGAAAAACCCAGGGGTTTTATCAAATGCAAGCTTGTTTCCGTTAAAGCACAGGTTCTTGAAATATTTCCGGTGTTTTGAGGTATTTCCGGTTGATATAATACAATGTTCATCATGAGCCTTTCATTGTTCATATTTGAAATTTGTTTTTATCCAGAAAAAAGTTCAATTACCCGGCTGTTTTTCAAAGAATTTTCACTGAAAAACAGTTTCTCTGAAAAGCAGACTTGTACTTGAACTTATTAAACTTTTTTCACAAAATAAGCCTATGTAATAGTATCTATTTTATGATTATTTTTTTTGGTGTCCTGTTTAAGATTTGGCCGTGGCAGTAAAATCGAAAAAGTACTTCCTTTATTGGCAACCGATTCAATTTTAATTTTTCCGCCGTGTTTCTTTACAATAAAATCCGCAATGTTCAGCCCCAGCCCAACCCCACCGGTTTCTCTGTTTCTGGCATCGTCTACTCGATAAAAACGACTGAACACCTTTGCTTTTTCCTCTTCAGTTAATCCAATACCGGTATCCTTAACCTCGATCACAAGGTTGCGTTTACCCTGGCTCAGACATAACTGAACCTTTCCACCGGTTGGCGTATATTTTATGGCATTGTCCAATAAAATTCGGGCTGCCTGTTTTAATCGTTCTTCATCCCCACGATACTGAACTCCGGGAAGAATATTTTCACTTAATTCAATTCCTTTTTCATTAGCAATTTCCGCCATCAGCCCAACAAGAAGGGTGCACATCGAGGACAAATCAAACACTTCTTTTTCCAAAACCAGGCGCTGGTTTTCTGCCTGTGCCAAAAGCAACAGATCAGAAATAAGTTTGGCCATGGTTTCACTTTCGCTGGCAATGTTATTCAACCACTTCATATTGTCTTTAATCTGTTCATCTTCTTTTAGCTTTAAAACTTCAATATTTGTTTGAATGACGGTTAGCGGCGTCCTTAATTCATGGGAAGCATCCGCAATAAATTTCTTTTGGTTTTCAAAGGTTTCCTTGATTGGTAAAAGCGACTTACCAGCTAAAAAATAACTGATGGGAATAAGTACCAGAATCGATCCAATTCCGATGAGCAATAAAAATGAAATAACATTGGTGATAATCGATCGTTCTGTGGATACTTGCTGAAAAACCTGTAAAACATAGTCGTTATCATTATTAGAAAAAGGCACAGTATACACCCGATACTCAAGGTTATCGGAAAAAACCGCGCTGAATTCCTGGGCTGGTTGTTCCCCTATAAGTAATTCATATCCCAACTTGACTAAATTTCGATCCTCCACCTTCATGGTCTTTACCGTATGACTGCTATCCCATTGGATGTATTGATAACCGAACTTATCGTGAACTGAATCAATGGGACCAATAAACCCTACATCTGAATCGCTATTCTTTTGAATGATTTCTTTGGCAACGTTCGTTAAATAAATTTCCCCAGACAGATTAAGACTCCAGTTTACAAGAAAACCTAAAAGAAATATAAACATGAACATAAAAATAATGAGGATAATGGTATTAAACAGAGTAATTTTTCGTTTAATTTCTTTAAACATGGGCCTTAATTCTCCAACCTATTTTTTTCCAAGGGTATAGCCAACGCCTCGAATTGTATCAATTTTTACTTGGGTGTCAATGATTTTTTTACGCAGATTATGAACATATATCTCAATATTGTTCTCATTGACTTCCTTATCAAAGCCCCACACCCGATCTAAAATCTGCTCCCGAGTAAATACCTGATTTGGCCGTTTTAAAAGCATTTCCAGGATTTTCGCTTCTTTTACCGAAAGTTTAAACTCTTTCTCTGCGGTTTGCAGGATATTCTTTTTGGTATTAAAGTTAACATCCTCAAACACAATGGTCTCACCCTTAATGCCATGGTCAGGACGACGTCCCAAAGCACGAATTCTGGCAAAAAGTTCCTTAGCCGAAAATGGCTTAATCAAATAATCATCTGCTCCTAAATCCAAACCCTTCACTTTATCGTCAATGGTCCCTTTGGCAGTCAGCATCATTACTGGGGTATTGATTCCCTGTTCCCGTATTTGCTGAAGAATTTCTATGCCGCTTTTAATGGGAAGCATAATGTCTAAAACGATGACATCGTAAATGGGATTAAGTGCAAACAACAAGCCTTCTTCTCCATCATTTGCAATATCACAATCGATGTTTTGTATCTTGCAAAGTTCCTGGAGTGCATCAGTTATTTTTTTTTCGTCTTCCACGAATAATATGCGCATAAGTCGACTCCTTCTACGTTTCAAATTTTGATCATATCTTAACAGGATAATTATAATTCCCAAATCTTAAAGCTATATGAAATTCAAAATCTTAAAGCTATATAAAAGTCTTAAACTATGATATTATTTTATGAAATTAGGAGGATAAACATGAAAGAAATACTCATCGTAGAAGATGATCGCAAGATTTCCCGGATAATCGAGCTTCAATTAAACCATGAAGGCTTTAAAACAACAAAAGCTTTTACCGGAAGAGAAGCCATTGAGCAATACAATAATAATCCCCATTTTGACTTAATCCTGCTTGACATAATGCTTCCTGAAATATCTGGCTTTGAAGTATTAAAACATATTAAATCCAAGGATCAAATGATACCGGTTATATTTCTTTCCGCCAGGGATGACACCAGCGCTGTGGTAGCCGGTTTTGAACTGGGAGCTGACGATTATGTCACAAAACCCTTTAATTTTGATGAACTCCTCGCCCGGATTAAGGCAAACATTCGAAAAAGCACCCCGATGACGTCTCAAAAAAGCATGATCAGCTTTAAGGATATTGAAATAAACATGGATACCTTCTCTGTCAAACGTGGGGAACAGCCCATCGATCTGTCACGAACAGAATTTGACCTTCTATACTATCTGGTCCTGAACCACGAATTGGTTCAATCCAGAGAACAGATTTTAGATAATGTCTGGGGTTTTGATTATGACGGCGGTGAAAATATTGTGGATGTTTATATTAAATATCTGCGGGATAAAATTGATCGGGAGTATTCTGAAAAACGGATTCAAACAGTAAGGGGTCGGGGTTATGTGGTTCGATAAGCTGAATATTCCCGGCCGGAAAAAGCCCTTAAAGCTTTATCACCGCATTGTAATGTTTTTTATTCTTGCCCTGACGCTCGTCCTGGCCCTTTCTTTTTTAATGGTTTTCTTTTTTTCCCGCCAGCTTATTTTTAATGAAAATGAAGCCACCATGGTTCGCTTTCAAAATTATGTGGGAAATACCATTGAAGAAAACAAGTCCCTTCTATTAAGTTTGCCAAATGATGAACGCCTCAAAGTAATTTCCGAGAAACTTTATCCTTATACCAAGGACAATTCGCTGATTGCTTTCCGCCTTTCTGATAATAGCGGTAATATCTATCAATCTGCAGTACTCCTTAATGATATTCTTGTGCCGGATAACCTGGACAAATATGACATCGACTTTTTTAAGTTTAGCTATGATGCTGATGACACCAACGATCAAATGATCGCCGTTGATGATTTTCGTTATAACCAGATTGAATACTATTACCTGGGCTCGTATTATACTCTGGATGATGGCAACATCATTTATATTCAAATTGTGAAAAATCTCAATGACAGTTATGTTTTTATGACAACCCTCTATGTATTGATGATCGCCATCAGTATTTTAAGTCTGATCGCCATTATTATTATTGGTATTTACGGAACAAAGAGCTCCCTGAAACCTTTAATCGAAATTTCTGAAACGGCGAAAAACATAACCGAGAACAACCTTAATCTACGGCTTGAAGAAACCGGCAACAAAGATGAACTGGATCAACTGATTATTTCACTGAATCAAATGATTCAAAAACTCGAATCTGCTTTTGAAAACCAAAAGCGTTTTGTTTCCGATGCCTCTCACGAACTTCGTATTCCCCTGACCGTGATCCAGGGTTATAACCAGATACTCAGAGATTGGGGAAAAGATGATCCTCAGCTCATGGATGAATCGATTGAAGCCATCAGTGAAGAAGTTCAGGGCATGAAAAAAATGGTTGAAGACTTATTGCTGATTACCCGCATTGAAAACAATTATTTTAATGAAGATTTTGAGTTGTTGGATGTTTCCATTATTTTAGAAAAAATATATTTCGAATCTTCCATGATTGATCCCGACCATGACTACCATATGGAATCCTGCAACCAAGCCTTTGTCCGGGGCAACGAAAGTCTGTTGGTCCAGGCCATTCGCGGTCTGATTGACAACAGCAAAAAATACACCCCCAATGGCGGAACCATTTCCCTGGGCTGTAAGGCCGGCGGCCAGAATACCAATGTTGTTTTTATCCGTGATACCGGAGTTGGCATACCATCCGACGAGTTGGAAAAAATCAAGGAACGTTTTTACCGGATCAGCCGTGACCGTTCCCGGGAAACCGGCGGGTCCGGTTTGGGCCTATCGATCATCGACAGCATCATTGCGATCCACCACGGCCGGCTGGTCATCGAAAGCCAGCTTGATGAAGGCACCACGGTATCAATTTTCCTTAAAAAACACTGATTAAAAAAAGAGCTGTTTAAAGCTCTGGGTTTGCTGGTAAACCGTCCCGGGGACAATGGTAAATCGTTGTCGGCTGCATGATCGGACAGGCTGTCGCCTGTTCGCCATGATGCCGACAACTGATGTTACGATTGTCCCCGGGACTTACTTTATTCTTCTGCAGTCCCAAAGCTCTGAATTGCTGTTAATGCGTTCTATAAACACTCTGAAAAAATCTGCACTGCCTGGTCAATTTCTTCTTTGCTGACAATCAGCGGTGGTACAAAACGAATGGCACTGCTGCCGGCGCCGATGAGCAGCAGACCTTTTTCCATGGCCTTGGCAACAATCGCACCGGTATCGGTTGATACTTCAACCCCAATCATCAGACCCATGCCTCGAACCTCGATAATTGAGGGGTGATCTTTCTTTAATGCTTCCAATTTTGATTGTAAATAGGCGCCTTTTTTCTCGACCGAATTAAAGAATCCCGGAGCGGTCAGGGTTTCTAAAACATATTTTGCGGTGGCACAAACAAATGGATTTCCGCCAAATGTTGACGCATGGGTGCCGGGAGTAAAGACCTCGGCCACATGGTTTTTTGCAATAATACCACCGATGGGAACACCACCGCCTAAACCCTTTGCCATGGTCACAATATCCGGAACAATACCAAATTGCTGGTAAGCAAATAATTTTCCGGAACGGCCCATGCCCGATTGAACCTCATCAAAAATAAGGACAATATTCTCTTCATCACAAATTTTCCTGACTTCTTTTAAATAGTCAATCGACGCCGGAAAAATGCCGCCTTCACCCTGGATGGGTTCTAAAATGATCCCACAGGTTTTGGGACTGATCTTTGCTTTAAGTGCTTCGATATCATTAAAGGGCACATGATATATTTCTGGCATTAGCGGCTCCAGATTTTGCTGGTACTTCTTTTGTCCGGTGGCCGTGATGGCCGCATAGGTTCGGCCGTGGAAAGAATTGTCCATGGCTATGATTTCCACTGCATCCTTGCTTTTTCTTAATTTTGCATAGACACGACACAGTTTTAATGCGGCCTCACAGGCTTCTGCCCCACTATTGCAAAAGAAAACCTTATCCAGGCCACTTTCCCTGGTAAGTATTTCTGCCAATTCAATTCCCGGTTCAGACCAATATAAATTGGAAATATGAACCAGTTTTTCCATTTGATTTTTCATCGCCTCCAGCAGACCCGGATGAGCATGACCCAATACATCCACGGCAATCCCGGCCACAAAATCCAAATATTCTTTTCCGTCCGTATCTGTCAGCACACACCCCTGACCCTTTTCAAAGACCAAGGGAAAACGCTTGTATGTTTCCATAATTACATTATTTCCGCGTGTTATTAAATTCACTTTCCTGCCTCCTATAAAATTGATCGTCGAATCATGGTCCCTACCCCGGCCGCAGTAAATAGTTCAAGCAGCAACGAGTGTTCGACCTTCCCATCCAGAATATGCACTGAATTCACGCCTTGGTTGAGGGCATCCACACTGTTTTCAACCTTGGGAATCATCCCTCCGGAGATGATTCCCTCTTCAATCAGTTTCTGAACATTTTCAGCGAAAAGACGTCGAATGATGGAATCCGGATTATCAGGATCCATGTAAACTCCATCAGTATCGGTTAAATAAATCAGTTTTTCAGCCTTCACCGCCTTGGCAATGGCATAGGCCACATGATCCGCATTGATATTATAACTTTGTCCGGTTTTGTCCGTTCCGATGGGGGCGATTACCGGCAGGTAATCTTCCTTTAGCAACGTTGTTAAAATGCGGCTGTCGACCCGAATGATGTCACCCACAAAGCCGATGTCCAGATTATTAACAAATTTCTTTTTAACCTTAATCATCCCCGCATCTTTGCCCGAAAGACCCACTGCGGTAATTTCCCGATTTTGGAGCAGCTGAACGATTTCTTTGTTAATCTTTCCTGATAAAACCATTTCTGCAATTTCAACCACCTTTTCATTGGTGACCCGCAAACCTTCCACAAACTCGGTTTGAATGTCAAGATCATTTAAAAGTCCAGAAATATCCTTACCGCCGCCATGAACGATAATCAGGCGAATCCCCACCAGACGCATGAGGGCAATATCATCCATTACCGATTGTTTAATATTCTCGTCATACATGAAACTGCCGCCATATTTAATGACCATGGTTTTCTTTTTAAACTGTTGAATATAGGGCAATGCTTCAATGAGAATATTTGCCTTTTCAATATATTTTTCCATTTAAGTCTACTTTCTTTGTTATTTGCTTATTCTAAAACAAGCCTTGCTCTTAGCCTTTATCAGGAACTGCAACGGGCAGCTACCTCGATTTTTAGCTTCGATAGTCGCCGTTAATCTTAACATACTCATAGGACAGATCACAACCCCAGGCCACGGCTTTTTCATCGCCCTCTTGTAATTCCACGATAATGGTAATATCCGTTTCCGACAATACTTTTTTGGCTTCGTCCTCGTCAAAGGCAATGGGAACGCCATCATTAAGTAACGTGATCATCCCCGCCTGGCTTGAAAACACCAGCGAAACCTTATTGGGATCAAAGGGCGCACCCGCATAACCAAGAGCACACAGAACCCGTCCCCAATTGGCATCTTCACCAAAAATAGCTGTTTTGACCAGACTGGAAGTGGTCACGGATTTCGCTAATACCCGGGCATCATCCTTGGTTTTTGCCCCTCGGACATTCACTTCCAAAAATTTTGTGGCACCTTCGCCATCCCGGATTATTTTCTTGGCCAGCCATTTATGAACATAAACAAAGGCTTCCCTGAAAACTTCAAAATCAGGGCTGTTTTCGGTAAGTTTTTCATTGCCCGCCATGCCATTGGCCAAAACGGTTACCATATCATTGGTGCTGGTGTCACCATCCACTGAAATCATATTATAACTATCGATGGTGGTTTCTCTTAACAGCTTTTGAAGAACATCAGCATCAATGGCCGCATCGGTTGTTACAAATGAAAGCATGGTTGCCATGTTTGGATGAATCATCCCTGAGCCCTTTGCCATTCCCCCAATTTTTACGGATACACCGTTAATTGTAATTTCTACGCCAATGGTTTTAGCCATTGTGTCGGTTGTCAGAATTGCCTGGGCCGCCAATAATCCCTCCTCAGAGGAAGACCCCAATAGAGGCACCAATTCATCAATTCCGGATAGAATCTTTTCAACCGGCAGCGGCAGCCCGATCACCCCGGTGGATGCGATTAAAATAGTCTCAGGTCCAATGTTAAGGGTTGTTCCCAGTTTTTTTGCCGTTGACAGCACAACCGACCGTCCCTGTTCTCCGGTACAGGCATTAGCATTGCCGCTATTGACAATAACCGCCTGGACATTCGGGTTTTTCATTACCTCCATACACCAGAGAATCGGCGCTGCTTTTACCAGATTGGTGGTGGTCATTACCGCCGCGGTTGCCATCACCTCAGAATAAATTATGCCAAGATCAAGAGCCTGCTTTTTAATTCCGCAGTGTATTCCACCTGCTTTAAAACCTTTAGGGGTTGTCACACCACCCGCTTCAATTATTTTCATGTCTACGCTCCTGCTTAGATTGGGAAGTCGGCAATAAAGTCAATTCCTGTTTTTTCATTTAAATCAAATAATATATTCATATTTTGAACAGCCTGTCCCGCCGCCCCTTTGATGAGGTTGTCAATGGCGCCGACAACAATCACCCGATTGGTGCGAGGGTCGACCTTTAATCCGATATCACAAAAATTTGTGCCCTTGACCCAACGGGTTTCTGGCAATTTTTCTCCGGCTAAAAGACGAACAAAGTATTCATCCTTGTAAAAGTCCCGGTATAAATCCTGAAGCGCTGCCACGCTGATATCTTTTTTTAGGTTGGCATAGCATAAAGCCAGGATGCCTCGGTTCATGGGCACAAGATGGGGCGTAAATAACAGTTTAAAATCGCCGCCATTGAATAAATGCAGTTCCTGTTCGATTTCCGGGGTGTGGCGGTGCTCGCCGATTTTATATGCTTTAACGGTTTCATTGCATTCGGAATACATAACGTCTAACACCGTTCCCCGACCGGCTCCGGTAACCCCTGATTTCGCATCAATAATAATACTGTTTTCGTCAATCAGATTATTCTTAATCAGAGGTGCCAGGCTCAGAATACTGCAGGTTGTATAACATCCCGGGTTCGAAATCAAGCGGGCCTTTTTTATGTCATTGCGATGTAATTCGCATAAACCATAAACAGCTTCCTTTAATAAGGATTTATTAAAATGCTCGGTTTTGTACCAATCCTCATAGACGGAAACATCCTTTAGCCTAAAGTCTGCACCCAGGTCAACAATTTTCGTTTTTTTCAATATATCCTCAGTAATCAGCTTTGAGGCAATGCCATGAGGAAGCGCAAGAAAGACCACATCCGACGTTTCCGCCAGGATGTTGATATCGGCCGCTTCACAGCGAATATCAGTCAGTCCCGTGTAATTCCCATAAATATCACTCAGCTTCTGACCGGCAAAGCTTCGGGACCCCACTGTCACAATCTCAACATCAGGATGTCTCATCAATATTCGGATCAATTCCTGACCGGCATAACCGGTTCCACCTATTACAGATGCTTTTATCATTTTTTTACCTCCCTAACGTTACTTATATAGAAACAATTTCGTTGTGTCTATTCTATCAAATTAATTGAATGGTGTCTGTGTGTTTTTAAAATTTACAATTTTGGAAAATTTATTTATTCCAGCATTATATCGGAACTTCGATGAATATTCAAGCATTATTTATGAATAATTATAAGTATATTTAAATTTTATTCTTTTTTTACTTGCATTAGCGTTCATTTGATTGTATAATCATTCATGAAATTAAAATAAAATTATAGTTATATATTAACTTTCAGGAGGATACAACATTGAGAAAAAAAGTAATTCTTGCCTATTCCGGTGGATTAGATACCACCACTATTATACCATGGTTAAAAAACACCTACGATTATGATGTTATTGCCGTTTGTGTGGACGTCGGACAGGGCACTGAACTGGAAGGCCTGGAAGAAAGAGCCCTGTCCTCAGGAGCCAGCAAACTGATCATTGAAGATGTCACCGATGAATTCGTTGAAGACTTTGTCTGGCCAGCCCTAAAAGCTGATGCGGTTTATGAAAAAAAATATTTACTGGGAACTTCCCTAGCACGTCCGTTAATTGCCAAGGTTCTGGTAAAATATGCAGAACTGGAAGGCGCTGATGCGATTTGTCACGGTGCCACCGGTAAAGGAAATGATCAAGTCCGTTTTGAATTGACCATCGGAGCCCTTGCCCCGCAACTAAAAATTATCGCTCCCTGGCGAATCTGGGATATTAAATCCCGAGAAGATGCCATGGATTATTGTATCCTCCACGATATTAAAGTGCCAATGACCGTCAGCAACAGCTACAGCCGGGATAAAAACATCTTGCACATGAGCCATGAAGGCCTTGAATTGGAAGATCCCTCCCTGGAACCGCAGTATAAAAAATTACTGCAAATGACCACCCCCATTGAAGACACGCCTGATGAATTTGAAATCGTCGACCTGGAGTTTATCGAAGGTATTCCCACCAAGCTTAATGGCATTGCCATGAGTGGCCGGGAATTACTCAGCGAGCTTAATATCATCGGCGGACGACATGGCATTGGCGTGGTTGATCTCATTGAAAACCGTATCGTTGGTATGAAATCCCGTGGGATTTACGAAACCCCCGGCGGTTCCATCCTTTATAAGGCCCATGAAGAACTGGAACACATGTGTCTGGATCGCCAAACCTTTGGCTTTAAGCAACAGGCTGCCGTTAAATTTGCCGAACTTGCTTATAATGGTGAATGGTATACCCCCCTTCGCGAAGCATTGACTGCTTTTGTGAATGAAACTCAAAAAACCGTAACCGGAACCGTCCAAGTGAAACTCTACAAAGGAAACATTATTCTGACCGGGGTCGCTTCACCTTACTCCTTATACAATGCCGAAATTGCCAGCTTCACCACCGGTGATCTTTATGATCATAAGGATGCTGAAGGTTTCATTCATCTCTTTGGTTTGCCACTGAAGGTTCGTGCCCTGATGCGTTTAAGCCGAGAAGAAAAAGGAGAATAAATACTGATGAAAAAAATGTGGGGAGGTCGGTTTTCCAAGAAAACCGACCTTTTAACCGATGATTTTAACTCGTCTATTTCTTTTGATCAACGCCTTTACAAACAGGATGTTCTGGGCAGTATCGCCCATGCCCGGATGTTGGGCAAACAGAACATCATTGATCCAAAAGAGTCTGAATTGATTATAAGCACACTGCTGGATATTTTAGAAGATATTGAAGCCGGTAAGGTCGAGTTTTCCGTCGCCATGGAAGATATTCACATGAATGTCGAAGCCATCCTCACCGAACGCATTGGCGAGGTCGGAAAAAAACTTCATACCGGACGCAGCCGAAACGATCAAGTTGCCACCGATATGCGCCTTTACGTCAAGGATATTTCCCAAGATATAAAGGGACTCATGAGTGAGCTGATAACCACGCTGCTGGATTTGGCTGATGAACACACCAAAACCATTATGCCGGGCTACACCCACCTCCAGCGGGCTCAACCGATTACCTTTAGTCATCATCTCATGGCCTATGTGGAAATGTTCAAGCGTGATATGATCCGCATGCAACAGGTTTATGCGATGTCCGATACCCTGCCCCTGGGTTCAGGTGCACTGGCCACCACCACCTATCCCCTGGATCGGGAATCTGTTGCTTTGGAACTCGGTTTTGCCGCCGTCTCTCTCAACAGCCTGGACGGCGTTTCCGACCGTGATTTCTGTATCGATTTTCTGGAAGCTGCGGCGGTATTCATGATGCACCTCAGCCGTTTTTCCGAAGAAATCATTTTATGGTGCACCAGTGAATTTAACTTTGTCACCCTGGATGATGCCTTCAGTACCGGCAGCAGTATTATGCCCCAAAAGAAAAACCCCGACATCGCCGAACTGGTTCGTGGCAAAACAGGCCGGGTTTACGGAGATCTTCTGGGCTTTCTCACCACCATGAAAGGCATTCCGCTAGCCTACAACAAAGACATGCAGGAAGATAAAGAACCGGTATTTGATGCCTACGATACCATCAGCATCTGCGCCATTACTTTTACCAAAATGGTCAAAACCATGACCGTCAATAAAGCGGTTATGGTGAAAGCGGCCGCCGGCGGTTTTTCAAACGCCACCGATGCCGCTGACTGGCTGGTGAAGCATGGGGTTGCTTTTAGAAATGCCCATGAAATCATCGGGAAACTGGTTTTCTATGCCCTGGACCATCAGAAAAGTCTGGACGAATTAACACTGGCAGAATACCATAGCGTCTCTCCTGTTTTTGATGATACCATTTACCAGGCCATCGACTTGAATGTTTGTGTAAATCAACGCAATATCATCGGTGGTCCCGCTGAAGAACAAGTAAAAAAAGCCATTGCCTTTAATCGGGAATGGTTAAATCAATGCTAAGATTTTGAATGCATTTAAAAACGTCTCAAGCAATTTAATGCTTGAGACATTTTTAATAAAAAGTGGCATTTGCCAATTTTTCCTTCCACATCAACTTCAACACTTCAATATCATCCTTATATTCTTTCAATGTCTGGGTTTCACCTTTTTCCAGTTCCTCTAAGACTTCAAAAACAAAGCGATCTTTTCCAGTAATAGTCCAGTCTTTTTGGAGTTTTATCATCCCACAGGATCCGGTTTTCTTTGAAAACGCAAAAAGATTTTGTGCCCCTTGTAAATTTGTGGTGGAATCCACAAGTATTTTTCCAGAGTCAATGTTTCGAATAACAAAAATACCACCCAAAATTTTGCGTTCTTTATACTCAGTGATGATCTCTTTTTTTGTTCGCTCCATTTTCATTTAATAACCCATCTCTCTTAGAATGCCGGCCAATCGGGATAACCGTTCCCCCATCAATTCATCATCTTCAGCCAATGCCTGTTGGACTAATTTTATATCCTCGTCCAATAAAGGATTATCCATACATACTGATACACTCATGGCCCCACCCTGTAATGCAATGCGGTCGATTTGAGGCTCATTTTCATCATAAAGCTTTTCATAGCGATAAGCTTCTCTAAAATACTGCTTGGTTCGGCAAACAAAAATAGCTAGATCAATAACCCGATGCAACGGCATTTCCTCGGATTGTCTTGACCATTTTTCCCCGGTATAGCGCCAGATCTTTGCCGAAACATCAACTTTTCCGCGATCATTCCACTGGGCCAGGCCAATGGATAAACCTTTTGCATCGGAATTAATATCTCGTCCATCTATTTCGTCATAATCTTCGGATACAATCACCGGTTTATGCTTCAATGTTGTTGGAATTTTCATTTTTCTCTCCTTAATATTAAGTTTATAAATTAGTAATTTACTAATTTATAAACTTAATATTAGCATAGACAATAAATCATGTCAAGTGATGTGTTTTACAATGGCTTTCGCTTGTTTTTAATTTTAAAATATGATAAGATTTATAAGAAAATTCCCTATAATACAATTAAATTTAAACCTAATTATAAAATAAAGCATAGAAAGTTGAAAAAATGGGAAAATACAAGGTTGGAATTGAGACAAAAGAAAAAATATATGAATCTGCCAAGAGTTTATTTTATGAATACGGCTATACAAATACCACCTGCCTGAAAATCGCCAAGGAATCCGGCGCAAATGTGGGACTCATCAACTATTATTTTGGATCAAAAGGCGGTTTGGGGATCATGATTTACGATGAAATTATGAATGCCTATAAAAATTTGGTGCGCCAAAAATTAGATGCGGCAAATATTGAAACCACTCTTTTATTACAGACAGCTGTTGAAATGCGAATCCATCATCAGAACATCCGAATGAACAAAAATTTTAGTCGCTTTTATTATGATTTACTGGCCGAAAATGTCATCTATAAGGAACATAGTGTCATGACAAATTTTTATGACAATTTAGCTAAAAGCTGTGACCTCCACTATAGTGACTTTGAGATTGCATTCATAACTTATGCCAATATGGGTGCCACCCAGGGTGCTAACTTAGCTTATGATGCAGGGCTTATCGATTGTTCCTCGATTGATTTTGTGAACGCCAGCATTCACCTTTTACTTACTAACATGGGACTTGATCAAGATATTATTGCAGCGGTTATTGAAGACTCCTTTAAAATAGAAAAGAAAATTAAAATACACATGGAGAAAAATTTTTGTATTTTATAGTTTTTGTATTTAAATCATAATAATTAAAATAATATCATAACCTAAAACGCCGCTGGAATAAAAATTCCAGCGGCGTTTTAGGTCTGCTGTTCGATTTGTTAAAATCGAACAGCAACACATACAATTAAAGCATACTAATCGAATAACACACAACCAACATAAGTCAATGTATTGGGCCCATAGTAATATGGTATATTATTTAATTTACACAAATCGCTTACTAAAATACCGAAAGCTTCCATCGATGACATTGCCTGATCCGGAAAACGACATTCCTTTTCCGGGTAAGTGCACTTCTCACAAAGGGAACAACAGCCATCTCCAAGAGGCAGCATGTTAATTTTCATATCGTGCAGCTTATGAATGAATTGATTCAAACATATATTTTGTTTCTCTTTTATATCTTCCATACCTTCAAAATCAAAACTGTCTTCTAACTTGCCTGTTGTCTGAACGATGATACCACGCTTGTATTTCTTTGTTTTTTCTTCACATTCCGCCAGGGTTCCACACCCAGGCGGACATGCCCAATTTGTATCATATATCTTACATTTGTTAGCCGCACACATTTCTCGCACATCCGGATATAAATGAAGCGAGGTCACATCAAGCTCCACCGCTTTTGTAAAGCCATTTTCGTATGCCAAGTCCAGCATATCTTTTATTTCAATCATCATTCTTTTCCTGCGCTTTCTTATTATATTTAGCAAATTATACCATAAATAGCGCTATCCATGCCTGAACTTTATTTTGTTCCAGCTAGAATAGCGCTATAAATTATTTAACTCGAAAAAAAAATATTTTTAAAACATTTCCTTGGTCATTTTATCAATTGCTTCGTCATTTGATTCATATACACCAGGGTAACATCCAAAATTCAGGCCATGGCTTGCACCCGGAATAAAGTATAGTTTACCACATTCCTTACAGGCGAGTTCTGTGTAATGTTGAATGATTTCTGGTGTCCAGCCGGCAAAATCAACGACGCCACTGTCAATATCGCCCATGAATGAGATTTGTTTGCCGTATTTTTCGATGAGTTCAGGAACATTATTGGTGGTCATAACGCCCTGCCAAATATCAATACCCATTTCAATCATCGCAGGCACAAGATTAGCCGCATAGGAATCGCTGTGGTGAACAATCAGTTCAACGCCGTTTTCTTTATAGTAACCGTAAATTTTCTTATAGGCAGGCACAAAGAATTCGTCAAACATTGCCGGCGAAACGAAAGACGAACGTTGACTGCCCCAGTCATCATGATGGAAAATACAATCTGGATGCAGACGACTAATCATTTCTTTGGCATAGGCCAGCTCATAGTCAACCAGGTAATCAATAAGGTCATGCATGTCTTCAGGTTCTTCATACAGAGCCATTAAAGCATCTTCCATGCTCATCAGGTGATGGGTCATTTCAAAGATACCGGGGGCAACAAAAGCCGTTGCAAATTGTTCAGTGCGATCAACCGCATTGGCGTGGGCAACCGCTGCCGCCCAGGCTTCGTCCGAAGTTTCAACAGCCGGTGCTATAACCTGCTCTCTCCACTTGGTAATGTCTTTTAATACCTTGTGTGCATCATCATGGATAGGAAAACCGCCCAATTGACCTTCTGGCCATGTAAAGGTAATACCCCAGCCATTCTTGATTGTCTGACCGGGTCCACACATTGCCCCTATCGGAGCTTCCATAATCAGATCCATATATTCATATTGTTTCACAAACCGGTCAGGATTTCCACCTTTAATAGTTTCCATTAAATTTTGTCTTTTCGTTAACATAATTGTTCCTCCTTGATTTATATTTAGTTTTTATTGTAACAGTCATTAATAATCGGCCTTTATACCGATCCGCCTGCTTTAAAAAGATTTTGTAACGTCTTAGGCGGACAATACGAGAAAATGTTGTCCGACCTAGTAAAAAATTGTTCGATATCAACAGACAACGAAAGTCGTCGTTTTCCTGTGTGGCAGCTGAATTATGCGGTTGCCAGTTCTTTGGCTTTGACTGCGGCGGTTCCGGCATCGGGAGCAAATCCGTCGGCGCCGATTTCGGTGGCATATTCCGGGGTTACCGGTGCTCCGCCGACAATAACTTTGAATCCGGTTAAGCCA
>NZ_LGYO01000011.1 GCF_001263355.1 Acetobacterium bakii
TTGTGAAAACTGACATCAAAGCAACAATTGTTCGATTCTTTTGAGTTTCGCAATTACCTTTAAAATATTAAATAAAAAGGAACCCTTTTTTCTTATTTCATGCTTCTTTCAACATAGCTCTGTCGATAAAAGGTGCCAGTCGTTTGGCCAATACGACACTCAATGCTATTTTGATTAGATCCGCCGGGAAGGTCATCAGAAATCCGGAAACCATCAAAGCGCCTGCACCCATGGGGGTCCCCAGATAATAGTTGGCAATAAAATAGTACCAGGTCAAGCCCAGGGCATAGATCACCGCGGTTCCGGCCAGCCCAGCCAGGATCAAGCGAAAAATCGATGACTCCGGCTTTCGTTCCGCTATCAATCCAGTCACAAAAGCCCCCAGGGCAAAACCGATGATATAACCAAAGCTTGGTTTTAACACATAGAGTATTCCACCACCTCCGGAAAATACCGGGATGCCCACAAGTCCAATGAAAATATAAACCAAAACCGCAATGGCGCCACGCTTTGATCCCAATAGCATCCCCGCTAAAAGCACAAAAAGAGTTTGGAGGGTAAAGGGAATTCCCGGAAGCGGAATTTTTATAAAGGCGCCCACCGAAATAAGGGCTGTAAACAATGCGCAAAGCGCCAGATTGCGGATGTTGAAAGTATTGTTTTTGATCATTTTTTATCCATCCTTCTTATACTGATTTCACCTGAATTTAAGGTCTGTAACTGACCAGCTTCATTTTCGATAATCAAACCGCCGTCTTCGCTGATGTCAATCGCCCGGGCCGGTAACCAGCTATTATGCTGACACACGCTGATTTCATGGCCCAGCACCATGGAATGGGCTTTGTATTCTTTTAAAAAATCACGGTTTCCCAAATCATTACACAGTTCCAGAACGGCGTTGATGATTTCTGCCGCCAAACGATTTCGGGTCAGGGTATCCGGCTTTTCTCGGAATAACGACCCGGCAACGTCATTTAATTCCCCGGGAAAATTATTTTCAGGCAATCTGAAATTCACTCCAATTCCAATAATCACACATTCCACCAGTCCTGTTTCAAAATTGGTGACAGCTTCGGTGAGGATTCCACAAATTTTCCGGTCTTCCAGATAAATATCGTTCACCCATTTAATTTGAGGGTCTTTATCGGTGACCTTTTTGATGGCCCGATACACTCCTACCGACGCTGCGGTGGTTACCAGTACCGCTTCACTGGCATATACATCAGGGCGTAGAATCAAACTCATGTAAATGCCACTGCCAGCCGGAGAGTAAAAATCCCGGCCCATCCGTCCCCGGCCCTGGGTTTGTTCCTCGGCAATGACTACGGTCCCATGGGATTCCCCATCCATGGCCATTTTTTTGGCCACCTGATTGGTGGATCCAATAGTTTTATAGGCTTTAATCACTAAATTTTTATTTTCTGGTGCCAGCCAGGGAACCATGCCTTCAAAAGACAACACGTCTGATCCGGTTTCCAGACGATAGCCCTTATTGGTGGTAGCTGCGATATCATAACCCTCTTCTTTTAAAGACTTAATGGCCTTCCAAATCGACGAACGGGATACACTTAATTTTTTTGCCAACTGCTCTCCGGAAACACAAATTTCTCGGTTTTCTTCTAATGCCTGAAGTACCGACTGTTTTACTGACATTTAATCACCTCTCTCCATTATTTTACACGAAAAAATCCCATTGTCAACCAAAATTATTTTATGGTCGACAATGGGATTGGTTTGATTTTTTTATTTTGCCAAAACCTCCAGGGCTTTGAGAATGATATCAAAATTTTTCTTCATGCTTTCCAGGCTCCAATATTCATCGGTTTGATGACACATATTCGCTTCCCCGGGAAATCTTCCGCCAAAAGCCACGGCATTATCAAAGGCTCGGGCATAGGTCGCCCCGCCACTGGTCATCGGACCACTGCTATCACCGCTATATTCCCGGTATACTTTTTGGAGGGATTTCACCAAAGCGCTTTCCCGATCCACATGCAATGGTCCTAATTCTTCCAGAATTTCAAATGAAAAACCGTAGGGTTTTACCGCTGCTGCAATTTGTTCTTCGATATCTTTTATTTCAACAGACACCGGATACCGGATATCGCATTCCAATACCGCTTCTTCGGCATCCACCCGGGCAATCGAGGGGTTTAAAGTCAACGCTCCGGAGATCTCATCGGATATCCTGATATTAAAACCATCTAAGCTTACTACTTCAAGCAATTCCAGGAAAGGATGTTTTATTTCTCTTGCCTTTAATTTTTGGGCTAACCGAAAAATTGCATTTACGCCGTTATCCGGTTCGGAGGCATGGGCAGATTTTCCATAACTTTTATAGGTTACCCCATCCACAATGGCTTTTGCATAATCAGGCACTGTGTTAATTTGGTTGCCACTGAAAAAAGTCATTTCATTCGTACCAGAATCCAGGGCCTTCTTTAAACAGATTCTTAACATTCCTTTTTCTGCAAAAATAGCCGGGAAACGGGAATCCGGTGAGAAAGAAGCGCCGGGCAATTCTTCGGTATCTTTATAACGCTTCATACATCGCCATGCATCCCCTTCTTCATCTCCGCCAATAATCAGACGGACTCTTTTATTTAAAGGGATTCCGGTTTCGGCTAAGGCTTTCATGGCATAAAGCGAGACCATGGCAGGCCCTTTGTTATCGATGGCCCCGCGGCCATAAATTTTATCATCCTGAAGGGTTAGATCAAACGGGGGTACCGTCCATCCTCCCCCGACGGCAACGGTATCCACATGATTAAGCATGGCTACCATTTCGTCACCTTCACCCATTTCGATATAACCACAATAGCCATCTAAATTCTTTGTTTTAAATCCGAAATTTTTCCCCAGATCAAGCAGATAATCAATGGCATCATTAATCCCCGTTCCCAGCGGCGCTTCGGAGGTAACCATTCCAGCTTCGTTATTGGTGGATTCAATTTTCAATAGCCCTTTTAAATCAGCTAAAAAAGCTTTTACATCTAAATTACTCTCTGTTTTAATCTCATTTTCAAGAGTTTCCCCTATATATTTAAAGCGTTTCAAGGTAACTCCGTCACGCTCAATTTCTTCATTCCACATCGATGCCGGGCGAACCCAAATACCCTTTTCACCATACATCGGTCGATAAATTACCATGGACTCCAGGGTTTCACTATTCTTTCCGATATGGATTACTTCATATTCTTTTCCTTTGAAATGTCGATAACGACCGATCATAACATTTTCTTCTGCAATTGATTGAATTGTCATCATTCTCCTTCTTTTTTTAGAATCATTCTATTATCGCCGACGAGTCTAAACTGTACCTTAAACCTGTTCGCTGTATACCAAGACTTGTTTAAAACCATTCATTATGATACTATATATTGGAATAAATGAAAAGGAGATTTTTATGAAAACACGACAAGAGATCAAAACACTTTCAAAACAGCAATTTTCTAATAATTATTGGATTGCGGTCGGAACAACTGTTCTAGCCTTTTTAATCATTGGTACCGTTACTGCTGCTTCTTCATTCCTTATGGGCCTTGGTGCACTGTTTTTAGCGCCCCCCATTTTAGTCGGCCTAAACTACTTTTCTTTATGTATTTACCGAGGTGAAAATCCAACGGTTGAAACCATGTTTTCGACTGGATTCAGCAATTATGGACGAAAACTGGGTGGCATGCTGTGGATGTACCTCTTTATTTATCTTTGGACATTACTTTTTATTGTCCCCGGTATTATCAAATCCCTTGCCTACTCCATGACACCCTATATTCTGGCTGATCATCCCAATGTCACCGCTAAAGAAGCCCTTAAAATTTCAATGCGTATGACTGAAGGCTATAAAGGCGATATTTTCGTTATGATCCTCAGCTTTATTGGCTGGTCACTGCTCAGCGGGATCACCTTTGGAATCGTCGGTATTTTCTATTCCAACCCCTACCTGTACATTTCTTTGGCCGGTCTTTATGAAGAATTAAAAGACAACGCTTTGGCAACCGGTACCGTTCATGCTTCAGAATTAGCTTAGATTTTTCCATTCACGTTTACTGTACTTTTATTTTTTTTGTAAAAAAAGAAGACCTCTGCTAAGCTAGCGGTCTGTGAATGTAGGCAAAGTAAAAAGTAAGTCCCGGGGACAATCGTAACATCAGTTGTCGGCATCATGGCGAACAGGCGCTAGCCTGTACGATCATGCAGCCGACAACGATTTACCATTGTCCTCGGGACGATTTTGTCGCCAACCGCGAAGACCTCTGCTAAGTCAGAGGTCTTATTTTTTTGCGCTTAAACTAACGGCCGGTGTAGGGGTTGTATATGGCGAGCTTGCTTTTATCTTCTTCAAGGTTGGCAATTTCTTTTTGCAAAGCTTCAAGTCTTAATATTAAAGCTTCTATCGCCTCTTCATCGACCGGACGTTTTGTCACTTCTCTTGTGATACCTAAAACCAGGAGCTCATCATCCTTATCGTTGTATTCCTTTTTTAATTCTTCAAGGGAATGATCGCAATTGAGCAACTGTTTTTTTATCATACGCATAATCCGCATATCATCATACTTTTTTAAAATCGTTTCCATTGGGTTCCTCTGTCTTCCTGAAATTCATATATTTAAATCTGGGTTTTCAGTTTATCATGGATCCTCGTGTAAATTCATACTCGACAATGAAAAAAATTAGTATCGTTTCATAGAAACTTTTTAATAATATTTGGCCCTATTTTTGTCAACCGATTTTACATGAAACCCCTATTTATTTAAGTCGATTCATGCTTTAATAGTATATAATAAAATGCAAATTATTAAAACAAGTAAAAAAAAATACTGGAGGTAGCAAATGAACGAAGAATTAATCGATATACTTAAGGCAAAAAAAGGCTTTCTGTGCGATATGGATGGTGTTATCTATCATGGCAACCGGCTTTTACCGGGAGTCATCGAATTTGTAAACTGGCTTTATGCCGAGGATAAAAACTTCCTGTTTTTAACCAACTCCAGTGCCCGTTCGCCCATTGAATTAAAGGAAAAGCTCAATCGGCTGGGCCTGGAAATTGATGAAAGTCATTTTTACACCAGTGCTTTAGCCACGGCTAAATTTATTAAAGATCAATGCCCCGATGGCTCAGCTTACGTAATTGGTGACCCCGGGCTAATGAATGCTCTGTACGATGCAGGGATTTCCATGAATGATATGAATCCCGATTATGTCATTGTCGGAGAAACACAGAATTATAATTACACTAACATTTTAAAGGCCGTGCGCCTTATCCAAAAGGGTGCCAAGCTCATTGGCACTAACCCGGATTTAACCGGACCTGACGAGGAAGGGATTATCCCTGCCTGTCGTGCCTTTTTAGCCCCGATTGAACTTGCCACAGGGAAATCAGCCTATTATGTTGGCAAACCAAACCCTTTGATGATGCGCACCGGCATTAAGCGCCTGGGGGTTCACAGTGCCGATGCGGCCATTATTGGCGATCGTATGGATACCGACATCATCGCGGGTATCGAATCCGGTTTAACCACTTTTCTAGTTCTCAGTGGGGTATCCAGCTGTGAAACGGTAAAGGATTTCCCCTATCGACCTGACCATATCTTAACCGGAATTGACGAAATTGTTTCATGTCTGGGTTTAAAATAATACTCCTTACTTGTATAAAAAAAGCCGCAATTCCAGCATGAGTTAACTCACGTTGGAATTGCGGCTTTTTTTATTTTTATTTTTCTATTTTTTTAAGATCTCCACTAACTGATCAATGGTACTTTGGATGTTGATACCCGTCAGAAATGCCCGACCATTAATGATGGGAATGTCAGATTCACCATCGAGCTGGCAAGTACAGACAATGGCATCCGGATGAAGCTCCTGGGATTTTTTAAAGGCATCCGCGGCTTTGGCCTGGATGGTCCGACACTCAATCCCATGCTCTTTCGCAATTGTTTCAATCTTTCGCGCCACCACCGTGGAGGTTGCCAGGGCTGTCCCACATGCAACTAAAACAAGTTTCATCGATTTTTCTCCTCTTTCAGGTTTTTAAACCTTTACTCTTGGATGATTTTTCTAAACCGTTTCATATTTTCTTTCATATCGCCTTTAAAAAGGCACGAGCCTGAAACGATCACATTGGCTCCGGCTTTGACTATTTCTTTAATGGTTTCGAAGTTGACACCCCCATCAACCTCTAAATCAATCAAACGTCCATTGATCATTTTTCGACATGCTTTTATTTTTTCGGTGCTTTCCTTAATATAACTTTGGCCGCCAAAGCCAGGGTACACACCCATTAATAAGATCATATCAATCTGATCAAGATAGGGTTCGAGAACACTCAAAGGTGTATCCGGAGATAAAACAAGTCCGGGCTTGACCCCTTTTGCAACAATAGCATCAATACAAGCCTGGATATCATTTTCCGATTCCATATGCACCGTGATAATATCAGCTCCCGCGTCGGCAAATTGATCAATATATTTGAGTGGTTCACTGATCATTAAATGGACATCAAAAGGAATCGTAATTGTCTTTCGCAGCTGGGCAACCTGGTCCGGCCCCATAGTAATATTAGGAACAAAATGGCCATCCATAATATCCAGATGAAGAAGGTCGGCGCCTGTTTCCTCCACTTTTTTTAAATCTCTTTCAAGATTGGCAAAATCTGCACTGAGCATAGAAGGAGCTATTTTAATAGTCATGATTTTTCTCTTTCTTAACATAATAAATCATTTTTTGATAAAAATTAAATAAACTGATTAATTAGATTGTATATGGTTTTGGGATCTTTTGCACCTTTTATTTTTTTTAAAACCATTTCATTTTGAATAATGGTAATAATAGTCTGCAAAACACCCAATTGTTTGGCCGGGTTTTTAATGGCTAGTAGGAACAGTATTTCTACCAAAACCTTTTCTTTGGGATTTCCCATGCCGGCAAATAACACCGGTTTATCCAAAGTGAGAATTGAGATGCCCTCTTTAATCACATATTTCGCCTCGGTATGCGGAAGCGCAACCCCAACCCGGGTTGGTAAACCCGTGGGAAAATTTCGCTCGCGTTCCATCACCGCTGCTAAAAAACCTTCATCGACATAACCTTGTTCCCAAAGGGGTTTTGCAGCCATTTCGATGGCTGCAAACTGATTCTCGGCACTGAATTTTACTTGAATCCGATCTTTATCGATTAATGATTCCATTATTCCTTTTCAACAGGAACCATGAGGGCTAGTTGTTCTCCCGTTTCATCCTCGAGTTCATCCGTCGGATCTTCCTTGTATACTTTAGAAATGGTTTTAATGGCTTCTTCGGGTTTAAGCTTCATAAGTCGAACACCCTGAGTATTTCGTCCGACAGCAGTAATATCGTTTCCTGAAAGCTTAATGACAACTCCCAGATTATTGATCATCATAATTTCGCCATCCCGGCTAATCACACAGAAACCAACCAATTGTCCGGTTTTCTTGGTGACCTTATAAGTTTGAACACCTTTGCCGCCGCGTTTTTGGGGACGATATAAATCAGAAGCACTGAGTTTTCCATAGCCATTTTCACTGACACACAGAACAAAAAGCTCTTCTTTAACAATATCCATTCCCACAACCACATCATCTTTGCGCAGATCGATGCCACGAACGCCAATGGATGTTCGGCTGATCGATCTGACTTCTTCAGAATTGAAACGAATGGCATAACCGCTTTGAGTACCCATAACGATTTCTTCATCCTGTTCGACCAGTCGAACATTAATAAGTTCATCATCTTCTCTAAGGTTAATGGCAATGATCCCATTTTTTCGGGATGTATCATATTCGGTTAAATTGGTTTTCTTAATGATCCCCTGTTTGGTTGCCATAATCAGGGATTTATCCTCAGTAAATTCTTTTACGGGAATCATGGTGGCAATCTGTTCCCCTGGTTCCAATGGCAACAGATTTACAATGGCTGTCCCCCGGGCGGTTCGTCCGCCTTCAGGAATCTCAAAGGCTTTTAAACGATAAACCTTGCCGAGGTTGGTAAAGAACATCAGATAGTGATGGGTGGTGGTGGTAAAGAGATGTTCGACAAAATCATTTTCCCGGGTGCTCAGCGCAGTAATCCCTTTGCCGCCGCGTTTTTGGGAACGATAATTATCAGCGGTGATCCGCTTTACATAACCGATATGGGTCATCGTTATAACAACTTCCTCTTCTTCAATGAGGTCTTCAATTTCAAAGTCATCCACATCAATATCGAAGGCGGTGCGACGCTTATCGGCAAATTTATCCTTAATTTCCAGCATTTCTGCTCTGATTATTTTTAAAACCAATTGTTCATCGGCTAAAATTGCTTTTAACTTGCCAATGAAAATGAGTAGCTCTCTGTATTCTTCTTCGATTTTTTCACGTTCAAGACCGGTCAAACGCTGGAGCCGCATGTCCAGAATCGCCTGAGCCTGAATTTCGGATAAACTGAATCGTTCGATGAGCTGCGCTTTGGCTATTTTACCATCGGCTGCGCCTCTGATAATCCTGATGACTTCGTCGATATTATCCAGGGCAATTTTCAAACCTTCTAATATATGCGCTCTGGCTTCGGCCTTTTTTAAATCAAAAATAGTTCGTCTGGTGATAATTTGTTTTTGATGCTCAAGATAGTGGAATAATACCTCTTTTAAAGTCAGAACCTTAGGTTCATTCTTAACCAGAGCCAGCATAATGATCCCGAAAGTATCCTGCAACTGGGTATGTTTATAGAGTTGATTGATAATAATGGTTTCATTGGCATCACGTTTTAAATCGATGACAATGGATATGCCCTTTTTAAGGTCGGTTTCATCTCTTAAATCGGAAATACCTTCAACCTTTTTTTCCTTAACAAGGTCGGCAATTTTTTCAACCAGTTTGGCTTTATTGACCATATACGGAATTTCGGTGATAACGATCTGTTTTTTTCCTTTTTTAGTGGTGATAAATTCGACTTTTCCGCGCACCTTCACCCGGCCGCGGCCAGTACGATAGGCACTTTTAATGCCTGATTTACCCAGAATAATCCCAGCTGTCGGAAAATCAGGACCTTTGATATGCTTCATCAGTTCATCGATGGTAATCTCCGGATCATCAATAAATGCCACGGTGCCATCAATGATTTCACCCAGGTTATGGGGCGGAATATTCGTTGCCATTCCGACGGCAATTCCCGAAGAACCATTGACTAAAAGATTGGGATATTTTGAGGGTAATACCGACGGTTCCTGTTCTGATTCATCAAAGTTCGGAACAAAATCAACGGTTTCTTTATTAATATCGCGCAGTAATTCAACTGTTATTTTCCCCATTTTGGCTTCGGTGTAACGCATTGCCGCAGCACTGTCGCCATCAACCGAACCAAAGTTTCCCTGACCATTGACGATCAGATACCGGGTGGACCAATCCTGGGCCATCCGGACCATGGCATCATAAACAGATGAATCGCCATGGGGATGGTACTTACCTAAAACATCCCCAACAATACGCGCTGATTTACGAAAGGTTTTTTGGGGATCCAACCCCAATTCACTCATGGCATAAATGATCCGCCGATGAACCGGCTTTAACCCGTCTCTGACATCCGGCAAGGCCCGGCCGATAATGACACTCATGGCATAGTCAATATACGAGGTTTTCATTTCTTCTTCTATGTTAACGTGTTTTATGCGATCAAATTCAATTAATTCTTCCATTTATTATTACTCCTTCTTGTCTATATGTCCAGATTCTTAACTTTTTTGGCGTTACGTTCGATGAATTCTTTACGTGGCTGGACCTTATCTCCCATCAGAATGGTGAAGACTTCATCCGCGTAAGAAGCGTCATCGATATCAACCTGCAGCAAAGTCCGGACACTGGGATCCATGGTGGTTTCCCAAAGCTGATGGGCATCCATTTCCCCAAGGCCTTTATATCTCTGAAGACTGATTCTTGAACGATCTTCCACACCTTCCAGCTTTTTTTCCAAATCTTTATCGGTAAAAGCATATTCAACATGTTTTCCCCTGGTTATTTTATAAAGTGGCGGCTGAGCAATGTACACATAGCCTGCTTCAATAAGCCCTGGCATATAACGGTAAAAAAAGGTCAGCAGCAGGGTCCGGATATGAGCGCCATCCACATCAGCATCGGTCATGATAACAATTTTATGGTAGCGGGCTTTGCCAACATTAAAATCTTCGCCAACCCCGGTACCAAAGGCAATAATCATGGATTTCAAGGAATCCGTGGTTAAAATTCGATCCAATCGCGCTTTTTCAACATTTAAAATTTTACCGCGAAGGGGTAAAATTGCCTGGGTTTTAGAATCTCGACCGGATTTAGCCGAACCACCGGCGGAGTCCCCTTCGACAATATATATTTCAGATAAAGCGGGATCTTTTTCACGGCAATCCGCTAATTTCCCCGGAAGTGCCGTTGAATCTAAAGCACTTTTTCTTCTTGTAAATTCGCGGGCTTTTTTTGCTGCTTCTCTTGCTCGGGCCGCGGATAGTGTTTTTTCAATAATACTTTTAGCGATGGCAGGATTTTCTTCCATCAGGGCCGAAAGCTGATCTCCGACAATGGCTTCAACAATCCCCTTCACTTCAGTGTTGCCAAGTTTGGTTTTGGTCTGTCCTTCAAATTGAGGATCAAGCAGTTTAATGCTCACAATGGCGGTTAAACCTTCTCTGGCATCTTCACCGGTAAGATTTTTATCATTTCCCTTTAAAAAGCCATTTTTTCGGGCATAGGTATTAACACTTCGGGTGAGAGCGCTTTTAAAACCATTTAGATGTGTTCCCCCTTCAGGGGTATTGATATTATTGGCATAGGAAAAGATGTTTTCCGAATAACCGGTGGTATATTGAAAAGCAATTTCGATGGCATAGTCATCCTGCTCTTTTTCAAAATAAGAAATTTTATCGTACAAGGGATCCTTGTTGCGATTCATATATTCGACGTAAGAATGAATCCCCCCACTGTAGCAGTAGGTTTCTTTTCGCTTAGGGGTATCTTTTTCATTATTGAGTTTTATGCAAAGCCCTTTATTTAAAAAGGCCAATTCTCTCAGGCGATGTTCTAAAACATCAAAATCAAATTCAGTTTCTTCAAAAATGTCCCGATCCGGTTTAAAATAAATGGTCGTTCCAGTCCGATTGGTGGTTCCGGTAACTGTTAAATCATCGACTGGTTTGCCCTTTTCATAGGTTTGAAAAAATATCTGACCCTTTTGTTTGATTTCAACGGTGAGTTTTTCGGATAAGGCATTTACCACCGAAACCCCGACACCATGAAGCCCTCCTGAAACCTTGTAGCCACCACCGCCAAACTTACCACCGGCATGAAGAACGGTTAATGCGAGTTCAACCCCGGTTTTTCCCTGGGCATGATTCATACCGGTGGGAATTCCCCGGCCATCATCCACAACCGTAATCGAGTCGTCGGCATGAAGGGTTACATTAATATTTTTACAATAGCCGGCAAGGGCTTCATCAATACTGTTATCCACAACTTCGTAAACCAAATGATGAAGTCCCCGGGATCCGGTGTTTCCAATATACATTCCCGGTCTTTTTTGAACAGCCTCCAGGCCCTCCAGGACCTGTATCTGATCGGCGGTATAAGCATCTCTATTCTTTTCTGGCATTTGTTTCCTCCTGATTTTCATGGTGTTCATTTGTTTTTTTAATTACTTTTCCCTGATGAATATGAATGATATTTTTATGATCGGCTATTTGGTCAATTTCGGGTAATACATCTTCAGTACAGGTAATAAAGGCCTGGGTTTTATTTAAAAGCTTTAATATGCTGCGGCGTCTACTTTCATCAAGTTCTGAAAAAATATCGTCTAAAAGCACCACCGGATATTCTCCGGTGTTATCATAGTATATCTCTATTTGGGATAATTTAAGGGAAATAGCAGCTGTGCGTTGCTGACCTTGTGAGGCATAACGTCTGGCATCTTTTCCATTAATTTCAATAAGGATATCATCCACATGGGGTCCATATAAGGTGGAGCCCCTTTTAATTTCTTCTTCGCGACACTGTTCCAGTCTTTTTTTGAAATTATTTTTCAACTGTCCCATATCTTCCAGGGATTCAATAATATTATTTTGATAATATAAAGTCAGTTTTTCCTGGCCGTGACTCAATGTTTTATGAAGATCACCAGCCTCTTTATTTAATCGATGTAAATAACGAATTCGATGGTTCATGAGTCGTGTGCCCACACTGACGAGCTGTTCATCCCATACTGACAGGGTTTCTCTCAGGCTTGGCTGATAATGAATATTTTTTAATAAGGTATTTCTCTGATTCAGAATCTTTTCATAATCTCTAAGTAAATGATGATACTCCGGTCTAAATCCGGAAATTTCCTGATTTAAAAAACGGCGCCGTTTATCCGGCCCTTCTTTGACTATTTTCAGATCATCCGGTTCAAAGAGAATGGTATTGAAAATCCCATTAATTTTATCGCGTTTACCTGGCTTTTCATCTAAAAATGTCTGTCGCTTACCATGACTGCTTTTCATGGCTATTTTGTGTTTTACATCAGCACTTACCACATGGGCATTCACAAAAAAATCAAAATGATCCCATTGGGAAAGTTCTGATACATTTGAAGCGCGGTGACTGTAACCCCGAGATAAAAAAAACATGGCTTCAATGAGGTTTGTTTTTCCCTGGGCATTTTCACCAAGAATAATATTTATTCCTTTTTCAAAAGCAATGGTTTCATTTTCGTAATTACGAAAATGAATCAACTGTAGATCTTCGATAAACATTAGGAAAGTGGCCCTTTTACCTCCAGGGTATCAAAATCCTGAATTTCTACGATATCACCATTTCTTATTTTTTTACCTCTTTGGGTACACAACTCGCCGTTCACCCGGACTAAACCATCGGCAATCATAAATTTAGCATCACTGCCATTTACCACAATGCCTGCAAATTTAATGAGTTGATCCATTTTTATATACTCTGTGTTAATTTCAATAATTTGCATATTTTTCCCCATTAATTTTATTTTTCGCAAAAATGAAAGAGCATTGCATGAATCCCCTTTATTTCTGTCAAAATTGCTTTAATTTTCATATTATAATGATTTAACTAAAACATTATAACATAAATACTAAAAAGAAGTCTGAGAAATCATGAATTTATCTTAAATAAACTCGGGATTTCTCAGACTTTTATATACTTGATTTTTAATCTTCTTCGGCAACGCGAACCGGTAAAATAAGATAGACAAAATCCGTTCCCTCAACAGGAAGAAGAACTCCCGGTCCCACTGAAGTCGTCATGTCCATAATAAATTCTTCCCCATCAATGACCCGGAGGGCATCGATTAAAAATTTTGAATTAAAGGCAATTTTCAATGATTCCCCGGTATTCACAATGGGGATCACTTCATAGACATCACCAATATCTGCATTTGAAGTTAATATTAACTGATCCTGGTTGAAATCCATTTTGATCAGATTATTTTTACCTTCCCGGGCTAACAGAGCCGCGCGTTCACTACTTTCCAAAAGCAGCCGGCGATTAATCCGCACCTGGGTAGTTTTTTCCACGGGAATAATTTGTTTGTAGTTAATAAAGTCACCTTCAAGAAGCCGTGACGTGAACTGGGTGTTGTCCATTTCAAAAAATATCTGATTTTTTGAAAATTTGACAACAACTTCGCCAGTATAATTCGCTAATACCTTATTAATTTCGGATAAGGATTTAGAAGGGATAATAACACTAAGATCATCTTCCATATTTTCTTTGATATTTCCTGATCTTAAAGCAAGTCTATAACCATCTAAAGCTATTAAATTTATTTTATTTCCTTCTAATTCTATTTTAACCCCTGTCAATACCGGAATATTTTCATTGGTTGCCACCGAAAATAAGGTTCCTCTTATTAATTCTCTTAGCACCGACGATTCCAGAGAAAAAATATGATCTTCAATGATTTCCGGAAAAGCTGGAAATTCATCAGTGGCCAATCCTTTAAGAGTAAAGTTTGACAGCAGACAGGATATTTTCATTTGGTTATGATTATCACTTTCAAAAAATACTTCACTACCTGACATTTTCCTTATTAGTTCACCGGTTATGGTTGATGACAGAACAATTTTTCCTTCCTGTTCAACAGTAGCGGGAATATTAATTTCAATCCCAATTTCTAAATCAGTGCTTCTTAATAATAAATTGTTATTTTCAACACTGAACAGAATGCCTTCAAGAATGGGAAGGGTTGTTTTTGAAGAAACTGCTTTTTGGGCAATATTTAGAGCACCCATTAAACTTTCTTTTGAACAATTGAATTTCATAAGATACCTCTTTTTATTTAATTTTGGGAAACCCCTTTAGTTATAATACTATATATAATTAATAGTAATAATAGTAGTAGGGGGTGTGGATACTGTGGATAAGTCTTAAAAGCTATTAGGGCAATCAAAAAAGCCTTTTTTTTAGGGGGGATAAGCTGTGGATAACCCCGGTGTAATCAGGGTTGGGACTGTTGATGATTTGTTGATGGTTTAAGCACCGTGAATTTCCCGCTGGATCCGCAGAATGAGGTTTTTAAAATCGGTGTTTTTTTCCATCTCTTCGGTTATTTTCTGGCAGCCATGAATGACGGTGGAGTGATCCCGGCCACCAAATTCTTCACCAATGCGGGGTAGCGAAAGGTCGGTGATATCCCGTGTGATATACATAGCAACCTGCCGAGGCAATGAAATAGCCCGGGTTCTTTTTTTAGAATTCATATCTTCCACGGTAATATTAAAGTATTTTGCAGTAACTTCCTTAATATATTCACTGGTAATAACAATGTCTTCTTTTTTTCTAAAAATATCCTTAAGGGCATTTTTAGCCGATTCGATATTAATGGGAGCGTTGTGAAGCTTGGAATAAGCAAAAACAGTTGTCAATGCACCTTCGAGCTCGCGAATATTGGAATGGATGCTGTCGGCAATAAAACTAAGGACCTCATTGGGTATTTCATCACTGAAGGATTCAGCTTTCTTGCGGATAATGGCAATCCGGGTTTCAAAATTTGGAGCCGTAATATCAGTAATCAAGCCGCTTTCAAAGCGTGAACGCAGCCGTTCTTCAAGGGTTTGTATTTCCCGGGGAGGCCGGTCACTGCTGATGACAATTTGCTTATTTTCCTGATGAAGAGTATTAAAGGTATGAAAAAATTCTTCCTGAGTTCCTTCTTTTTTTGCTAAAAATTGGATGTCATCAATTAAAAGAATATCAGCACTTCGGTATTTATTGCGAAAGGAAATATTTGTTTTATTCTGGATGGCATCAATGAATTCATTGGTGAATTTTTCACAGGAGACATAAATAACCTTTTTATGCGGAGCATAAGATAGGATATAGTGTCCTATTGCCTGCATCAGATGGGTTTTGCCTAAACCGACACCGCCATAAATAAACAAGGGATTATATCGTTCTGAGGGCGCTTCCGAAACGGCCACACAGGCGGCATGGGCAAAACGGTTATTTTCCCCGATAACAAAGCTGTCAAAGGTATATTTTGGGTTCATGGAAGTACTGCGATTCATTGAAAGATCAACTTCCTGGGGCGTGTTTTGGGTTGGACTGGTGATCGTGGTTTCCGGAATCATCGCATCTTTTTCTTTTAAAACGATCTTGACTTGTCCAAGTTTACCGGTCACCTCTGCCAGGGCATTCGTGATCAACGGAATGTGGCGACTTTCCAGGATTCCTTTTTCAAATTCATTTTCGGTTAAAAAATAGTAGGTATTATTGACATAATTAATGGGTTTGATTTTTAAAAACCAGGTATTGAAACTTGTTGAGCTAATATCCGGCTTAATTATTTCCAGGGCTGCATCCCATGTTTTTCTAAAAGAAGTGTCCACTAAATGAACCTCCAGTTTCCTAAATTTAAGTAACGGCGCTGTGGATAAACCGCTGATTTATGCACAGAATATCTATTTTAATGTTAATAGGCAAAAAAATCAAGGGAATAATTGAAATACCTGTGGATAATAAAAAAAAGTTATCCAGATAAAAAAAGAGGTAAACAGAAGAATATTAATAAAAATACACAAGTTATCCCCAATTAATCCACAAATTACGATATTTTGTGGATTAATTGATAAAGTATCAACATTTGTCCACAATTCGGTGATAACAGTATAACAAATTGCGGATGAGCATTCAATCAAATTTATTATAAACATAGCAAATGAAAAGTGTTGATAAATAATTTAAAGGAATTAATAATATATCTTGACAGAAAATCGCCAAGATTATATAATTCTAGGGTAAAAGTATTATAAACTTATAAACAAATGAATATAAAATGTAAGTCAGGGGGTGTCGAAATGAAAAGAACTTATCAACCAAAAGTAAGACAACGTAAGAGAGAGCATGGTTTTAGAAAAAGAATGTTCACTAAAAGTGGTCGACTTATTTTAAAGAAAAGAAGACAAAAAGGAAGAGAAAAATTATCAGCATAGTCCTTTCCAGACCGTTTTTTAATAAGCGGTCTTTTGTTTAATGAAAAAAGGAGAATTCCTTTGGCAAAAATAAATTCCCTTAAGAAACAAAATGACTTTAACCGAGTTTTTAAAACAGGGGAAGTATTTGGAAATAAGACCTTTGTGATGTATTATCTTAAAAATGGTTCAGAGGCCAATCGACTGGGGATTGTTGTCAGTAAAAAAGTTTCTAAAAAAGCGGTTGTCAGAAACAAAATCAAAAGAAGAATAAAAGAAGCCTATCGGCTTAATGAAGATTCTTTTGCTATGGGATTTGACATTATTATTATCGCAAAGGGATCATGTCAAGAAGAGAAATATAATAACATGGAAAAATCATTGAAACATTTGTTTTATAAGAAAAATCTCATGAGGTCATAAAATGATAAAGAAAAGCCTGGTATTATTAATTCGGGGGTATCAGAAATTTATATCCCCGTTTTTAGGAAATAACTGTCGTTTTAGTCCAACCTGTTCAGAATATTTTATTTTAGCCGTTGAGAAATATGGCGTTTTCAAGGGAATCTATTTGGGTACAAAACGCATTGTTAAATGCCATCCCTTTAATCCCGGGGGATATGATCCCCTTCTCTGATGCCAGGCATTAAGGGAGAACTACTTTAAGGAGTTATTGAATGGATTTTCTATACCAAAGTTTTGGCTGGATTCTTTTACAGATTTATAATATTATTGGAAACTACGGATGGGCAATCATTGTCTTTACATTATTGATTAAAGCTATCCTGTTACCGCTTAATATTAAGCAAACCAAATCCATGAAGGATATGCAGCGACTTCAACCAGAAATACAAAAATTAAGTAAAAAATACAAAAACAATAAAGAAAAATTAAACGAAGAAACACTAAAACTGTATAAAACATTTAAAGTGAATCCAGCCGGCGGCTGTTTGCCTCTGTTAATACAATTTCCGATTTTAATTGGACTTTATGGGACATTAAGAGCACCGGATGTTTGGGTATTTCCGAACGGGGCGATTGAAGCGATTGACATGTCCTTTTTGTGGATGCAAAGTCTCAGTGTTCCCGATCCAATTTATGTGTTGCCAATATTGGCGGCGTTGTTTACCTTTATCACACAGAAATTTACAATGTCCACCAGCAATATGAATCCGGATGATCCCAATGCAAAAACCCAGAAAATTATGCTTTATGCAATGCCAATCATGATTGGATATATTTCCATTTCCATGCCGGCTGGGGTTGCCTTATACTGGGTAGTACAGAATATCTTTACTTTTTTCCAACAATTTATTATGATGCGTATGCCGGAACCTGATTTTTCAGTGGAAGAAGCCGAACGACGTGTGGCCGAAGCGGAACGCGAAAGACGGGAAGATTTAGCCGCAAAACGGGCTGCTAACAAACCAGACGGGCAGAAGTCAAACAAGCAAATTGAAAAAAAGAAACCTTTGACAAAACCAGCTTCAAACAAAAAGGTTCAGCATAAAAAGAATTATCAAAAGCCAGTGGAAGAGCGTAAAGCGCCTATTACTGAGATTCCGCAACGAGATGCTTCCCAGGAAGCAGATTATCAAAAGGCTAAGGAACGCTACGATAATAATAAGGAATAAAACCCATACTACCTAAAAGCTAAGGAGGGGAATTAATGAATAAGACAGTAACAGGTACGGGTAAAACCGTTGAAGATGCCATTAATCATGGTTTACAGCAATTGGGTGTTACCAGAGAGCAGGTCGAAACAAAGATAATTCAAGTGCCGGACAGTGGTTTAATGAAGATTTTTGGTAAAAAAGAAGCCATTGTAGAGGTGACTCTTCTGAATGATCCCGAACAGCATGCCATCGATTTTTTGACTGAAGTCTTTGAAGCCATGAAAATTCCCTGTGAGATCGAGACCCATCTTGAGGATAATGTTTTATTCATTGACCTCAAAGGTAATGATATGGGAATTCTTATCGGTCGTCGGGGACAGACCTTGGATTCCCTTCAATATCTGGTTAGTCTGGTGATTAATCGCCATAGCGAAGATTATATCCGGATTGTCCTTGACACCGAGGATTATCGTGCAAAAAGAGAAAAAACCCTGGAGGATCTTGGCGAAAAAATGGCCGATAAAGCCGTTTCCTATAAAAAGAAAATGATCCTCGAGCCCATGAATCCATCGGAAAGACGAATCATTCATGCAAAACTACAAAATCACGAGAAGGTTTATACATTCAGCGAAGGTGAAGAGCCCTATCGTCGTGTGGTCATTCAATGCAAAGATAAAAACTAAACGACCTTTAAGCACTAACGATAGATTGTTAGTGCTTTTTTTTTCTTTAAAGATTACCTGGTTGTCAGCATGGTAAAGTTATTATTATCGATATAATATTAAAAAACAGGTATTTGTATTTGAGAAAATTTAAATTATCAAAGAATTAATCAGTTAGGAGAAAACGTGGAAGTCTTATTACTTAATGAGGATACCATTGCCGCCGTCGCCACAGGTTTAGGCGGGGCCGGCATTGGCATCATAAGAATCAGCGGGGCGAAAGCCATTGAGATTGGTAATGCCCTTTTTAAAAACCCTAAAGGAAAAACCCTGGTCGATGCAGCAAGCCATCAATTATTATATGGGAAAATGATCGATCCGATCACAAAGAAAGATATTGATGAGGTCCTGATTTCTAAAATGAAGGCGCCCCACTCATATACCGCCGAGGATATTGTAGAGATAAATTGTCATGGCGGCATTGTGCCACTGCGCAAAATATTGGGTCTGGTGATTAAGGCCGGGGCCCGATTGGCGGAACCCGGAGAGTTTACCAAGCGCGCTTTTTTAAACGGCCGTTTGGATCTAGCCCAGGCCGAATCGGTCATTGATATTATTAATGCAAAAACCGAAAAAAGTCTGGAATATTCTGTCGCCCAACTTGAAGGACGTTTGTCTCAAAAACTGGAAGAGTTGGATAGTACCCTGGTGGGGATTCTGGCCCATATGGAAGTGAATATCGATTATCCGGAATATGATATAGAAGAAATCAGCTATGAATTTATCCATAATGCGGTTTTAAAGCTCATCAAAACCATTGAAGGCCTGTTACTGGTTGCAGAAACCGGAAAGATCTACCGCGAGGGGATAACCACGGCGATACTCGGGGAGCCCAACGTGGGAAAATCATCGCTGTTGAATACCTTACTCATGGAGAATAAAGCGATTGTCACCGAAATACCGGGAACCACCCGGGATACCATCGAAGAATATATCAATATTGAAGGCATTCCTTTTAAGATTATTGATACTGCCGGAATCCGGGAAACCGATAATGTGGTGGAAAAAATAGGGGTGGAACGGTCAAAAAAACTGTTGAACCAAACCAACCTGGTTGTTTTTATGCGGGATGTTTCCAAACCCATATCGCCGGGAGAGCAGGAACTGCTGGAATTGTTGAAAAACCGAAAAACCATTTATATTGCCAATAAAACCGATGCCATAGGCAATGACGATCAGGATATAGAGCCACCCTGGATTCCGATGTCCTTAATTAAAGAACAGGGAATCGATTTGCTCAAAAGCAAAATGGTTGAGATGGTTTATGACGGAACAGTTAATCAGGATGCCGACTATCTCATTACCAATGCCAGACATATCCATTTGCTTGAAGAGACCAGGGAGAGTCTGGAAAATGCCATTGCCACAATGAAAACAAGTATGCCCATAGAACTTGTTTCCATTGATATTATGAATGCCCTGGAATCGCTAAGAGGGATTACCGGAAAAGCTGTGGGCATCGATATTATTAATCAGATTTTTAAAAATTTTTGTATTGGAAAGTAGAGGAAGATAAATGACATACCTTGGAGGAGACTATGATGTGGTTGTAATCGGAGCAGGACATGCCGGATCCGAAGCGGCACTTGCCACCGCCCGATTGGGATGTAAAACCCTTCTGTTAACCCTCAATTTGGATTCAGTGGCAATGATGCCATGCAATCCATCCATTGGCGGTACCGGAAAAGGACATCTTGTCCGGGAAATAGATGCCCTTGGGGGAGAAATGGGAAAAAATATTGATGCAACCATGATTCAATCCAAGATGCTAAATACCGGAAAAGGCCCGGCGGTTCATTCATTAAGAGCTCAGGCCGATAAAAAAGATTATCAGTTCCGGATGAAAGAAGTGATTGAGAACCAGGATAACCTCCTTTTAAAACAACAGGAAGCCACTGAAATTTTAGTGGAAAATGGGGAAATAATTGGGGTGAAAGTGCATACCGGCGCTGTTTATCCCTGTAAAGCAGCAATTATTTGCAGCGGTACCTATTTAAAAGGGCGCATTTTTATTGGCGAGGTTCAATATGATGGCGGACCCAATGGTTTATTTCCAGCGATGTCCTTATCGGATAGTCTCGAAGAAAACGGGATTGCTTTGCAGCGGTTTAAAACCGGAACACCAGCCCGAGTGGATGCAAAGACGCTGGATTATTCAAAAATGGTTATTCAGGAAGGGGATGCGCACATTGTGCCCTTTTCTTTTGAAACCGATCGTATTGATATTAACCAGGTTCCTTGTTATTTAACCTATACCAATTTGGAAACTCATCGGATTATCAATGAAAATATGGAACGCTCCCCTTTATATACCGGAGATGTTACCGGGGTTGGTCCACGGTATTGTCCTTCCATTGAAACCAAAGTCGTTCGTTTTAAAGACAAGGATCGACACCAGATTTTTATTGAGCCCGAAGGGTTAACCACTAATGAAGCCTATGTTCAGGGGATGTCGTCGAGTTTACCCGAGGATGTTCAAATTGCCCTGTACCGAACGGTTCCCGGCATGGAAAACGTCGAATTTATGCGTTCAGCCTATGCCATTGAATATGACTGCATTCATCCAACCCGATTGAAACCATCTCTGGAATCCAAGGATATTAAGGGGCTGTTCTTTGGGGGCCAGATCAATGGCACATCCGGATACGAAGAAGCGGCGGCCCAGGGGTTGATTGCCGGCATTAATGCCGCTCAATATTTACAGCGGGAACAACCTTTTATCATTGACCGATCAGAAGCTTATATCGGTGTATTGATTGATGATATCATCACAAAGGGCGTTGATGAACCCTATCGCATGATGACGTCACGTTCTGAATACAGACTGTTACTTCGTCAGGATAATGCCGATCTCAGACTCACCCCGATGGGGCATGAGGTTGGATTAATCAGTGATGAACGTTATGAAAAGTTTTTAGCGAAAAAAGCGGCCATTGAAAATGAAATGGTGCGCATTGCCCAGGTGATTGTGAAGCCCACCAATGAAAACAATGAGATACTCAATAGTTTGAATAGTTCGGAAATCAAACACGGTGTAGCCTTGAGTGAATTGATTCGACGACCCGAAATAAAATATCTACAAACTAAAAATTTCGATTCGGATCGGCCCCAACTGCATTGGAGTGTTATTGAACAGGTCGAGGTTCAGTTAAAATACGAAGGATATATTAAAAAGCAATTGCTTCAAGTTGAGCAATTTAAGAAGCTGGAAAACAAATATATTCCCAATGGTCTTGATTTTAGCAGTATTGGGGGACTTCGCATTGAAGCCATTGAAAAGCTTCAGGAAATTAAACCCCAATCCATCGGTCAGGCTTCCCGTATTTCCGGGGTGTCACCGGCTGATTTGTCGGTTTTATTAATTGCATTGGAACAGCGGCGACGTAAGCCGGAAAACAATAAGGGAGAAAATAAAAATGATTGAAAAAGTTGCGAAACTGATAAAAGCCGGGGCAGACATTCAGATAGAGATTAATGAAGCCCAGGGCGAAAAGCTGATTAAATATATGGAAGAGATATTGGAAATAAATAAGCAGATTAATTTGACCCGGATTACCGAAGAGGATGAATTTATTAAACTGCATCTACTAGATTCCTTAACCCTTTTAAAATACATAGACAATCCCTGTGCTTCGATTTTAGATGTCGGGACTGGCGGGGGTTTCCCGGGAATCCCTTTGGCGATCATGCTGGCGGATGCTCACATTACCTTAATGGATTCCACCAAGAAAAAACTGAGGGTTGTTGAAAATATTGCGAAAAACTTGGAGATTGACAACATTGAGATGCTTCATGGCCGGGCCGAAGAATTTGGTCAGATGAGAGGTCATCGGGCCTGCTATGATGTGGTCACTTCAAGAGCAGTTGCCAACTTGACACTGCTCTCGGAATACTGTTTACCGTTGGTAAAAGTGGGGGGGATATTTTTGCCGATGAAAGGCCGAGAATATGAAAATGAATTAGCTGAGGCTGAAAAACCAATCCAGATTCTGGGTGGGGAAATTAAAACCGTTGAAGAATGTTTGCTGCAAAGTGATTGGGTTCATGTTATAATAGTCATTGAAAAATCAAGAAAAACGCCGGGATTTTACCCGAGAATTAACGGCAGAATAAAAAAAGAAGGATTTCCGGTATAAAGCACCATAAAAAAGATGGTTTAAAGAATTTCTTGATAAAATTATATAGTTGTTTTCCTGGAGATGTTTCACGTGAAACATCTCCGGGAAAAGCAGCAGGTATTGAAATTTTCTCTGACTCATGATGTTTCACGTGAAACATCATGAGTCAGAGTACCTATTGTTCTTCAAAAAAATATGGGATAAAAACAACAAATAAGGAGTTGCGACATGGCAAAAATTGTGGCAGTATTTAATCAAAAAGGTGGGGTTGGAAAAACAACCACGAATATTAATTTAACCACTGCCCTAAGCATGCAGGGATATCGGGTGCTTGTTATTGATATTGATCCACAGGGAAACACCAGCAGCGGATTTGGAATTGATAAATACAAGCTTGAAAAAAGCGTGTACGACGGCATTATCCACGGCGACAATTTAAAAGAGATTATCTTGACCACTACCTTTAAAAATCTTCATATCCTGCCATCCAATCCCGATTTGGCGGGCGCAGAAATTGAATTAACCAATTTAACGCAGAGAGAACTTTGCTTAAAAAATGCCATAAAAGACATTGAAGAATTCTACGATTTTATTTTTATTGATTGTCCGCCTTCCCTTGGTCTGCTGACCATTAATGCTTTAGCCGTGACCCACAGTGTCTTAATTCCCATTCAATGCGAATATTATGCACTTGAAGGGGTTGGCCAACTTATGAATACCATTAGTCTAGTGAAACAGGGCCTTAATCCACAATTGAAAATCGAAGGTGTGGTGATGACCATGTTTGATAGTCGAACAAATCTGTCCAATCAGGTCGTTGATGAGGTTGTGGATTTTTTCAAAGAAAAAGTTTATGAAACCATGATTCCCAGAAACATAAAATTGGCAGAAGCGCCAAGTTATGGACAGACCATTTTTGAGTATGCCAACACATCAAAAGGTTCAAAAGCATACCTTGCGCTGGCAAAAGAGTTTATCCAAAGACAGGAGTAAATATGGCAAAAAATACAGGTTTAGGAAAAGGATTAAGGGCGCTGATTCCCGATGAGGTGATTCTTTCAGCTGACGGTGAGGATCTCGAACTAGATGTGGAAAAACTGGTTTTTCATGTCAAAACCAGCAACATTCGACCAAATCCCGAGCAACCCCGAAAAAGCTTTGATCGGGGAAAACTTGAAGAATTAGGGGCATCTATTAAGGAACATGGGATAATTCAGCCATTGGTTGTAAAACCGGATGGTAAGGGATATACTATTATCGCCGGCGAACGACGTTGGCGTGCGGCTAATATGGTGGGCTTAAAGGATGTTCCGGTGATTGTCAGAGATTTGCCGGCCGAAGAAGTTCTGGAAATTGCGTTAATCGAAAACGTTCAAAGAGAGGACCTCAACAGCATCGAAGAAGCGCTTGCCTATGAAGGCCTAATGGGAAAGTTTAATCTTACCCAGGGAGAGATTGGCATTCGGATTGGAAAAAGTCGGACGGCGGTGGCAAATACATTGAGACTGTTAAAATTGCCGGAAGCTATTCAAAATGATGTTGCTCAGGGACGGATTAGTTCAGGCCATGCCAGAGCTATTCTGATTATGGAAGAACCGGAAAAAATGACAGCATTCGCCAAAGAAATAATGGAAAAAGGATTGAGTGTCAGAGAAACCGAAAAACGGATTAAGAAGCTGCAAATTGAAGGCATGGTTTCACCGTTGCAAAAGAAAAAAGTAGATACCAGCGCTTATGTCATGGAGATCAGGGATGCTTTGGAAAAAAGATTTGCCACCAAAGTTAACTTTAGCAGCCATGGGAAAAGCGGTAAAATAGAATTATCGTATTTCTCGCTAGATGAACTCGATCGGATTTTAGCCCTGTTAGGATATAATAAAGATGATCAATGAAAATTGACTGTGGCAATCAGAATTTAAATAACAAGGAAATGGAGACAACTTATGAGTCAAATAAAAAGAAAACGACGTTTAACTGCCATCGAGGCAGCAATTCTTGGGAATATTTTATATTTAATCATAGTTATACTTTTTAAAAGTGCTTTTGATTATATTGGCAGAACAGGCGGATTCAATTATCTGTTTAATAGCATTGAACTAGCGGCAGTGGGGTTGTTCTGGATAATTTTATTCGGGCAAAACTTTAAGAATATTTATGCCGGTGAAAAGCCAAGAGCCTTAAAATATATATTTTTCATGCTGACGCCAATTGTGTTATTAACGATTGCCCTAACGCTGGTATCTTTGTTTTGGCCAGGTCAGGATACCAATAGTATTTGGAATCAATTTTCATTTATCGCGGCACCAACAATATTCTGGTATTTACCCTATGGTCTTATTTATCAATTGATTGGGGACTATGTATCGATCTTTGCTTTTTTCGGCATTGCTCTGGGAATAACCGTGTTGTTTCAAATTGCGGGAATGGCAATCGGTCGAGTTTTGGGACGCAAGTATCGAGAAGAAACCGTTGAACAGGTTGCGGTAGAAGAGAAATTTGATTCAAAAGCGAAAAAAGAAAAGAAAAAATGGAGAAAAAAAGACAAGAAAAAACCGCAACCAAGCATTGGAATGGAGCGGCTTTCAGAGGAAAGTGTACATGAAGGTTTCAGACCCGTCGAACAGGAAAGTGTGAAGATGACCGAAGTTCATATCGATGATGAACCGAGTGAAGAAGCGTTCTATGTACCTAAGGTTACCATTGAGGATGCCTTTGGCGGTGGCATGTTGGGACCGGATACCGTGAAAAGCGAACCATTATTTATTAAAGAACCGCCCATTGAAAACCCAGTTGCAGAGGCCATAACCACAGAGGCTGTTGAAGCGTCTGCAGCCAATAAAAAATCCGAGGTTGGCGCTGAATTGGAATCCCGACTTTTAGCGGAATGGAAAATGACCCACCCCGATGAAATGGAAAAGATTCCGGAAGAGCCGAGCAAGCCAGAGGAAAAAGGTGATAAATCTTTTTTCATGGAAACCAGTAAAATTAAAATTATTGATGAAGACGACATCGAAGAATATTACAGGAACAAGAAATGAGTTTAACCACACTGGATTATATTGTTATCCTGGTCTGTATTATTTCAGGACTCATTGGATATCAGCGAGGTGCAATAAGAACCCTGATTAGTTTTGGGGGATTTATTGCATCTTTTGCAATTGCCTGGATTTTTTCCCCGGTTTTAGCGGACTGGCTTTTAAACCTTGGGGTATTCAATGGGTTAATGGAAACTGTCAACATCAATGGCGTCGCTCAGGCACTTTTCGATTCTGGCATCCAACAGGCGGTTAGTGCCAATTCAACAATGGGACAGGCAATTCTGGTTGGCGGCCAAACCATTGTCATTGAAAATGTTGATCTACTAACCCAGTCATTAGTTTATGGAATTGCGAGAAGTATCAGCTTTCTCCTGCTGCTGCTCGCGACGGGTATTGTGATTGGAATACTGCAAATGTTGTTTAGTGGTGTTTCACGCATCCCCATCATCGGTGGGCTTAATCGATTGTTGGGATTGGCCCTGGGCTTAGTCCTGGGCATCTGTTTATGTGGAATTGTGGTCTGGGTTATAACCGCAATCAATACCTTTACCGGCGGGGCAACAAACCTACCGACCTTTGAAGGAAGTGCTCTGATAGAAGTAGTGACGCCCTGGGTTGCGAATTTGACAGGATTAAATTAGGGAGTTTTTATGGAAAATTTATGGAATCGCTTTGATGCGATGATTCTGGAAATAGATGGATCGCATTTTTTAGAAAAGATTATTATTTCGATTGTTATTTTAGTGGCGGTGGCTATAGGCTTAAGAATTCTATATGGGATCGTCGATCGGGTTTTCAACGACGATAAACCGGGAATTGAACCAAGAGAAGCCAGGCGACTGGTCACCCTGAATAAGGTTGTTAAAACCTTTGCCAGGGCCGCTATTTGGGTTGTGGCAATCATTATGATCCTCGGCCAATATATGGATGTGGCGTCATTGCTGGCAGTCGCCGGGGTCGGGACTCTGGCCATTGGTTTTGGCGCCCAGGGAATTGTGGAAGATGTGATGAGCGGTTTTGTAATCGTCTTTGAGAATCAGTTTAGTGTCGGTGATTACATTACCATCGATGAATCACATTACGGTATTGTTGAATCAATTGGCATTAGAACATCCACGGTGCGGGAATTTACCGGCGGCTTATTTATCATTCATAATGGGAAAATTGATCGCCTGGTCAATTTTTCAAAAGGTCATATTAAGGCTGCGGTTGATGTGAGTGTTGCTTATGAAGAAAACATAGATAAGGTTACAGACATCCTCAAAACCGTTTGCCATGATGTTTTTGAAAGTCATGAGGATCTATTTAATACCCCTCCGGAAGTGCTTGGGGTAACGCGGTTAGATCCATCAGGCATGAATATCCGGATTATCTCCGACGAGGATGCGACTGGTAAATTTCAGGCGGAAATCATTCTCAGACAAAAGATAAAAGAAGCGTTTGATAAAAATGGCATTGAGATTCCCTATAATAAATCGGTTGTTTTTTATAAGGAATCCAAGGAGCAGAATAATGGAGATTAAAGAGTACGCCCTGGGCGATCGTGTTGAAATGAAAAAGAAACACCCCTGTGGCTCTTTCCAGTGGGAAATCATCCGGCTGGGTGCAGATATCAAAATCAGGTGTCTGGGCTGCGGGCATATTGTGATGCTGCAACGTTCCAAATTCAATAAACAAATCAAAAAAATAATAAAAGAAGACATTTGAGGAGGATTATGCTGAATTTTATTAATCTGCAATGGGAATATGCCGCTGACTATTTTTCAAGAAACCTTAAACAGATGTTTTTTATTTATCTGGGGCTTTTTATCACACTGACGGTGTTCAGTATCGTGTTGTTTGCATTTAATCCGGACATCGCAAATGTCTACTACCAGGAAATTCTGAAGCTCTTTGAAGAAAAAGATATTTTAAACAGCAGTGGGTTTGCTTTGTACGCATTAATACTGGGCAACAATGTACGGGCCGGAGGGATGATCATTCTATCGGGATTTATTCCATTTTTGTTTTTGCCTATTTTTTCATTTATCTCCAATGCCATGATTCTTGGGGTGATGGGTGCGGTTTTTCAGAGTAACGGCGTTGGATTAGTGCCTTTTTTAGCGGGAATATTGCCCCATGGCATCTTAGAAATACCCGGGCTTGTTTTAGGAACCATTCTGGGCATTCATATTTGTCAAAAATTAGTGAAAGTTATTTTGCGGCGGACTGTTCCCGGAGAATTTAAACAAGCTATACTTGCGGTATTGCGGATCTTTTTGCTTTGGATGCTGCCTCTGTTTGCCATCGCATCGGGTATCGAAACATTTTTAACACCACTGCTGCTCAATGCTTTCCTATAACAAAAATACCGGGAACCGAGTGGCAGGAGAAGGTATTAAAAATAAATTCATAAAAACCTTGTGTAGTTTTGAAGATATGATATAATTAAAAGCTGATATCCTTGCTCGCTGGAAAAGTGAGCCATAGTCCATGAGGAGGTGAAATGGAATGAGAAAATATGAAACATTATTTGTATTAAAACCGGATCTTGAAAAAGAAATCGTTGAAGAATTAATTGGTAAAGTAAAGACCATCATAGAAGCAGATGGTACTGTAGAAAATGTCAATGAATGGGGCAAAAGAAAATTAGCCTATGAAATTGAAAAAAAGTATTCAGAAGGATACTATGTTGTAGTTGAATTCAGTGCTGAAAACTCAGTTTTGGATGCACTTGATCATTTATACAAAATTAACGAACCATTTATTCGTAGTATTGTTATTAAAAAAGAGAAATAGGGGGTATTTCTGTGAATAAAGTAATTTTAGTAGGAAGACTAACCCGGGATCCTGATGTGAAGAACACCACAACAGGAAAAGCGGTAGCCACTTTTACCCTAGCTGTTGATCGTCGTTTTAAAAACAAAGACGGTCAAAAAGAAGCGGATTTTGTACCCATTGTGGTATGGGGGAAACAAGCTGAACTGGCAGGTCAATATTTGTCAAAGGGAAGCCAAATCGGTGCGTCAGGACGACTACAGGTAAGAAGTTACGATGCACAGGATGGCCAAAAACGCTATGTGACGGAAGTCGTTGCCGATGAGATCACATTCTTGTCATCATCCAACCGAAAAGAATCAACCGGTGGATACCAACAAGCTCCGGCACCACGATCAGATAACAATATGTCAGCAATGGGGTTGGATGAAGATTTCCACCTAATGGCTGACGATGATGATGTACCTTTTTAAGATAGGAGGAAAAAACAATGCCAAAACCATTTAAAAAAAGAAGAAAAGTTTGTGAATTCTGTGAACGTAAAGTAACAGAGGTTGACTATAAAGATGTTTTAACACTTAAGAAATTTATTTCTGAACGTGGTAAGATATTACCACGACGTGCTACCGGTACCTGTGCCAAGCATCAAAGAAAAGTGACCGAAGCTATCAAGCGGGCACGAAATGTTGCACTGTTACCATATACAGCCAACATCTAAGAAGCAATTTTAAGCTGTTCGTCCAGAAAAAATCTGGGTGGGCAGCTTTTTTAGTATTCGGCTTTCCATCTGGCTGACATGGGAAAAAAAGATGGGCATTTAACATTATTGTGATATAATATACAAGTTAAACTGGGAACTGCTAATTAAGTCGTTTCTGATTATAAATCTGTATTTAATCCATTTGGAGGTTCAATGAAAACACGAGGAATTACAGAGGGCGCGATGTTTTGTGCATTGGCAGTCATTCTTGCACTTGCCTGCTTTTACGTCCCTTTTATTGCGATATTAATGTTGTTTATTCCGGTTCCGATAATCGTCCTGGGACAACGGCAGGGACTGAAAGTCAGTCTGGTTGCAAGTGTGGCGGCAACCATTATTATTGCTTTGTTTTTAGGACCCATCAATGCCCTATCATTTGGAGCCCTTTTATTAGTTGTGGGCTGCAGCCTGGGTTATACGTATCATCGGAATGGCAGTCCTTTTATTAAAATAACCGTGGGTTATCTTGGTTTTGGGTTAGTGGTCATTGCATTGATTGCGAGTTATCAGTTTCTTATGGGTGTGAGTTTTACCGCAGACTTTTTCCAGCTGATTGAAACCAGTACCAAGGAAGCAATAACTCTATATGAAACCAGCGGCATTATGGATACTAACCAGTTGTCCGCGGCAAAAGAAACCATGAATGCTCAAATGATCAATATGAAAATGATCATTCCCACAGCCATGCTGTTGATTCCCCTGATTTTTAGCTTCGCCAATGTGGCAATCTCTGATGGGATTTTAAAGCGCCTGCGGTATTCAGTGCAAGGGATTAAACCCCTGGCGCAATGGCAGATGCCGAAATCCCTTAAATACTTTTTATTTATGCTTTTGATGGGCTCGTTTATACTGGATATTTTTCAGGTGACCGCAATTCCCGAAATCTATACGGTTAACATTATGAATTTAGTGTATCTGGTTTATTTTGTGATGGGACTTTCCCTGATTTTCGACTTTATGGAATACAAAAAACAGGATAATAAGGCTCTAAAAGTGGTCGTCGTTATGATTGCACTGCTTTTGCAATTTATCGTAACCATGATTGGCGTAGCGGATACCTATATGGAGATTCGTAAGATTTTTCATGAAGGGAGCAAGGCCAAATGAAAGAATACAAAAAAACATTAATTCGTTTTGCCATTATTTCGGTTTTTGTTTTGTCGATACTGATCGGATTTTACAATATTTATCTGGGTATTTTCGGTTTGATGATCTTCCTGACGCTATTTATTTTTTACAAAAAAAGCAATCCCCGGGATGAAATTCAAATTAATAAAGCCATTGATGAAATCTACAGCGATTTAGATAAAATTAACCAGGAACGCATGTATGAAATGCCCATATCCATGGCGATTGTCGATGGTGACGGGATTATTTACTGGTATAATCAAGCCTTCGGAAAAGCCTTTAAAAAAGAAAAAGAAGCTTTGTTTAAAAAAAATATCGTCGAAGAACTGGAATTCAATTTAACTGAAGCGGTGAAACAGGAAGATTTTACCTTTCATCACGATGACCGGGACTATGGAGTTGTGACCAATGCCTTTACCGATTCGGTCCACAGCTTTGAGTTGCTCCATTTCTTTGATGTTACCGAGCAAAGTCGGCAAAAAGAACTGTACCGCAAAAAATCCCCTTTGTTTTGCTATATTGTCGTTGATAACTATGATGAGATTATTGAGCAATTTCCGAGTCATAAGCGCTCGGAGATTCTCGGAAAAGTTGATCTTAAAATTAATGAATGGGCAAAAAAACTGGGCAGTGTTATTATCGAATATGAAAAAGACCGCTATCTCATGATTTTTGAACGGGGAAAAATCTGTGCCCTTCAAAAGGAGAACTTTCAAATTTTGGATGCGGTTCGGGAAATCGAAAACGATGAAAAAATTCCCATTACCCTAAGCATTGGGATCGGAATTTCCGAAAAAATATTGGGCATCAAAGAATCTCAGGAGATCTCCCATGCCGCCCTTGATATCGCTCTGGCCCGGGGCGGGGATCAGGCAGTGGTGCGCCAGGATGAAAAAATGTCCTTCTATGGCGGGAAAACCGAAGCCACGGAAAAACGCACCAAGGTTAAGGCCCGGGTGAAAGCCTATGGACTTAAAGAACTCATGAAGGAAGCTGACCAGATTCTTTTAATGGGACATCAAAATCCTGACATGGATTGTCTGGGCAGTGCCGTGGGTTTGTTGGGAGCGTGTAAAGCTCTGGGCAAAGAGGGTAAAATTGTGATAAAGGAAATTAATTATTCCATAAAATCGCTGTTTGATTATCTTTTGGAAAACAAAGATTATCAGGATGCCTTTATTACCCCAAAAGAAGCAGAGGCTTACAATAAAAAAAATACCCTGCTGATTATTTTAGATACCCAGACCGTCAGTTATCTGGAATCCCCGGGTTTGATCGAGGATATGGCAAAAATTGTGGTCATTGACCATCACCGACGTTCCGGCAAATCCATCGAGAACACTCTGATGACCTATACCGAGGCCTATGCCTCATCAACCTGCGAACTGGTAACGGAACTGCTCCAGTACTTTGATGAGAAGAATCTCATGAATGCGGTGGAGGCCAATGCATTGATGGCCGGGATGTGTATGGATACTAAGATGTTCACATTAAAAACCGGGGTGCGAACCTTTGAAGCGGCTTCCTACTTAAAGCGGAAAGGTGCAGATACCATTATCAGTAAAATTCTGTTACAGGATGACCTTAACACCTATACCGCAAAATCCGATGCAGTGAAAAACGCCAAGATTTATTATGACAACATTGCCATTTCGACCTTTGAGAACAATACCGATTACGGGAAACTGATTGCTGCTCAGGCAGCGGATGAACTTCTGAATATTAAAGGGATTGTGGCATCGTTTATAATTTTAAAAAACATCGAGGGATTAGCCATCAGCGGACGATCCATGGGTGAAGTCAATGTTCAGCTGATCCTGGAAAAATTAGGCGGCGGCGGACATTTAGCCATTGCCGGCGCTCAGATTCCCGGTGAAGGTAATTTGGAAATAGGAAAAGAATTGGTTCTGGAAGCCATTGAAAAATACAAAAAGGAGAATGAAACGAAATGAAAGTTATATTATTGGAAAATGTTAAAAATGTTGGAAACAAAGGTGATATTGTTGAGGTTAAGGATGGTTACGGCAGAAATTTCCTGCTTAAAACAAAAAAAGGAATCATCGGAAATCGGGAAAATGTAAAAATTGCAGAACAGGCTAAGATTGATGACTCAAAACGTCTCGAAGAAGAACGGGCAGAAGCGGTTGCCTTGGCAAAGGTTCTGGATGAAACAGAAATAAAGATCACCGAACGGGCTGGCGAAGATGGCAAGCTCTTTGGTTCAGTTACCAGTAAAGACATTACTGAAGCCCTGGAAAAAGCCACTGGGATTAAGGTTGACAAACGTAAGGTCGAACTTGAAATGCCGATCCGAAATGTGGGTCGCATTGAGGTAAAAGTGAAAACTTATCAAGGGGTCATTGGAACACTGACCATTGTTGTTGAAGGCGAAGCCTAGGAGAAAAAGCTGTGATGAATCCTAAGGTACCGCCACATAACATCGAGGCAGAGCAGTCGGTTTTAGGCGCTATTCTCATGGAAGAGTCCAATATTAGCCGGGCTGATGAGTTTTTAACCCCTGATGATTTTTATCGGGGCGCGCATCGTGAAATTTATAAAAGTATGCTGGATCTTCACAATGAGCGCAAGCCCATTGACATGGTCACCCTGATGGATGCGCTGAGAAATCGGGGTGTGCTTGACACCATCGGGGGGATTGGCTATCTCAGTGAACTCATTGAGATGGTGCCAATTCATCGAAACTACCTTGAATATTGTCAAATCGTCCATGAAAAATCAGTGATTCGCAGCCTCATTCACACCGCAACCCATATTCTGGAAGAAAGCTACGGTCAGTACGACAAGGTTGGGGATGTCATTGAACGGGCTGAACAGGAAATCTTTAAAGTGTCACAGGGACGGCGGACCGGGGATTTCCAGAGCATTCAGGAAACCCTGGGCACTACTCTTTCACAAATCGAAGCCATTGAAAGCAATAAGGGCAAACTCACTGGCATTGAAACCGGATTTGCGGAGCTAAACACCATTACATCAGGACTCCAGGCCTCGGACCTTATTATTGTTGCGGCCAGGCCATCCATGGGTAAAACCGCATTTGCCCTGAATATTGCCCAGAATGCCGCCATCAAGGACAACCGTTCGGTGGCCATTTTCAGTCTGGAAATGGCGAAGGAACAGCTGGTCCAGCGAATGTTGTGTGCGACATCCCTGGTCGACAGTAATAACGTCCGCACCGGGAACCTGAGCAAAGAAGATTGGGAACGAATTGTGGTGGGATACAACACCCTTTACGGGGCCAATATTTTTATTGATGATACCGCTGGGATAACCATTTCTGAAGTGCGGTCCAAGTGTCGGCGCTTAAAAACCGAGAAGGCCCTGGATCTCATTGTGATTGACTACCTCCAGCTTATGGGCGGCGGCGGAAAATCCGAAAACCGTCAAAACGAAATTTCAGAAATGTCCCGTGGGCTCAAAGCCCTGGCCCGAGAAATGCAGGCTCCGGTCATCGCCTTATCCCAGCTCAGTCGGGCCCCGGATGCCCGGGCTGACCATCATCCGGTGATGTCGGATTTACGTGAATCCGGATCCATCGAGCAGGATGCGGATGTGGTGATGTTATTATTTCGGGAATTTTACTATGATAAAAACCCGGAACTAAAAAATATCGCCGAGGTAAATATTGCCAAACAGCGTAATGGTCCCACCGGCACCATCAAGCTGGCCTGGATTCCGGAATATACGAAATTCAATGATCTGGCGGTAGGCTTCGGTGACGATGACTACGGTTCGGGTTCTTATAATTAAAGGAAGTAAAAAATGAAATATGACGTTATTATAATCGGAGCAGGACCGGGCGGTATTTTTACTGCCATGGAACTGGCTAAAAATGATAAAGACTTAAAAATACTGATGCTGGAAAAAGGGAATTCCATTGAAAAACGGATTTGTCCCAAACGAAAAACCGGGGTATGTGTGGGGTGTAAACCCTGCAATATTACCACCGGTTTTGCCGGCGCCGGGGCTTATTCCGATGGAAAACTGTCGCTGTCACCAGATGTCGGCGGGGAGCTTCCGGAATACATTGGTTATCAGGCAACCGTTGATTTAATCAAATATACCGATGATATTTATCTTCATTTCGGTGCGGATCAGCGGGTCCACGGACTGGATCATCCTGAAAAAATAAGGGATATCCGCACCAAAGCCATTCAGAGCAATTTAAAACTCATCGAGTGCCCCATCCGCCATATGGGCACCGAGGTGGGCTACACCATTTATCAACGGATCCAGAATCATTTACTCAACGATCTGGGAATTGAGATTAAATTCAGAACCCCGGTGCAGAGTTTAATTGTTGAAAACAATGAGGTTACCGGTGTCATTGCCAAAGGCGAGACCTATCTGGCGGACAAGGTCGTTGCTGCTGTGGGTCGGGATGGTTCCGAATGGTTTAAAGCCATGTGTGACGATTATAAGGTGAAAACCATGGTCGGAAAAGTTGATATCGGCATTCGTCTGGAAACGCGCAACGAGGTGATGCAGGAAATCAATGATGCTCTTTATGAAGGCAAACTGGTGTATTACACGCCAACCTTTGATGACAGCGTCCGGACTTTCTGTTCCAATCCCGGCGGGGTTGTTTCCACCGAAAATTATGACAATGATTTAGCCGTTGTCAATGGCCACAGCTATAAATCGGAAAATTTAAAAACCGACAATACCAACTTTGCTTTATTGGTTTCTAAGAGTTTTACCGAACCTTTTAAGGAAGCCATTGCTTACGGGAAACACATTGCCGGTCTGGGAAATATGCTGACCGGGAATAAAATCATGGTTCAGCGCTATGGTGATTTTCTTCGGGGCCGACGGACCACCGCCGAGCGCCTGATGCGAAATAATATCCGGCCGACTTTAATGGATGCGGTTCCCGGAGATCTGTGCCTGGTATTGCCCTATCGGATTATGAAGGATATTGATGAAATGATTCAAGCCCTGAATCATGTGTCACCAGGCCTTGCCAGCGATGAAACGTTGCTTTATGGCGTGGAAGTGAAATTTTATTCAAACAAGGTTGAAGTCGATAAAAACTTCCAATCCAGTGTGAAAAATCTCTATGTTCTGGGGGATGGTGCCGGAGTAACCCGGGGCCTGATGCAGGCTTCGGCCAATGGGGTTTTTGTTGCCAGAAACCTCTATAACGACTAAGATGTCAGGAAAACTCTATATAGTCGGCACGCCCATTGGCAATCTGGATGATATGAGCATTCGCGCATTGAGAATCCTTAAAGAAGTGGATCTCATTGCCGCTGAAGATACCAGGCACTCCATCAAGCTGCTCAATCACTTTGAAATTCACAAAAAAATGGTGGCATACCACCAACACAATGAACAACATTCCAGCGAAGGTCTCATTGAGCTGCTGAAACAGGGACAGAACATTGCCCTGATTTCTGATGCGGGCATGCCCCTGATTTCCGATCCGGGATCGGTGCTGGTGAAAAACTGTGTCGCCCAGGACATCGCCATGGAGGTGGTGCCCGGACCCAACGCCGGGCTTTGCGGGTTGGTGCTTTCGGGTTTGGATACCCGGCAGTTCCTTTTTCTAGGCTTTCTGGGAAAAGAGAATAAAGCCATTAACGAAGGATTGAAGCGGATAAAAGAATCCGAGGTAACCGCGGTTCTATATGAATCGCCGCACCGTTTAACCAAAACCATTGATATTTTGATAAATAATGATTTAGGCCATCGCCAGATGAGCATTTCCCGGGAAATCACCAAACGTTTTGAGGAAAGCAAATACGGCACCATAAAGGACCACCAGGACTATTATAGCGAACATACCCCCAGAGGGGAGTATGTGCTCTGTATTGAAGGAAGAACCCCGGAAGAAGGGACCCCGGGGCAAAATCTGGATCTCAATGCCATGAGCCTGGAAGAGCACTTGGCAGTCTACATCACCGATGGGATGCCTGAAAAAGATGCCATGAAACAGGTGTCCAAGGATCGCGGCTTATCCAAACGAGATGTTTATAACGCCATAAAGCGATAAAATATTTGTGTTTTTTTTGCAATTAGCTAAGAAAACATAAAAAAGGAGAAATTATGTCAGACAAAACATTTTATATCACAACCCCGATTTATTATCCCAGTGGGAGTCTCCACATCGGACATACCTATACTACGGTGGCCGCGGATACCATTACCCGGTTTAAAAAGCTCAAAGGTTATGATACTTACTTTTTAACCGGAACTGACGAACATGGGCAGAAGATTCAAAAGGTCGCAGAAGAAGCCGGTGTGGCACCACAGGTCTATGTGGATGGCATTGTGGAAGGTATTAAAACCCTGTGGGATACCATGAACATCGATTACGATCAGTTTATCCGGACAACGGATCCAGAACATGAAAAAACCATTCAGCGCATTTTTAAGAAGCTTCACGACCAGGGGGATATTTACAAATCCAACTATGAAGGCTGGTATTGCACCCCCTGTGAATCCTTCTGGACCGAAGGCCAGCTGGTCGATGGGAATTGCCCGGATTGTGGACGACCTGTGGAAAAAGCCTCGGAAGAAGCCTACTTTTTCAGAATGTCAAAATATGCGGATCGACTGCTATCATACATTGAGGAAAATCCTGATTTCATCCAGCCGGAATCCCGAAAAAATGAAATGATCAACAATTTCATTAAGCCGGGACTCCAGGATCTCTGTGTGTCCCGCACCTCATTTACCTGGGGAGTGCCGGTGGATTTTGATCCCGGGCACGTGGTTTATGTGTGGATTGATGCCCTTCCCAACTATATTTCGGCCCTGGGCTATCTCAATGACAAACCGAACCTGATGGATAAATACTGGCCGGCGGATGTGCATCTGGTGGGAAAAGATATCATCCGCTTCCATACCATTTACTGGCCGATTATTCTGATGGCCCTGGAATTACCGCTGCCTAAAAAGGTCTACGGCCATGGCTGGATTCTGCTAAAAGGCGGAAAAATGTCGAAATCTGTGGGTAACGTTGTGGATCCTGTGGTATTAGTCGATAAATATGGCGTTGATGCCCTGCGTTACCATGTGCTTCGGGAAATGAATTATGGCTCCGACGGAGTTTACAACGAAGACCTGTTGGTCAGTCACATTAATTCGGATCTGGCCAACGATTTAGGGAATTTATTAAGCCGCACCCTGGCCATGACCGTAAAATACTTTGACGGGGTCATTCCCAAAGAACGGGAAGTCGGGGAATTTGATGATGAGATCATCGCATTAGCCGAGAAAACACCGGGTATCGTCAGTGAATATATGGATAAGCTTGATTTCAGCCGGGCCCTGGAAGAAGTCTGGAAACTCATATCCCGGTCAAATAAGTACATTGACGAAACACAGCCCTGGGTTTTGGGGAAAGATCCGTCAAAGCAGCCAAGACTGGCCCAGGTGATGTACAACCTCACCGAATGTCTAAGAATCGTGACGGTGCTGATTTCAGCCGCCATGCCGGAAACAGCGAAAAAGGTGGCAAACCAGTTAAACTGTCCTCCCGATCAGCTGACATGGGAAAGTATCCAGGCCTTTGGCGGTTATCCAGAAGGGATTAAAGTGGAACGCGGGGCGGTGTTGTTCCCCCGAATTGAGTTGGAGAAAAAAGAAGCGGCGCCTCAAAAAGTGACGAAACAGGACGCTAAAAAAGAAATACCGACAAAGGACGAACAGGCAGAACTCCCGGAAGGCCTGATCACCATCGATGACTTTGCCAAGGTAGAACTTCGTGTGGCCGAAATTGTGGCCTGTGAAGCCCATCCGGATGCGGACCGTTTATTGGTGCTCCAATTAATGGTGGGACAGGAAAAACGCCAGGTGGTGTCAGGAATTGCGAAATATTATAAACCTGAAGAACTGGTTGGAAAAACCGTGATTTTAGTGGCAAACCTAAAGCCTGTAAATCTCCGGGGGTTGGAATCCAATGGCATGATCTTAGCCGCAACCAAGGGTAAAAAGCTTTCATTGGTCACCGTGGACGGGATTCCCTCAGGAGGAAAAGTCTCCTAGCAAAACCAGTAATAAAAAGATATAAAAAAGCCTGGCAAACCAAAGTCAATTTGACTTGTGGTTTGCCAGGCTTTTATGAATGGTTTTTGGGTTGAAATTTATAGACTTTTCATGGTGTCGAGATAGTCCTTTTTATCCTGAACTCCCACAAAACGCTTGACCGCTTCACCATCTTTAAAGAAAACAACGGTTGGGATGCTCATCACTCGAAATTCCTGGGCAAGAACCTGGTTTTCATCCACATTTACTTTACAGACTTTCATGCCGTCGCCCAGTTCAAGGGCAATTTCGTCCACAATGGGCGCAAGGCTTTTACAGGGACCGCACCATTCTGCCCAAAAATCCAACATAACAGACCCTTTAAAGGATAAGACTTCGGTATTAAAATTTTCCATGTTGATAGTAACTATTTTTTCATTTGCCATTTGCATTTCTCCTCTTTTATAAAGTGTTCAACCATTATATAGCAAGATTAAGAAAGATAAAAGATAAATTTCTATAATTAAGAAAGGGCTTTGTGTTAGAATAGAAGCATGAAGAAAAGTATTTTAAAAAAACAATTAGATGGTCTGAATAATCAGAATCACAGTCGCTTTCACATGCCGGGACATAAGGGTCGTGGAGAAGACTTTAATATTTTCAATTATGATATTACGGAAATACCAGGGGCGGATAACCTTCACGATGCCCAGGGAATCATTGCTCAGGTACAGCAGAAATTAGCTGCGATCTATGGCAGTGACGAGGCGGCCATGCTGGTGAATGGCACCACCACAGGTATTCACAGCGCCATTCTGGGGGCCTGCTGTCCGGGAGATAAACTCATTATTCCGACCAACTGTCATCGCTCTGTTTTTGGAGCTCTGGCCCTGGGACGTATCGAAGGAGTGTTTATAACCCCGGAATTTGACAAGCTCATGGGTTTCGCCAGGGAAATAACCCTGGCCAGTGTTAAGGAAGCCATTATAAGATATCCCGACAGTATCGGAATGGTTTTAACCAATCCCACCTATTACGGCACCACCAGTGATGTGAAAGCCATTGCCGGTTTTCTGCATCGGCAGAGAAAATTTCTGATTGTGGATGAAGCTCATGGCGCACATCTTCATTTTAACGATGCGCTGCCTCTTGATGCTATGGCCGCCGGAGCTGATATCAGCATCCAAAGCACCCATAAAATTTTGGGATCGCTGACCCAGAGTTCATTGATTCATTTCCAGGGAAGCCGAATCAATCGCCAACGGGTAAAGTCCTTTCTGGCTCTGCTGCAAAGTTCATCACCCAGTTATCCCCTGATGATTTCCGTGGAAGAAGCGGTGGATAGCGCTTATGAAAAAGGTTCCGGGGTATTTAAGATGATAATAGATGCGCATCAGAATTTCTGTGACAAGCAGGGATCCAATGTGCCAATAACCCTTTATGCGGATGATGCGTCAAGCACCGGTTATGATCGGAGCAAATGGCTGTTTCATACCCAGGGGATTGCCGGAGACCAGGTGGAGGAACTGCTTTCAAAAACCCATGGGATCCAATGTGAGATGTCCGGTAATAATCATGTCCTGGCCATGACCGGGATGGGAACCACCGCAGCCGATATTAACGCCTTAATCCTGGGGATTGCGGATTTGAATAAAAAAATAATGTCGGATGGATTTTCCGGTAAAGCTACTGTTCAAGATAAGCACCGAACAGAAACTGTTTTATTTAAAGATTCGATTAAAACAGAAATGCCGCTGTGGCAGGCCCTTTACAGCAATGAAAAAGAAAGTATACCGCTGGCAGAAGCAGTGAATCGTCTGGCCGGGGATTTTATTATACCCTATCCCCCGGGAATTCCGGTACTGCTGCCGGGAAGCAGGATCAGCCAGAAAATCATTGATGGTTTAAATCAGCTTATTGATAATAGTGTGGCAGTGGTTGGCATCCATGAAAACAGGGAATTGCTGTTACTTAAGGAAGAAGGAGCTAGGAATGAAGCATAAAGGAAAACTCATTGTCATCGAAGGCGTCGATGGCTGCGGCAAAGAAACACAAACCAAACGCCTTTATGAGCGATTCAGGGAAGCCGGCCAAAAGGTCATGACGATCTCCTATCCCCGGTATGATAAAGAATCCTCGGCAATGGTAAAATTATACCTCAGCGGTGCCTTTGGGGAGAACCCCGAAGATGTAAGCCCTTATATTGCCTCAACTTTTTATACCGCCGATCGTTATGCTTCATATAAAGAAGATTACGAGGTATTCTTGAATAATGGCGGAATCGTCTTAATGGACCGCTATACCACTTCTAATATGGTTCATCAGGCGGGAAAAATAAGGGATTCCCACGCGCGCAAACAATTTTTGGCGTGGCTTTGGGACTATGAATTTAAGCTCTTTGGTTTACCGATACCAGATCAGGTTTTCTTTTTAAACATTCCCCCGGCGGTCAATCAGAAGCTGATCGAGAACCGCAAAAATAAAATGACCGGAAATGCTGAAAAGGATATTCATGAAAAAAGCCCGGAACATTTAAACGATGCCTATATGAGTGCTTTGGCACTGGTTGATGAATACGCCTGGATTGAGATTCGCTGCATTAGTAAAGGGGAGCTCAGGAGCATTGAAGATATACATGAAGAAATTTGGAATTATTTAAACATCAAGGAGGATAATACCGATGCTTGAAGATCAATATACATATTTAACAATGGCGAACTCGGATATCGATATGGTATTGTTGAAAAATTATTTAAGTGCTAACGGCATTCCGGTGATTACCCGGGAAAAAGGCTTTGGCGGTCCCATTCGCAGTATTTTTATGGGGAATTTCACACCTGCCCATATCGAAGTGTTTGTAAAAGAAAGTGACTATGACGAGGCCGTTAGACTTCTGGATTATGAGGAATTCAGCGCTGAACTGGATGAAGAATTATGGATGGAAGAAGAAAAAGAAAAAAAATCCCATTAAATAAAGGGACTTCATGAAAGGGAAGAGGAATGCTTGAAAAAATCAAAGGACATCACACCATTACCGAACACCTGAAAAAAGAAATCTTATCAGGTGGAGTAAGTCACGCCTATTTGTTCACAGGCATTAATGGGGTCGGAAAAAAGAAAACCGCTTTAGAGTTTGCCAAGAGCCTACTTTGTACGGCGACTGAAAATAAACCCTGTGGGCGGTGTTCGGTGTGCAGCCAAATTGATCATGGCAACCATCCCGATGTTCAGGTGATTACTCCCAAAGAAGGCGAAACAACCATAAAGATTACCCAGGTCAGGGAAATGGTCGGGAAGCTGTCAATTAAGCCCTATACCGGAGATCTGCGGATGATCATTATCGATGATGCTGATTGCATGACACCGGAAGCTCAAAACAGTCTACTTAAATCCCTTGAGGAACCGTTAAGCTACAATTTGTTTGTGCTGTTGACGACCCATCCGCAATCCATTCTGACCACGATTCGTTCCCGCTGTCAGAGCTATTATTTTCATCCGCTGAACAATGAGGTTGTGGCAGCGATTCTTAAAGCAGAAACAGAATATGACAGCGCGGCCATTAATGGGGTGCTGCATCAATCCGGCGGTTCCCCGGGAATGGGCCTTTACCTTTTGGCGAACAGTGACATTCAAAATGAACGAAAACTTTTTTTAAGAGATGTTTACCATCTTTTAAAAGGCGATGAACTTAAGGTCTTTGCACTGGCGGAAAGCTTATCAAAAGATAAGGCCCTGAGTGAAGAGCGGCTGGGTTTTTTAATTCAATGGTTTTATGAGGTGGGATTGCTGCTGCAAAGTTTTGAGCTGGCTGAGGGACAACAGCCGGATGAAGCCCATATCGCCTACCTGAAAATACTGAATAATGAAAAGAATGAAGCTATCTTGAAAACTTTGTTTGAAATGATGGCAATTCTACAATATAATGTTAACTTAAGACTGCAATGGGAAATGACTTTCATTAAAATAATGGAAATTCAGAAAGGATACAACTAATGGAAAAATCAGTCGTCGGTGTACGATTTAAAAAAGTTGGAAAAATATATTACTTCGATCCACTGGAATTTGAATTGAATCAATTTGATCCGGTAATCGTTGAAACAGTCCGCGGGATTGAATATGGCGAGATTGCTCTGGCAAAACGCTTAGTGGGCGAAGAGGAGATTGTTGCACCGGTAAAGCCGGTGATCCGCAAGGCAACTGAAAAGGATACCAAAGATTTCGAAAAATTAAAAGCGAAGGAAGCCGAAGCGAAGGATATTTTCATAGCCAAGGCAAAAAAGCATAAGCTTGAAATGAAGCTTATTGATGTGGAATATACCTTTGATCATAAAAAGGCGATTTTTTATTTTACCGCTGATGGTCGGGTTGACTTTCGCGAGCTGGTAAAAGATTTGGCATCAATCTTTAAAGTTCGTATTGAACTAAGACAAATCGGGGTCCGGGATGAGGCAAAACTCTTTAAAGGCCTGGGCGTCTGCGGACGAACCACTTGCTGTGCACAATGGCTTGGTGAATTTACACCGGTATCCATTAAAATGGCCAAAGAACAAAACCTTTCCTTAAATTCGACTAAGATTTCAGGGATCTGCGGGCGGCTTTTATGTTGTCTGACCTATGAACAGGAGTTTTATGAAGATGTTTCAAAAAAGCTACCCAGGGTGGGACAACGGGTTATTACCGCAGACGGCGAAGGTGAGGTATTTAAGCTCAGCATTCTCGAAGAAACCGTTTTCGTTAAAATTCAGGTTAGTAAAGATGAAACCGAGGTTAAAAAGTATAAATTAGAGGAAATTGAAGTAAAAAAGTTTGAAAAAACAAAAAAAGACAAATAATCATCTTGATTTCGAGACAAAAAAGGTTATAATAAGAATGTTCTTAATGATAAAAGGAGGGTTTTCAATGGCTTATAAAATTACAGATGAATGTATTGCTTGTGGTTCTTGCATGGACGTATGTCCAGTAGAAGCAATTTCCGAAGGCGATATCTACGTTATTGACGCAGCTAAATGTACTGATTGTGGCACTTGTGCAGAACAATGTCCAGTAGAAGCAATTGTTGAATAATTAGCAGCAAACAAAAAAAGACACCTTTTGGATTACGCTAAAAGGTGTCTTTGTCTTTTATCCCATAACACTATTTTTACTGTCTCAGAACCTGATAAAATGCTTGTAAGTGGGGCGCATCATACCCCAGACCTAAAATAAAAAGAATGGATATTTTTTATATCCACAGGAGGAAGAAAATGCAAAAATATGTATGTGATGTTTGTGGTTATGTGTATGATCCAGAAGTTGGGGATCCAGACAACGGCGTAGCACCAGGAACTTCTTTTGAAGATATCCCAGAAGATTGGGTTTGTCCTTTATGTGGGGTTTCTAAAGAAGACTTCTCACCTGAAGACTGACAATCAGTAAAAAGAGTTGAAAAAAAGAGCCGAGGCTCTTTTTTTTATGGATTTATTGGGTTATAATAAAGATCAATCTTAAATACTGGAGGCACTATGGCAGTAAAAGCGCGAGAAACCCTGGAAGCCAAACAATTAAACTTGGTGGCAATGGTGATTCTGTTTGCGGTGATCATCGGGTACACTTTTCTATACAACCAGGTGATGAATGCAATGGATAATTACCAACTGAAAACAATGATCGGTGTTGTGGCATTGATGGTGATGATCGTAGCCTTTTTATTGTCACTTCGCTTCATTACCACCACCTACGAAATGACCTTGACCCATGATCGGTTAAAAATTATTCGGAAAATATTTTTCTGGAAAAAGGAAGTCGCCGATATTGGTATGAATGAGATTAATGAGCTGATTTTGTTGAGGGATTCAAAAAAAGTTGAGGGCACCACACGGAATTTCACATTGGGAAATATTGAAGGAAAGCGAAAATATGCACTTCACTTTATGCGACAGGGAAAAATTTGCTGTGCAAAAGTCCAATTTTCAGGAAAATTCTATGATTCTTTAAAAAAACAGGTCAAAATAGAATAGCTTAAGGGAAGCTTAAGGATGATAGGGTATTATTTAGTCATAACAAGTTACCCTCTTTCAAAGTTTTTAGAAAAAACCAAGTGCTTTCACACGGCCTTGGTTTTTTTCTTTTTTGTAGTTTGGATAGATGGGAATAAAAAACTTAAAAAGCTAAAAACCATAAGTTGAAAATAGAGACTGTTTTTTTCTCATTAATCGGGTATAATAAGAATATTATAAAAGGAAAGGGTGTTTACTATGGAAATTGTTGCTATTATGGGAAGCCATCGCAATGGACATAATACGGAAAAGGCACTAGACTTTTTTTTAAGTCAGATCAAAGGCAAGCATGAAGTTAATATCTTTAATGTAAATAAAGTACGAGTTGAACCATGTAAAGCTTGTGATTATTGCATACCTCATCAGGGTGAGTGTGTCATTAAAGATGATGCAATGACAGAGATTTATAAAAAGTTTGAAACCTGTGATTTGTTAATTATTGCAAGTCCGGTATATTTCAGTGCCCTTCCGTCAAAGATCAAAGCGATCATCGATCGAACACAAATGCTTTATAATTTAAAAGATAAATCAATTATTAAACCTAAAAAACTAGTGGTTATCGCCCTAGGCGGTGCACCACATTACCCTCGTCAGTTCCAGGCCATTGATAATACCCTGGAATGGTATAAAAAAACCCTGAGCTGTGATGAAATTGGCTTTGTTGGGTTTTCTCACACGGATGATGTTGGGACTATGAAAAATAAAAAATCATTGGAAGCATTGGAAGCTCTTGGGGACAAAGTAAATACAATTGCGAACAAAATGGAAAAATAAAAGGAGGAAATAAAATGGCTAAAATCATTAATGAAAATGAATTCAAAGAACTTGTTATACAAAGCAAGGGCGTTGTACTGGTGGATTTTTTTGCGACATGGTGTGGTCCCTGTAAAGCATTGACTCCAATTTTAGAGGAAGTCGCTACTGAAACAAAGGGAAAAGCAGAAATTTTAAAACTTGATATTGATCAAAATCAAAGCTTGGCCAGAGAATATAAGGTTATGAGTGTTCCAACCATGAAAATATTTAAAAATGGAGAGCCTGTCGAAACCATTGTGGGTCTTCAAACAAAGAGTGTCTTAGTGGAAAAATTAAACTATTACGCAGGCTAAGTCAGTTTATTAGAAAAGACCACTTCAATGAAATGATCTCCGATTGTCGATAAACTACCGTACCGACCAATTATTAATCAGTTGTATGCTTCAATTCGTACAGTCTAAGGACTGTTCGCCTTGATGCACACAACACGATGTAATAAATTGTCGGTACTGCTTTATGTGTTTGGCAACAGTCTCAGACCACTTCAACGAAGCGGTCTTTTTTTATGGATTCAATTATTAAAACTTAAATAAAATAAGGAGATCGTTTTCATTTTAGACAAAGTGATGAATATGTAAAAATTCCCGACATTTAAAGACAATCGTTTAATTACAATAGGTTAACTCAGTGCTATACTCCATAAAGCAAAAGAATGGAGCGAACGAATGAATAAAAAAATTATAAACAAAGCTAATATTGTCAAAATTGTTGTTATTATCGGGGTTATTATTATTCCCTTGATGTATAGCTTTTTCTATCTCAGTGCATTTTGGGATCCGTATTCGAGGCTGGATAATTTACCGGTTGCGGTAGTTAATAATGATACGGGAGCGGTCATCAATAATCAGGAAAGAAATCTGGGAAATGAATTTCTGGAAGAATTAACAAAGGATGGTACCTTTAAGTATAGTGTGACCAATGAGGAAGATGCGATCACCGGTACTGAAGCTTCCGATTACTATGCCATGATTATGATTCCCGATAATTTTTCAACAGATATTGCTTCGGCGGCGGATCTTAAAAAACAAACCGCAACCATTGTCTTTTCGCCAAATGAAAAGCGGAATTATCTTGCCAGTCAGATTTTAGGCAGGGCAGAGATCGAAATGGAAACCAGCCTGCGAGAAAGTATTTCAGGTGAAATTGTCCAAAACCTAACGAATCAAGTGGCAGAAGTCCCCGGTCAATTGGGAACCTTGAATGATGGTTTAACAACCCTTTCGGGGGGATCTTCTGCGTTGGTGTCAGGGTCGCAGCAGCTGGCATCCGGAACCCAGTCTCTGGAATCAGGGACCCAGGCATTGGCATCCGGATCACAGACTCTTAAATCAGGGACTTCTGAATTTGCTTCAAAGTTTTCAGAGTTTAATACCGGAATTAATACTCTGAAAAGCGGATCAGATCAGGTTAGCAATGGTGCCCAGGCATTATCTGGGGGAACAACCCAATTAAATGAAGGCATACAAACATACACCGCTGGGGTAGACGAACTGATTGGCAATGTTAATCAAACCTCTGCCTTTATTGCGTCCTTTGTTCAGGCTCATCCAGAGCTCATGAATGATCCCCAATTTGCCGGTTTTATCCAAAATATGTCCTCTAGCGATAACGCAAATGGTATTCTTCAACTGGAAAATGCCGGAACTCAGTTGAGCAGTGCATCAGAGACGATAGCTACAGGTGCGGCAATCCTTGCCGATGGAACCGATACCCTTAATAACGGAATTGCAACAGTGAGTGGTGCAGCCAGTCAATTAGATACAGCCGCCGACAGTATCTCAACCGGGGCTTCTACATTGGCAAATGGGGTGACAACCCTGGCGGATGGTGCCACGACCCTGGCGGATGGTGCCACAACCCTGGCAGACGGGCAGAAACAACTCAATGGAGGAATTGACACGGCTCAGGATGGCGTGGCCACAGCGGTTGTCAACGCCAATACCGATGCCGCAAAATTAAACGGGCTCAGTGATTTTGTCAGCGCGCCGGTTACGGTTGAAAGTGAAGTTATCGATCCAATTGCAAATTACGGGACCTATTTTTCACCCTATTTTATGTCGCTTTCACTGTGGGTTGGTGCCCTTATCATATTCTTTGGTATTTATTTTGACCCGGATCAAAAATTCAAAATATTATCTCGAGAAAGTCCCAATAAAACAGCCAGAAGCTTTATCTATTTACTTCTTGGTCTTGCTCAGGCAATCCTTTTGGGAACTATCATCAAATATGTATTAGGTTTAGAGATTGCTCATGTGGGTTTCTATTTTGTATCGGTTTGTTTGGTATCCATGGTATTTCTGGCAATTGTTCAGTTTTGTATTGTTCAAATGGGTGATTTAGGAAAGTTTGTGGCACTGACTTTGCTCATTCTTCAGTTAACTTCCTGTGGCGGAACGTTTCCCATTGAGACGGTACCAAAATTTTTCCAGGTGCTCTATCCATTTATGCCCATGACCTATTCAGTAATCATTTTTAAAGATGCCATTACCGGTGCCATCTCAAGTGATTTTTGGTATAGCTTTATGATTCTTGTCAGCTACCTTCTTGTTTTCTTTAGTGCGACGATCCTTTTGTCGGTCTTTAAAAAGAAAAAAACCGAAAAAGAGGTTTGTCAAATTACCGTTTAATACTCTAAATATAATAAAAAGTAAGTCCTGGGGACAATCGTAACATCAGTTGTCGGCATCATGGCGAACAGGCGTTAGCCTGTGCGAGCATGCAGCCGACAACGATTTACCATTGTCCCCGGGACGGGTTTGTCGACAACCTAAGAACGCTGCTCTATAGCAGGGTTCTTTTTGCGTTATAGGAGGTTACGGTCGTCGAAAATCAGGAAAAACTGGTTTAAGGTGCTTTTCTTGATTTGAGAGGCTTGAAATGATATAATTATTTTCAAAAACATCAAGAGGTGTTGGAGCTTGTCAGAATCATTAATTACGAAAAAAGCCATAGCAAAGGGATTTAAGGATCTTCTTAAAAACAAGAGCTTTGAAAAGATTACAATTAAAGAGATTACCGCCCAATGTGGGCTTAATCGGCAGACTTTTTATTATCATTTTCAGGATAAATATGATCTGATCAACTGGATCGTTTATCAGGAAGCGGTTTTAGTGATCACTAAAGATCTTACCATTGATAATTGGGACCTGAAAGTGCTGGAACTTTTGTCGATTATGAAAAAAGATGCTGATTTTTATCAAACTACATTAAATGATATTGATGGTACAGAATTTCAAAATTATTTATTTTCAGCGACAAAAGAGATTTTCACTGAAATGATTGAACACTTAACACGTCATTCGAAAATGAACCCAGAAATAATTCAGGCGATGAATCCCGCGAAAGAAACATTCACAGCCGAATTTTTATCTTACGGAGTGGTGGGAATGATCATTGGCTGGGCTCAAAATGGGATGAAAATGACCCCGGATGAGATTACAAAGAATATAAAAGAAATTATTAACGGCGTACGGGTGTTTGCGGTTACCCGGTATTTTAAAGAATTATCCAAATTGTAAAAAAGGATTAAAAGAGGTTCAGTTTATTTACTGCACCCTCAATTGATGAATCGATTTACATAAATTTTAAGGAGTCCATAATGAAAAGAGATGAAGTGGTAGAGTTAAACATAGAGGGTGTCATTTTTCCTGGAAAATCATGGGGAATGGCAGATGAAAAGAAGATAATAATGAAGAATGGCATCCCTGGTCAAAAGGTATTGGTTCGGATGAAAAAAAGCCGGAAAAAATATGAAGGTCAAATTTTAAAAGTTCTGGAGAAAGCGCCCAACGAAATTGAAGCACCCTGTGATGTTTTTTCAAAATGCGGAGGCTGTACCTACCAAAATCTAAGCTATGAAGAGCAATTAAAATTAAAGGAAAGCTATGTGCTCACGCTGCTTGAAGAAACCGGCATTCAGGGGTTTGAATACCAAGGCATCGTACCCAGTCCGGAAGTGTTTGGCTATCGCAATAAAATGGAATATTCTTTTGGCAACAACGAAAAAGACGGCCCGCTGATGCTGGGACTCCATGAGCAGGGCAGCTTTTACAATATTGTTAAAACCGACGGATGCCGAATTACCGATGAAGATTTTAATAAAATTCAAAAGGCCGCACTTGAATTTTTTGCTGAGACCGAAGAAAGCTATTTTCACAAACGCAGTCACATCGGTTTTTTAAGGCATCTGGTGGTGCGAAAGGGAAAAAACACCGGCGATATTTTAATCAATCTCGCCACCACTACCCAGGGCAGCTTAAACGAAGCGGGGTTTGTTAAAACCCTGACAGATTTGTCATTGCAAGGTCAGATCAGGGGGATCCTTCATACCCAAAATGATGGGGTTGCAGATGTGGTTAAGGCTGAAACCTTAAAGGTTTTATATGGCGAGGATAAAATTGAAGATAAGATTTTAGGATTGACTTTTGAAATCAGCAGTTTCTCTTTTTTTCAAACCAATACCCTAGGGGCTGAAAAACTCTATGCGGTGATCCGGGATTTTGTGGGCCAAGAACAAAATGAGGTGATCTATGACCTTTATTGCGGCACCGGAACCATTGCTCAGGTGTTGGCCCCGGCGGCCAAAAAAGTCGTAGGTATTGAGCTGGTCCCAGAAGCCGTCACCGCAGCAACGGCTAATGCTCAGAAAAATGGCCTTAGCAACTGTAAGTTCATTGCCGGGGATGTAATGGCAGAGGTGGACAATCTCGCGTACAAGGCCGATGTGATTATTTTAGACCCACCCAGAGAGGGGATTCATCCCAAGGCGATTTTTAAAATCATAAATTTCAAACCAAAAATGTTTGTGTATGTATCCTGTAAAGCCACCTCATTAGCCCGGGATCTGCCATTTTTTGTGGAAGCGGGCTATCGCGTTCAAAAGGTTCAGTGCGTGGATATGTTTCCCCATACCGGGCATGTCGAGACAGTATGTTTGATAACAAGGGTAGATAGCTAAGGGTTGGGAAAGCCTGTAAATAAAGGGTTCGAAGATTTATGAATAGAAAGTCTAAGCCTTGAAATATGATTTATGGCTCCATAGGAATATGTCTTAAAAGGCAGATTGGATATAGCAAAATAAGAATTTGAAAGTAGGTGATGAAAGTGAGCAATGATATAGAAGTTGTACATGATAATCTCCATATAGCGGCGGACGAAGTTGGCAGTGGCTATATGGAGCAATGAACTGCCCTGAATTCCGCCTTTGATAATATAAAATTAAAGGAGGATTAACGATGTCTTTAATCAGCGTAAATAATTTGACCTTTGCTTATGAAGGATCATATGAAAACATATTTGAGGATTTGAGTTTCCAAATTGATACTGACTGGAAACTCGGTTTTACTGGACGAAATGGGAGAGGCAAGACCACATTCTTGAAGTTACTGCTCGACAAATATGAATACAGCGGATCAATCTCAGCGAATGTGGATTTTGAGTATTTTCCATATGAAGTGGACCACACAGATTATCTTACAATTGATATAATTCGAGAAATTGCATCAAATGTGGAGGATTGGAAAATCTCCAAGGAGCTTTCCTTACTTGAAGCAAAAAATGATATTATGTACAGACAGTTTTATACCCTGTCCAAAGGCGAGCAGACGAAGGCGATGCTTGTGGCATTATTTCTCAAAGAAAATGCCTTCTTACTGATAGATGAGCCTACCAATCATCTTGATGCTGCGGCAAGAGAAACCGTAAGTAGATATCTTGAGGGTAAAAAAGGTTTCATTCTGGTATCTCATGACCGGTACTTCCTTGATAATTGCATAGATCATGTCCTCGCTATCAACAGGACAAATATAGATGTTTGCAAGGGAAATTTCAGTCAGTGGTGGGAGCACAAGGAGCAACAGGATTCCTTTGAGATTTCCGAAAACGAAAAATTAAAAGGTGATATCAAAAGGCTGTCTGTTGCAGTAAAAAGAACAAGCGATTGGTCAGACCGCGCTGAAAAATCAAAAAAAGGAACGACCAATTCTGGTAGCAAATTGGATAAGGGATATGTGGGCCACAAGGCAGCTAAGATGATGAAACGTGCCAAGAATATCGAGGTAAGGCAAGTAGTGAAAATAGAACAGAAATCAAGGCTATTGAAAAATAGAGAAACATCGGAAAGCCTTAAAATAACGCCACTTAATTTTTATAATGATACACTGGCTGAGTTTGCAGATCTATCGATCTCATATGGAGACCGAATAATTTGTGATAAGGTAAATTTCAAAATTTGCCAAGGTGATAGGATCGCTCTTAAAGGCAAAAACGGCTGTGGTAAATCAAGCCTGATAAAGCTATTATGTGGAGAGAATATACCGCATATAGGAGAATTGCGAAAAAATAACCGACTGACGATATCTTACGTTTCGCAGGTAACAGACTATTTGTGTGGCAGTCTTTCAGCGTTTGCTGACATGCATGGCATTGATGAAAGCTTGTTTAAAGCAATCCTAAGAAAACTGGATTTTTCAAGAGAACAGTTTGATAATAATATAGAGAATTTCAGTGGAGGTCAGAAGAAAAAGGTGCTAATTGCAAGAAGTCTGTGCGAAAAAGCACATCTGTATATTTGGGATGAGCCATTGAATTTTATTGATGTTGTATCAAGAATGCAGATTGAAGAATTGTTGCTTAAATTTCATCCGACAATTATCTTCGTAGAACATGACAGAAATTTTTTAGAAAATATAGCAACAAAGATAATTGAGTTATAGGATTCTTCAAACACGGTAATGAAGATAATATTGTTTTTTTTCGTATTTCAGATTAATGAAAAATAAGCACTAAAAATTTGAATCCATTTTGCATATCAGTAGAAGACTGTCAATAAATAATTGGCAGCCTTTTTTATAGAAGCGGAAAAGAATCAAGAGTTAAAGAATAGAAAGGTTGAGAGCATAGATAAGAAAGATTTTTTGCTGTATTGGGAAGTTGAAATGGTCGCAGGATACAAAGTACTGCAACACTATGTTTAAATCAGAGTTATTTTGATATAAACATGACGAGGGGACGTTTCAGGACCTGTGAAGAAGCCCTGTTTTTTGATCGTTCATAAAATTCGAGTGAATGATTTTCAGAAAACGAAATTAATTCTAAATCTGACGAAAATTTCAGAGAAACAAGAAAGAATAGCGGTCATGATGGCCGCTATTCTTTTTAAATTTACGGCAATAGCAGCCAGCTTTGCCTGTTTGGACATCGCAACCAGACCGTAACTTTTCGCCCGGCCTAGTCCATGGAATTGTTTGAGCTCTGCATTTTTCCCTTCAATGCTGGCTCGCTTTTTATATTTTTCTTTAAAATCATCGATTTTCTGACTTTGGGAGATTTCATAGAATTCTAATGTATTGATCCCGGTATAGAGTGTTTTTTGCACTGCTTTTTTGGCGCAGTCATCGTGTTTTGGACAGGTCCTACAGGTTTCTTTCTCAAAGTAGTACCGATAGCCTTCCGGTATGCCACTTTTTGCATCTTTTCGCTTTCGCTTGAAGTACTTCCGGCTGACGGTTTCATTTCCCTGACTACAGAACCACTGATCGGAATCTTTGTTGTAGGAATATTCACTTTCATCAATACGATAGGCTGCACTGCTGACGGGAACGTAAGAGTGTCCTTCAGCAATTCTTCAATCAGGGTGCCATCAATGCTCACGCTGTTGTTATTAAGAATTCCCTTTGTTACACATTGTCTGACAATTTCGATAATGATCTCATCCAGCAGCTGTTCGCCCAGTTTCAGTTTTCTGAATTTTGATAGCAGACTTCTTTCGGGCCAGGTATCTTCGGGGTTGATGTCCAGAAAATAGAGATAGGTCCGATTGAAACTGGCATCAACGATCACTTTTTCGTCGGAAAGATTGTAGATATGCTGCAAAAACAAAAGCTTACACATCAATTCCGGTTCTTTGGCGGGACGGTCAAAATTTTCACAGTAGGTATCTTTCAACAATTCATTGATAAAGCTGAAATCAACAGCTTTTTTTTATCTGTATGATGATATGACTCCCCCCCTCCCCGATTGGTTGGTTTTGTTTGCACTTAGTATACCAGTCAGGGTTATTATTTTGCTCAGTTTTATAACTATTTGCTCTTTTATTTGCCTAATCTCATCGCATTTCCATGCGGTCACTGGACCTTATCATACACAGCTGATTTTATTTGTTTTTTAGATTGATTGAAGCAGATTGGGGTAGAACATAAATAAAAAATTGGAAAATATAATGGTTTTTGTGCATTTAGGAGTTAGTTGAGGTATTGGAGGTGCGAAATGGAAACCATAAGTAAAGCAATAAAAAAAAAGGATCATGACTCGAAAATAAGCGGCCAAGCGCTTTATGCGGATGATTATGTAATGAACGGTATGCTTTATGGCAGGCTACTGGGATCATCCAAGGCCAGGGCCCGTATTACCGCTATTATTATTCCCGATTTGCCCGAGGGTTACCTTGTGGTGGACAAGTACGATGTACCGGGGACAAACAGGGTCCAAATTATTCAGGATGATACGCCGGTTTTTGCCGAGGAAACAGTGGAGTTTGTGGGCGATCCGATTTTAATGGTCGTCGGGCCGGAATATAATAAAGTGGAGAGCATTCTGGAGAATATTGTGGTTTTATATGAAGAATTGGTCCCCACCTTTAACATGCGCAAAGCAGATACGGTTTTCTTTGATTATCATTATGCCAAGGGCGACTTTGACAAGGCACAAGATGAAGCTGATCATATTTTTGAGGAGACTTTTCAGACCGGTCATCAGGAACATGCTTATCTCGAAACCCAGGGTATCATTGCTTACCCTCATGCTGGGCGCATGGTGATAAGAGGTTCCATGCAATGTCCATATTATGTGCATACTGCAGTCACCAAAGCACTGGGCTATGATGCCAGAAACGTTCAGGTTATTCAGGAGACCACTGGCGGTGGTTTTGGCGGCAAGGAAGATTTCCCATCAATACTCGCTTGTCAGACTGCTGCCGCAGCCCTAAAAACGAACCGGCCGGTGAAGGTTATTTTTAACCGGCGTGAAGATATGGCGTTTACTTCCAAACGCCATCCCTCAGTCTGCACCTATAAAGTCGCGGTTAAGGACAACATGATTACCGGTATGGGCATTGACCTGATATTAAACGGCGGCGCCTATACCACGCATTCATCGGTTGTTTTACAACGGGCGCTGATTTCTTCAAGCGGAGTATATAAAATTGACAATCTCCGGGTTGCCGGCCGTGCGGTGAAGACCAATATGGTACCGAGTGGTGCCTACCGGGGCTTCGGCAGTCCCCAGACTATTTTTGCCCTGGAAATGATGATGGATCATGTCGCCCGAAAATTAGGAACTGAATCACTGGAATTCAAAGAAAAACATATGGTTAAACAGGGGGATACCACAGCTACCAGTGGAAAACATCATTTTCATGTGCCTCTTCCGGAAATGATTCAGCGCATCAATGAGCTGACAGATTATCCGGCTAAGCGTAAACGGTACAGTCGACAGAGCGGTCGGTACCGCAGAGGCATGGGCTTAGCCCTGTCTTTTCATGGCTGCGGTTTCACCGGCAGCGCCGAAGGTGAACACATTAAGCCGGTGGTCAGAATCAGAAAAGCCGCCGATGATCAGGTAGAAATTCTCACCGGGAATACGGATATGGGTCAAGGTTTGAAAACAACTTTCTGTAAAATTGTAGGGGAAACTCTGGGCATTCCCTTTGAGCAGGTGCTTATCGAAAATCCGGATACCGACCGTGTGCCGGATTCCGGACCTACGGTGGCAAGCCGTTCGATTATGATAGTTGGATCCTTGTTGCAGCAGGCGGCTGAAAAACTGAGGCAAATATGGCAGACGGGTGAAGAACAGATTGTCGAAGAACATTATGTCGAACCGAAATTTATTATTCCATTCGATCTTGAACGATTTAGGGGAGATGCCTATCCCACCTATTCCTGGGCGGTGAATGCGGTAGAAGTGGAAATCGATACCCTGACCGCCGAGACCAGGATTCTCGGAGCCTGGGGTATTTATGATGTGGGGGTTCCCATCGATTTGAATATCATCCAGGGTCAGATGCAGGGGGGCCTCCTCCAGGGGATTGGGTATGCGGCAATGGAAAAAATCGATTATAACGCCCAGGGTATAATCCGAAACAATAACTTCAGTGATTACAGCATTCCCACCGCCATGGATGTGCCCAATCTGGTTACCGAAGTGATTAATAATCCCTATACGCATGGCCCTTATGGCGCTAAGGGTGCGGGTGAATTATCATTTGCCGGTGCCGCTCCGGCTTATGTTGAGGCCCTGGAAAACGCCCTGGGGGTTGATTTAAATAAGGTTCCCTTTACCATGGAAGATACCATGGGGGTTTTGCGGGAGGTGCACCACCATGATTAGCTTTATGCTTAACGGGACAAAGGTTGTTTCCACAGCCCGGGCCAACGAGCCCCTGCTTAATGTATTGCGCAATGAATTTCATCTTAGCGGGGTAAAGTGCGGCTGTAACGAAGGCGAATGCGGTGCTTGCGCAGTTATTCTGGATGGTCGCCTGGCAAACTCATGTATGGTGGCTCTAGGCAGTATTCAGGGAAGTAAGGTTATAACCATTGAAGGGTATCGTACTACTGAGCGTTTTACAGTTCTGGATATGGCCTATGCTTCAGTCGGTGCGGTCCAGTGTGGTTTTTGTATTCCCGGTATGATCCTGGCATCTGAATGTATTCTTGCCAAAAATCCCAACCCCACAAGAGCTGAGATTCAAGCAGGTATTTCAGGCAATCTCTGCCGGTGCACCGGTTACAATGCTATCGTCGCAGCGATTGGTATCGCAGCTAAGGAGGGGCAGGGCTTATGGTAAATGGTTATCAGGCAAGATCTTTGCAGGAAGCACTTGACATCCTTAGTAGTGAAGCGGTTATTCCGTACAGCGGGGGGACTGATTTAATGAAGAAAGCGAATGGAAATGCAACATATCTCTTCCTCAATAAGGTACCGGAAATGAAAAACATCCGGGAAGATAGAAAATATATTCGGATTGGTGCCGGATGTACGTTTACTGAAATTATTGAAAGTGAACTGACCCCTGCTATTCTTAAGGAAGCGGCCGCGCTGGTGGCAGCACCGGCTATCCGCAACCTTGGAACGGTGGGCGGAAATATCTGTAATGGCTCCCCAAAAGCAGATTGTGCCCTTATCTTTTTTGTGACGGATTCTAAATTACGTCTGGTCAGCAAAAAAGGCGAACGTGTTATTCCGATATCTGAATTTTATCTTGGCAGAAACCATACCATCTTGCAAAAGGATGAACTGCTTGTGGAGATTTTCATGAATAAAACCGGTTTTGAAAATTATTGCTATAAGAAGGTGGGGGCAAGAAAGGCTTTGACAATGTCGCGGGTGTCTTTTGCCGCCATACTGAATATGGCAGATGGTAAAATCACTCAATGCATGATCGCCTTCGGTGCTGTTGGCGAGGTTATACTCCGACGAAAAGAAATTGATGACATGCTAATTGGCAGGACTATTCCTGAGGCTCGGGCGGTAAAAGAAAATTATCTGGCGGCCTATGAACAGGCCATTAATCCTGTTCAAGGCAGAATTTCGGCCGAATACAAGAAGACCGTTTGCATGAATCTGCTGGGTGACTTTCTTGACAGCAAGGGGATTTAAACTTTAACATAATTCACTAAAAGATTAAAATTTCCATCATGCTTTTATGGCCCAGCGTAGTTTCGCAGAACGGGCACGGCCGTTGGTATTACATTCTTCCGGTGATGGCCGAATAGGGCCTTGTGCTATTTCCCGATAGACGCCTTCTCGAAAAAAGCGTTTAAACGATTTTTTAACCAGGCGATCTTCACCGGAATGAAATGAAAGGATGGCAACCCGACCACCCGGGGCAAGGGTTCCGGGTATCTTTTCTAAAAATTCATATAATACTTCGAATTCATCATTGACATCAATTCTTAAGGCCTGAAAGCAGCGCTGACAGGATTTTTTAATAGCATCTTTCCCATTTTGTCCGGGAATACAGCTTAGCGCATCTTTGATGACTTCCTGGAGCTGGGTGGTTGTTGATATCGCGATTCCTTTTTTCCTTTGGGAAATAATAGCGCCAGCGATTGCTGCAGCATTAGGCTCGTCGGCGTTTTCGATCAGCATCCCTTCTAATTCATCCAGCGAAATTGTTTTTAAACGATCGGCGGCAGAAATACCTTTGTCGGGATTCAGCCGTAAATCCAACGGCCCTTCAAATTTAAATGAAAATCCCCGTTCCGGATTGTCTATTTGCATGGAAGAGACACCCAAATCGGCTAATACAAAATCCAGTGGCCCTGATGCTAAAGCAATTTGATCGATATCGGAAAAGTTCATTTGTCTGAGAGTTAAAATTTCGGAGCCATAGCCAAGGCTCTCTAAGCGCTTTTGGGTCCGGGGTAACTCAATGGAATCGACATCCATTGCATACAAGTGCCCCTTAGAATCCAAGCATTTAAGCATCGCTAAGGTATGACCGCCAAAGCCCAGGGTTGCATCCAATCCCGTTTGTCCCGGCGTGATTTGCAGGAATTCCAGTATTTCTTTAACGCAAATGGAACGATGCATGCCCGCCGGCGTACTGCCCTTTTGAATAACTTTTTCCACGGTGTCGGCATATTTCTCGGGTTGCAGTTCCTTATACTTATCTTTATAAGCTTTAGGGTGCGTGCCTTTATAGCGCGGACGCCGCTGATGTTTTTGCTCTTGATTATCCATTGCACAACCATCGTAATTTGGAGTTTATGAATTTGGAATTTGAAATTGATGTACTATGAAACGCTTTACTCATTTTTTCCACCTTTTTAATAGCTTTTTGTATTTGCTTTTATAAATTATATAATATCAAATACAATTCATAAAAGCAAATCAAGGTTGGCAGTACCCTTATAATAATCATGCAACTGGAGATCCGGGAAAGTAATCCGGGACAGGTAACCGCGTCATAATTGGATTGGCGGAGCAGGAAAAGGAGGTGACTAAGGAAATGTATAAAAAAATCACAGCCCAGGAGGCAAAGAGTATCATTGACAGCCGTGAAGAGGTTATAATTTTGGATGTGCGCACTCAGAAGGAATTTGATGAAGGATATATCGAAAATGCTGTTTTAATCCCTCATACAGAAATTGAAAACCAGGCACCAGGTGTCTTAACAGATAAGAATGCAAAAATTTTAGTCTATTGCCGTACCGGTAGCCGCAGTGCAGTGGCGGCTAAGAAATTAGCAGAAATGGGTTATGCCAACGTTTATGATTTCGGCGGTATCGTGGATTGGCCCTATGGCGTGGTTGTAAAATAAGGGCTGAATCCTAAGTTAAAAACCGGTTCAGGAACTTTACGCAAACTTATTATATTTATCGTTGGCTGGTTTGATAGAATTTTTATGATTGGGGTACTCAATAAAGAAATAAAAAGTAAGGAGGAAGTGGAATGTTAAAAGCCAATACAGGGGCGAGTACTGACAAAATTGCCAAAAAAGCAGGTGGAGAAGCGGCTAAAAAGGCCAAAGCCGGACTTGGCGATATTAAAATGGCCTTTGCTTACGCAAGCTATACGTATGATTTGGATGATATGCTGGCAGGAATTAAAGAGGAATTGCCAGGCATCCCGATTATCGGAAATACATCCTTTACAGGGGTTATTTTGCCTGAGGGTTTTATTTCGGGCGAGGAGGGTTTTCTTGGCATGCTGCTACTCGGGGATCCGGATTTAAAGGTAGGGATTGCAGGTGTGAAAAAAGGTGAAAGTGCGATTTCTGATGGTAAAAAAGTGGCTCAAAAAGCCATGGAAAACGCAGGAAAGTCAGAACCACCCAGTTATTTTTACATGGTGGCGCCTCCGGGAGAGGAAGAATATTTTTTAAAGGGCATTACCGAGGTTATTGGGAGAGTGCCTTTCTTCGGCGGGAGTGCAGCAGATAATGCCATCGCCGGGGAATGGAAGCTTTTTACAGCTGAGGGATCCTTTGCAGATGGGGTGGCAGTGGCTTTTTTCTATACGGACAAAGAAATGAAAAATCGTTTTACCGGAGCTTATCATGAAACGAAAGACCGGGGCATTGTCACCAAAGTCAGGGGCGACCGGACCCTGGTAGAAATTGACGGAGAGCCGGCATTGGAAAAATATGCAAAATGGTTGGGTGTCGATGTGGCATCATTAAAGAACGGCAACTTGTTGGCAGCCGCGATTACCGCGCCTCTTGGGGTTAAAGACCGTTTGGGGGATTTAGTCGCCATCCGTCATCCTATGAATGGGAATGCGGATGGTTCTATGGCCATTGGCAGTAAGATAACCGAAGGGACGGCAGTCATTCGCATGGAAGCCACCGTCGATGACCTCATTGAATCCTCGGGAAACGAATTAAGGGCATTAAAGGGAAAAATGGCAGGGACTCCTGGAGCATTTCATCTGGTTCATTGCGGCGGCAGGCGGGCAGGGATTGGCGATCGGATTGAAGAGGTGGTGAAACAAGTAAAAGCCGCAGCCGGGGAGGTTCCCTTTATTATGGAATTTACATTTGGAGAATATGGGTTTGAAGCAGATGGTATTAATACCTGCGGCGGTTTGATGTTGTCCTATACCGGATTTGCAAAGTAAGCATTAAATTTGTGGAAAAAGTTCGCCTCAAAATGGCAAGGGAATAAACGTTCCCTTGTCATTTTCCCTTGTTATTCGGAAAAACATTTAAATGATCAGTAATTTAAACAATTAATATGCTATAATTTTTACAGTTACTCAGTAATAAGGGGTAGCTAAACCAGCACAGAATTTGAAACTATTTTATTACGGCCAGTGTGGAAACGTTTATCTAAAAATATTAAGCCAGGAAAGAGAAATGACAATGATCGAAATTAGGAAGCTTATAATTTTTATGTTTGTTAGTCTGCTGCTGATTTATACCTATAAACTTCTTTATGCAACACGGCATAAGAATGATAAATCATACATATTTATTATCATGATCTGTGGGCTCAGTGTATTGTCCGTTGCTACTTTTTTAGACCTGATTTCAGGAATTTTCCGAATTCCCTATATTTATATAAGCATAAAAGCATGCTTTACCCTGGGCGGAATTTTATACATTATTGGAATAATATTATGGACGGATTTCACTAAAAAAATGCTCAATGACCTTGAAAGAATGGCTACTATGGATTCGCTGACCGGTTCATTTAATCGAAATGGGTTAAGAAAAGTATTCGAGACATTGATCAAAGATAAAAAACAATTTTATCTTGTTGTCTGTGATCTTGATGGCACCAAATTAATTAATGATACCCTGGGCCATATAGAGGGGGATCGTTTTATCTGCAACACATGCCGGATCATGATTGATTCGGTGGGGCAGTACGGACGGGTTTCGAGATTTGGCGGCGATGAGTTTGTGATACTCTTGGAGCAGAATGAAGTATTGAAAATTGAAAACGTAATTTTGAATATTAAAGAAGAGATTTCAAGGCTTTATCCACAGGATAACTTTGGTGTCAGTATCGGCTATGCAAGTTTCTATAAAGAAGGTCGAGCATTTGAAGAGTTAGTTAAGGTGGCTGATTCCAGAATGTATGAGGATAAAAAAAACAACCACACCAGGTACCCGGACCCTGGTGATAAAGAACCGGCCAGGCTTATTGATATTCTGGAGTATGCAGAATAAATAACTCAAGATGAGGCCGATCATATAAGAAATAAAGGTTGCGGTTAGTCGGCAAGTTCAATAAATCGTTTAATTAAAATGCCCCCATAGGAATTTTGACAAGAGGCAGCGCAAAGGAAATTTTCAGTGCATTCCGGGTGAAACTGTACGCCCCATATCTTTTCACCGTATGAAACCGCATGATAGGGTTCGAAATTGTTTTTGGCCAGAATTACGGCATTTTTGGGCAATTTGGTCACTGTCTGAAAATGTGAGGCGTAGGCAGAAAAGTGGGCTGGCAAGACACTGAGCAAGGGATCTTTTTTGCCTTCTTCGGTCAGATAAATTTCAACTTCACCCTGTTCCGCTCCCAGGGAATGGTAATCCACGGAGCCCCCAAAGGTTTGAGCCAAAAGCTGATGCCCATAGCAAATGCCCAGAATGGGGATTTTTTTCGTGACAATATCCTTTATCCAGTGCGAGGTGGCAATACTCCAGGGGTCAAAGTCGGTAATCATCGCAGGCGACCCGGTAATGATGATGGAAGATACATCTTCCATTAGATCGGAGACGCTCTCAATCAGACCGGGAATACTGTCTTCATGGACGGAAACAACTTTTACATCCTCATAGGGAATGCCGGCACAGCCGGCAATGCGAAGATCACAATCCCCGCATTTTGAAATAATTGATTTGTCGGAAAGGCCGGTTTTAATAATAAGCAGCTTACTCATAAGAATCCCCTAACAAAATATTTGCCTGGTTTTGACAACCAAAAGCTGTGATTTTGATTATAACATAATTCAGATCCCAAAGAGAAAAATTTTAGGGAATCATCGAAAAGGGGAGGTAGAAAAATGAAAAAAATTGTTGTCATGATTTTGGCGGGATCGTGGATTGGCCCTATGAGGTAGTTAAATAATAAAAAACGGCAGCTCCAAAATTAGATGGGATCTCTAATATTTGAAGTTGTCGTTTTTTTATGTCTGTTCATGACAGGAAATAAAACCTTAATTATAAAATTATTTAAAATTTCTAGGCCAGATCGTTATCCTCCAGGGCCAGCTTAGCAGCCGGAAAAGGTTCCAAAGCCCGGCTGAGAATGCCCTGAACATAGGCGATGAGCATGCCGTAATTGGTGATGTACACGCCTTTTTGTCTGGCCGTGCGGACTCGGTACTGCATTTCCCGGCGATTGAGCATGCAACCCCCACAGTGGACGATGACGGCGTATTCAGAAATATCTTTGGGATAATGGGCGCCGGCGGCCCAGTTAAATTCAATGTCGCCGCCGGCAATCTGACGGATCCAACGGGGAATTTTGACCTTGCCAATATCATCTGACTGGCGATGGTGGGTGCAGCCTTCCACAATCAGGACCTTGTCACCCGGAACCAGTTGTTCAATGCGTTTAATGCCCTTTACCATTTCAGCAAGATCAGATTTCTGGCGGGCAAACAGGATGGAAAAAGAGGTTAAGGGGATTCCGGGCGGGGTGTCTGCCGAGACCTTTAAAAAGGCCTGGGAATCGGTAATGACAATGGCCGGGGGTTTGTTTAAACCTTCAAGGGTATGCTTAAGTTCGTGCTCTTTGGTGACAATGGCGACAGCATCTTTTTCAATAATATCCCGGATCGTTTGTTGCTGGGGGAGGATGAGGCGACCCTTTGGTGCCGATTTATCAATCGGTGTCACCAGGATGACCATATCTCCGGATTCAACAAGATCCCCTACTAGGGCAGGTTCCACATCTTCGTAATTGGCATGGTCGATGATCATTTGCTTTACGGCTTTAATGCCGCTGCCATTGTAAACACTGGTAAAAGAAAGGGGGATTTTAATGGATTTTCTCAGGATATCGATTTCTTCCTTAGTGGGTTCGCCTTTATCGGACTTGTTTAAGACAAAAACACTGGGGATCTTTCGTTGGATCAGCTGATCAACGAATTCCTGTTCAAAGGCGGTAATGCCGGTTTCGATATCCGCCACCACAATGGCAAAGTGACATTTTCTCAGGACTTCGTATGTTTTTTCAATTCGCAGCAGGCCCAGTTCGCCGGCATCATCCAAGCCTGCGGTATCAATAAAAACCACCGGTCCAATCGGTAAGAGTTCCATGGTTTTGTAAACCGGGTCGGTGGTTGTTCCGGCCACATCGGATATGACTGCCACGGACTGGCCGGTCAAGGCATTAATCAGGGAAGATTTTCCGGCGTTTCGTTTGCCAAAAAGACCAATTGCCATGCGGCTTGCCATGGGGGTTTCATTCATACTATTATTCATGATTTGTATTGTCCTTTCTTATTTGAACTGGGAGAGGTGAGTCGTTCGGGTTTTAGGACCTCATCCAGGGTATCCTTATCCATCCAGTTGTTTTCAATGATAATTTCCTTAATGGATTTTCCGGTTTCGTTAAAGACCAGTGCGGCAACCGTGGCGTTATCATAACCAATGGTCGTGGTCAGAGCGGTGAGCATAACGGTGCTGTTGTCCAGGTTTTGGCGGCAGGCCCTTTCATTTGCCGCAATGCCCTCAATGCAGCGTTTGATAAATATGGGCAGGATATTTCTTAGGATATCCAGGGCTTCAAACAAATTTTTGGCAATCACCGGTAAAAAAGCATTGAGCTCCAGTTGTCCCGACATAGCGGCCAGGGTGATGGCGGTATCGTTGGCCATGATCTGAAAAGCCACCTGATTCACTGCTTCGGGAATAACCGGATTGACTTTTCCCGGCATAATCGAAGACCCGGCCTGAACCGGCGGCAAGGTGATTTCGCCAATACCGGCATAAGGGCCTGAGGCCAGAAGCCGCAGATCATTGGCGATTTTTGAAAGATTAACCGCCGCGGTTTTTAACAGTCCGGACACTTCCACAAAGACATCGCAGTTCTGAGTGGGGTCCATCATGTAGTCCGTCCGGGCAAGACTGATTCCGGTGAGATCCCGGAGGCGTTCAATCATATTAAAAATGTAGGCCCGAGGGGCATTCAGCCCGGTACCCACAGCAGTGCCCCCAATGTTAACCTGCCGGAGCCTTTCTTCAGCTTTGTAAAGTCGCCAGCGGTCCCGGGAAATAGCCTGAGCCCAGGCACCGAATTCCTGGCCCAGGGTGACCGGGACAGCATCCTGTAACTGGGTTCGTCCAACCTTGATGATTCGGGAAAATTCTTCTTCCTTTTCCTGAAGAGCGCTTTGAAGATCCGCAAAGGATTCGGTTACCGGTTTTAACAGGCGGATGGCAGCAATTCGCACAGCGGTGGGAAAAACATCATTAGTGGATTGATGCATATTCACGTGATCCAACGGATGAACCAGATCATAGTCCCCTTTTTTACCGCCTAAATGTTCAATGGCTCGGTTGGCAATGACTTCGTTGGCATTCATATTGGCCGAGGTGCCGGCGCCGCCCTGAAGACAGTCCACCACAAAATGGTCGCGGAGAGCGCCGGCCAGAATTTCATCACAGGCGATGATAATGGCTTCTGCTGTTTGCTCATCCAAAACACCGATATTGCGGTTGGTGATGGCAGCAGCTTTTTTGATGGTTACCAGAGCATCCACCAGTTCCTTATGGATGGCAACAGCTGTGATATGAAAATTCTGTAGGGCCCTGAGAGTATGAATACCGTAATATGCCGTGTCTTCTATTTCCAGTTCACCGATTAGGTCGTGTTCTTTTCGCATTTTTCCCTCATTTCAAAAAATAAAAACTCCCTTTCTGAAAAATAGACAGAAAGAGAGCGACATAGCAAAAATTATACACGTTGCCAAATGCGCACCTTTCCGGTCAGAAAACTCTTTTCGGTTAGGTTGAATTATAAAGTATCATCTCAGCGACGTCGTCTGCTGAGATGATAACTAATTAACGTTTACAATTATCTTAGCATTGTTTTGCTGGCTTGTCAAAGAAGATTGATGATAAAAATTTACATTTTTTGTGTTGTATCAAGTGCCGATCCAAAACTCAGGCATTCATTATCAAAGTTAAGCTATTCCCGAGAATCAGAGGTTTGGTTCCAACAGGTCGGCCAGGGCTTTGGCCTGTAAAACATCGGAAATTGCCAGTACCTCATCTTTTACCTGCAAAACCGTGCTCCCGGTGGGGATGAGCAGCTGATCATCTCGAATCACCGCGACCAGCACACATTCACAGGGTAGGTTGAGCTCTTTCAGGGACTTGCCGGCAACCAAAGAAGCCGGATGTATTTTTTTTTGCACCAGCGAATATTGGCCCTGGTGCAGCTTAAGCAGGGTTATCATATCACCCAGTGACATTTCTTCAGCAACCACATGGGCCATCAGGTCGGCCTCGCTGAGTCCCACATCCACACCCATTAAAGGTGTGAACAGCCAGGTGTTTTTGGGGTTATTGGCCCGGGCAATCACTCGCTTCACATTGTATTCGAACCGGGCCAAGGTTGACACAACCAGATTTCCTTCGTCAGAGGGTGTTACTGCGACCACAACATCGGCCTGCAAAATACCGGCAGTTTCCAAGACCCCGGGATCGGTGAAGTCCCCGGGAACAACGGTGCCCGGGGGTAAGTCCCGCTGAAGGATCCGCAGGTGCTTTTCGCGCATTTCAACAACTTTGATATCATGGCCGTCTTTAAGGAGCAGCGAAGCCAGATACGAACCAACCTGACCGCCACCCACGATAATCACATTCATGGTTTTATAGTCCTTTCTGCTTACTTCAAACCCAATACATATTTCAGCTGATCCATTGAGGTGCCGGCGACGGCCAGGTGAATGAAATCTCTTTCCAGAAATTCTGTGCCCAGTGTCGGTAAAAAGGTTTTATTGTTCCGACTGATGCCAATAACCTGAATCTCCCCGGGGATGGTTAATTCTTTAACCCGTCGACCCACCAGCAGGATGGGGACCTCAATTTCCACAATATCCACATCCCCGCTGCCGATGCTCAGTACTGTGCCCAGCGGTGAAAAACAAAGCAGGTCAACGATTCGGTTGATCCCCCAGGCGGTGGGGTCAATGGTTTGAAGGCCCAGACGATTATAAATTTGGTCTTTGCGCACATCCTTTAGCCGGGCAACAACTTTCGGAACATGGAAAACCTGACTGGCCACCCGGGCGATAACGGCATTTACTTCATCGCTGAAAGTCACTGCTGCCAGGGCATCGCTGTGCTCAATGTCAGCTTCCAGCAGCACATCGCGGTCAAAACCAAAACCGACAAGCGTACGGCCCTTGAACGATGGGTCCAGCAGTTCAAAGGCCGTCGCATCCAGATCAATAACGGTGACGGTATGACCGATTCGGGTCAGACTAAGGGCCAGACCAGACCCCACCCGGCCACAGCCGACAATAATAATTTTCATTTAGAAACCTCCTCAGAGCTGTTCTTTTTTCGGTCGGCGCGTTTGTCCCATCCACGGAGGAAGGCTTTACGCAGCTCATCCAACAAAATAATTACCGGTGCCCAGATTATCAGATAGGCCCATTGGCTTAAGCCAAGGGGGGCGGTGTTAAAAAGATCGTGAAAGATGGGAACATACATTAAGATGCAAATTAAGATAAGTTCCACGGCGATGCCAATTAATAGCAAACGATTGGTAAAAAAACCAATCGAGAAAACTGACGCCCGGTGGGTGCGGGCATTAAAGACCACCCCGACCTGGCAGATCACAATAGCCGTCAGGGTCATGGTCGTGGCCATCCGATAAATGGTACCGGAGTCGGCTAAGGGCACGCCGGGCCAGCCGTACTGCCAGTTCAGGAAAAAATACGCGGAAATGGAAATAACCGACTCCAACATGCCATACCAGAAAAATGCCAGCAGCAGCAGTTGGCGACTGAGCAGCGGTTCTTTCTGGGAACGGGGTGGGTGATCCATAATGCCGGCTTCCGGAAGTTCCGCGCCCAGCCCGATGGCGGGCACCATATCGGTGCCCAGATCCATGGCCAAAATCTGCATGATGGTAAGCGGCAGCGGAATACTTCCCCGGGAGAACAAAAATAAGATAAAGGGAGCGGCTTCGGACATATTGCTGTTGAAAATATAGACCGCGAATTTACGGATATTATTATAAACCGCCCGGCCTTCTTCCACCGCATTCACGATTGAAGCAAAGTTATCATCGGTCAGAATCATATCCGCAGCTTCTTTGGCAACATCGGTGCCGGATATCCCCATGGCCACGCCAATGTCCGCCTTTTTAAGGGCCGGGGCATCATTCACACCATCTCCGGTGACAGCCACCACGTGACCCATTTCCTGTAGGGCGGTGACCACCCGTAATTTTTGTTCCGGAGCCACCCGGGCAAAAATCACCTCATCCCCGAGCGCTTCTTTTAAAGTGGCGTCATCAAGCTCTTCCAAGTCAATCCCGGTCAGAATCCGGGGATGATCTCCCCCAATAATACCGATGCGTCGGGCGATGCTCTCGGCGGTGAGCCCATAATCACCGGTGATCATAATAATGCGGATACTGGAATGATGGCATTTTTCAACCGCTGCGGCCACCTCGGGCCGAGGCGGATCCGCCATGGCAACGAGTCCCAGAAAGGTCAGGTTCTGCTCAACCAATTCGGGAGTATAGGCACTCATACTGGCAGGCAGGGTGGCTTCTTCAGTTAGCCATCGCAGAGCCACAGCCAGGACCCGCAGGCCGCTTCGGGCATACCCATCATTGGCGGATATAATCTCGGTGCGCAGCGCTTCGGTCACCGGAGCATCCTGACCGCCACGGCGGACATGGGTACACAAGTCCAAGACTTCTTTGGGGGCACCCTTCACATAGGCAATCCGAACCGTCTGTGAGTCCGGATCTTTGATTTGGTGGATCGTGCTCATCCGTTTCCGCCGGGCTTCAAAGGGCAGCTCCCTGAGACGAGGCGTCAGAAGGGCTTCTTTAGGTAAGTCTAAACCGCTTTTTTGAGCAGCAACCAGCATGGCTGCTTCGGTGGGATCACCCAGCACCGTCCAGCGAGGGGCATCATCAGTGGGAGGAATAAGTCGGGCGTTGTTACACAGACTGGCCGCCACCAGCAGTTGACGCAAATCCTGATTTTGGGCTTGGGTAACCGGGTGATTGTCCGCTAATATTTCTCCCTGGGCGCTATCATAACCAACACCGGTGACTTTAAATGGCTGATTCGCCAGCCACAGATCGCTGACGGTCATTTCATTCTGGGTCAGGGTTCCGGTTTTATCGGTGCAGATGATGGTTGTACAGCCCAGGGTTTCAACCGCGGACAGCCGTTTAATCAGGGCATTGCGTTTGGCCATCCGCTGAACGCCCATAGCCAGGGACAGGGTCACGGTCGGCAGCAATCCTTCGGGGACAAAAGCGATAATCATACCCATGGCAAAGATAAAGCTTTCGGCGACATTGGCGTTGGGCAGCAGAATTGAGGCGATAAAGAAAAATACACCAATGCTCACAGCCATAACCGACACCGTTCGGGTTACCCGTTTAAGTTCCTTTTGAAGAGGACTTTGAACTTCTTTCTGGCTTTGGGTCATACCGGCGATTTTTCCAAATTCGGTGCTCATGCCGGTGGCAAAGACAATTGCTTTTCCCGATCCCGCCGCGACATTGGTTCCGGCAAAAACCAGATTAGGCTCCTCAGCCCGGGCTAAATCCGGCCGCAGTACCGGGTCTTTCGTTTTTTTGACAGCGTGTGACTCACCGGTGAGGGTTGATTGATCACACCTTAAATCAGCATCTTCAACCAATCGGGCATCCGCTGAAATGCGGTCCCCTTCCGCCAGCAAAATCACATCGCCGGGAACTAATTCCTCAGCCAGAATGCGCTGTTCTTCGCCATCCCGAAGGACCCGGGCATAGGATGGCAGCATTTTGCGTAGCGCTTCGGTGGCTTTTTCGGCTCTGAATTCCTGCATAAAACTGAAGACGCCGTTGATGATATTTACCAGCCAGATGGCAATGCCCAATTGTGGCAGCTGAGCAATAAAACCGATGATACCGCCAATCCATAAGAGTATCGCCATTAAGTGAGTGAAATTGGATAAAAATTTCCAAATCAGCGGCTTACCTTTGACTTCCTGGATGGTGTTGCTGCCATAGGCTTTTAGGCGCAGGGCCGCCTCAGTTTTAGGCAATCCGGATATGGCCGTTTCCAAGTCACTATAAACCTGGTTAACTGGTAATTGGTGAATCGTCTTTTCCGTTTCGCGGTTGATTTTCTGAGTAGTTAAAGTTTCCATAATTTTTCATTCATCCTTTAAATTCACTGGATTGTAAATGTTAATACCGAATGGCTCAGGCAGATCAAAAATTATTTGTATCAATAATCAGTGTATACCCTTTTAAAAATTTATATGCATAAGAAGTTAATCAAAAACACCTTGATGTCGTTTCATTTAATAAGATTGACAACGCGATAACTACTGGTTAAAATTAGCATAGCTAACGATTAAAGTAAAAGAGGGGTACTAAATGTTTAATATTGCTTCACGAATTGATAAACTGCCATCAACGCCCATGCTCAGAAAGATTCTGGTTTTGACTGGGATCGGTTGGATGTTTGATGCCATGGATCAGGGAATGGTTGCCGGTGTGATGGCAGCCATTGGTACGGAATGGGCCCTGAGTCCCGCTCAGTTGGGTCTTCTTGGTAGTATTGGTATGCTGGGAATGGCTTTAGGAGCGGCTTTATCCGGTATGGCCGCGGACCGCTGGGGAAGAAGAACGGTGATTATGTGGACCTTGATTATTTATGGGGTTGCCAGTGCACTTTCGGGTTTATCCGTCAATTTCACCATGCTTTTGGTATTGCGTTTTTTCACCGGCTTTGGCCTGGGAGGGGAATTGCCGGCGGCGGTTACCCTGGTCAGCGAGTACTCACCGACACGGATCCGCGGCCGAAATGTTATTATTCTTGAAAGCTTTTGGGCCTGGGGCTGGATTCTTGCAGCCCTTGTGGCATATCTGCTTATTCCGGTATACGGTTGGCGGATTGCTTTTTTTATCGGCGGGATCCCCGCGCTGTTTGCGGCCTATCTGCGAAAGGCTGTGCCTGAATCGCCGCGGTTCCTGGAGTCAGTCGGAAAAACCAAAGAAGCGGATGAATTGGTTACAGTTATGGAAAAACAGGCAGGGATTACAAATGATGTCATCAATGACTCAAACGCCGCAGAGCAAAAATTGGATAAGGTGCGGATTACGTTTCTGGATTTATGGTCAAAAAAATACCTTCGAACCACCGTTGTGCTGTGGGCAATTTGGTTTGGAATTAATTTTGGCTATTACGGTTTTGTTTTGTGGACCCCAACGTTGTTGGTGGCAAAGGGTTTTGCCCTGGCAAAAAGCTTTGAATTCACACTGATTATGTGTCTGGCCCAATTACCGGGTTATTTCAGCGCCGCCTATCTGGTTGAACGGGTTGGCCGCAAGAAGGTATTGACTCTATATTTTGCCGGTACCGCAGTGGCAGCCTGGTTATTTGGACATGCCGGAAGCGTCAATGAAGTGCTGGCCTTTGGCAGCATGCTTTACTTCTTTAGCCTGGGCGCCTGGGGCTGCGTTTATGCATATACACCGGAAGTCTACCCAACCGTTGTCAGAGCCAGTGGTTCTGGTTGGGCTGCCGCTTTCGGACGTCTTGGGGCTTTCACCGCGCCGTTTATTGTACCGGTTATTTATAAACTCTATGGGACAGAACTGGGTTATACCTATATATTTATCCTACTCACAGGGGTATTTGCCATAGTGGCGCTGATTGTTGCAGTCTTTGGAAGAGAAACCATGGGTAGATCCCTGGAAGAAATTTCAGCTAGCCAGGAACAAGCAGCATAATTAAAAAAATAAATTTGAATAAAAAGCTGTATGATTTGGTTTAATCCAATTCATACAGTTTTTTATTATATTGCATAATAATTGGGTATAAAAAAATAAAGATGGTGGATTTCCAACATCAGGTAAGAAGAAGGAGGGTTCATATGCTTAGCTTCGATATTTCAAACCAATATAAGGGTTCGGGGGTTTCTCAAGGTCTTGATCGGGGGCTACTTGTGTATGACGACGACATTTTGCTGGTGGAGGAAGGCATGGGACTGGGGGCTTGCTCATTTCAAATTGGCGGATACACCCATTTCACATCAATAAAAAGCATTTCCAAAGCCGGCGATTCTTTCCGGGTGGTGTGCAAAATTGATAAAAAACTGGTCTGGAAAGCACTGGGTGTGAAATCCAAGTCGTTGACACGAAGTATGGAATTTATAACCACAAATGTATATATGAAGCAAGAAAAAAGGCAAAAAAGACTTCTGGAATTAGGGGATGTTTTGCGGAGGATTTTTAATGTGGAAGCAAGTTTTGTGGATGTGCCAGCCCAGGGGGAAGTTGAAATTACCTATGAGATCAGGGACAATGCGATTTTTGTGAATTTAAACTGTGAAACAAAAGAAACCGGAAGCAGGATTTTTGTGATGAATGAACTGGGGGGAAGCATCTTTAATCGGGGAATTATCGATGGAAAAATCGCCGCACCGCCGACCGGATGGGAAAAATTAAAGGGTGCATGCGAATTATATAGTTATGTTCATGGGTTGACATTCACGTGTGTGCAAGAAAATATCCCGGAAAATGTGACCAGCAAACTCTATTGGGGAAGGGAGCGAACCGCCAATAATTATTGTTGGGCCGGATTTGAAAGTGAGATTATCTGTAACTCAAACAAATTCAACAATTACAGATACTCAATAAGGTTCAGAGAGGTGGCATAATGAAAAAGAAAAGGGTTTTACTGATATATCCATATTTTTACACCGGGGTCATAAAAGATCAGCTTTTCCCCCCTCTTGGCATCAGTATGCTTTCCGCTAGCCTAAAGCAAAAGGGCATCGAAACAATGAAACTTGATTGTACCTTTTTAACAATGGCGGCGGCGATTGAAAAAGCTAAAGCGTATAAACCTGACATTACCGGTATCTATATCATGACTACTCTTGAAAAAAATGCCATAGGATTATTGAAAAAGCTGAAAAAATGCAATCCGGGCAGTCTTTATATTGCGGGAGGCCCATTGGCAACACTTTATCCCCAAAAATTTGCCGAGCATTTTGATTGTGTGTTCAAAGGAGAGGCGGCGATCAGCTTTCCTGATTTTTGTGATGATTATTTAAAGGTTAACTCCGGGGTTGAGTTTTTAATAACCAGCGAAGGATCAAAATATCCCGGAATATACAGTCTAAAAGCAGCCACCATTGACTCCCCGGTGATGCATCTTACAAAGAAAGAAATTGACTGCTGTCCCATCCCGGACCGGCAGGATTTTGATCATGAAAGATATCAGTGCCAGAGCTTCAAATACTCTGGAAAAAAAACAGCAACCATTATGATGACCTACGGCTGTCCGTTTTCCTGTGATTTCTGTTCAAAACCGATATTTGGCAATGAGGTCAGATTCAGATGTTTAGAAAAAATATTTGAAGAAATCAGGGATATCACTTCCTACGGCTATGACTCCCTTTGGATTGCCGATGATTTGTTCACCTGGGATCTGCAATTTCTGGAAAAATTTTGCGAAAGATGCATCAAAGAAGACCTGGGAATTTCCTGGAGTTGTCTGTCAAGGGTTGACAGTTTAACCGATGAAATTGCCCGGATCATGAAAAAAGCTGGGTGTACCAAGGTTTACCTGGGCATAGAATCTGGAAATGATGTGATTTTAAAGCTGATGAATAAGAAAATTGATACCGCTACAGTGAGACGAGGCGTAGCCGTGCTAAAGCGTAATGGTATAAATTGTACCGGATTCTTTATTGTGGGATATCCCGGAGAAACTGTTGAAACAATTGAAGAGACATTTGCGTTTGCCCTATCATTGGAAATTGAAGAAATTTCGTTTAATGTCCCTTATCCCCTGCCGGGATCAAAACTGTATGAACGGGTTTCCGGGATAAAAGATGATGATTGGACCATTGAAAATGAGACCCGCTTTTTATATAAAAGCGAATTTAATGAACAATGGTTACAGGAACGAATTCAGGAAATACAATTACTGAATAGTGGTAAATATCGGCGCAGTTTAATGTGATTTTGGGAAGCAATTGGGTAATTAGCTAACATACCACAAAGGAGGATTTGTATTATGAAATACCAAATCACAAAAGAATTTCCACATCCGATTATGGACAAAGGAAAAAGTCCGGTGGTCTCAATTTATATCGACACCAATATTAAAAAACCGGATCGACTTGAGAACGCTATTAATTTCAAAAATCTCGTAAAGGAAGTAAAAGAATCTTTAAAAGATAAAACCTATCGAGGATTTAAGGATCTCTTCACTTTGTTTGATGAGCTGGAAAGAGATGCTCTATTTTGGGCAGGTGTCACCGAGGGCATGGCGATTCTGGGGGATGAGGAAGAATGTGTTGTATATAAGCTGCCCATAAGCGTTGGCAACCGAGCCATTGTTGCAGATAACTTTTATTTGAAACCACTGCTTAAAAATTATCAGTCAAGTGGATTATATCACGTCCTTGGTCTCAATCGGGAAAGGATTTCGCTTTTCGAAGCAGATCGCGATGGGATACATCAGATAGAATTGGATGAAAAAGACTCAACCTTAGAAGGGGTTTTAGGCGATGAAAAAACATCACCTCATCTGATCGCAGCCAGTATGGGCGGTGATCAATTCAGATATCACGGCCAGGGCGGCGCAAAGGCCGAGAAAAAAGTTGATCAGGAAAAATTTTTTAAATACATCAGTGGCTTTATTCAGGAGCAGTATTCAAATCCTTACAAAATTCCATTGATCCTGGTTGGTTTGGATCAACATCAGGGGGAATTTCGAAAAATATCAAAAAATCCTTACATGATTGCAGAAAGTATTAAAGGCGATATTGAATCGATGGACGAAAAAATGCTTTATGAAAAGGTTCAGGAAGTCATGAAGATTATTTTCAAACAACAGATGGACGAACGAACCGAACGGTTTTTTGAGGCTCATGCCAGGGACCTTGCTTCAGATGATGTTGTTCAGATCGCCCGGGCCATTACTGAAGATCGGGTTGCCGAACTTTATCTGGAAGAAAATAAGGTTCATCCCGGTCAATATGACCCAAATCTGGGAAGTATTACTGAGGGCGATCTTGAGGAACCCAATATCGGGGATATTTATGACAGTATGGCTGAAGCGGTTCTTAGCCGCGGCGGTGAAGTTTTAATCCTGGAACGGGAAGATATGCCAACCGAAAGCGATATAGCGGGAATATACCGTTACTAAAAACGTGAAAACCTTAGTTTGATTATAAATGACACCAAAGGATTAGCTCCGAGCTTGAACGGGAGCTAATCCTTATTATTTTGTGAATGCTGAAATTTTCTTTGTATTATGTGATTCAAACAGATATAATCAGAGGAGCTAAATATCGATTTGCAGTGAAAGGAATCGCCATGAGAAATGAATTTAAGAATGATATCGAAGAGTTGGTTGAAAGTATTTCCGAAAGTTATAACCTGGAGTACTATATTGTTCCGCGCGAGTTAGGTTCGCTGCCAAACAGAGATGTGATTATTGAAATATTAACAACATTGAGACGGCTTATTTTTCCAAGTTATTTTGGCAAGAACAGTTTCCGAAAGGAAGTTCAGGAATTTCATATTGGGGAACTATTGATTAATGTGACCGAAAAAATAAGTAAACAGATCACCCTGGCATTAAAACATCAGGCCCGTATATTGGAAAATTTTAATGAAGATGATTTTATCTTAAAAGCGGATCAATTAGGCTATGAATTTATCAGTAAAATTCCGCAAATCAGGGAATACATTGCAACGGATGTTCAGGCGGCCTTTGACGGCGATCCGGCAGCAGAGAGCAAGGATGAAATTATTTTTTCTTACCCGGGACTACTGGCAATCAGCATTCATCGATTGGCCCATGAGCTATATGAACTGGCAGTACCTCTGATCCCCCGAATTATGAGCGAATACGCCCACAGTATTACCGGAATTGATATTCACCCCGGCGCATGTATTGGGAAATACTTCTTTATTGACCATGGGACCGGGGTTGTTATCGGGGAAACTGCTATTATCGGACAACACGTAAAAATATATCAGGGTGTGACCCTGGGGGCTTTATCCACCCGCGGCGGCCAGAAGCTCAGAGGCGTCAGGCGCCATCCCTGTCTAGAAGATGATGTTACCGTTTATTCCGGAGCATCTATTTTAGGCGGTGAGACAGTGGTCGGCAAAGGTGTTGTCATCGGCAGTAATGTATTCATTACAAACTCTGTTCAGGCGGGAACCAAGGTAAGCATTAAAAATCCTGAACTGCTTTTTTCCGAGGGTGGACCAAAAGAACAACAAAAAGAAGAAATTGGTTTTGACTGGGTTATCTGACAGGTGAAAAATGCAGATTAATCGATTATTTGAAATGGTCTATATTTTGCTGGATAAGAAGAAAATCACCGCCCGTGAGCTTTCTGAGTACTTTGAAGTGTCCCAGCGAACCATTTATCGTGATGTTGATATTCTGAGTCAGGCCGGTATACCTCTCTATACCACCAAAGGAAAAGGTGGGGGAATCAGTGTTTTACCGGATTTCGTTTTAAATAAATCCATTCTGTCAGATAATGAACAAAATGAAATCATCGCCGCGCTGCAAAGCTTAAATGCACTGAGTGGATCGCCCCTTGACCCCATACTGAACAAGATGGGGATGCTGTTCAACAAAAATAACATAAATTGGATTGATGTCGATTTTTCCCATTGGGGCAGTGATGAAAAAGAACGGGAAAAATTCAAACTCATCAAAAATGGGATATTGGACAAAAAAGTATTGGGCTTCGATTATTACAGTTCTTATGGAGAAAAATCAACCCGGTTCATTGAACCGCTCAAGCTTTTATTTAAAGGTCAGAGCTGGTATCTTTATGGGTATTGCCGTTTGAAATGCGACTGTCGGATTTTTAAAATAACCCGGATCCGAAACTTGACCGGCACCGATGAACATTTTCAACGGGAAATACCGGAAAATATCTGGAAAGAAACCGACGGCGGATATACTGACAAGATGATAACCCTGGTATTGAAGTTTGATACATCGATGGCATATCGTCTGTTTGATGAATTTTTGACGGAAGAGATCACAATAAATTCGGATAAAAGCTATACGGTTAAAACCGTCCGACCTGAAAGTGAATGGATCTATGGCTATATTATGTCCTTTGGAGAATACGTGGAGGTTTTAGAACCTTCGTCCATTAAGCAGGAAATGTTAGCAAAACATGAAAAAGCAATAAAAAATTATTTATAATATGACATGATGATGTCAGTTGAAGCGTGCTACACTGAGTTTATTAAATGAAATGAGGTGTGCAAGATGAATTATGAAGTTGTCGAATTAAAGGAAAAAAAGGTTGTGGGATTAACAGCCCGAACAGGGAATAATGATGTCAATATGACTCAGGTCATCGGGACTTTATGGCAGCGTTTTTACGGGGATGGCATCTACCATGCAATTGCCGGCAAGAAAAACAATTGTGCTATCGGATTGTATTCAAATTATAAAGATGGTGTGAATGATCGCTATGATGTAACAGTTTGCTGTGAAGTGAATGATGTTCAGGAATTAAAGGATGGCATGGTCGCCCAGACAATAAACCCCGGGAAATATGCGAAGTTTGTTGTTCATGGAAACATGCAAACCGCAGTAATGGATTTTTGGACAAAGCTTTGGGTTATGGATATAAACCGAAGCTTTGACTGTGATTTTGAAGAATATCAAGGTGATGGTGATATGGAGAATTCTGAAATACACATGTATATTTCAATTGCCTAATTAATGGGAGCGTGAGAATAATTTTATGAAAATCGAATTGTTCTCACGCTTTTCTTAAAAAAGTTAAATTGGAAAACTGTGCTGAGTTATTCGTTCAAAGCAATATAAACAAGCCTGGAAATTTATTTAACCTCGATGTCAGCATCCGGATCAAAGGGGTTTGTTCGAACAGCGTAGGAGTATAGAAACGGATAGGTTTTTCGTAAATGGTTCATGTAGAGCAGCCATTCATAGAACAACAATTTATATACCCGTTCAATATCCAAAACCAGGTGGGCGCGGTCATTGGCATTTAATTGTGAAACATCTTTTCGACTTGATAATTCCTGTTCCACGTGAAACAATGCCAAAATTAAATCGGTAAAGGATTCATGCTCAAGTAAAATCGGGTTTTCAAGGATTTTCAAAAGAAAATCCCGGTTTGAGGAAAGAAATTCTTTAATATCAGTGAGGCTGTGTTCAGAAAGGTCTAAATTATAATCGGAATTTTTAATGATCCTGATGGAATTTTTGTAATCTTTACTATTCCAGGTGGGGCGAATTAATAGTGCCGGTTTCAGTTTTACAAGGTTCTTATCATTTTGGGCGAATAGTTTCATCAGATCCACACCGATTTCGGAAAAAAATACACTCAGTACCATATTGATCTTTTTGAGTTTTTCCTGCTTATCGCGATCATCAATCACTTTATGAAAAATGAGTGCAACCAGCAACACGTCTACCGGCAGAAAAGCAAGATCTCCCAGTAAATAGATAAATATGTGGTGCGCATCTCCAAAAATAAAAAAATGAAGGGTGTACATTATTGCGGACAAGGCAATAAAGGCAATGGCAATGAGAATGCCTTTTGAATGCTTTTTCATGTTTGGCTCCTTTTTTAAATAGTACAGCTAATTTATATTGGTTCCTGTTCATTATAGCCGATCAAAGAATATTATTCCAGTGAAATACCATGCATTCAAAAAAAGTCTGGATTTATGTGATTAAGTCACAGTTTGTATTGTTCTATTCAACTATAATGAAACTATAAAATAAATTCTAATAATTTAAGGAGAAAAATATAATGAGTGTAATCACAATCACAAAAGAAAATTATGAAGCAGAAGTTATGAAATCAGATATGCCGGTATTATTGGATTTTTGGGCACCCTGGTGTGGCCCATGTAAAACTGTATCACCCATTGTGGATGAAATCGCAGAAGAAATTACCTACGCCAAGGTTGGTAAGGTGAATGTTGATGAACAGCCGGAATTGGCAGCCCAATTCAAAGTCAGAGGGATTCCAACCCTTGCAGTGGTAAAAGATGGCAAGGTGGTAAAATCTTCAGCCGGAGCAAGACCAAAGGCAGACATTCTGGAAATGCTTAAAGGTTAATAAAAATAGAGGCAGGCTCATTTGGGTCTTGTTGCAGACGATGATAAAAGGGCGTGTTTCTAAAAGAAACATGCCCTTTTTGTTTATTTAACACAAAATAGGTTTAACGATTTTAAAATGAGGGTATGATAAGAATGTTTGATAAATTGAAATCACACCGCGAAACGCACATCACTTTCGCAATCACCTAAAAATGAGTTAAGGAGAAAAATAACATGAGTGTACTAACAATCACAAAAGAAAATTTCGAAGCAGAAATTATGAAATCAGACAAACCGGTAATACTGGATTTTTGGGCACCATGGTGCGATCACTGCAAAAGGTTATCCCCGATAATCGATGAAATTGGCGACGAACTCACAGACGCCAAGGTTGGGAAAGTCAATGTGGAAGAACAACAGGACTTGGCCGTTCAATTTAAGGTGCGAGGGATTCCAACCCTGCTTGCAATTAGCGACGGTAAGGTAATGAAGACTTTAGTGGGTGAACGATCAAAAGCAGAAATCATAGAAATGGTAAAGGTTTAAACAAAAATTTTACAAACCCAGAGTTGTATAATTTAGAATGCAGATAAAAAAAGTGAGTCCCGGGGACAATCGTAACATCAGTTGTCGGCATCATGACGAACAGGTGTTACTTGTACGATCATGCAGCCGACAACGATTTGTCATTGTCCCCGGGTTTTTTGGCATATTAAGTGCCGGCAAAACAGCAACGTGAGTCCTGGGGACAATCGTAACATCAGTTGTCGGCATCATGGCGAACAGGCAGCGCCTGTACGATCATGCAGCCGACAACGATTTACCATTGTCCCCAGGACGGTTTAGTCAGCAAACCTGAAGGTGCAACCCCAGGGCGGCACCATTTTTATTCGATCAATTCATGGAGCCGCTTTTTATCCAGTACTTTAACTTCGCCCCGGGATAAAGCTACGAAACCTTCTTTTTCAAAATATTTTAACATCCGGGAGACAACTTCACGGGCGGAACCCACATATTTTGCAATTTGTTCATGGGTGAGGGGGATGGTCACCGAGCTGATCCGGGATATTTCGTCCAGTAAAAAAAGGGCAAGGCGTTTATCAAAACTCATAAAGAGAATTTGCTGCATAGCCCACATCACATCAGAAAAACTGTCAATGGTGGTTTTATAGGAAAAATTTTCAGCGTAAATGTTCTGACTGCAGATTTCCTGAAAAACAGTTGAGTTAAGAAGTAATACGTCACTGTCAGCTTCGGCATCAATATGGACATCAAAGGTAATGTTTTGTAAAATACAGGAGGCAGATAAAATACAGACATCAGCCGGTCCCAGACGATAAAGTGTTATCTCACGACCATCTTCAGATAATATATAAGTTCGCAGTTCACCGCGTTTTATCAGCAAAACCCCAACACAGTCATTATCACCGCTATGGATGTTTTCTCCGGCTTTGTAATTCACAGTCATAATATTTCCTAAAATCAGTGATTTCTGCTGGGCGGTTAATTTATCCCAAAATGTAAAAATTGATTCAATAAACGCGTTATCTTTTTCATTCACCATATTTTTGAACCTCGCTTTTAGAATTGTTCTTTAGTATACCATAATACCGCTTGATTCAACCATAATCAAGAGGGTATAAATAGAATAAATTGTTTAACATGATTTTCAAAAAATAACCGAAAAACGTGATATAATTGAGCTTTGTTTAATTGAAAGGGGACTTCTCATGATCAGGGATATTAAAAAGAATCTTGAATTAAGAAAACTGGAACCAAAAGATCTAACCCAGTTTAATGATATTTTAAGATATGCTTTTCAGGTTACGGATGAAGATTTATTAAAAGTGGGATGGAAACACGATGAAATAAAACGATCTAAATTTCCAATATTAGAAAAAGCAGAGGTGCTCGGTTGGTTTGAAGATGGCAAATTAGCGTCCCAAATTGCGGTGTACCCGCTTCAGGTCAATATTTACGGCAGTATTTACGATATGGGTTACATTACCGGAGTGGCAACTTACCCCGAATATATGGGAATGGGTTTAATGTCACGATTAATGAAAAAAAGCCTGGAAAGTATGCGGGAACAAAACCAAAGCATCTCTTTTCTGTTTCCATATTCCATGCCTCTGTATCGTCACAAGGGCTGGGAAGTTGTATCTGATAAAATGACCTATCGGATCCGGGATAATCAGTTGCCAAAGGATATTGAGGTGCCAGGTAGAATTCGAAGGGTTCCGGAAGATAGTCCGGACTTAATTAATCTCCATGACGCCTATGCAAAGAAAACCCATGGCTGTTTGGTTCGATCCGAACTGGTATGGGAAGAATACTGGCGCTGGGATGTTGAAGATGTCACCGTAGCGATTTACTATGATGAGGATGACGTGCCACGGGGGTACCTGGTTTATCTCATCGAAAATGATGTTTTTCATGTAAAAGAAATGATCTACTTAAATCAGGAGGCAAGAAAAGGACTGTGGGGTTATATCGCAGCCCACGAATCGATGATTAATGAGGTGGTTGGAAATAACTATAACAATCATACCATTTCCTTTTTATTTGGCGACAGTGATATGAAAGAGACCATTCGACCCTATATCATGGCGCGAATTGTGGATTTTGAAAAATTTATAGCAGAATATAATTTTGTCAACACAGATATCAATGAATCGGTAACCTTTGAAATTTCGGATTCAGTATTGGAATGGAATAATAGAAGTTTTACTATTGCCTTTAGTAAAGGGCAGGATCCGATGTTAACGGATGAGCCATCAGAAAATATTATTCGGTTGGAAATCGGGATATTAACAACCATGCTGTTGGGATACGAGCGACCCACTTATTTGCAGAGAATCGAACGCATTGAGACGGATAAAAAAACAGTTTTAATATTGGAAAGTATTATCCCCAATGATAAGGTTTATTTTTCAGATTATATTTAAACATTAAAGATTAATCGACAAACTTTTTAGATTCAGTTATTTAAATTATCTTCAGTCTGAGCGGTTTGGAATTTTTCCAAACCGCTCAGGTTGTCGACAAACCCGACCTGGGGACAATGGTAAATCGTTGTCGTCGGCATGATCGGACAGGCTAGCCTGTTCGCCATGATGCCGACAACTGATGTTACGATTGTCCCCAGGACTCACTTTTCTGCTTTGTTATCTAATGTGGTTTGGAATTTTTCCAAACCGCTTTTTTAAATTGATTTTTAGTTCAGCTCCTAATTTGTAATTAATGCGATGCCTTCCATTAAAGTCGCTTCATCAATGGCCCCCCGATAACTGGTAATAATATTACCGTTTGCATCAATGAAAAAGGTTGTCGGTATGGATGTTACCGCATAGGCCCTGGCCGCTTCCTGTTCGGTGTCAAAATACACCGGAAAATCAAAGCCCTGATCCTTAACATAGGCAAGGCCTTTTTCGGTTGTCTCGCGCTGGCCATCCACAAGATCCAACATTAAAAACACAACCGCATCCTTATTATCGCCATAGACTGAATTAAAGTGCGGCATTTCGCTTTTACAGGGCGGACACCAGGACGCCCAAAAATTGAGAACAATGGGTTTGCCGGAAAAATCAGAGAGTTTAACGGGATTTCCGGTTTCGTCAACAACCGTAAAATCCGGAGCGGAGTCATAACTGCTTTCCTGGACCGGGTTTTCATTGTTCTCTGAGCTGTTATTGGTTTTAAATGAGCTGGATAAATAGCTGTATCCCAAAGAGGCGATGACTAAAAAGGTGATAAAGGCCATAATACCGATGATTGTTTTTGTCTTATTATTCATAAACTTCTCCTTAAAAAGTTAAGATTGAAAGAAAATATCCCATTAAACCTGTGGCGGTTAAAACACCCACAAGAACGAGCAGGCCACCTGAAATTAAATTGATGATGCGATAATTGCGCTTAATAAAGTTAAACGCAGACTTGAGCCGATCAATTAAAAGTGCACTGATAATAAACGGAATACCCAGACCGATGGAAAATGATAACAACATCAATACACCCTTTAGGGTATCCCCACTGGAGGCTGCCAACATCAGGGCCGAACCTAAAAAGGCGCCCACACAGGGAGTCCAGCCAATGGAAAAGACGACACCGAAAACAACCGAAGATAAAAATCCCATTTTGAAATTCTTCAGGCTCAATTGCCGGTTTGTATTGAGAAAGGGAATATGAAACAGACCCATAAAATGCAACCCAAAAACAATGATGATGCCACCGGTTACTAAATTCAGTAGCACACTATATTCGATCAATAAACTTCCTATTGTGCCGGCAAATGCTCCTAATAGAACAAAAACAAGGGTAAAACCAAGAACGAAGCCCAATGCATTCCTAAGAACTGCCGACTTATTTTCATTATTGGTTTGGCCGGCAAAATATGAAATATAAATGGGCAGCATGGGTAAGAGACAAGGGGAAATAAAGGTCATGATTCCTTCCAGAAACGCGATAAAATAATCCATAAACATCCTTTCTAAGTAAGTATTCCAACGTCAACGCTTTTTTTTATGATCGGCATTCTAGTTGTCTATTTTTTGTCATGTTTATTGTAACAATTTCAGTTTGATTTTAGCCTTAATTGAAGCCTTAATTGAAGCCTTAATTGAAGCCTTAATTGAAGCCTTAATTGAAGCAACGAATAGCTTTTTTAATTATACCAAAATCGTATTGAGAATTCTGTAATTGGATCACAGAGTTCATGTTAGCAGTCGGTAATGCCATAAATCGTTATGGCACTGGATGGCTTTAAAAAATGAATAGCAGGTGCGCGGAGAGAAGCGTTCTAATTCAGTTTGTTTTATTTAAATTTCTTTGGAATTTATTAAAAATAAAGGTATCATAGGGTGAGGATAACAGCGTAGAGGAAATTAAGGGAAAGAACCACCGGAACACTGGAACGGCTTATGTTGACCCCAATAAAACGATATGAAGTGATCCCTGGTTATACTTTGGGATTTGGAATTTCTCAGGGATTATCTGGTTGCCCTTTGTGTATTCATTATTTTATTATCGGTGATCAATACCCTTGCCTTAAAAAAATATCGAAAAATTTAAAAAAGGAGAAGAGCGGATGTCAATTAGTGAAAAAAGGATCGAATTAATTAAAACTATTCTAAAAGACGAGGTCATTGCGGATGAAGAAAATGAAATTTTACATCAACTCCTGGATGAGCGTATTTCCCGAAATACCGTAACCCTGCATGATGAGAAGCTGACTTTTGGCCAAAAGGCAGCAGATAGACTTGCAAAATTCGCAGGAAGTTGGACGTTTATCATCCTCTTCTTTATAACATTGACAGCCTGGATTATCTTAAATGCAGTCATTCTCACAAGACCCTACGATGTTTATCCCTTCATTCTTCTTAATTTAGCACTGTCCTGTCTGGCTGCAATTCAGGCACCGGTGATTATGATGAGCCAAAACCGTCAGGAAGAAAAAGACCGGATCCGAGCTAAAAATGATTATAAAGTTAATCTGAAATCTGAAATAATTGTTGAGGATATCCATCAAAAACTTGATGCCATTCTGGAAAATCAAGAGAACATTCTCAGCAGAGTCGATTTGCTTGAGAAAAACAAAAATGAATAAGTCCTATTTATTTACAAAAGTCATGAGACTGTGTGCGAATGCAAACAGCGGATATCGGGAATGCAAAAATAGCTGGCTATGGTTTATTAAAGTGAGATCGTGGTATAATAAAACAAAGTTGTTTCATAATTTTAGCCTATAAATGCTGTAAAATCAGGGCGATATTAATTTTCAGGAGGTAGTGCCGTGTCCCATATTTTAGCGAAATCCGCTTACAAAAGTCTTGAAGAGCGTTTAAACCGATTCCCCCAGGGAGCACCGGTTTCAGACACCTTATATAAGATCCTTGGCATTCTGTTTTCCGAAAAGGAGGCGGCGCTTGTGGCCCAACTCCCCATCCAACCGTTCACCGCAAAAAAAGCGGGGAAGATCTGGGGAATGTCTGAAGCCGAGGCTCGGAAGGTTCTGGATGGATTGGCCTCAAGATGCATTCTCATGGATATGGAAAGCAATAAAGAAACCCGATACTTGCTGCCACCGCCAATGGCCGGTTTCCTTGAGTTTTCGATGATGCGCACCAGAAATGATATCGATCAGAAGCTGTTGGCGGAGCTTTTTTATCAGTATATGAATGTTGAGGAAGACTTTGTCAAAGAACTTTTCTTTGGAACCGAGACCCGGCTGGGAAGAGTGTTTGTTAATGAAAGCGTCCTGGGCGCTGAGGACCGGGTTCAGATTCTTGATTTCCAGAAGGCTAGCCATATCATCGAAACCGCGGAACATATTGGCATTGGGATGTGCTATTGTCGGCATAAGATGGAGCATGTCGGAAAAAATTGTGACGCTCCCATCAATGATATCTGTATGACTTTTGGCGGCGCTGCCGAAGCGCTGATCCGACATGATTATGCCAGGAAAATCGATACCTCAGAGGGGTTGGAAACCCTGTATAAAGCCTATGATTATAACCTGATTCAGTGCGGGGAAAATGTCCGAAACGATGTTTCGTTTATCTGCAACTGCTGCGGCTGCTGCTGCGAAGCGCTGGTGGCCACTAAGAAATTTGGGAATCTTCATCCGGTTGAAACCACTGGCTTTATCCCTGAGCTCAATGCAGATACCTGTATCGGTTGTGGCAAATGCGAAAAAGCCTGCCAGATCGAAGTTATCAAAATGGAAGCTGTCGATGGAAAAAAGGTTCCGGTTATAGATGAAAATATATGCCTTGGCTGTGGTCTTTGTGTCCGTGCCTGTCCCAATAAAAGTCTCTTGTTAAAAAGCACCGGGCAAAAGATCATCACGCCATCCACATCCGTCCACCGGGTTGTCCTCATGGCCATTGAAAAAGGGACGCTTCAGGAGTTGATTTTTGATAACAAAGCGTTATTCAGTCACCGCGCCATGGTCGCAATCCTGTCGGCGATTCTCAAAATGCCGCCCATTAAAAAGGCCATGGCCAGCGAACAGATGCGCTCAGTTTATTTGGAGAAACTCATTGCGAGACAAAATATTTAAGCAACAAATTCGAGAGAAGTAAAAAAACGCATGGTTGCGGAGTTTGTAATCAAACTAGAAACGTAAGTTCTGGGGATAATCGTAACATCAGTTGTCGGCATCATGGCGACAGCCTGTACGATCATGCAGCCGACAACGATTTACCATTGTCCCCAGGACGGGTTTGCCAACAAACTCAACAATACTTTGCTTTTTTTATGGTATCATTATTGAAGAAGCTTTGGTAAGAGGAGAAATGAATGCCTAAAATCGGAATGCGAATTATTAAAACATGCATAGCAGTGTATATCTGCTTTTTAATCTATCTCCTGCGGGGCGAGCAGGGGGCACCATTTTATTCTGCCATTGCAGCGATTTTATGCATGCAGCCCTATGTTTCAAATAGCTTTAAAATTGCCTTAAACAGAACCGTCGGCACCTTTATCGGCGGTGCCATGGGACTGGTTTTTTTGATCGTTGAAAGAAGTTTGGCCCTGACATCGATTCCGGCCCTCCAGTATCTGATGGTCTCTTTAGCCATTATCCCTCTGATTTACATTACCTTACTGATAAAAAAGCCAACCGCTTCCTATATTGCCTGTGTTGTTTTTTTGAGCATTGCCATAACCCATGGTTCAGACGTGAATCCGGCTCTTTTTACAATGGATAGAATCTTAGATACATTAATCGGTATTTTTGTATCTCTGGGGGTTAATGCATTTCATCTTCCCAGGAAGAAAAACACCCATATTCTGTTTGTCAGCGATTTGGACGGAACTTTATTAAATTCACAAAATGCAATCAGCAATTATTCAAAGATAAAGCTCAATAAGCTGCTCAGCCAGGGTGCGCTCATCTCTATTGTAACAAATCGCAGTATTGCCACTCTGCTGCCTATTTTCGAAGGTGTGGAACTGAAGCTGCCATTGGTATTAATGAATGGCGCGGCACTCTATGATCTGCAAAAAAAGAAATATGTGCATTGTCGGACGGTTTCCAATTCCACCGCCCAACAGGTGCTGAAGGTTTTCAAGCAGCAGGGAACCAATTGTTTCACCCATACCATTATCAACGATATGCTGCATATTTATTATATCAGACTCATCAATCCGGTTGAAAAAGAGCTCTATCATTCCAAAAAACTCCACCCTCAGAAAAACTATATTTCCGGTGAATTGCCAGACGACCGGGACGTGCTTTATATTATGGCAGTGGACAAACTGGAATTAATCGAAAAACTCCGGGAAAAAATCATCGGTCTTAGCTGTGCCCCTGAAATCAATGTGATTATTCATGGGGATAAAGAGCATGACGGATACTATTATTTAGAAATTTACAGCGCTGAAGTTTCAGTGAAAAAGGCGATTGTTGAAATGCAAGAGCGACTGTCGGCTGATACCCTCGTTGCTTTTGGTGACAATGAAAGCGATATTCCCTTATTGGAAATGGCCGACCATGGTTATGCAGTTGCCAATGCAACCGATGGATTAATGGAAATGGAGCCGATAATCATAGGGGATAATAATAGTGATGCTGTTGTCAAAACCATAGAAAAGCATTTTTATTCCAAACGAAAAGGAGCGCAAACTTTTGAAAGCTGATAAAACAATTGAATTGAGAATTCTGAAAATCATTCTTTGGATCTATATCATCCTATGTCTTGTGATTGCAGGTTTGAATTATGGCTATGCCAGCCAGGCAAGTCCTGAGGTGGCAGCTTTTATTACCTGGTTTTGGCACTTCTATGAAAACTGGATAAAGATGGCCTTTATCATTCTGGGCAGTTTTTTAACCCTGCGAATCATCGGCGCTTCCAAAAGAACCACGATGCGAAAAAGAAACCTGACTGGATTTATCATAGCGGCTTTGGTGGTGCATATTATTTCGCCGCTGCTTTTAAACAACACAGAATTATACTTCTTTACCATGCCCCTGCCCTGGACCACAACGCCTTTACAATTGTTGGATCCCGGCTCCTCTTTTTATCTGAGTCGTTTACCAGTTTGGGGGATTACAGGTATAAGCGCGGCCTTAGTATTTTATGTTTGTTTCAGTGTTATTGTAACTATCGGGACCCTGTTATTCGGCCGGCGGTGGCAGTGTTCAACGCTATGCCTTTTTAATGGGTTTGCTTCGGAAGTTTTTGCTCCGGCATTTCCTCTGGTGGGGAAAAAGAAAAAGGCCGGGAGTCGGGGACTTCGTGTTTTTTCTGTATTGAGATGGATTTTTCTTTTTATGGCGCTTTTTTTCACCCTTTACTGGATCCTGTATCTACTAGGGGTATCCCTGCCAGGCAATATTGAAACCATCGGCAAAATTGAATTATATAAATACCTGAGTGCAGAATTATTAATGGCCATGTTTTTCTGGGTGGCATTTATTGGCCGGGGCTATTGCTATTATTGTCCACTCGGGACGGTATTGGGTTTGCTGGGAAAAATAGTCGGACAAAAAATCATCACGAACAACACAAAATGTATTGAGTGCGGTCAGTGCAATGATGTCTGCCCAATGTCCATTGATATTAAAAACAGAGCAAAGGATGGGAAGTCAGTGAAAGAGCTGCGCTGCGTGGGGTGCGGTCACTGTGTGGATATCTGTCCAACGATGACCTTATCCTATTCAACCAACTTTATAGAGCTAATTTCAAAAATATAGTTATAATTGTTTAATTATTTGCTTCTGGGAGCACCCATATAAAAGAAACCGGCCATTTAAATTTATTCAAACAATTTGCACTTCAACTATGTTATAATTTAAAAATTAAGAATCGAGTTTTCGATAAATTCAAGAGGTAGGTATTTTTATGACAAAGGAAAATGAAAATGAGTAAGAAGAGCAGTACAATCAAGAAGATACTGATTCCGCTGTTGGTAGTTTTTATTTTGGCGGCATCGGGATTTTTTTATGTATATAGCACCTATCTAGGTGATATTGATACGGTGAAAATTACAGAGAATGACGAAGCATTGAATATCAAATCTGAAGTCGCAGATAAAAGCAGTGACATTATCAATATCGCCTTATTTGGGATTGATACCAGAGCCGAGGACTATGACGGTTCCCGGGCGGATTCAATTATGATCGCGTCCCTGGATACTGTTCATAAAAAAATCAAACTTACTTCCATCATGCGGGATACCTTTGTAAATATTCCCGGTGAAAAATATGATAAAATCAATCATTCCTATGCATACGGCGGGCCTGAATTGACGATTAAAACAATCAATGAAAACTTTGATATGAATATTAAAGATTATGTCACCGTGAACTTCAGTGCGTTGGAAAAAATAGTGGATGCTGTTGGTGGTGTTGAGATTGATGTGAAAGATTATGAAATTGAGCACATCCCAGGCAGCAGCCTGGGCTTGCAAACGCTCAATGGCGAACAGGCCTTGGCATATAGTAGAATACGTTATTCCGGCGATGGGGATTACGAACGAACATTACGGCAAAGAACCGTTTTACAGAATGTCTTAACCAAGGTATTGAATAATAAATCATTACCTCAGGCTCTATCGCTGATTGATATACTCTCACCCTACATACAAACGAGTTTTGATCAAGGTGAACTGGTGGGGCTGGCTACCAAGGTATTTGCTGCGGGGATCACAACCATGGAAGATGCGCGTTTGCCGATTGATGGTCAGGCAGTCGGTGGTTTGTGGGATAGTGTTTATTATTTAAAACCAGATACGTTGAGTGAAAATGTGATTTATTTGCATCAGTTTATTTATGAGGAAACAGGGTATGTACCAACTGAAGGGGTTGAAGCCATAAGCAATGAAATAATAAATACTTTTTAGACAAGAAAATATAAAATTATTCTTGATTTTTAAGTTTTTTTATAGTACAATTCGTGTCGTGAATAAAGGCTTGATTTAAGCTGTTTTGGTGTCAATAATCAAAGAATTTAGGAACACTGAAAAATTGCAAATGACCATTTCTTTGTCCGCATGTTTGGGATTATAAAGAAATTAAATACGGTAAGGACGGCCGGGTCAAAGGCCCTTTGGCAACTTTCGTTGCCTTATTGATTGAGTGATTGCTCAAATTTTATAAGTTGGTTACTTAAAACCGTGTGCACTAAGCACATCACACTTGTGAAAAATCAATAAGAGTAGTAAAAGTGAATTCTTGCTATATAGACTCTAATCTTCGAATTTTGAATAAAAATTAAAGGCCCGATTCGGGGCATTTAATTGTAAATAAAACAAGATTTTTAGAAGTGAAACTCAAGTGTTAGGAAGCAGATACTGCTTTTTCACTTGGGTTTTTTGTTTGGTAAAAAAATATGAATTGGGGTGGATTATGGAAAATAAATTAAAGTTGAACGGTTTTAACAACTTGACCAAATCTCTTAGCTTTAATATATATGATGTGTGTTATGCTAAAACCGAACGGGAACAACGGGATTATATCGCCTATATTGATGAGCAGTACAATTCTGAACGGCTTACCAAAATTTTATTTCATGTGACAGAAATGATTGGAGCCCAGGTATTGAATGTGTCAAAACAGGACTACGATCCCCAGGGTGCCAGCGTAACTTTTTTAATTGCCGAAGAAACATTCTTGCGTGACTGCGGGGAAGTCGGCCAGTCCCATGCGAATCTTCACGGCGAAACCGTGGTGGCGCATCTGGACAAAAGCCATGTAACCGTCCATACCTATCCGGAATATCATCCGGATACCTGTCTGGCAACCTTTCGGGTGGATATTGATGTGGCGACCTGTGGGGAAATTACTCCCTTGAGCACCCTTGATTATCTCATTGGCAGCTTCGATTCCGACATCATTACTATGGACTATCGCGTTCGGGGATTCACCCGGGATATTAGCGGAAAAAAGCTGTTTATGGATCATAAAATTACATCCATCCAGGATTATATTAAAGATGAAACACTGAAAGCCTATGATGCCATTGACATCAATGTTTATCAGTCCAATATATTTCACACAAAAATGCTGTTAAAAGAAATGTGTCTGCAGAACTATCTGTTCAATACCGACGTCTATGAATTGCCGCCAAAGACACGGCTGCAAATTTCCGATAGCCTGCGCCGGGAGATGATTGAAATTTTCAGCGGTAGCAATGTGTATTAAAACAAGGGGGATAAAAATGATGAAATTAAATCAGAGTAGAATTCCCATTTTAGAAGCGCTCAACGAATTTAAAAAAATGCGGGTGGTACCCTTTGACGTGCCCGGACACAAACGGGGGAAGGGTAACAAGGAGTTGACCGATTTTTTGGGCGAACGTTGTATGTCCGTGGATGTAAACTCCATGAAACCCCTGGATAACCTCTGCCATCCCATTTCGGTCATCAAAGAAGCCGAGGAACTGGCGGCGGATGCCTTTGGGGCCAGGTATGCATTCTTTATGGTTAATGGCACCACCTCAGCGGTTCAGAGCATGGTTTTAGCGGCCTGTAAAGAGGGGGATAAAATCATTCTGCCCAGGAATGTCCATCGCAGCGTTATCAATGCCCTAATTCTTTGCGGGGCGATCCCGGTTTATGTGAATCCGGAAATAAACCATCAGCTGGGTATTTCCCTGGGCATGACCCTTTCCGGGGTGGCACAAGCAATTCGGTCCAATCCGGATGCTAAGGCAGTGTTGATTAACAACCCTACCTATTATGGAATTTGTTCGAATATAAAAGCCATTACCGAACTGGCCCATCAGCACGGCATGCTGGTACTGGCGGATGAGGCCCACGGCACCCACCTGTACTTTGGTGAGGATCTGCCCCTCAGTGGCATGGCCGCCGGGGTCAACATGGCCTCGGTGAGCATGCATAAATCCGGCGGCTCCCTGACCCAAAGCTCATTTCTGCTGGTGGGCGAGGGCGTCAATCCCGGTCACGTCCGCCAGATCATCAACCTGACCCAGACCACCAGCGGTTCCTACCTGCTGTTATCCAGTCTGGATATTTCCCGGAAAAATCTGGCGGTTAACGGCAAAGCAATTTTTACAAAAGTTAATCAAATGGCCCAGTATGCCCGGGATGAAATTAACCAGATTGGGGACTATTACGCCTATTCCCGGGAACTCATCAATGGCGACACCATCTATGATTTTGACGTCACCAAGCTATCGGTGAATACCCTGGATCTGGGTCTGGCCGGAATTGAAGTCTATAATATTCTCCGGGATGAATATGACATCCAGGTAGAATTTGGGGATATTGGCAATATCCTGGCCTATATCTCCGTCGGGGATTGTCAGCGGAATCTGGAGCGGTTGGTTAGCGCCTTGGCGGAAATTCGGCGGCGTTATAAAAAACAGGATAAATCCGGGATGCTCCAATTTGAATATATCAATCCCGAAGTGGTGGTAGCGCCCCGGGAGGCCTTTTATGCCGACAAAGAAGCCCTGGAACTAAAGCGTGCCACTGGTCGAATCTGCAGCGAATTTGTGATGTGCTACCCGCCCGGCATTCCTATTCTGGCTCCGGGGGAGCGTATTACCGAGGAAATTCTGGAGTCGATTGCGTATGTCAAGGAAAAAGGGTGCTCGGTAACGGGTCCCGAGGATATGGACATAGAATATTTGAATGTGCTAAAGGGGGTTTAGATAAATGGAATTGTGGTATACCGAAAAACACACCGACAGCGTAAAATTTTCAATTCAGGTCGACCGCCAGCTTTATTCCGGGCAAAGCGAATTTCAGCGCATCGATGTCTTCGACTCTAAAGAGTTTGGCCGATTTTTAACCCTGGACGGCTATATGATGCTCACTGAAAAAGATGAGTTTATTTATCATGAAATGATGGTCCATGTACCCATGGCCGTCCATCCCGCGGTTAAACGGGTGCTGATTATCGGCGGCGGCGATGGCGGGGCCATCCGCGAGTTGGTCCGCTATCCGACGGTGGAACACATCGATCTGGTGGAGATTGATGAGCTGGTGGTGGAGGTTTGTAAAAAGCACCTGCCCCAGACCGCCTGCTGTTTTAATGACCCCCGGGTCCACCTGCATTTTGAGGACGGCTTGCGCTACATTCGGCACTGTGAAGATGAGTATGATTTGATTATTGTGGACTCCACCGATCCCTTTGGGCCCGGGGAAGGCCTGTTTACCAAGGAGTTTTACGGCAATTGCTACAAAGCTCTTAAAGCGGACGGCATTATGGTCAATCAGCACGAAAGCGCCTTTTATGCCGATGATGCCATTGCCATGCAACGAGCCCATAAGCGGATTGTCCAGTCATTTCTGATTAGTAAAGTTTATCAGGCCCATATTCCCACCTATCCCTCCGGGCACTGGCTGTTTGGGTTTGCTTCCAAAAAATATCATCCCACCGCGGATTTAAATGGCGTTAAATGGAATGCCCTGGGTTTAAAAACCCGTTATTACAATACCCGACTGCATGCCGGGTGCTTTGCGCTGCCAAATTATGTGGAGGAGATGTTAAGAGATGCTGAGTAAAAATATTGAGACCTTTATCGGCTGCGACAGCGACTACCGGGATGCCAGGGCGGTGATTTTTGGAGCCCCCTTCGATTCCACCACCTCCTACCGCCCGGGCACCCGTTTTGCCAGCCGAACCATGCGCATGGAATCCTTTGGCCTCGAAACCTACAGCCTCTATCAGGATAAGGATATGGAAGAGATTGCCGTGTTTGACGGCGGTGATCTGGAGCTGTGCTTTGGCGACACCCCCAAGGCCCTGGCCCAAATTGAAGCGTTCACCCGGGAAATCCTGGCCGACCACAAGCTGCCGGTGATGATCGGCGGTGAGCATCTGGTGACCCTCGGCGCCGTACGGGCCGTGGTATCCCAATATCCGGATCTGCATGTGATTCATTTTGACGCCCATGCCGACCTGCGGGACGACTATCTGGGGGTAACCCTGTCCCACGCTTCGGTTATGCACCGGGTCTGGGATCTGGTGGGGGACCACAAAATTTTTCAGTTCGGGATTCGCTCCGGCGACCGCAGCGAATTTCTTTGGGGGAAAGACCATGTCACCACCCAGAAATTTAACTTTAACGGTTTGGCAGAAGTTGTCAAACCGCTTCAAGACAAACCCGTTTATTTCACCCTGGATCTGGACGTCCTGGACCCTTCGATTTTCCCGGGCACCGGAACCCCCGAAGCCGGCGGGGTCGGTTTCCTGGAACTTCTGGACGCCATTCAAATCGTCAGCAAACTCAATATCGTCGGTTGTGACCTCAACGAACTGTCCCCGATCTACGATCAAAGCGGTGCTTCCACAGCGGTGGCCTGCAAGGTGTTGCGCGAGTTATTGCTAGCAATTTTATAAAGAATAAATAAAAGGAGGATGAAATTATGGGAAAAGCATTGATTATCGGTTGTGGGGGCGTGGCTAGCGTCGCCATTCATAAATGCTGTCAGAACAGCGAAGTATTCAGTGAAATATGTATTGCCAGTCGGACCAAGAGCAAGTGTGACGCACTTAAGGCTAAATTGGATGGCGGAGCAACTAAAATCACCACCGCTCAGGTGGATGCCGATCATGTGGACGAATTGGTTGCCCTCATCGAGGCATTCAAGCCCGATGTGGTACTTAATCTGGCCCTGCCCTATCAGGACCTGACCATTATGGATGCCTGTCTGGCGACCAAAACCAATTACGTCGATACCGCCAACTATGAGCCCATGGATACCGCTAAATTTGAATACAAATGGCAGTGGGATTACCGGGAACGGTTTGAAAAGGCGGGTATCACCGCCCTGCTGGGTAGTGGTTTTGATCCCGGCGTAACCGGGGTATTCGCAGCCTATGCCCAAAAGCATGAGTTTGACGAGATCAATTACATTGATATTCTCGATGCCAATGCCGGGGATCACGGCTATCCCTTTGCCACCAACTTTAACCCGGAAATCAATATTCGTGAAGTCAGTGCCAATGGCAGCTACTGGGAAAATGGCCAGTGGATTGAAACCAAGCCTATGGAAATTAAGCGAGTTTACAACTTTCCGGAAATTGGTCAGAAGGATATGTACCTGCTCCACCATGAGGAGCTGGAATCCCTGGGTCTGAATATTAAAGGCATTCGCCGGATTCGTTTTTTTATGACCTTCGGCGAGAGCTACCTGACTCACCTTAAATGTCTGGAGAATGTCGGCATGACCTCGATCAAGCCCATTGAATTTCAGGGTATGCAGATTGTGCCCCTGCAATTTTTAGCAGCGGTACTGCCGGACCCATCCACATTAGGACCGCGAACCAAGGGAAAAACCAACATCGGCTGTATTTTCCAGGGTAAAAAAGACGGGAAAGATAAAACTTATTATCTTTATAATGTCTGCGACCACGAGGAAAGTTACAAAGAAGTGGGATCCCAGGCAATTTCCTATACCACCGGGGTGCCGGCGATGATCGGAACGATGATGGTCATGACCGGCAAGTGGAATAAACCCGGAGTTTATAATATTGAGGAATTTGATCCCGATCCCTTTATGGAAGCCTTAAACAAATGGGGATTGCCCTGGCAGGAAAGCTTTGAACCGGAGCTGGTTGACTAGCGTATGGAATTAAACGATGCGTTTGCCCAATTGCCCACGCCCTGTTATGTGGTGGATGAAGCCCTGCTTATTAAAAATTTAAAAATTCTGAAACAAATACAGGATCGTACCGGTGCCCATATTTTATTGGCCCAGAAGGCTTTTTCGATGTTTGCAATGTACCCCCTGATGGGAGAGTACCTTGCGGGCACCACCGCCAGCGGTTTGTTCGAAGCAAAGCTGGGATATGAGGAAATGGGCAAGGAGAACCATGTTTTTTCAACCGCCTATTTAGAAAGTGAATTTACTGAGATTGTAAGTATTTGTGACCACATCGTCTTTAATTCCTTTAACCAGTGGCAGAAATATAAGGATCAGGCCCTGGCTGGGAACCGCGACTGTGGCATCCGGATTAATCCCGGCTGTTCCACCCAGGATCATGCTATTTATGATCCCTGTGCAACCGGCTCCCGGCTGGGGGTCGCCGCCAGGCAATTTCGCCCTGACCTTCTTGAGGGCATTAGCGGACTGCATTTTCACACCCTCTGCGAACAAAATGCGGATGCCCTGGAGTTAACCCTGGCAGCCGTGGAAGAGCAATTCGGCCCCTTTCTTCAGCAGCTGAAGTGGTTGAATTTTGGTGGTGGACACCATATCACCCGGCCTGATTATGACATTGAGAAACTGATTTCCAGCATTACCCGGATGCAGAAGAAATACGATCTAAGAATCTATTTGGAGCCCGGCGAGGCGGTGGCCCTCAATACCGGGTTTTTGGTGGCCACGGTGCTGGACATCGTAGATAACGATATAGAAATCGCGATCCTCGATACCTCAGCGGCCTGTCATATGCCCGACGTGCTGGAAATGCCCTACCGACCGGAAATTATTGGTGCTGCTCTACCTGAAGAGAAACCATTTACCTACCGTTTGGGTGGTCCCACCTGTCTGGCCGGGGATATCATCGGAGATTACTCCTTTGCGCAGCCCTTGAAAATTGGTGACCGGCTGGTATTTTGTGATATGGCCCATTATTCCATGGTGAAGAACAACACCTTTAATGGCATGAACTTGCCTTCAATCGCAATTTTCACCCAGGCGAAAAATATCCGTATGGTTCGACAATTCGGATACGAGGATTTTAAAAACAGGCTTTCCTAAGATCGGCAACGAAACAAATTAGACAAAAGGATTGTCAAAAAACAAAGTGACCAATCTTGCCAATGATAAAGGCAAAATTGGTCATTTTGTTTTTTTGAAAGCAAAAATATTTCCGGCAGGGTTTTTCAAAGAGTCGACAATTAATAAAATAATTCAATTAATAGTCAATCATCAATCCGATGTTTTTTTATAGGAAAGATTATGGTATAATACATTAAATTAATTTTTCTGAAACATTATAGAAAGATAGAAACGATAATGGAAAAATAAAGGCAATTTTGATAAATTCAATCAACATTATAAAAAGAATGAGTGGGAATCTCTATGCAATCATTGAAAAAGTTTATTTCAGGTCATATAAACGATCTAAAAAAACAAAAAGTATTCTTCATATTGTCATTGATGCTGTTAATTGTTTTCGGTGGTCTTTTTTTAACGAGTACCTGGCAAATCAGTATTAAGGTTACCACCGGTAAAGCAGTCGAACTTGCAGAGGCCGGAGCGGCTGGATTTCAAAAAAAAGCCATTGAGAATCTGGAACTCATTCCCGCAGATGTTCAAAAAATTGACTATCAACAAATTAAAGAAAGTCTGACAAATCTTGTTAATCTGAATAATGACATTCGTTTTTCTTATCTCTATGCACTAAGGGATGGCAAAATTTATTTTATGGCAGATTCTGAACAGCCGGATTCAGTTGATTATTCACCGCCGGGACAAGCGTATCCCGAAGCAACCGAAATGGACTTCCAGGTATTCAATGAGGGAAAAACATTGGTAACTGGGCCCACCATCGATCGATGGGGAAACTGGATCAGTGTGCTGGTTCCCATAATGGACTCAAAAACAGGGGAAGTTATTGCGGTATTCGGTGTGGACTATCCTGCGGATAATTGGAATCATATCGCAATGAAGGATCTGTTGAGGTCCGCTATCATTTTGTGCTTTCTCTTTTTGATTTTATTGTTTTTTTATAGAATCCTCATGAAAAATACGGATTTAAAAGAAGAAAAAAATAAATTATCAATTGTGACCAATCAATTACAGGAAAGAGAGACGTTATTCAGAAATATTTTTGAACAGGCTCCCATCGGCATTGCAATGGTTGATGAAAGGATGAATAATACAACAATTAATCCATCCTTTAATAAAATAATCGGTCGAACAAAAGAAAAAAACAGTTCTTTTAATTGGATGGATATTACCCACCCGGATGATGTTCAAAAGGATCTTGATTTTTTCACAAAATTTAAGACCGGGGAAATCGGTAATTATTCTATTGAAAAAAGGTACATTAAACCGGATGGCTCTCTGGTTTGGGTTCAGATGATGATCACAGCTTTACAATTTGGTGCTAATAAGGGTTATTTGTGTATGGTCGAAGATATCTCCGAGCGTAGGCATAGAGACGAACAAATCCATTATATCAGCGAGCATGATGATATGACCGGCTTGTATAATCGCCGGTTTTTCGAACAGGAACTGAAGCGAATGGATTCGGAAGCGTTTTTTCCAGTTTCCCTGATTATTGGTGATATTAATGGGGTTAAACTAATCAACGATGCTTTTGGATACGCAGAGGGCGACCGGCTCATCATTCAAATCGCAGAGATTCTGAAGAGCTGTTGTCGACCGGGAGATATTCTGGTTAGAAGCAGTGGCGATGAATTCAGAATCATATTGCCCAATACCGCTGCCGGAACAGCCAATGACATATTAAAAAAAATCAAAGGGGCCTGTGAATCCTATAATAAGGAAACTACCAATGAGATTATTTATCTTAATCTTTCTCTGGGTTGCGGAACAAAGGAATCGGCGGAAGAAATAATTAGCGGGATTGAAAAAGAAGCTGAAGACAACATGCGCAAACAGAAACTGATGGAGCATCGGAGTACCCAAAGCTCTATTGTATCTTCGATTAGGGCGACGATGTTTGAAAAAAGTCAGGAAACCGAAGAGCATGCCCAGCGTTTAATACAATTATCCAAAAGTATTGGTATGACCCTTCATCTTTCACAAAAGGAACTTGATAAATTGGAGTTGTTTGCAATGCTTCATGATATAGGTAAAATTGGAATTGCTGATCATATTTTAAATAAACCGGGAAAATTAACCGATCAAGAATGGGAAATCATGAAAAAGCATCCTGAAATCGGATATCGGATTGCCATGTCCGCTCCGGAGCTTGAACAAATCGCAGAATATATTCTTAGCCATCATGAGAAATGGGATGGAACTGGATATCCTCAGGGGTTAAAAGGTGGTGCTATACCATTGGCGGCCCGAATTATTGCCGTAGCTGATGCCTATGATGCGATGACCAGCGACCGACCCTACCGAAAAGCCATGGATCAAGAAGTGGCAATCAATGAGATTGTTCGAAATGCCGGAACTCAATTTGATCCGGATATTGTGAACATCTTTATTAATAATGGTATCAGTGACCAAAAAGTTCAGCAAATTAAAATATAATAGGATTGGAGGGTGGTGAAAAAATGGAAAAATACGGATTGCCGGTACTCATGATCATTATTACTATAAGCTTAATAAGTTTAGTCATATATATAATCAGGAAAAAATTGAAAAAGAAGAAAAAGAATCAGGAAATTCGTCGATTTAATGAATTAGTGCAGACCTTTATTGAATCAGAAGAAATTCCGGTTTCTTTGAAAGATGAACAATTTAATTATATTTTTGTAAATGAAGCCATGGAAGAATTTTATGGAAAAGATATTACCGAAATCATCGGATATGATGACTTTGATTTCATGGATGAGTTAAGCGCAATCAAACAACGAAAAACCGATAAAAAGGTACTGGAAACCAAATCTTTTGTTACCGACCAGGAAATTGCCAAGGGTAATATTTACAAAACAACCAAGTTCCCGGTAGATTTGTTAAACGGAAATTTTGGCATTGGGTCATACATTCGAATTGTGGCAGGAAAAGAAAAATATTTACAAACCCTTCTCTCCATTGGGGATGGCGTTCTGGTTGTGGATCGACAGGGGAAAATTGAAATGCTAAATGGCGCAGCGGAAAAAATGACGGGGTGGTCCGCAGAAGAAGCCGTTGGCAGGGATTATAAGGAAGTGTTTGTTTTACAGCATGAAGTAAATGGCGGTGTCATTAATGATCCCATTGAAACAGTTTTCAAAACAAAGGCGACAAAGGAACTTGATAGCCATGCGGTATTGGTTTCCAAAGACGGAAAAAAATATCACCTGGAAGACAGTGTGGCACCGGTCAGCGATGAAAGCGGAAAGATAACCGGTGCTGTTATTGTATTTAGAGATGTAACCGATAAAAAAGAAGAACGGAAAAAGAATGAATACCTGAGCTTCCATGATTCCCTCACCGGCTTATACAATCGCCGGTTTTTCGAAGAAGAAATGAATCGCCTGGATATTGAACGAAATCTGCCGATCTCCATTATCATTGGAGATGTGGATGGATTAAAATTGACCAATGATATTTTTGGACATGATGCCGGGGATGAACTGCTCAAAAAAGTTTCTGAAATATTTAAAAAAGTGTGTCGGGCCGATGATATTATTGCCCGCTGGGGTGGGGATGAATTTGCGATTTTACTCCCGCAGACACAAAAGAAGGAAGCCCAAATAATAACCGATCGCATAAAAGATAACTTTTCCAGGGAGAAGATTAAAGGCATTAAGGGCAGTGTTTCAATGGGTTATGCCACAAAGTATCAACCCGATGAAAGTATTCTGGCGGTGCTGGCCGGAGCCGAAGAAAATATGTACATGGAAAAAACCCTTGAACGGGGGCAGAACAAGGAAGACACCTTTAATGTTATTGTGGACACCCTTTATGGCGCTTTTCCGGATGAGGCTAAACACGCCCGGCGAACCAGTGAAATTTGCAAGAAAATAGCCCGAAAGATGAATTTATCCGAAGCCGACATCAATAAGGTCGCCAAGGCTGCCTATCTCCATGATATTGGAAAAGTTGCACTGGATAAGGAAGCTTTAAAGAAAGATACGAAACTGACCGAAGATGAATCGAAGGAGATGAAACTCCACCCGGTTGTAGGATATCGCATCCTCAATGCTTTTGACCATACCATGGATTTAGCTCCGGTGGTACTGGGCCACCATGAACGATGGGATGGCACCGGATATCCCCAGGGAACAAAGGCTGAAGAAACGCCGAAGCTGGCCAGAATAATCTCGGTTGGCGAGCATTTTGACGAAATGACAACCGACAAACCCTACCGCAGAGCATTCAGTAATCGGATTGCCTTGGAAGAAATGAAACGAAATGCCGGGACTCATTATGATCCGGATATTGTCGAGGCGCTGATTAAGGTGATTTATGATGAATTACGTTAAAAGACCATAGTATTAGTTAATAAAAAGGCCGGCATCTTTAATTAAAGATGCCGGCCTTTTTATCTTTTTGTCAGCAAAATAACGGGATTCAAGATTAAATAAAAAGAGTGAAATTTTAAAGAAAAACCTACAGAAAACCTTGATTATGTCGATTAAATTTAGAATAGGATTGGTTTGGGCAGAATCAATATGAAACTGGAATCAGTGAAAATCCAATAGTTTGGATACGATGAGGTAAGGCTGTCACCCTTGCTTTTTATGGTTTTGACAATTTGTTTAACAGAATAAGAATAAATTCAGACATGTTACAAACAAAAATTATCGGATCATAAAAAACAAAGGAGCGACACAACATGAAATTTTTAAAAAACCTGGCATTAATGCTATCATTGGTATTGGTATTAAATACCATACTGCCCCAAGCGGCGGTTTTTGCGCAAGAGGCGAGTAACAATTTAGAAATAAATGGATCCACAGTCAACGTTACGTTGACGGACTTCAACCCAGCATTTGGAACAGTCACATTAAGCAGTGGAGGTCAAACTGGACCGGGAGTCTACCCTAAGGGATCAATATTGACAATCAATGCAGTGGCCAACCCAGGCTACGAAGTTTATCTCGTTTATGCATCCATGGGGGGACGAATCTTCGAAACCCCTTTGCCTGTAAGCAATCAACAATTAGATGCTGATACGGTCATCTCAGTGGCATTTATCTCGGATTCTCAACCGGTCAGTACTGCGAACGTTTATTACCAGGGTTTGCCCGCTCAATTTGGAAGCATGTCAGTAAGTGGAAGCGACGGTCAAACCGGCAATGGCGACTATCCGATGGGATCGACTTTGAATGTTGATGTAAAAACAATTAATGGCTATGTCGTTACCTCAATTGTGGCATATTTTGACAAAGGGTATACCCAGCATTTTGACAATACAACCTCTGCCAGTTTTATCTTGACTGGAGACGTGACCATCGAAGCACAGGTTGTTGGGGGCTATAATATCGTCGTGGAAAGTTCAGATCCAACCCGGGGAACCGTTTTTAATGAAACCGGTTCATACAGCTCGCTGGATAGTGTGTATTTGTGCGCTACCGGCAACCCCGGTTATGAATGCACGGGCTATTATTTTATTGATGCCAACAATCAAACAGCCTACACTGCCTATACCGAGCCGGTGTATGTACCGGTGACAGAATCAGGCACCTATCAAATGATTTTTGGACCAACGATATGTACGGTGGCAGCAGTGAGTGCCGGAAATGGAACAGTAATTGGCGGGGGTAATGTTGCCAACGGCTCTAAGGTGACGCTCACAGCCACCCCCAACGCCGGCTATAAGTTCAGCCAATGGACCGATGAAAATACTGTGGTTGTTGGTACAAACCCGACCTTAAGCATCACGGTGACAGATAATGGTAAATATACCGCCAGTTTTGTTCCTGATACCGTAGAAATTCAGGTTTCGGCGGATCCCACAGGGGGCGGAACAGTAAGTGGCAGCGGTACCTATGTAAGTGGAACTTCAGTGACACTTACTGCCACACCCGCAGAGAATTATTGTTTTGTCCAGTGGATTAATCCCCAAACACAGGCGGTTATCAGTAAAAAGAGTAATTATACCTTTACCGCCAGTGCCGCAACATCGGGTCAATATTCGGCGGTGTTTGAAGTAAAAATGATCCCGGTACAGATTTCCAAGGTAGCTTCCCCGGCATCGCTTCAGTCGATTACAGTGATGCCGGCAGCCGGGAACTATGCCAGTGGAACCGTTTTGCCTTTGGAAGCCCGGTGGACCGGCTCTGCTGTTACGTTTTTGGGTTGGTATGCAAACGGCGTTTTATTATCCAGCGAGATCAACTTTAATTATACTGTAACCGAACCAGTGCTGATTACCGCGGTATTTGATACAGATTGGGGTTCAGTTATCGTTTTTGGAAATCCATTTTCATCAAGAACCGTGGATATTGATATCCAGCCCATAGGCACGTCTCTGAATTATAACGGTCAATCCGACAACTACGATTTTGTGAACTGGACCAATCCTGCAGGCGCGGTTGTGAGCAGTAACCCAAACCTCGATGTTGAGGTGCAAACGGGGTTACAGACCTTTATTGCCAACGTTACGCCTAAAATATTTACCATTTCCGTTATCGAAACTCCAACCAGGGGAGGTACCGTCCAGGTTACTTCGGATTCTTCGATACCATACGGAAAAAATGCTACGGTTGAAGCAACAGCGTCACCGGGATACTCATTTAACAGTTGGACAGATGGCGATACCGGGCAGATTATGAGCACAACCCCAACTTATACCTTTGGACCGGAAAAAAATACTAATCTGGTGGCTCATTTTACCCAAAATACCTATGCCCTGGATCTGACAGCTGATCCAAGCGATGGTGGAACCGTCGTCGGCAGTGCAGATAATCTGACTTATGGACAGGTCGTTAATATTCAGGCAATTCCCAATGATGAATACAATTTTAATGGCTGGGTTGATGAGTATGGGAATACTGTTTCTACCAGTGCAAAATATAGTGTCACCATTGTTGGAAACATGTCCCTAACGGCGACTTTTTCCGAAATCCAGTATCCGATCTCCGCAACTGCAAACCCCAGTGAAGGCGGAACCGTGACTGGAAGCGGTTCTTTTGTGAATGGCGCAGCCGTTACCTTGAATGCAACGCCCAGTCCAAATTATAACTTTATTCGCTGGACCCTGGGTGATTCAGAGTTAGCGGTAAGCTCAAGTCCTCAATATAGCTTTACCGCCAGTGAAGCTACCCAGGGAAATTATACCGCTGTTTTTGAATTAAAATCTTATTCGGTAGATATTTCATTGCTGGCTCAGGCATCTGTGGCCGATCAGGTAACGATCACTCCTCAAAGCGGTCTTTACAGCTACGGGACAGTGCTGCCTCTTGATGCAGTTGTAACAGTTCCAAATCCCGCCCTGCGTTTTTTGGGATGGTATGAAAATGGGAAAGAGCTTAGCAAAGATCAAAATTTCGATTATACGGTAACCCAGGCAACCAAGCTTTCAGCTATTTTTGTTACCGATTACGGCGTCATCATTTCCTATGGGGATCCTCTTGGGATCCAACCGCCAGATGTGATTATAGCGCCCATGTATGAGAATAAAACCATTTCAGCGGCAACGAATCTGCCCTATAATTTTGTCAACTGGACGGATTCCGATGGCAATATCTGCACAGACTCCAATGGCCATCCCTATACGATTTCGCAACTCCCCGTAACAGTGGGTCCGGACTGGGTAAAGACCTATGTGGCTCACTATGCCCCAAAATCCTTTAATGTGTCGGTTGTCGAAAAAACTCCTGGCGGAACCGCGAGCGCCTCCCGGATTTCGTTGCTTTACGGGGAATGGCTGACAGTGACGGCTGTGCCGGACCCGGGGTATGTTTTTGTGAACTGGACGGACATTCCCACCGGAAACGTTTTCAGCCGGAATCCGAACTGGACTTTTCTTCCGGCTGATAACGTGAATCTGCAAGCTAACTTTTCGCAGATTGCTTATACGGTCGATTTAAATGCTGATGCCGAAGGCGGAGGAACGGTTGCCTGGGCTGATTACCCGACAGATGGACCTTATTATGGGGATATCATAACGGCGGTCGCCACGCCAGATCCTAATTTTGTCTTTGATGGCTGGGTTAACGCAGCCGGAGATATTGTCACCGGGGACAGCTCCTTAAATTATACGGTTACCGGCAATGATACCTTAACCGGAGCTTTTCATGCGAGCCAAAACACCATCACGGCCGTTGCCAACCCCGCGACGATGGGGACCGCCACCGGAGGAGCGGTTTATAACTATAAAGATCAGGCCACGCTGACAGCCACACCCAATACCGGGTTTGGATTTATCAATTGGACCAACAGTCTCGATGATACGGTCATTACAACGCCTTCATTGGTGTTGGATGTGGCAGAAGATATCACCTATACGGCAAACTTTGAAATACTCCCATGCCCGGTGACCCTGAATTTCATTGATCCCAGCCGTTCGGCCTACGGCAATGTTGAAATGAAGGTGTCAAGGGTGGATGCAAACGGGAACATGGATTTAATGCCGGATGGGACAGTCCCGATATATGGGGATCAGGTCGTGCTGACGGCCACTCCTAATACAACCATACCAAATGTCCTTTTCAAAGACTATCTGGATGGCAACACTGGAGTTTTGATTACCTATGATGCGGTTTATACCATTGCCGCCATTGCTGAACCGATGGACATTCAATATGATTTTGTCCAGGAGTATACCGTGGTAGTCCCTGTTTCAGCCGAGTGGACAGACAATTACCAGCGGAATCGGCTTCCCGGGGTTTTTCCCCAGGTGACCCAGTTCCCCAACGCCCAAGTCAGCGGTAATTTCAAAGATTCGGTTACCCTTAATTACGGAACTGTGGATCCCAATCTGGTTTTTGACGGCTGGTATACGGACACGGATACCCCGGTTTTAGTGAGCAGTGAGCTGTCATTCAGCTATCAGCTGCTGGATACTACCCCGCTGATTGCCAAACTGCATTTAAAAGACATTGGAATTCCCGTGGAAAATGCCTTTACCAGTGAGGGATCCGTTCCCGGAGTGGATTTAATTGGTGGAGAGGTTTCCGGCAATGGGTATCGAAATGTCGGTGAAACCTTTAATATCAGTGCTTCCGTGGATGCGGATTATAGCTTTGAAAACTGGACTCAAGGGACTGAAAAACTTAGTAAAACGACAAGCTTTACCTATATTGCAGCCGGTCAGCCGGGCATTGATGCGATCCCGTTACAGGCAAATTATTCACCAAAATCCTGCTACTTGACAGTAACGGCAAATCCTAAAGCTGGTGGAAATGCGGCGCCGTCGGGCTACTATCCTTATGGAACCTTGGTTACTGTATCCCAGGGAAATCAGGCCGATTATAAATTTTCCCATTTTGAAGATGAAAAGGGCAAAACTTTAACAAGTGCGGTGCCAAATAACAAAGCTGGCACGATCAATCTCTACATCACCGGAAACACCACTGTTGTGGCTGTCTATAACAAAAGCAATGGAGATACGGCAACAGAGATAGTGAAATTTTTTGCGACCATCGCCAGTCTTGCGGCGATTGCCGCCGGTATTGCCGCAGCCATTTACCTGGGCGAAGAAGAACTATTGGCAGATGCCGAAATAGAGGCTGCAGAAGTGGCCTTCGAACTACTGGAAGATATAGCCGCAGGCATCACCGATGATGACCCGGATCCTGACCCGGATGACAATAACCATGTAACGATTACCACCATAGCCACGCCGGCAGAAGCCGGAATGGCAATCGGCGGAGAAGCTTACCGCGTCGGTGAAATGGCTGTCTTAAAAGCCACCGCAAATCCAGGTTGGGTTTTTGAAAATTGGACCTGCAGTGATGCACTAAAAGTCATCGATGACCCCTTAGCAGAAAGCATGTCTTTCTTTGTGAACGAAACTGAAAAAGGATCCATTTACACCGCCCATTTTAAGGAAGAATTCACGATTACCACCAATGCGACTCCAGAAGTTGGCGGAACGGTTACCGCCACTCATACAGTGGTAAGCGGAGAACCCGCAACAGTCACAGCCACGGCAAATGAAAATTATATTTTTGACGGCTGGTATGAAAATGAACTTCTTGTCTCGCCTGATGAAATCTATACCCTTGATGCGGTCTTATCTGATCATATTCTGACTGCTCAGTTTGAGCTGGGAGCCAATGTGAATCTCACCTGTGATCCCGTGTCAATGGATGAATTTATAACCCTATCCGGAAATGGATTGAATAAAATAGGTGAAGAAGTTACCGTCACTGCCGTCCTTGATCCGGAGCAGACGGATAACTATATATTCAAGGGCTGGTATGCCGCACTAACAGATGAAGTGCCGTTATCAACGGAAGCAATATATACCTTCATACTGGAAGAAGACACGACATTGATTGCCAGTTATGAAGGCGCAGTTACGATTACCACCAATGCATTACCGGATGACGGCGGAACCGTTACACTAACCCAGGAAGCGGTCATTGGAGACACGGTAACGCTAACTGCGACCCCTGCTGAAGGCTATGTCTGTGACGGCTGGTTTGAAGATGAGGCTCAAGTATCCGAGGATGAAACCTATACCTTTGAAGCCGCAACTGATCGCACTCTTACCGCTCAGTTTGAGTTGGGAGCCAATGTGACCCTTACTTCTGATCCCCTTGAAATGGAACCCTTGGTCACCCTAACCGGAGACGGCTGTCGTAAAATTGGGGAAGAAACGACGGTTACGGCTGTGCTTGATGAAGATCAGACGGAAAATTATATCTTTAATGGCTGGTATGCATCATTAGCTGATGATGTTGCCTTGTCCACATCTGAAACTTACACTTTCATTTTGGAAGAAGATACCACACTGATTGCCAGCTATAAAGAAAATTCATTCACCGTGGACGTGACTTCGGAAGATGTTACAATGGGAACGGTCAGCCAAACCGGAACCAACCCATATAAACTGTCGGATTCGGTAACCGTAACGGCGGTGTCGGAAAAAGGATATAAATTTGCCTACTGGTCAAATGGAAATAGTGTATCGGTTTCTCAGCTCGCGGAATATACCTTCGACGTAACCGATGACGAAACTTTAATCGCCAATTTCGTTGGCAATTCGGTTAAGATCCAAGTGCAGTGTGATTATGTTGAGGGTGGAACGGTCACCTCGGATGATGTCGACATACCGGAAACCGGGCTGGTCACCACTGCTGGGGAGTCCATCACTTTAAAAGCCGAAGAAAAGAAAGACTATGAATTTGAAGGCTGGTATGAAAATGGAAAGAAGGTCGAAAAGAAAGACACCTATACCTTTGTAGCCGAAAAAGATCGCACCTTGGTGGCAGCATTTTCTCATAAAGGATTGTGGCTGTTAGCTTTCCCGGATCCCATTGAAGGGGGGCGGGTTTATAAGATCCATCAGACTTCGGAAACCAAGGACGAATTCTACCTTAATGCCGTACCTCTAACAGGTTATGAATTTGTTGGCTGGTACGATATATTGGGGATTAAGGTTTGTGATACACCGGAATACGACTTTGTGGGTTATATTGATCATATCATTTTTGGAAAATTTAAGCCCATTCAATATAATGTATCAGTTGATATTGAGTCGGCTCAGGGCGGAACCGTATCCGGAACAGGCACCTCTGATTACGGAAAACCAGTGACCTTAACGGCAACACCGAAACTGGGCTATGTGTTTAATGGCTATTCAGACAGTACCGGAAGCCTTGTCTGTGCGGATGCTGTTTACACCTTTACCATCCGGGAAGATGTTCAGCTAACAGCGAACTTCTCACCGCAAACCTATAATGTCACGGCCACTGTTAATGATCCTAACCTGGGCAGTGTTTCCGATGCCGGCACCTATCCCGCCGGAGAATCGGTTTCACTTGAAGCCTCACCTGTTGCTGGGGCCCGGCTGGTGGGCTGGTTTGAAAATGGACAGTGCGTCAGTCAGGAGAGTACCTATACTTTTACGGCCACTGCTGACCGCAACCTGGAGGTTGATTTCAGCAATGAAGCATTTGTCCTGACCATCATGGCAGATCCGGTTTCAGGTGGAAGCGTATCAGGGGAAGGTGGTTACAATCCGTCTTCCGAGGCTGATCAGGCCAGCATATCGGCAATACCTTCACCAGGTTACGCTTTTACCGCCTGGATAGATGCAGAAACCGGGGAGCAGGTTTCCATATTAAGCAGTGATGCGATTACGCTTACCAAAGACACCAATCTGACGGCAGTTTTCACACCGAATATTTACCAGGTGAACGTCACCAGTGGAGATGGCGGCTCAGCCACCGGAAACGGATCCTATAATTTCGGTCAAGCGGTCACATTATCTGCCAGGGCAGATATGGGATATGCTTTTGCGGGCTGGATGATGACCGATACCGAGGGGAATCAGTCCTGTATCTCACCGGATTTGGATTATACCTTTAACTTAAATGAAGATTGGATTAATAACAGTCCCATTAATATTTCAGCAACTTTTAAAAACACCAAGGGAGCCCTGATCATTCCCCTGGCACAAGAATATCTTCGCGGGAATATCGCCAGAGGCTATCATCTGGATGCCACCGTTGGTGATACAACCACAGTGGAAGCTATACCCGGCTATGGTTATGAATTTACCAACTGGACAGATATCAAAGGAAATGTACTCAGTCAGGACGCAGTATATACATTTATAGTTGCTGGAGATACTGTTTTGATGGCACACTTTAAATCCACGGAGACTGTTAAACTCACGGTAACCGAAGAATCAATTTTACAGGGGAAAGCCTTTTTAGTAGGGGCTGCCATCGCTGGTGAAAAAGAAGTTGAATCGGGTCAATATGTCATGGTCTATGCGGTGGCCTATCCCGGGAATAAGTTCCTTCATTGGGTAAACCAAAACGGTTTGAAAGTCTCCAATGCCAGATGTCATCTCTTTCGGATATCTGAAGATACGACCTTAACAGCCGTATTTGAAAAAACCACCCATGATATCAGAGCCAATGTGGATCCCGAAAGAATCGGTTATGTTTTCGGCCAGAAAACCTATACCTATGGTGACACAGCGATGTTAACGGCAATACCCTTAAAATCACATTACATCTTGGCTTATTGGTCAGATGAAAATGGGCGCATTAAAGGAGCCGTGTCACCGGTCTTTAGACCAGTAGTCAATGGAACCAAAACCTATACCGCTCATTTTATAAAAGTCGAGCATGAAATAACCGCCACCGCAGTGCCGGCTCAGGGGGGAACCGCTGCCGGAGGAGGATTCTACGCTGACGGGGATTCGGTGACTTTAACCGCCACCGCTAATGAGGGCTATCAGTTTGATGGCTGGTTTGTCAATGAGGTCTGTAAAAGTACCGATGAAAACTGGAGCTTTAGTGTATCAAGCCACCTGGCTGCAGAAGCCCATTTCTCCCTGATTCCACCAGTTGTGGTACCCTATCTGGTAACAGCAATTGCAGTGCCGGATCAAGGGGGAACAGTAACTGGGGTCGGATCGTTTAATCCCGGAGATCTAGTTACTTTAACGGCCACCGCCAATGATGGCTATCAATTTGACGGTTGGTTTGTCGATGGAGTCAGTGCCAGTTCCGATACCAGCTGGACTTTTAGTGCAGCGAGCAATCTTGCAGCAGAAGCCCATTTCTCCCTGATTCCACCGGTGGTGGTAACCTATCAGGTGAGGGCAACAGCAGTTCCGGATCAAGGCGGAATTATCATAGGAGGCGGATCGTTTAATCCCGGGGATCCAGTCACTTTAAGCGCCACTACCAATGATGGCTACCAATTTGACGGTTGGTTTGTCAATGGAGTCAGTGCCAGTACCGATGCCAGCTGGACTTTTAGTGCAGCGAGCGATCTTGCCGCAGAGGCCCATTTCTCATTAAATCCTCCGGGTATTAATGAAGTGGATCGCTATCAACCCATTTTGCAGAATAATTCGGGGTTAAATGTAACGGCAACTGGTGATTTGCAAAGCATTTTAACCGGCCCAGATATTCAAAAGGATACAACGGCATATGCCCAATTAATATTAGATAAAATCGAGCTGTCGGACATCGGTATTTGGGATCAGCGCCTGATTGAAAATATTGCTAATGGACAGAGGGTGGGACTATATCTCAACATCCGCTTAAATATGCTGCTGTTTAATTACCTGTTAAACAGCTATGGCGTTAAGGAATTGTCTGAGCTCAACCAACCACTTCAAATGTCCATTGATATTGGCAATTTAATCAATGAGGGCACGGACTTTAGGTTGATTCGAATTCACAATGGTGTGGTACAAGAGATTCCATCTCAATTGAATGGGTCGATTTTAAGTTTTGGATCCCAATATTTTAGCACCTTTGCCGTTGTTTATACTCCGGTTGCTGAAATAGCAGCACCTCCTGATTCAAATACCGGTGGTTTAGGATCGAGTGCTAATGAGACCGGCTTGGGCTCCAATAATCCAAGCGCAGTTACCATCAAAAAGACCGCCTCCGTTGAAAATCCCAAAACAGGAGAACCAGTCGCCCATGATTGGCTCCTGTCGGGATTGCTGCTTTCACTGCTTTTAGGTGCGGGCATACACATCAAAAAAAGAAAAGCTTCTAAATAAAATCATAATAGCCGCTTAAAAAACAAAAACGCTGACCCGGATGCATGACGCATCAAGGTCAGTGTTTTTATTAGCTTGCAGCTAATTTTCAAACGCCATAATCAGCTTAGGTTCACTTGTTATTGGACAGGAATTGTTTTATAATAAGTTGAATGAAAGCAAAATGACGTCTTCACAGGCGGTAATAATGTCTGTGTGAAATAAGAATAACTTAAAAATCATATGAAAGGAAGAAAGAAAATGAAAGTAACGGTGATCAATGGAAATACCCGCCATGGCAGCACCTGGCATTGCATGGATTTATTAAAACAGGAACTTTCCCGATACGAAGCCATTGAAGTCACAGAATTCTATATGCCAAGGGACATGCCGCACTTTTGTAAGGGCTGTTTTTCCTGCTTTTTAAACGGGGAGGAAACATGTCCGCACGCGGAAAGTATTGATCCGATTGTGAAGGCGATGGAAGAGGCGGACCTGGTGGTACTGACCTCGCCGGTTTATGGAATGGATGTGTCCGGGCAGTTAAAGGCCCTGCTCGATCATTTGTGTTTTATGTGGCTGAGTCATCGGCCCAACCCGAAAATGTTTAATACGGTCGGGCTGAGCATTTCCACCACCGCCGGTGCCGGGCTTTCCCACACCACAAAAACCATGCAGAACAGTTTGAAATTCTGGGGGCTTAAAAAACGATTTGCCCTCAAAGAACCGGTTTCGGCAATGAAATGGGACGAGGTTCCGACTAAAAACAAGGCAAAAATAAGACGGGATGTTGCGCTCACGGCAAAAAAGATCGCTGAAAAGGTTAGTAATATTGAAAAGCAGCCGTCCCCTTTATTTAGAAGATTCATGTTTAAAATGATGTTGGGAATGATGAAAAAAAACACCTGGAATCCAACGGATAGAAATCACTGGGAAGCCCAGGGCTGGCTGAGCGGCGAGAAACCCTTTTAATAAAAAGGGTCTGAGTGGATACATAGTAATGTGACAAACCTTGTTGCGGATTTTTAATTCATCAGGTTGTGTGCATCAAGGCGAACAGGCGATAGCCTGTACGATCTTGCAGCACACAACGATAAATAAATGTCCGCGACGAGGTTTGTCGACACGCAGAACCTTTATTAATAAAAAGTTTTATCTATCATTTAATGGGTATCTAAAATTAAGTAAGTGTATTAGCTAAAAAAAGAGGAGGAATCAAATGGGGTTTGTAAGGGCAACGGATACGACTGGCTTAAGTGTTGGTAATAAAAAAATGGTTGTGGTGGATGGCAAAGAGATTCTTTTGACCAATATTGATGGTTCATATTATGCAATAGCCAACAGATGTCCCCATATGGGTGGGTCACTGGTTAAAGGTATCCTGGAGGATGGCATTATAACCTGTCCCCGGCACGGTTCAAAATTCGATGTGAAAACAGGCAGGGCTGTGGGAGGTCCAACGATATTATTTATGAAGTTTAAAGTAAAGGATGACAGAAGTTATCCGGTAAAGCTTGAAGGCAGCGATATATTCATAGACTTAGAGAAATAAAGGAGAATGTTATGCTAAAACTTAAATCACTGACAATTATTTTGGCAACACTGTTAATTGGGGTTGTAATCTCTGGGTGCGCGGGAACAACGGGTGCAGGCAATCAGGGGAAGATAACCGAGGATACGGTTTTTGAGTTCTATAACAAGGTCCAGCTTGATCAGACAAAGGAACAGGTTGATGCAGCGGTGGGTGTTGCCCCAACAGAAAGTACCCAGCTGGAAAAATTATATTCCTATACAAATGAAGAAACAGGTTTCGGGGTAAGTGTTCTTATTAATGAAACTGGTCAGGTAACCAGTAAAACCCTTATTTATCCAGCTCGGGGAGATTTAGCGTTTATGACCAGCCAACCGGTTACCCAGGAGCAGTCGGATCAAATAACAAAGGGAATGACATTTGATGAGATTAAAAGCTTGCTGGGCGGAGAAGGAATTGAAGTTAGCAGCACTCAAATTCCTTTTGACGAGAATAAAGTGAGCACTATCCGGATTTGGGTTAACGACGATGGATCTATGATTCAGGTTGTTTTTGGAACCGACGGTACAGCAACCGGTGCTATTTTTTTTAATGCCCAAGCTTAAAAATATGGCCTTTTAAAATGATACTAAACACTGCTTATAAAAAAATCCTGATGCTCATAGCATGCTATGAGCATCAGGCGCTTTTTATTGGATATCAGTTGCTTATTAGTTTTTCAAATTCACTTGCGGTCATGGGTTTATGGAAATAATAGCCTTGAATTTCGCCGCACTTAATGTCTTTTAAAAACAAAAACTGTTCTTTGGTTTCAACGCCTTCCGCAATGACTTTCAATCCTAAAATTTCAGATAAATTGACGATGATTTTGGCAATGATCCCGTTATCTTTTTCAGGGTAATCTTTGATAAACTCTCTGTCGATTTTTAATTTATCGAATTCAAGCTTTCTAAGGTAACTCAGCGATGAGTAACCAGTTCCAAAATCATCGATGGATATTTTAACACCCAGGTTTTTGATTTTTTTCAATTCGGTTCTTATGGTATCTAAATTCTCAACCAAAACATTTTCGGTTATTTCTATTTCCAAAAATTCACCGGGTAGCGAGTATTTCATGAGTAATTGCAGAATTATTTCTGCCATATTGGTTTTCTTAAACTGTATGGGTGAAATATTTACTCCTACAACAAGGTTTTTATGAGTGGTATCCTGCCATTTTTTATTCTGTTTAATGGCTTCTTCCAGCACCCAATTACCAATGGGAATAATTAAATCTGTTTTTTCGGCTACTGGAATAAAAGCTCCCGGTCCCACATTTCCTAATTCAGGATTATGCCATCTTAGTAAGGCTTCCATTCCAATTATTTCTCCGGTTTCGGTGATGACCTGGGGCTGATAATTCAAACTCAGCTCATTTTTTTCAAGTGCGCTTCTAAGATGGGTTTCAAGCTTCAGGTTTTTCAGATAGCGCTCTTTTATTTCTTTAGCATAATAGACATAGGCATTATTACCGGTTTGAACAGAATAATTTTTGGCAATATTCGCATATTCAATTAAATTGTTGACGTCAACACTATGTTCCTGGAACATTGATATTCCGATTGATACGTTGAGATAAATTTTTTCGTTATTGATGATAATGGCTTCATTGAGTGAGGCAATGAGCTTATTTGTAAAATGATCAACATCCAGTTTATTGTCAGCCTTGACCCGGGCAATGGCAAATTCATCCTTGTGAAATTTTGCCAGGAGATCTTCGGCGGCTAAAAACATCTTTATGCGGTGAGCGGTTTCTTTTAGAATGTCAAGTCCATTTTTCATACCTAAATTATTATAGAGGTTATTAAAGTTTGTTATTTGTAAGGTTATAATGGCAATATGATCATATTGTTTAATCAGATCTCCCATGGTTTTCTCAAATAGAGATTGATTGGCAAGTCCGGTATTTTCATCATAATTTTTAATTTTTTTGATCGCTTCTTCACGATCTTTAATGACGGTCAGATCTTCTGTTTTTAAAAATAAAAGAAACGCGATGATATAACTGATGATGATTAAAGCAATAACGATAAGAATAGTACCGACAATAATCGCTCTGGTGGTATCGTTGTTTAATAGACCTAAGTTGGTCAAAGGATAATAATAAATCAAATGCCACTGAAGATTTTCATATAAATCAGCAGGGTGTTGGGTAGTATAATAGTACAAATTGTCATGGTCCTCATAATAACCGGAAGTATTTGCTTCAATTGTCTGCCAGAAAATGGGTTTATCCACTTTAAACGATAATTCGCTGCCAGTGTCATACATAAAAGAAAAATTCTTGCTCGTTTGATCACTCAGCAGGTAAAAGCCCTGGTTATTTAATAACAGGGTATGCATATCAAAATTGTTTTTTGAATCATTGGCGATTTGATTCAAAAGATTTTGGGCCAGGTAATTAAGAACCAGAATTCCGACTTTCTCATTTTTTTCATTATACATGGGGGCAACCAGTCGGATGACTGGTTTGGCAGGGGTTTCGAGGGCAGTATTTTCAATATTTAAATCCATTGGCGAAATATAAATATCACCCTGGTTTAAGGTCATTCCCGCGGTAAAATAATATCGATCACCCTTATACTGCAAATTATTTTCAGAAACGGTTTGTGAACCACCGCTGTCGTAATTGACGCGCACGGTTTCAAAGCCGCTGTTATTAATAACTCGGAGTTGATCGTAAACGCCATTGTTCATTGCTATATTTGACAGCATCCGGGCGATGGCGGTGAGATTTTCCTCATTGTCAGGACTAGTATAATAGGACTTTATTTCATTGGAATTTATAATGACGTTAATATCGGAGTAAATTCGATTAAAGATTGAGTTGATGTTTGCGCTGACAATTTTAGAGTTTTCCAGCTGTCTGATTTTAATAATTTCCTTTTCAGTGTTTATGTTAATTTGGATCAGTGTATATGATAAAATTAAAATTATTATTAAGGAAGGTAAAAAAATTCGAATAAAATTAAAAAGTATTTTATGCGTTCGATTTTTGATCCATTTAATCATAAAAATCACACCTCCACTAGGCATTTTAATCATTATACTAAATTAATAAGGAACTAGCAATTAATACTGGCTCATCTGAAAATGTTTGGTGGCGGTTAAGGCAGGAGTGGGATTTCCTGAAAGATAAGAATGGATTATAATTATTTTATAGTAGAAAGAGGTTATGGAGATGATAACGAAAAATACTGGAAAAATTGCAAAAAACAATGATCAATGGCATGGATCGACTAAACCAGAGGTGAAGGATGAATAAGATGGACAATCTAGATGGAAAATCCAAAGTGTGTTTAACTTCAATGAAAGATTTGCGGCATCAGGCGGAAGAGTTGATCACGAAAAAACAAAGCTGGTTAAGCAACGACTTGCTGCCGATAGTGCCCGAAAACATCGGCCGAATTCTTCACGAATTGGAGGTTCATCAGATTGAATTGGAACTGCAGAATGAGGAGCTTCGCTGCGCCCATCTGGAACTCGATCATGCTCGAGCCCGGTATTTTGATCTGTATGATCTGGCACCGGTAGGTTACCTTACACTGAGTGAAAACGGATTGATTTTGGAAGCCAACCTCATGACGGCAATTTTACTGGGTCTTGATCGCAAACTCTTAAAAGGAAATCCCATCCAAGAATTTGTGGCCTTTGAAGATCAGGATATTTATTATTTTTACAGAAAGCATCTTCTTGAAACCAAAGAGTTTCAGGAGTGCGAGTTACGGATGGCAAAAAAAAATGGCGCATTATTCTGGGTCCACATGATTGCCACGCTTGCCAAGGATGAAGAAGGCGTTGTAGTCTGTCGGGTTGTGATCAATGAAATTTCCGAACGCAAAAAGGCGGAAAAAGAAATAAGTCACCTAAATTATTACGATTATCTTACCGGATTATACAATCGAAGATTTTACGAAGAAAAGTTAGTGGAACTAGATACGAAAAAAAATCTACCCATCACTTTGGTGATGATTGATATTAATGGTCTCAAGCTGATTAATGATTCTTTTGGACATCTGGTTGGTGATGAACTTTTAAAACTGTCCGGTGCCACAATCGAAAAAGGATGTCGGGAGGGTGATATTGCTGCCAGACTGGGGGGTGATGAATTTGTTATTATATTCCCTAAAACCAATGCCATTGAAGCAGAAAAAATTATTGCATCTATCCAAGACTATGCGGCGAAAGAAAAAATTGGTTCAATCAATTTGTCAATTTCTTTTGGACAGGGAACGAAGGTTACCGAGGATGAGAGCATTCAAGATATATTTAAAAATGCTGAAGATGATATGTATCGGCATAAGCTTTATGAAAGCGGCAGTACCAGAAGCCAGACCATTGGTCTTATTATGACCACGCTTTATGAGAAAAGCCCTCGGGAGATGCAGCATTCAAAAAGGGTCAGTGAAATTTGCATCGAGATTGCTACCTTGATGAATTTTGATGAGGATGCCATCAATCGAATTGGGATTGCCGGACTCATGCATGATATCGGGAAAATGGGAATCGATGAAAACATATTGAATAAGCCGGGAAAACTAAACCCTGATGAATGGAAAGAGATGCAAAGACATCCGGAAATTGGATATCGGATTTTAAGCTCGGCAAATGAATTTTCGGAAATGGCAAAATATGTGCTTGAGCATCAGGAAAAATGGGACGGTAGCGGTTATCCAAAAGGACTTAAAGGTAAAACAATATCATTGGAAGCCAGGATTATCAGCGTTGCCGATGCCTACGATGCGATTACCAGTGATCGATCCTACCGAAAAAAAATAAGCGATGCAGATGCTATGAGTGAAATTAAAAAAAATGCCGGAACTCAATTTGATCCTGATGTCGTTAGAATTTTTACGGAAAAGAGCACAGTAAAATAAGACCCAACATAAGGTTCAACAAAGGGCAGGGTAAAGAAACGTAAGAATAAACTGAAACTGTAATTTTATAACGAAACCATGCAAATTATGTTTGAAGAAAAAAGGAACAAATACAGTAAAATACTACAATAAAAGCAATAAGTTCCGTTAAAGAAAGTTTAAAGGAACTTATTCTTTTTAACGGAATAAACTCCAATGTTTCCATGATTTTAAACGTTATTTATGTTGACAACCTTGGTATTTTAGATTACTATGAAATCAGTTGAATAGATGGCATACTTACCGAAAAGTAAGGACGCAAAACTAGAGGGTCTAAATAATTTATTATATGACAGCCAGTTGCAAAGTATGGACATTCCTGATATATTTGATGCAACGCGACAGTCGTTGTTTTTTTATTGCAAAAATTAAAAAAAATAAACCCGAATCATTTTGAATAACATAAAACGAAAAGAATTATCCGTGGTATTCAAAATTATTTACTTTAAAATAATATAGATGATACATTCAATCATCATTCCCTGGTATCTTCATTTTAAGCGGCTCAATTTATACCGAGTTAGGGTGATTGTTTATATAAATGATGGAGCAATTGAGTGATTGATGGGCTCCTGTTTTTTATTATCAGGAACACTGGCACTGCCAGAAAAATTAATGAAAGGAGGTGAAAAAATGAACGCAGAGTTTCATGCAAAGATGAGTTCAGCGATAAACGGCATGACTGTAGCAGCCAAACCAAAAGGAAGTTCCGTGGCACTCAATGGCTTAAAAGACGAAGCCGACCGCTTTAAAGACATGCTGAATCGGTCAATAAAGGATCCGGGTCAACCGGCAAGAGATAAAGCAGCGTTAACCGATCGGCCAATTAAAGAGCTTTCGCCGGATGAACAATTGGCAGTCCAGGAAAAAGAAGAGAAAACTGAAGACCCACTCATTGATGGGGAATTGACGGCATTGTCCCCGGAAATGGAAAATCCGCCCACGGAGATAAACGAAAATGATTTAAAGAATTTGCTTCAAAGCAATGCAATGGGATTTGCGATGCTAAGGACAAATTCCGAGGTGAACAGCAGTTTCGATGAAAACGCGGAGGCCGCGCTTGAATCAGCTGGGATCAACCCGTTGGAAAACAAGCTGGCGGAAACAACAGAGAGTGCACCGCAGATGATTCAAAACCCAGACACCGCACAATCACAACAGATGGACAAAACCCCGGCAAGTATTCAGGGAAAAAGCTTTAATGAAATTTATTCAGAAGAAAACAATGCCAACCCGGAAAACTTTTTAGAACAAAAAAACGTGAAACCGGCAGATCCATCTTCAGCTGAGTTAAGCAACATGGAAGAGAGTGATCAAATTGATCCGCGTGTTGGTTTAGAAATGGGTACATCTGAAAATATCAAAGGATCTGAGCACATAGAAAAAAGCTCGAAAATTAGACCCGATTTAATTGATAGCAAAGAGATCCAAAACCAACTGGAATCGCCATCATCGACGATTCAGGTTGCTGAGCAGGCATCTTTTGGAAAAACAGATTCAGAACAAGAATCCATAGGTATAGAAGACAGAAATGCGGTATCCTCAAAAGAAATACAGGGGATTCCTTTCGCTAATATGGTATCCGGGAAAGCCACAGAAATACAGCCCAATAATCCGGTGGCATTGGCGGGACAGCTTGAACAGGCAATACTGAGCCAGCTTGATAAGAACAAACCCGTAAAATTTATGATGAGCCTGGAGCCCGGGAATCTGGGTAAAATAGACATCGAATTGAAGTTTGACCAGGGAAAATTAACCATCGATATTACGGCGCTTAGTAAAGAAACCCAAAATTTATTGTCCACCCAGGTTGATAAATTGATCAAAGGCCTTGCCCTGCAGAATGTTCAAGTGGAAAATGTTCAGTTAAACAGCCAGAGCCAGGAGCGCATGAATACCGACCCAAAAACCTTGATGATGAATATGGGAATGGATTTTACCCAGGGTCAGAAACAGGAACTTTTGAAGGAAAACATAATGAATCAAAACAACCGGGCCCAAAATGGAAGCCTGGAAAATACCGGCGACTTAGTCGGGGATAACCTGGAAGCGGCACCGATCACGATAGACAGAAGCCGCAGAATAAATTATTTAGTATAAGAAAGGAAAGACAATGGCAATCGATGGAATTAACAGTTTAACCAGCACGGCAGCAACCAGCACTGCAAAAACCGCAAGTAACGGGGACTTATCCACAGATGATTTCTTTAAATTAATGGTAGCCCAGCTGCAAAACCAGGACATGAACAATCCCGTTGACAACACCGAATTCATTTCCCAGATGGCACAATTTTCTATGGTACAGGCACTGTCGGATTTAAGCGATGTTACAAAAACTACCTATGGCGTGAGTTTAATGGGAAAAGAAGTAACCCTTGCTCAGACAAACGATGATGGAACCATGGATATAATCACCGGGACTGTTGACGGAATTAATCTGTATAACGGCGACACGCAACTCGTGGTGAAGGGAACAACCTATCCCCTGAGCAGCGTCATGGAAGTGGGTACTGAAAAAACAACTAAGTAGGGGAAGCTTAAGGATTTATAAAATAAGAGGTGAAATAATGGCAAACCCGATTAATCGGAATTATTACCAGTTAAATGATGCGATTATCAGACAAACGGAAAGAATTAACAAAACAACCCAGGAACAAAAGACCAGCGTGGCAAAAACAGAGAATGGAAGCTTTCAGGAGATCTTTAATCAAGAATTAAAGAACACTGTTACCTTTTCAAAGCATGCCAATGTTAGAAAAGAACAGCGAAACATTGAGGTCACCCAGAATGATTTGGAAAAATTAGGGAACGCCTGTGATAAGGCCCAGGAAAAAGGAATTGATAACGCACTGATTATGATGGATGATTCAGCCTTTATTGTAAATGCAGCGAGTAAACATGTGATTACGGTAATGGATAAAAACGAAATGAAAAATAAACTATTCAATGATATTGATGGTGCCGTATTTTTATAGTTGGACCTCGATGAGGAAACTATTAGAGCTTTGAATGAAAGATAAGCTCTTACGAACGGTACAGAAAGGATAAAAAAATGATCATAGCAATGTATTCGGGGGTTGCCGGAATGTCAGCCCATCAAACTAAATTAAATGTAATCGGTAATAATATTGCCAACGTGAACACCAATGGATTTAAATCCAGCAGAATGACCTTCAGTGATGTTTTTTACCAAAATCTTCAAAATGCATCCGCACCAACTGCCAATTCAGGTGGCGTGAATTCCAATCAGCTGGGTTATGGCTCCAAGGTTGGTTCCATTGATGTGGTGAACACCATTGCCGGTGGCGCTGATACCGGACGTGCGTTAGATGTTTACATCAACGGCGAAGGTTACCTTCCGGTAAAAGGAAATGACGGCACCGTAAAATATACCCGGGTGGGAAATTTGAAATTTGACACCCAGGGAAATTTAACCGATGCCAACGGAAACATGGTTTTGGGAATTCCGATTGATGCAACAGGCATTGCCCAGTTAAGCGAAGACGGAACAACCAACGCTCAAAATCTGACAGCAATAAATGTTCCACCGGCGGATCTTGAAAAATACACCGGCATTGCCATAGGTATTAATGGGGAAATAACCGGAATCAAAGAAGGTGACCCTGTTTTCACCGGCGCCGCCGGAACCGGATGGTTTAAATCGGTTGAAATTGATCCTGGATCTTTTTATAATGGTTCGGTTACAATGACGAAGAATCCCACATTAAAATTTACTGCTGCAACTGTGCCAATCGCAGGAATTACGGTTGCTGACGCAGCATTACCACAAACTGCTAATCTGAAAGGTCCGTTAACTCTGACCAAAACAATTGATGCTACAACATCAGCCATTACGTATACATTGTCAGGAACAGATACAAGCGAAGCTGTTGTTGGACCTATTACAGGGACACTGGGATCAGGAACCGTAACATTTAAAGTCCCTAATACAGCTACTCCTTCTGAAATGGTCGATTTTACAGTTAGTGTTGACGCTACATTGGCACCGGGAGCTAGCACAATTGGAACCGTTGAGATAAGTCCACAGACTTACACGGTTTCAGTATACAATGAAGGTGGTGTATTGCAAAAAATTGATATCACACAAGCACAGGTTGATGATTGGGATGAGGGAGAAAACTTTACCATTGGCGATATGACCTTTACAATTGCCGATAAAACAAAGTTCTTGCCCACCAGTGAAGGTACCACCATTGGAAAAGTCGGCCCAGGCAATGGTACTCCAGTCACTCTCGCCTATCTCGCCGTAGCAAAATTCGCCAATGCTGATGGTTTGAACCAGGATGGCGACGGTTATACCCTACAATCTGCCAATTCAGGGGAAGCAACCATAGCAATGGCCGGAACCAAAGGAACCGGAAACCTGCGCACCTCCGCCCTGGAAATGTCCAACGTCGATCTTGCCCGGGAGTTTACGGATATGATCATTGCCCAAAGAGGGTTTCAGGCGAATACTCGCATGATCACCGTGTCGGATTCCATTCTTGAAGAGTTGATAAACCTAAAACGATAGGCTAAATTGAACAAGAATAAAATAATTCAACAGTGCTTTTCCTGGAGGATAAGGTTATTCTCCAGGAAAAAATTTTTTTATTTGAACTGGAGGCAACTAAATGATAGAATTAACAAAGCTGAATAGAAGAAATGATGAAAAATTTATTTTGAATTGTGAGTTGATTGAAACAATTGAAGAAAAACCCGACACCACCATAAAGCTTCTTAATGGTAAATACTATGTGGTCGGAGAAAGCTCAGGAGAAGTTCTGTCAAAGATTATTGCCTTTAAAAGAAAGATTTTCACAAGATAAAGACTACATTGAAAGGAGAATGAGCTTTTGGAAATTACCACAATATTAGGGTATGTTCTGGTTGTATTTACCATTATTTTTGGGATGACATTTGGTGCGACTGGATTTGACTTTGGGGCCATCGGAAATTTTATTAATATACCCAGTGTTTTTATCACCATAGGGGGAACATTTTTTGTTTTACTGGCTTCATTCCCTTTCAAGACCTTTAAAAACATACCAAAGCACCTTAAGATGGTCATTCAGAAAGATAAAAAAGATCCCTATGAATATGTGGAAATATTAACTGAATTATCCAAGGAAGCCAGACGAAAGGGACTGCTGGCTCTGGAAGATAAGGCCAACGAATTTGAAGACCAATTTTTAAAGGAAAGTGTTCTGCTGATTGTGGATGCTATTGAACCGGATAAATTAAGGGACTGGTTTGATCAAAAACTTTCCTATATTGAAATGCGCAACGAGGAAGACCGTAAGTTTTACGATATGGGCGCCACCCTTGGGCCGGCCTTTGGTATGATCGGAACCTTGATTGGTCTCGTTAATATGCTGGCAAATATGAGCCTGGATGGTGGGGCAAGCACTCTGGGTGCCGATATGTCCGTTGCCTTGATTACCACCCTGTATGGTTCGATCCTGGCAAATTGTATATTTATGCCAATATCTACTAAACTCCAGATCATCCAGGAACGAGAAGTTCTGTTTAAAGAACTGATTATTGAAGGCGTTATTTGCATAAAAGAAGGGGAAAACCCCAAATACATCAAAGAGAAACTGCTTAATTTTCTGAATGAAAATGAAATTGCCAAAGCCATGGGAGCAGAAGGCGCAGACGGAAAAGAAGGTAAAAAAGCAAAAGGCAAGGCCAAAACAAAGGTTAAAGCCAAGGTTAAAGAAGGCAATGCATAAGAAACAAAAAAGACAAAGGGATGATTATTATGGCAAGACGTCAAAGAAAAAAGAGTACAATCAATAAAGATGCCTGGTTGAACACCTATGCGGATATGATCACCCTGGTGCTTGTTTTCTTTATTCTTTTATATTCCATGTCAACCATCGATGCTAAAAAATATGAAATGTTGGTGGAAACCTTCAATCCTTCAGCCATTGAAAAACCGGCAGGGGAGGCAAGTACAGCAACCGAGACTCCCGATGCGGCCACAGCTCCGAAAGAGGATATTGCCATTGAAGAAATTGTGGATCTTGATGACTTATACCAGTACCTCAGTGAATATACCAAGAAAAACGGTCTGGAAGACTCGGTCCAGGTCGTTAAAGGTGAAGATACCGTCTTCATAAAATTCATGTCCGATATTTTTTTTGAACCTGATAAGGCGCAGATTAAACCGGGCGGGGTGGCCATCCTTGCCAATATCGGAGGGGCTTTGGCGGCGGCTGAACCGGCCATAAAGGCCATCAGAATTGATGGACATACCGCCCAGGCGGATTCCCCGGTGAATGATCGCGACCTGTCCACCGATCGCTCCAATGAGGTGTTGAAATTTTTTGATGATGGGTATATTGTTGATTCTTCCAAATTGCTGGCGGTGGGTTATGGGATGTTCAGACCCATTGCACCCAATGATACCGAGGAAAACCGCGCCAAAAACAGACGGGTTGAAATTCTGATTTCCAAGGACGATACCATCCAGGATGAGTTGGATAAAATATATGAGCAGCAAAAGGCACAAACTGAAGTGCAGAATTAAGAGCACAACATTAGGTAATTGAAGAATTCGAAAGAATTGAACAATGGTTGCTTTGATGTCAGTTTTCACAAACAATTTTGTAACGTGTAGGCGAACAGTCGACAGACTGTACGCCGTGCAGTGTAAAAATTGTTTCGTGTAAGCTGGCAGCGAAGCTCACGGTAGTTTCGCAATTACTTAGCACAACACTAAATAGGAGAAATGATAATGGCGGAAATTCTTTCACAAAGTCAAATTGATAGTCTTTTAAGCAGCTTAACCAGTGGCAAAGATGAAGTTGAACATCAGGATATCAGTACCGAAAAAAAAGTTAAAGACTATGACTTTAGAAGACCTAAGTTATTTACCAGAGAACAGCTGAAGCTTCTGTTCAGTATTTATGAAAACTACGCTAAATTATTATCCTCTCACACCACCGGAATTCTCCAAAGCCACAGCTTAATTGAAATTGTTGAAATTGAAGAGCAACAGTATTATGAATTCAATAATGCGCTGCCGGATTCGGTGCTCATGGGCCTGATTAATTTTGAAATAAAAGACAGTGAAAATGAAGAAGATTTGGTCATTATGGATATGTCAAAGGATATTGGATTTTGCAGTATTGAAAGGCTGTTAGGGGGGGTGGGAAAGCCCCTTAAAGATGACCGGGAATATACGGAAATAGAAATTGGCATCCTCGAATACTTCTTAAGAGGCATGGTTAACCTCATGAAAAATGTCTGGTTTGATTACCTGGAAACAGCCCCTCATTTAATGAAAATTGAAACAAACTCAAGAATTTTACAGGGCATCAGCGCGGATGAAAATGTCGTTATCATTGTTATGAATATTACGGTCAATGAAACCCAGGGAAAAATTAATATTTGTATACCGGCGACGACGTTGGACATGTTGTTTAAAAAAAGGATTTCTCAAACTAAAAAAAATGTCAAAAGAGGAGATCAGGAAGCAGAAGAGAAAAGAAGAAAAAATATTATTGATGAAATTAGGAAAACAGAGCTGGAAATCACCGGTGTTTTAGGGGAAGTGGAAGTATTATCCCAGGATATCTTTGATTTGGAAATCGGAGACATTATCAAGCTGAATAAACCCAAGAATGCAATGGTTGATATTGTTGTGAATGACGAAGTTTGGTTTCGGGGCGAGATGGGTGCCTATAAGAATAAAAGAGCCATCGTAATAAAAGAATTTAATGAGACGGGAAGTGAGCCAAACAGATGACCAGTAATGAAAATAACATAAACAAATTGACAGATATGGAAATTGACGTTATCGGGGAAGTAATGAATATCAGTATGGGAACAGCGGCCACGGCCATGTCAACCATACTGAGCACCAAGGTAAGTATTACAACTCCAAGAATTGAGACTATTCTTGTGAATGATTTCGAATTTTCTCAATTTGAGCCGGTCATTGGTGTATTAATCAATTACATTGAGGGCATTGACGGATCAAATGTCCTACTGCTAAAAGAAGAGGACATGAAAAAGATTCTTTCCCAGCTATTCGGCATGGACACCACCGACACCGTGGAATTTGATGAAATAAGCAGAAGTGCCATTGGCGAAATCATGAATCAGATGATGGGTGCCGCAGCCGGAGCCCTGGCATCTTTTTTGGGAAGAATTGTCAATATCTCACCTCCTGAAATTCTCGACACCACCAATAAAAAAAGCATCCGCGAGCTGTTTTCATTAAAAGGTGAGAGCCTGGTAAGCATTAAATTCAATTTAAGTATTGATGGTTTGGTGGAAAGTGAATTTATCAGTGCCATGGATCCCATCTTAGCCAGGGAAATTGTTAAAATGTCCATGGCGGTTATGGGCATTGATGGTGGCGAAGAGGAAGAATCTGAGCCAGAAGAGGAAGCATACGTACCACCTCAGATTCAGGAAAAACCGGAACCTAAGCAAGCGCCTTCATCCCAATCTGTTGTGAAACCCAGACCGAGTTCAGCGCAGGCAGAACCCGAGCGGATGGTTGCCAAGAAAAAACAGGTACAGGTTTCGTCCTATAACTATAAACAACTTGATGATGAAGACGCCACTGTGGAAATGGTGAAAAGCAATAATCTGGACTTAATTATGTCAGTCCCCATTCAGATCACGGTTGAACTGGGTAAAACCCAAAAGAAAATAAAAGATATTGCGGATTTAACCCCTGGAAATATTATCGAACTGGACCGACAGGCAGGGGATCAGGTTGATGTTATCGCTAATGGACGGCTTATTGCCAGAGGTGATGTGGTGGTGGTTGATGACAATTACAGTGTGAAAATCACTGAAATTATAAAAGTTAAACAGGATGACAGTCGTAAAAATAAAAATAATTGACATTATTGAAAAGAGAGAGGGTTTAAAAATGGTTAAAATATTAATCGTGGATGATGCCGCATTTATGCGAATGATGATTAAAGACAACTTGAAAAAAGGTGGTTACACCGACTTTATCGAGGCCGAAAATGGCGAAGTGGCAATTGCCGAATATAATGAGAATCACCCGGATATGGTTTTACTGGATATTACCATGCCCATAATGGATGGCATACATGCCCTGAAGGCAATTAAAGAATTGGATCCCCAGGCGAAAATTGTAATGTGTTCCGCAATGGGTCAAGAAGGAATGGTGGTTGAAGCCATAAAATTCGGAGCATTGGATTTTATTGTTAAGCCCTTTAAACCCGATCGTCTCATCCAAACCGTGAAAAATGTACTTGGCGAATAGTCGGAGGAAAAGCTAAGGTGAGTGGCAGCGAAATATTTTCTATAATTCCCGGATTACTTGGCGCCATTGGCGTTCTTGTGCTCACCTATTACGGCAGCCGCTGGTATGTTAAACGATACCCCGGCGGACCGGGGTCCTTAACTGGTACAAACAATATTAAGGTGGTGGAACGGCTTGTTGTCAGCAAAACCGGATCCATTATCATTATCGATGTTCAGGGGATTCAATATATGGTTGGCATAAGTGAACAAAACATTCAAATCATGAAGCAGCTGGATGAACCGATTTTATATCCCCAAAAGGCAGAAATCACAAAGGAAAGCTTTTTGGGTGTTTTAAAAACATTCACCCAAAAGGAAAACCACAATGAAAAAACTTAAATGCCTGATTAACAAAAAAAAGGGGAAGCTCAAAAAAATTGTGGGGATGATCCCTATTTTCGCCCTTGTTTTTCATCTGACCTTGACCACGGTATACGGCGCGGCGGATTTATCGGTTGAAAATATGTTGACCGGCGAAGGGTCGGACAGTGTTAAAATTATTGTGCTGCTGTCTCTGATTGCTGTTGTTCCCACTATTTTACTGATGATGACATGTTTTGGACGGATTATCATCGTGTTGTCATTTTTGCGAAATGCCCTGGGTCTTCAGCAAACCCCGCCCAACCAGGTTCTCGTTGGTTTGGCCCTGGCGATCACGTTTTTTGTGATGGCCCCGGTGTTGACTCAAATTAACCAAACCGCATTGCAGCCATACAATGCTGGCACAATCGATACCCAGGTGTTTCTGGAAACCGCTTCGGTTCCCATCCGGGATTGGATGCTGAAACAAACCACCACCGAAGATGTCAATCTGTTTATCAGTCTGTCGACGCAAACGGATTTAACCAATGTTCTCCCTGGGGATTTACCCATGACCGTTGTGGTTCCAGCCTTTGTCATCAGTGAGCTCAAGCGTGCCTTTCTGATTGGATTTTTAATTTATATACCATTTTTAATCGTTGATATGATCGTGGCAAGCGTGCTTATGTCGATGGGAATGATGATGCTTCCTCCGGTTATGATTTCTTTACCGTTTAAAGTAATGCTATTTGTTGTGGTGGATGGTTGGGGATTGTTAGTAAAAACCCTGATCATGACCTATAACTGAAGAAAGGGGCGAAATCCTTGGGTACAGAAGAATTAATGGACATTTTCAGAGATGCCATCTTAACCGGTTTGAAAGTTGCCGGACCAATCCTTGTGGTCAGTATGCTGGTGGGGTTGATTATTTCAATTATTCAGGCAGCTACCTCCATTAATGAGCAAACCATGACATTTGTGCCAAAATTAGTTATTATGGGTATTCTGCTCATTATATCCGGAGGATGGATGCTCCAGCAAATGATGGATTTTGTTTTTCGGATCTTTGAACTAATCGCAACAAAAATTTGAGAATGACAGGATAGATGAGTCATTCAGTAAAAATGGGTGACAACATTGCCATTTGATATGAACCAATACATGATTTTTCTTTTTGCCAGTTGCCGAGTCGCCGGCATGATTTTATTCAATCCAATTTTTGGAAGAAAAAGCATTCCCAATGGTTTGAAATTAGGACTGTCCATAATGATTGCGCTCAATGCTGTGTATCAGATTGATGATATTTCGGTGATCGACTATACCACCATCGAATTAATGATTGCCATGATCAAGGAGTTTGCCATTGGGTTTGTCATTGGACTGATTATGCAGATGTTCCTGTCAATTTTTCACCTGGGCGGTGAATTGATCGATATGCAAATTGGTTTGAGTATGGCTTCCGCCTATGATCCTTCCAGCAATGCCAGTATTTCCGTAACCGGAAATCTTCTGAGCACCATGTATATCTTCATCTTTTTTATTTCCAACAGCCATTTGGCGCTGATCAACGTTGTGGTTAAGTCATTTCAGGTCATTCCCATTGGTTTGGAAGCAATCAGCACCCGGGTTGGCGTATACTTTATCGAACTTTTTGGTTATATTCTGATTTATGCGGTGCAGCTGGCTCTGCCGATCATTGTGGTGGAAATCATTGTGGAAGTCGCCGTGGGCATTCTGATGCGACTGGTGCCCAATATTAATGTCTTTGTCATCAACATGCAGCTTAAAATTATGATTGGACTGGTGGTTATTTTAACCATTATCCCGGCCCTCACCCAGTACATGACCAAAGTAGATATGATTATGATGGAAAAAATAACCCAGGTCCTCACATTTTTTATGTAATAACCTTAAAATAATCGGAGAAATATATGGCTCAGTCAGATAAAACAGAAAAAGCAACCCCGAAAAAGAAAAAAGACGAGCGAAAAAAAGGAAATGCCTATCAAAGCAAGGACGTTGTCAGTGTCATTCTTTTATTTATGGGCTTTTTTTTAATCAGTCAGTTGGGATTGTTTATTGTTCTGCAAATCAGAGGTTTATATCAGGGACAAATGGCTAAGATCGGTGAGTTACAGACATTAACCGTGACCACCTGCATGCAAATCCTCCGCGAGTCGATCCAAGTTTTTTTTATTGCAACCCTGCCCATTGTGATTGTTTTAGCCATTAGTGCGATTATCATGGTTGGCGTGCAAACTGGATTTTTAGTTTCCGGGGATCTGATTAAATTCAAGCACAGCAGAATCAGTTTAATGCAGGGCATAAAACGGTTGTTTTCCCTGCGATCGCTGATGGAACTGGCTAAATCCATTGTCAAAGTGTTGTTGGTTCTGATTACTATTTATACCTTTGTTAAAGGGCTGCTGACGGTGGCCCCGGACCTGTTAAGCACCCAGTTAAATGAAAGCATATCCTATATGGGGGAACAAATCATCGCTATGGTTACTAAGATCTGCCTGATCTTTTCAGTGGTTGCCATTTTAGATTATGCCTACCAGAAATATGATTATGAGAAAAAACTGATGATGACAAAACAGGAAATAAAGGATGAATACAAACAAAGCGAGGGCGATCCGCAAATCAAGGGCAAAATCAAGGAAAAACAACGTCAAATGAGTCAGAACAGAATGATGCAGCAGGTGCCCACAGCCGATGTAATTGTGAGAAATCCAACCCATTTTGCGATTGCCTTAAAATATGACATTGACCATGATGCGGCACCTATTATTATTGCCAAAGGAAAAGACAGTCTGGCCCTGCGAATTGTGGAAGTCGGCGAAAAGCACAACGTGCCCATTAAAGAAAACCGACTGCTGGCAAGAGGACTTTACGAAATGGCCGAAGTCAATGATTATATCCCGGCGGAACTTTATCAGGCGGTTGCCGAACTCATCGCCTGGGTTTACAGTGAGAAAGAAAAGGGTAAAGGAGCAGCATGAAAATCACACAACATCTTGTCGTCGCTTTTGTTGTTCTGATAATTGCTCTGATTATCATTCCATTGCCGCCTTTTTTACTGGATTTTATGTTTATCATCAATATCAGCATCTCCCTGATGATTTTATTGACCACCATGTTCATCGGCGGACCTTTGGAATTTCCTATTTTTCCATCACTGCTCCTGATCACAACCCTCCTGAGGCTGGCCCTGAATATATCCTCAACGCGTTTGATTTTATCAAATGGCGGCGATGCCGGACAGGTCATTAAAACCTTTGGATCATTCGTTCTCGGCGGAAATGCCGTGGTTGGGTTTATTATCTTTATTATTATCATCCTGGTTCAGTTTCTGGTTATCACAAAGGGTGCAGAACGAATTTCCGAGGTAACCGCACGGTTTACCCTGGATGCCATGCCGGGAAAACAGATGGCCATCGATGCCGATCTGAGTTCCGGGGTCATCACCGACGAACAGGCCAAGGAACGACGGATCAACATTCAGCGGGAAGCGGAATTTTACGGATCCATGGATGGGGCCACAAAATTAGTCAAGGGCGATGCCATTGCATCGATGATCATCGCCGTGATCAATCTGATTGCCGGGAGCATCATCGGGATGGTCCAGGGATCCATGGACATTGCTGAAGTTATCAGCGTCTATTCCATTGCCACCGTCGGTGACGGTCTGGTGAGTCAGGTGCCGGGGCTGATGATTTCAGTGGCCACCGCCATGATTGTAACCAGAGCCGTGTCCGAAAGCAATTTAAATGAAGAAGTTATCAAGCAGTTTTTATCTCAGCCACGAGTCTTAATCATCGCCGGAATTTCGGTTTCGATGATGTGTTTGATTCCCGGAGCGCCGATCCTGCAAATTCTGCCCATTGCGCTGTTTCTGATTTTCCTGGGGTACTCCCTCATCAGAAAGGCAAAAGTTGTGGTGGAAACCGGCGTAGAGGATCAGATGAGTCAAATGATGGATGAAGAAAACAACGAGGTTGAATTCTATCGCAACATCGACAACGTCTACAATGTGATCGGGGTTGAACCCATTGAAATGGAATTTGGTTATTCGCTGCTGCCGATGGTGGATGAACGCAGTTCCGGAAATTTCATCGACCGGATTGTAATTTTCAGAAAACAATTTGCCCTGGATATGGGAGTGGTGATCCCAACCGTACGGCTGCGAGACAACGGCATGATTAATCCCAACCAGTATCTGATTAAGATTAAAGGCGAAGAAGTGGCCAAGGGCGAGGTATTGGTTGACTACTTTTTAGCCTTGGACTCCGGTGGCAACAGCGAGCCCATTGAAGGCATTGAAACCATTGAACCCGCCTATGGCATTAAAGGCAAATGGATTACCGAAAACGAAAAAGAAATGGCGGAAGTTTACGGTTATACGGTTATTGATGCCATTTCGGTGATTGTCACCCATATGTCTGAAGTCATAAAAAAACACATCAACGAGTTATTGAGCCGCCAGGACATCAACACCCTCCTTGAAAATGTTTCGAAAACCGATCCGGCCATTGTTGGTGATGTGATTCCGAACATCATCTCCATTGCTGATTTTCAGAAGATTCTCATTAATCTTTTGAAAGAAGGGGTTCCCATTCGCGATTTGCACAGCATTCTGGAAACTCTGAGCGATCATGGTGTGACCATCAAAGACACCGATATGCTCACAGAATATGTGCGACAAAAACTAAAACGGACCATCACCAGAAAATACACCGATGGAAACAGCATCAAGGTGATTACCCTGGACCAGGAAATCGAAAATATTATTTTGAATTCCGCCAAGAAAAATGAACATGGCACCTATCTGGCCATTGATCCTCAGGTGGTGGAAAAAATTGTTGAACGGGTAACCGAGCAAATTGAACGGGTAAAAGATATCATTGACCGATCAATTATTTTAACCTCACCCATTGTGCGCATCTACTTCAAACGGTTAATTGAACAGTTTTTTGGTGATCTGACGGTGCTATCCTTTAATGAGATAGAGGCAAACATTCAAATTCAAGTCATTGGTATGATCAAATTAGAAAATTAAAAATGCGATTCCCTTTGAAACCAAGGAGTGTGAAATATGAACGGTGAAGAACTGCAATGCGAGGAAAGACAAGTCGAAGAAAAAGACCGGGATCAATGGCAATTGTACAAGAAAACAGGAAGTACAGAAGTCAGAAATGACATTGTTCTGGAATATACCGGCCTGGTCAAAAAAATTGTATTAAGATTCAAGGGAAGCTACAATAATTTTGGTCAACTCGATGACATGGTGAATCAGGGGATGATTGCCCTGATCAATGCTGTGGAAAAATTCAATCCCGAGCTGGGCAATAAGTTTGAAACCTTTGCTTCCTTAAAAATCAGAGGTGCCATCATTGATTTTATGCGCAAACAGGATTGGGTCCCCCGCAGCCAGCGCAGTCTGTCGAAGGTACTGGAAGACACTTTTGGCGAACTTTATGTTCAAAATGGCCGGGAGCCCACGGAAGCCGAAATTGCCGAGAAAATGGGAATTACTATTGGAAATTTGCAAAAAATCCTCCAGCAACGCCACAATTCCTTCGTTTTATCCTACGAGGAAGCCATCAATGAAAAAATGATGGAAGTATCGCCGCTGATCACCAATCAGAAAAGAGATGACTTACCGGAATCGCGGATTTTGCACGACGAACTCAAAGCAAAACTGGGAGAAGCCATTGATCAGCTCAAGGAAAAAGAAAGAATTGTCGTGTCCCTGTACTACTATGAAAATCTTAAACTAAAGGAAATCGCCGAGGTCCTGGGAGTCACCGAATCCCGAGTATCGCAGATTCATTCCCAGGCAATCATTAAAATGAAAACCAAGCTTAAAAATTATTAGAATAGATTTTAGCTATTTGCAAACTACCGTGAGCTTCGCTGCGGGTTTTCACGAAACAATTTTTACACTGCACGGCGGACAGGCTACCGCCTGTTCGCCTGCACGTTACAAAATTGTTTGTGAAAACTCACATCAAAGCAATTATTGTTCGATTCTTTAAAGTTTCGAAATTACCTAAAAATAGATTAAATAAGGAGGCAGGAACATGAATAGAGGATTTTATTCCGCAGCGGCGGGATTACTTACCGGCCAGAAGGCGGTCAATGTGCTGGCAAACAATGTGTCCAATGTGAATACCGCAGGTTTTAAAAACCAGTCGACCATTCAATCAAGCTTTTCAGAATATCTCATCGCCCGATTAAGCGATTCCAACAAGATTGCCAGTCCGGATATTGGAACCGGTGCTTATATGACCGTGAATAGTGCCCAATTTTCAGACTTTACCCAGGGCAGTATTGAAGAAACCGGCCGAAGTGTTGATGTGGCCATTCAGGGTGAGGGTTTCTTTCTGGTTCAAAGTGACACCGATGGGGAAGTGCTCACCCGAAACGGACAATTTGAAGTTAATGAGAATGGAAACCTGATTCTGCCGGGGGTGGGAAGAGTTTTAAACAGCAATAAACAGCCCATTACCCTGACCGGCAGCGATTTTACCCTTAGCTCAAATGGTCGGATTATTCAAAACGGGGCAGAAAAAGATGCGCTTTATATTGCCACCGTGGCAAATAAAAATGAACTTACCCAGGTGGGTAACGGTTTTTTCCAGAGTCCGAACGGGTTTCAACAAGCTGCTACCGGAGTCTATTCGCTGATTCAGGGTTCCATAGAAAAATCCAATACGGATATGACCACCGAAATGAGTCAGATTATTTCCCGGCAGAATAACTTTCAATCCTGCTCCCAGGTACTGAAAATAATGGACAGAATCAGTGAAATCTCAGCCAATCAAGTTGGCAAAGTCGGTTAAATCGCAAAGGAGAAATGATGATCAGAGGATTTTATTCAGCTAATCAAGGCTTAAAAAGCCAGCAGACCTATTTAAATAACATTGCCAATAACATTGCCAATGTTAATACAACCGCTTTTAAACCCCAGCAGACTGCTTTTGCCTCGCTTCTGTACAGCAATGTCAATGGCGGATCAGGAACCCTTGTTTCCACCGGAAGCGGCGCCAAGGTTGAAAAAACAGGCATTGATTTTACCAAGGGAAGCCTTGAGAAAACAGATTTGCCCATGGATTGCGCCCTCACCGGAGAAGGCTTTTTCGCCATTGAGAATAAAGGCACCCAAACGGTTACCTATACCAGAAATGGGGCGTTTTCCATTAGTGTTGAAGGCAACCAAAGCTTTCTGGTGGATGGCAGTGGCAACTATGTGTTAGGTGCCAACCGCAATCGAATCGACATTACCCAGGGCTTTGATGCCAAAGCAGTCGGCATTTTCAATTTTTCAAATCCTTATGGACTCAGTTTATTGGGAAATAATCAATTCGGAGCAACAACCCAGTCCGGACAGGGAACGATCTACCCGGAAGGGACCTTGAGAACCGGTTATCTGGAAAGTTCGGCGGCCCAGGTATCACGAGAAATGGTGAAAATGATCGAAGCATCCAAAGGTTTTTCATTTAACGCAAAAATTCTTCAGGCAACCGATGAAATGGAAAAAACCATAAATCAATTGAGATAACCCGCACAATAATCTTTTGAGGCTATCAATGAACCAGGATTAGAAAAAAGGGAGAAAACAATGAATGAAGAAACCAACGCTATTAATGAGATTCAAGGCTTAGTTGAGGTTCTCATAAGTGACGATGGCATGCTCGGCTACATCAAATTGACCAAGGATCCGGAAAATCCAACCCCCTTTTCAAAGGAACAGCTTATGGAAGCACTCAGAGAAAAAAAGATTTGTGATGGGATTAATAAGGAAGCCGTATTTAATTTAGCCCAGCGGCCGATTTTTAATATGAAAATCAATGTGGCCAAGGGTCAAAACCCCATTGCCGGAGAGAATGGCAGGGTGGACTATCTGGTGAAAAGAGACTCTGAGTATCATCCGGAGTACGAAGAGGATGGTGTGGTTGATTATAAGAACTTGAACTATTTTCAAATGGCCGTTGCCGATCAGGTATTGTGCGTCATCACCAAACCAACCGCAGGAATACCAGGGAAGAACATTTTAGGTGAACTGCTTGTTGCCGAAAAAGGAAAAGATCCGGTATTTTCTGTTGGTGAAAACACGGCGCTCAATGCCGATGAAACAAAAATAGTGGCAACCTGCGATGGCATGGTGCGATTTGCAAACAATACGGTGAGTATTAAAAAAATCCTTCATATCCACAAAAATGTTGATATTTTCACCGGAAACCTCGACTTTTCCGGCGATATAACCATTGATGGAGATGTCGGTATGGGCTTTTCGGTAAAATCCGGGGGGACGATCACAATAAAAGGCGTTCTGGAAGATGCCCATATCGAAGCAGCGGGAAATTTATTTATTTCCAATGGAATCAATGGCAGCGGCAGACGGATCATAAAAGTTGGCAAGGATTTGCGGTGCAAATACATTGAGGATGCCGTTCTTGATGTTAAAGGAAATATTACCGCCGATTATATTATCGACAGTAAAATCACCTGTATGGGGGATATTACATTAGCCGGCAGCAAAGAACTAATCAACGGCGGCGAAATCCATCTGGCCGGAAATTTATTCGCAAAAGAAATCGGCAGCGAAAGAGAGCGGCCCACCAAAATTAAAATACTGGGGACCAATTCAGTGGATACCCCTGCCATTGAGGCTTTGGAAAAAGAAATTGAAGACCTTTCGGTTAAGTTGGAAGTGATGTTTGAAAAAGAAGATCAGCTAAATAAATGGGCACTATCCCAGGATAAAGCCGCCGTTATCAATAAACATCAGGATCGGGCGGTTAAAGAAAAAATTGGGGTTTTAACCCGGGAAATAAACAAAGAAATCATGTGTTTAAAGAATGAAATTAACAAAAACAAGGCCGAAATCAAGAGAATAGAAGGTCAATTTATAACAACCTATGATGGTCTTGTCAGTTTTAAAAGAAAATTATACCGGGGTGTGACAATCAGCTTTGGGGATAATATCTTTCAATTTGACCTGGATAATCTGGAACACTCCAAAATCTACTGGGATGATGAAATTGTTCTGGGATTATTGTAAAAGAAGAAAAGAGGTGTCGACGTGTTTGAAAATTACGAAGAACTAAGTGCTGAACAGATCGATTTATTAAGAGAAATTGGCAATATCGGAGCCGGCAATGCCGCCACCGCCCTGGCAACCATGCTGGATGAAAAGGTGGATATGACGGTCCCAAGCGTCAGAATTACCGGGTTTGATGAAGCGGTAACGAGTCTTGGCGGTGCAGAAACCATGACCGTGGCGGTTTTGGTGAATTTCAGCGGCGATGCCAATGGCATGATTATGTTTTTATTGAATGTTGAAGATGCTAAAAGCATTATGGATATTTTAATCGGCGAAGATGACGGCGAAGAAGAACTCAGTGAGATGAAGATCTCCGGCATCAAAGAGATTGGCAACATTCTAAGCTCTTCCTATCTTAATGCCATTTCCGCCCTGACCGGATTAACCATCCACGTTTCCGTGCCCTATGTGGCCATCGATATGGTCGGAGCATTAATGAGTGTGCCGATCATTGAATTCGGAGCAATCGGAGAGAAGCTGATGTTTATCGAAGAAAATTTTCTTGGGGAAACCAATGAGCTCAAAAGCAACATGATCATGTTTGCAGAGATTGATACCTTAAAAGTTATTATGCAAAAGTTAGGGCTTGAAATATGAGCCAGTTGATCGTTATCGGAATATCGGATTATAAGTTTGCCAAAGCTCCGGAAGTATTGGTGACTTATGCTTTAGGCTCCTGTGTGGGAGTCTGTTTATACGACAAGATTTCAAAAATCGGCGGGCTATCCCATGTAATGCTTCCGGACAGCACTAATTTTTCCAGCAAGGATTTCAATCGCATGAAATTTGCGGATACCGCTTTGGTGGATTTAGTTCAGGAATTAAAAAGAGCGGGCTCCGGGAATAATCGGATTGTTGCAAAAATTGCCGGCGGCGCCCAGATGTTTGCGGTGCAGCAAGGCAGTAAAATGGGGGCAATTGGGGACCGAAACATCCAATGTGTTAAAAAAGCCTTATCTGAATTAAGAATTCCCATTTTAGCAGAGGATACCGGTTTGAATTTTGGGCGAACTCAGTATTTTGATTTAGAGACCGGAATAATGAAAATTCAATCCCTGAATAGACAGATTAATGAATACTAAAAATAGTTATATGCAAAATAGACCAGTGAACATTTATTACAGTGTTTCAGTGGTTTTATTTTGCGCTAAAAAAGCCATTAGATCATTATTAAAGAGCCGAATAAAACATATTTATCTTCACAGAAAATAATGCTGCGATTGGAAAATATTGGGAGAATAAAAGTTAAGTTTTCGTTGGGAATGTCGATTAGAGATTAGAGATTAGAGATTAGAGATTAGAGATTAGAGATTAAAAGCATAAAATAAAGATAATTAAAGTGAAGGGAGAAAAGTAAGCGCAAGAGCAAAAAAGAGCATGACAATAAAATTTTAAATAAAGGAGAAAAACAATGAAACATAAAAAAGGATTATTGACAAAAATGCTCTTATCAATTGGGTTGCCGGTTGCAGTTATATTTACATTGGTGGCTAGTATATCTTTGTATATTGTGAATCAGGCGATTTCAACGATTACAATAAGCGAATTAACAGCAAAGTCACAGGCAGTTTCCAATGAAGTGGAAAGCTATTTTACCAAGTATTTGGAAGTAGCGAACCAAATGTCCGCTAATCCAGAAATGGAAAAATTGTTTGAAAAATCTACACCTGGGGTGGTTATTACTACGGTGGATAACTTCCCGGAAATTAAACAGGTATTGGACAACGTTTATAACACTGATCCGGAGAATATTATGGTATCCTGGATTGCAGACATTGATTCCAACCAATTTACTCAGTCTGATGGCTATGTATCAGATTCTTCCTACGATATGAAAACAAGATCATGGTATCAGGATTTAGTGGAAAAGAAAGAAGCTTTTATCACCGAGCCCTATGAGGATGCAGTCACTAAAAAAATGATTGTGAGTGTTGTAGCGCCAGTATTTAGAACCGGAACACAGGAGATGATTGGGGCAACCTGCATCGATGTGTCCATTGATCGAATTAAAGAAATCATTGCTGAAAATAAAATAGGTAAAACTGGATTCTTTGTAGTAGCTACCAATAAAGGAATGGTTTTTGATCATCCAAATCTTGCGTACAATAATTTGCCATTGGCTGAAACCGATATGTCTGATAATATTATTACAGCGTTAACAGACAAGACAACGGGTGAAATAAACTATACGACAGATAAAACAGAAAGCAAAGGATATGTGACCGAAATTGGGAACACCGGTTGGATGTTGGCAACAGGACTTCCTGACAAAGAATTCAATGGTCCGTTGGTAGGGGTTCAAAATGTCATGCTGATAATCTTTTGTTTAGGATTGCTGGCAATTATTGGCCTAGTCATCTTAGCTGCCAACAGCGTGGTGAAACCCATAAAGCGCCTTGTCGAAGCAGCCGATCTGCTTGCAGTCGGTGATATCGACATCGATTATAATATGGCGGCCAAAACTACCAATGACGAATTAGGAGAGCTCACCGTTGCTTTTGTGAATATGGCAGAAAATATTAAAGTTCAGTCTCAAGCGGCTGAACAGATAGCTGAAGGAAACATATCCATTGAAATTGAGCCAAAGTCTGAAAAGGATGTGCTTGGCATCAGTATGATGGCCATCAAGAATGCGATTACAAACCTTATTTCAGATACCATTATGCTTTCAGATTCAGCCATCTCCGGTGACTTTACAAAAAGAGCAGCGACCGAAGGACATTCCGGAGACTATCAGAAGGTCATTGAAGGGGTCAATCAAACCATGGATACCGTTGTCGATAAGATGATCTGGTATGAATCCATCATTGATGCAATTCCACTTCCGATCCATGTCACTGATAATAATATGAAATGGGTGTTTTTAAACAAACCCTTTGAAGCATTAATGATTGCCAATGGTGTGGTTAAAGATCGCGATTCAGCCTGCGGAATGGATTGTTTCAATGCGGGAGCCAGTATCTGTCAAACAGAAGGCTGTGGAATACGGCGGCTGGTTGACCAGGGCTTGTCGGATAGTTATTTTGAATGGTTTGGAAGAAACTTTAAACAGGATACTGCATATCTCAAAAATGCAAAAGGAGAAAATGTCGGTTTTGTAGAAGTCGTCACAGATTTAACGCCAATTATAAGGGTTAGTACGTACACCACAGAAGAGGTTAAACGTCTGGAAAAAAACCTGATATGCCTGGCCGAAGGTGATTTAGATTTTGACATGAATATCGGCGATTCCAATGAACATACAGCCGAGGTTAGTGCACAATTTAATGCAATCAGTAGAAGTATGGTTGAAGTTAGAACAACAATTGGGAATTTAATCCAGGATGCATCTATGATCACGGATGCAGTTGCTGAAGGAAAGCTGAAAACCCGGGCAGATACAACAAAATTTAAAGGTTCCTGGGAAACCCTGGTTGGCGGGATGAACAATATTCTTGAGGAAATTGCAAAACCACTGCAAGAGATTTCCAAAGTAATGAGTGGAATGGCCAACGGCAATCTGCGAATCATGATAACCGGTTCTTACAATGGTGATTTTGATGAATTGAAACAGGCAGTGAATAACACGATGACGAGCTTAAACACTGTTGTTGGTGAAATATCAAACAAAATAGAGCAAATTGCGGAAGGAAACCTTAACATTGAAAATGCAAGGGAATTCAGGGGAGATTTTGTCAGGATATCCAGCGCATTAAATGTTATTATTGAGTCATTAAATGGTATAATGGGTGATATTAATGATGCAGCGGAACAAGTTGCTTCGGGTTCGAATCAAGTTTCAGCCGGAAGTCAGTCATTAGCCCAAGGCTCCACAGAACAGGCCAGCTCCATCGAGGAATTAACTGCTTCCATTACTGAAATTGCATCTCAAACCAAAAACAATGCAGTAAATGCAAATCAAGCAAAAGAATTGGCTACTACAGTAAAGGACAATGCAACTAAAGGCAATGCACGAATGACTGAAATGCAGGATTCAATGGTGGAAATTAATGAGTCTTCTAAAAATATTTCAAAAATCATAAAAGTCATTGATGATATTGCGTTTCAAACAAATATTCTAGCACTGAATGCAGCGGTTGAGGCCGCGCGAGCCGGCCAGCAAGGCAAGGGTTTTGCAGTGGTTGCCGAAGAAGTCCGAAACCTGGCAGCCCGAAGCGCCGATGCGGCAAAGGAAACAACCGTATTAATTGAAGGGTCCATAAACAAAGTCGAAACAGGAACCAGAATTGCGGATGAAACAGCGTTAGCCCTGAATGAAATAGTTGATGGAATTGAAAAAGTTGCAAATCTCGTTGGCAATATTGCGATCGCCTCAAACGAACAGGCGACGGGCATTGCCCAGATTAACCAGGGTGTTGAACAGGTAGCTCAGGTTGTCCAAAACAATTCAGCAACGGCAGAGGAAAGTGCTGCTGCAAGTGAGGAATTGTCCGGCCAGGCAGAATTGCTAAAAGAAATGATGGATAGGTTCCAATTAAGAAAAAGCTGAAAATAGGTAAAAAATAAAAAAAAGAAAGGTTATCTAGTTTAGAAATCGAGAATTGCATTACAACCATTGATGTAGTTCTCGATTTTAAAAAGACTGGATAAAAAGGAGAATAATAATGGCTGTGAATGATATTGATATGAACAATTTTGAGGAAGATACTCAACACGGAAGATTTTTGACCTTTTCCCTGGAAGAAGAAGTTTTTGGCATTGAAATTAAATATGTTACTGAAATCGTCGGAATTCAATCCATCACCAAAGTACCCGAAGTGCCGGCTTACATAAAAGGAATTATCAATTTAAGAGGAAAGATCATACCCGTTATTGATGTGCGCATTAAATTCGGGAAAGAAGCCATCGCGTACAATGACCGAACCTGTATTGTCGTGATTGATATTCAGGAAATTTCAGTAGGATTGATTGTGGATAATGTTGAGGAAGTTTTGACCATTGATGATGATGCTATTTCACCACCACCCACCAATAAAACAGGATTTGAAAACCGTTTTATGAAGGGAATCGGAAAGGTTGGCGGAAAAGTACAGTTGCTGCTGGACTGCGAAAGATTGCTTAAAAACGATGAAAAGGAAATAATTGAAGATATTGCATAAGAAATTTAAGGGGAACGGCCAAGATGAGAGTTAAACATAAAATAAAGGTATTAATCGTAGACGATTCCCTTTTGTTCAGGGAAACACTGGCCAAAGAAATAGCTCAGGATTTAGGTATTGAAGTGGTCGGAACAGCATCAGATCCATATATGGCAAGGGATATGATATTGCAGTTAAAGCCGGACGTTTTAACCTTGGACGTAGAAATGCCGAAAATGAATGGCATCGAATTTCTAAAAAAACTCATGCCCCAATACCCCCTGCCGGTGATTGTGGTAAGTTCAAGTTCAAAAAATGTTTTAGACGCTTTAGATGCCGGAGCTGTGGAATTTGTAACCAAACCTGAAATGACACGATCCGGAGGGATGAGTTCCTTTATTAATGAACTCAAAATTAAAATTAAAATCGCTTCGACCGCAAAGGTCGGGAATTTAAAAAAAGAATACATCCCCACAAATCTTGTTTCCGGTACGGGGATCGACATTAAGAATGCCATCATTGCCATCGGTGCTTCAACCGGTGGAACAGAAGCTATTTTCAGCGTGGTTTCGGCACTGCCCCGGGATATGCCGCCCATCATCATCGTCCAGCATATGCCTCCGGTTTTTACCAAGCTTTATGCCGAAAGACTTAACCACTCCTGTAATCTTGAAGTGAAAGAAGCAGCAGACGGCGATGCCTTAAAACCGGGAAGAGTGTTGATTGCCCCAGGGGATTACCAAATGCGGTTGATTAAAAAATCCGGCGGTTTTTTTGTTAAATGCTCAAAGGAAGAAAAAGTCAGCGGCCATTGTCCTTCAGTTGATGTTCTTTTTGATTCCGTGGCAGAAGTGGCAGGAAAAAAAGCAATTGGGGTTATTTTAACCGGAATGGGTCGCGACGGTGCCAAGGGTTTATTGAATATGAAGAAAACTGGGGCTTATACCATTGGTCAGGATGAAAAAACATCCATTGTATATGGTATGCCAATGGTGGCTTTTAATATCGGCGCTGTCGACAAACAATTACCGTTAGAAAGAATATCCGAAGAGCTGGTCCGTTTTTTATCAAAACAATGAAAAGTCCAGCCAAAAGTTAAGTTAATCTATTTCCGAAAATGAAGGGAAACAGCCTTCATTTTTTTTCGAATAAATAACGACTTGAAAGGAGTCAATTAATGAATAAACCTAAACTGCTCAAGAAAAATCCAGACGATGTAAATCAATCAGCCGATAATGGGAAACTAAAGTTTGGGTTAGCTAAAAAACTCACCTTGCTTTTTATCTCGGGTTTTGCAGCAATTGTGCTGATCCTGGGGATCGTTTCCGTGAATATCGGCGCGAACACAGTGATGAATCAGGCAAGTGCCGATATGGAAGACTATGCAATTGCCAGCGGCAAGCAAATTGGGGCGGTTATTCAGGGAAACCTGTCAACGCTCAACGAAGTCGCTTCACGGGCCCGGGTGACACCGATGGACTGGAATACCCAGGTGGCCGCCATTTCGGTGGATGTTAACCGATTGGGTTATCAGGATATTGCGGTGATGAATCTCAGCGGACATGCAAAGTATGTTGTCGGCGGCGGAGAATTCGATTCAGCGGGACAGTTTTGGTATGAAGACGGATTTAAAGGCGAAAATTCCATTTCAGATGTTGCCATCAGTAAAGTTACCCTCGAGCCGGTTGTTTTTGACGTCGCCCCGATTAAGCAAAACGGACAGGTTGTGGGACTGCTGGTGGGCCGACGGGACCCAATCTATTTGCAGGAAGTTGTATCAAACATGGGCGCCGAAGGGGATCGGGAATACGGCTTCATTATTGCCCCGGATGGTATTATGATGGCACATCCCAATGCCGAACTGGTGAAAAATCAAACCAATATTTTCAATGAAGAAAAATTTAAAAGCCTGACAGCAACCATGCAGGAATTGGGTGTCGGCAATGCCGGCGTCATTGAGTACAATTATAATGGGGATAAAAAAATAGCCGGCGTCGCGCCAATACCGGGAACCGATTGGACCATGGTATTTACGGTTTACGAAACAGATCTTATCGCCCCCATCACCAATTTAAGAAATATTACCATTTTAATATCCCTGTTCATTTTAGCAATCGGCGGCTTCATCGGTTTTATTATGTCAAAGCGGATTGCCAGCCCGATTGTTAAAATAAAGGATGCCCTCGACAAACTAGCCATGGGCGATGTGGACATTGAGATTCCAACCATAACAACTAAGGATGAAATTGCCGATTTATTGATATCCTTTAAAACCATGGTTGATAATCGCAAGTTCCAGGCCCAGGCCGCTCAGCGTCTGGCGGAAGGAGATTTTTCGGTTGTCATAGAACCCCAGTCGGATAAGGATGTGCTTTCCCATGCCATGATTGCCATGATCAAGGAATTGAACAAGCTCTATGAAGGCATATCGGCAACTGAAAAAGCTATTGCCGAAGGGCGGTTGAATTTCCGAGGAAACACCAATGAGTATGCCGGTGTTTACAAACAAATCATCATTGGCTTGAATGGCATTATCAACGCGTTTACAAAACCCATAAAAGTTGCCTCAAAAGCTATTGAAAGAATTGGCAGCGGCAGGATTCCGCCAAAGATCACAACTGAATACCATGGCGACTTCAATGAGCTTAAAAACAGCATCAATGCCTGCATTGACGGTCTGGGAGCCCTGGAGGAAGGCAATAAAGTACTGGCATTGATGAGCAAAAATGATTTCTCGGAAGCGATTGAGGGGAATTATTTAGGAATCTATGCCGAGATCTCTGAATCCATCAATGGTGTTCATGGAAAACTGATTCATATTGTCGGTATTGCCAACAATATTGCCAGTGGGGAAATGCATGATTTGGAAGATTTAAAAGAAACAGGGAAAAGGTCGGAAAACGATCAACTGATACCAAGCTTAATTGGCATGATCGAAAACATCGTTCTGCTGGTGAATGAAACCGATGAAATGGCCCATATTGCCGTTGCCGGGGACTTAAATCATCGTGGCGACGTCAGTAAATTCCCCGGTGAATACGCCAAAGTCATTGAAGGCTTCAATCAGACCCTGGATGTGGTTATTGCCCCCATCAAGGAAGCCTCAAGCGTCTTAAAAGAACTGGCAAATGGCAACTTGAACACTAAAATGACTGGCAACTACCAGGGCCAGCACGCCAAGATAAAAGAGGATATGAATACAACCATAGAGTTTTTAAAACGTGTGGTTAATGAAATATCAGCGACACTGGAAGAAATTGGCAAAGGGAATCTTGACCAGGAAATTACTTCTTCTTATAGCGGCGATTTTGTGAATATTAAAACCGCCATCAATGATATCACGACGAGTTTAAGTGGCATTATGTCGGACATCAACATTTCAGCCAATCAGGTCGATTCCGGAGCCCGTCAAATTTCCGACGGCGGCCAGGCTCTGGCTCAGGGAACCACCGAACAGGCCAGCTCCATTGAAGAACTCAGCGCCTCGATTGAAGAGGTGGCCAATGAAACCAAGCGCAATGCGGTCAATGCCAATGCGGCCAATGAGCTTTCAGTGAAGGTTCGCACCAATGCTGAAATTGGCAATGCCCAGATGCAGAATATGATTTTGGCCATGGGTGAGATCAATGACTCCTCACACAGTATTTCCAAGATCATTAAGGTCATTGACGATATCGCTTTCCAGACCAATATTCTGGCGCTCAATGCCGCCGTGGAAGCTGCCCGGGCCGGACAGCACGGCAAAGGCTTTGCCGTGGTTGCCGAAGAAGTCCGAAGTCTGGCCGCCCGGAGTGCGGAAGCCGCCAGATCAACCACCGGCCTCATTGAAGGCTCCATTGAGAAAGTGGAAGTCGGAACAAAAATCGCCGACAACACCGCCAGCAGCTTGGAAGAGATGCTCACCGAAATTGAAAAGGTAACTGGCCTGGTGGCGACTATTGCCCAGGCATCCAACGACCAGGCCTCGGAAATTGCCCAGATCACCCTGGGGATTGAACAGGTTTCCCAGGTGGTTCAAACCAATTCTGCCACCGCCGAAGAAAGTGCCGCCGCCAGCGAAGAGCTTTCCAGCCAGGCCCAGATGCTGACCGAAATGGTGGGCACCTTCAAAATAAAAGAAGGCGGCAATGTCAACCAGGAAATGAATAAAAGAACTGTATCAAAAGCAAAAGAAGAGCCACGTTCAGTTCCGCCAAGAATTGTATTGGATGACAATGAAATAGATAAATATTAGTTTTTAGTACAAAAATGAATTAATTTCACAGGATAGCGCAATCAGGCTCCGATCAATTGATCGGAGCCTGATTTTTTTTAAATGCGTCTAATTTTTATATGTTTTAGACGAATGTTTACTTATATATTAGTTAAAGTCGTCTTATAGTTAGACGATAAGTAAGTAATGCAGAATGAATAACGCAATAATTTACCCTTGAAAAACTATAAAGAATATGTAGTAAGAATGATTATTGATTAAATAGAAATATAATAGGAGGCAATAAAAATGGCGTTTACCTACTTTTTCAGAGATTTACAAACACTTCAAATGATATGCGATCATGCGATTCCGACCTTGAGGTCAAGACGATACATTAATGTTTGGGATGCCGGTTGTGCCATGGGTCCAGAACCATATACCCTGGCAATGCTTCTCAGAGAAGGGATTGGGCATATGTATTTCAGAAATATAAAAATAAAGGCAACCGATATTGATGGAAGCAACCTTTTTGACAAAATTATTCTGGAGGGAATTTACCCAAAAGAACAGGTTGAACGGATCCCAAAAGATGTTTTTGGAAAATATTTTGTAAACGATAACAAAGAAGGCCATTTTAGGCTCACTGACGAAATCAGAAAGTCAGTAACTTATCAAAAGCATGATTTGCTGACACTCAAAAGTATTGGCAAGGATTTTGGATTGATACTCTGCAAAAATGTATTGTTGCATTTTAATGAGGTGCAGAGAATTGAAGTCCTTCGGATGTTTCATGAGTCTCTGATTGACGGTGGGTATTTGGCAATGGAACAGACACAAAAGCTTCCCAAGGAGCTGGAAGCTTTATTTGAGCCCGTTGTATCCAATGCTCAATTATACAGAAAAATAAGCAGTTAGGTGATGAGAATGCATGAAAGCAGGCAATTTAACGAGTCACAGCGAAGTATAAACTTCAAATGTATATTTGCTCACTGGTGAATGGAATACCCTCAGTGAGACAAATACAATGATTGATGCTATTCTAAAAGGCGGTGAAACACTCAAAATAGCAGACTGTGAATTTGAAGTCATTTATACTCCCGGACACAGCAATGATTCAATCTGTCTTTATTGTGAAGCAAATAAGGTTTTATTTGCCGGAGACAAGCCATTGGTTATAAGGTCAAAAGACACTACCTATGAAAAAAGATTCATAAATGCTCTTGAATATATCGTTACAAAAAAGATTGAAACCATATATTTTGGGCATGGTGAACCGCATAAAATTAAGTGTAAAAGAACACTGATAAACTCCCTGGAAAATGCAAAAATTAAAATTTAACAACAGGAGATTGATATTTATGAAATGGTTTTATAATATGAAAATCAGTGCCAAGCTTTTAGCTGGATTTATCTTGATGGCACTCATCGTAGGCGTTGTGGGCACAATAGGGGTTGTAAATATTAAATCTCTTGAGAAATCAGATACTGAGCTTTATGAAAATATGATGGTACCAACGGCCCAGATTGCCGAAATGTCAACGGCATTTCAGGGTTTGCGGGTGAACTTACGAGACATGATTATTGCAAACGATGCTCAGTCCATAAGTGAAAGTGCGAACAGCATCACCGAAAGACGAGCAGAGATCGATACCCTTGCAACAGAATTTGAAAAAACAATTATCTCAGACGAAATGAAAACAGCCTATGATGAGTTTATCCAAACACGATTGGCATATAGCACCCAATTGGAGCAAATAATGAATCTTGCCACCCAGAACCAGGATGCTGAAGCAATCGCAATGATGAGTGCGGGCAGCCTGGCCGGAAAAGCATCGGTTGCCGAACAGGATGCCATTGATAAAATACTTGCTATGAAATTGGAAGATGGCAAGATAAAATCAGACGGAAACACAAGCAACGCTGAAAGTACTGTTATAACAATGCTTATAATCATTGCAATAGGCGTGATTCTTTCCATAGCTTTGGGGCTTTTCCTCAGTTCAGCCATCAGTAAACCCCTCAAAAAAGCAGCCAATATGTTAAAAGAAATGAGTATGGGGCACCTGGGCCTGCGCCTGAATATGGAAACCAAGGATGAAGTTGGGCAGATGGCAGTGGCCATGGATAGTTTTGCGGATGATCTTCAAAATGTTGTGATTGGAACAATGAAGCAGATTTCAGAGGGTGATGTTTCGGCAGATATCAAAATTAGGGATGATCAGGATGAAATTTCTCCGGCGATCAAGCAGACCATTGAGTCCATAAAAGGTCTTATTATTGAGGCAGATGCGCTTTCCAAGGCAGCCGTTGAAGGGAAATTGGATACTCGAGGCAATGCAGCCAATTTTAAGGGCGGCTTTAAAGAAATCGTGGAAGGCGTCAATAACACCCTGGATGCCGTCGTCGGCCCGCTGAACGTGGCCGCTGAGTACATCGAACGGATCGGCAACGGTGATATTCCGGCGAAGATTACCGATACTTACTACGGCGACTTCAACGAAATCAAGAACAACCTCAACAGCTGCATCGACGGCGTAACCGCCCTGGTCGACGATGCTGCACAGCTGGAACAGGCCGGTGCCGCCGGGCGGCTGGATGCCCGGTCCGACACCACCAAACATCAGGGCGACTTCGCCAAGATCATGGAAGGCGTCAACAATACGTTAGATGCTGTGGTCGGTCCGTTGAACGTAGCGGCCGAATACATCGAACGCATCGGCAACGGTGATATCCCGCCGAAGATCACCGATACCTATTACGGCGACTTCAACGAAATCAAGAACAACCTCAACAGTTGTATCGATGGGGTCAATGCCCTGGTTGCCGATGCAAGTCAGCTGGAACAGGCCGGCGCCGCCGGCCGACTGGATGCCCGGTCCGACACCAGCAAACATCAGGGCGACTTTGCCAAGATCATGGAAGGCGTCAACAACACCCTGGATGCCGTCGTCTGCCCATTGAATGTGGCCGCCGAGTACATCGAACGGATCGGTAACGGTGATATTCCGCCAAAGATCACCGATACCTACTGCGGCGATTTCAACGAAATCAAGAACAATCTCAACAGCTGCATCGATGGGATCAACGCCCTGGTTGCCGATGCTGGGATGTTGGCACAGGCTGGTTTCGAAGGCCGATTGGATACCCGATCTGACACGACCAAACATCAGGGTGACTTCGCCAAGATTATGGAAGGCGTCAATACGACGCTGGATGTGGTTATTGCTCCCATCAAGGAAGCCTCAGGGGTTTTAAAACAACTGGCAATCGGAAATTTAAATGCTATGATGATGGGCGATTATAAAGGACAAAATGGAAAAATCAAAGATGACATGAATAAAACCATTGAGTTTCTAAAAAGTATTGTACAAGAAATAACCATTAAGCTCCAATACATTGGCGAAGGCGATCTTAATCAGGAAATAACAACAACCTATCATGGCGACTTTGAACATATTAAAACTGCCATTAATGGTATTACTACCAGCCTTAGCGAAATTATGTCAGATATTGATATTGCGGCGAGCGAGGTAGAAATAGGATCCAGACAAATCTCTGATGGGGGTCAGACACTGTCACAGGGCACAACCGAACAGGCCAGCTCCCTGGAGGAACTCACGGCATCCATTGACGAAGTAGCCGAAGAAACAAAGAAAAATGCTCTCAACGCCAACGAAGCAAATGAACGGGCCATTGAAGTACGAAAAAATGCCGAAATCGGCAATACCCAAATGGAAGAAATGGTCAGCGCCATGGTTGAAATCAATGATTCTTCCAAAAATATTTCCAAAATTATTAAAGTCATTGACGACATTGCTTTCCAAACCAATATTTTAGCACTAAACGCCGCAGTAGAAGCTGCCCGGGCCGGACAGCATGGCAAGGGCTTTGCAGTGGTTGCCGAAGAGGTTCGCAGCCTGGCGGCACGAAGTGCTGAAGCAGCCAAGGAAACAACCGGACTAATTGAAGGCTCCATCTTTAAGGTAGAAGCAGGCACTAAAATTGCTGACAATACGGCTGAAAGTCTGAAAGAAATTCTGGGCGAAATTGAAAAGGTAGCAGGATTAGTTGGGGATATCGCTCAGGCCTCCAATGATCAGGCAACAGAAATTTCTCAAATCACTCAGGCCATCGAACAGGTTTCCAAGGTGGTTCAGACGAGTTCCGCAACCGCCGAAGAAAGCGCCGCTGCCAGCGAAGAATTATCAGGACAGGCAGAAATGTTAAAAGAGATGGTTGGAACCTTTAAAATAAAAAATAAAGGCAACGAAAGACAGCGATCGAAGCAAAAAAAAGCATCAGAAAAAACGCCGAGAAAAATTGTGCCAATAGAAGAAGTGTGGATTGATTTAGATGATACTGCAGGGGACAAATATTAATCCAAAATGATTGAATTTAATAAGTAATGCAGACAGGCTTCGATCAATTGATCGAAGCCTGTCTGCATTTTGAACCTAAAGTTTTTCCCGAAAATGACGATGGTTAAGGTAGTCAGGCAATGCACAGATGCCAAAAGAAATGGGTCAAAGCTTTATCCTGGCGGATAAGCCGGAATAAATCAAAAAGAATTCAAATTTCCAAGGATTGTTCTAAAGTATTACCCTGGAATGACGATAAATACAATAAGAAGATAGAACAACATGAATCGTTCAGGAAGAATAAAATAAATAAGTTTATAATATTGATGGTATACTATTAATATTAAAGGGAGGTTTTAACTATGGTCATCTCATTTTCAAACAATACTAAATCGATACAACCAAAACAAACCCAGGACGTTACTACCGATCCTGTAAGAAATGCCGATACTGAAGAAAACGCAAAGTTTATTCGTAAAAATAAAGTAGATAGTACCGAAATTTCAAGCAGCCATAACGGATCCTTTGATGACAAACGATTGTCATCCGCAAAGTCCGCTATTTTATATGAAGTATCTGTAAAAGATACCGACCATATCAACGAATTAAAAGAAGCCGTTAAAAACGGAACCTACAAGATCCCAACAGAATTGCTTGCAGAAGAGATTCTGAAGTAAAGAAAACTATTATTCCGAGGAGGCTCAATATGTCAGAAACTAAAGATTACAAACAGGTACTTGATGCTTTTTATGAGTACCTTTTTGGCGTTTCAAAGCTCCATCGTGAAGCAGTGCCCAAATTAAAGGCCGAGCTAGCATTGATCCAGGAAGATGACATTGACGGACTCAACACAAATTTGAATCAGCAGCAGATCTTCCTGTATCAGATAAAAAGCTTTGACAAAGAAGTTGCCGGCTACATGAAGCAGCTGGGGGTATCCGGAAAAAACCTCTCCGAAGTGATTCTTAAGCTTCCTCAGGATGAGCAAATGCGATTTTATGAGCTGCTCAGTCAATTTGAGGTCACCATTAAAGAATTTCAGTTTTATAAAGAAAAATGCCAAACCATGCTTAATACAAAGCTCCATGTGGTCAATAAAAAGATTTCCGCATTCGAACTTAAAAAAGACAAAAAAACCTATGGGGAAGATGGTAAACAATCGGAAACCACAGCCTTCCCAAAGACTTTTGAAAAATCTATTTAATCAGTAAGGAGAAACTTCGATGGCATCAACATTTTCAGCATTTCATGTCGCGAGCAGAGCCATGGAAGCCAGCCAGGCAACCATTAATGTGACCGGTAATAATATAGCAAACATTAATACCGACGGTTATTCAAGACAACGGGTCGATATCAACTCAATTACCAGCAGCGGTGGTGTTCAAAAATATGCAAACCCAAAGGTGTCCACAGGTCTGGGGGCAAAAGCCGTGGGAACCAGCCAAATACGGGATCCTTTCCTGGATGCCCGGTTCCGAAGCCAGAATGCTGAGACCAGCCGCTACCAAACCATGGTTTCCGGATTGTCGGATTTGGAATCGGTTTTAGACGAGGCTCAAACCGACGGTTTGCAAAATGAATTGTCCAACTTTATCACCGACCTGCAGAGTTTTTCGGAAACTCCCACCAGTTCAGATATTGCCCAGGTAATACGGACATCCGCACAAAAGGTAACCCAGATCATCAATATGTATGCCAACCAGATTAAAGAGGTACGGACACAGCAGGTCAAAGATCTGGGTGTGGTGGTGGAGAATGATTTTAATGCCATTGTCAAGAGTATCGCCAATTTAAACGATCAGGTTCAAAAAGAAGAAATTTACGGAAACACCCCCAATGAGCTCTACGATCAGCGGAATTTACTGATTGATAAGCTTTCGGGTATTGCCAACATAAAAGTGACCACCAACCCTGAAAAGATATCTGAAAATTTATCCATTGACCGGCTGAGCATCTCGCTGGTCGATCCGAATACCGGAACATCAATTGGTTTAGTGGATAACAATTTATTCAATACTCTCAGTGTGAAAGACCAGGATGACAAGGTGGTCTTATCCTTAAACAGCAGCTTTACACTTGCAGGCAGCACCCCGGTAGACAACAACGATATCACAGAATTTATTTCCGATGGTGCCATAAAAGGCTATGTCGACCTGATCAACGGCAAGGGAACTTTTGCAGATATAGTCCAGGGTGAAAATGATGCCAGGGGAATTCCCTACTATGAAAAAACCATGGATGTATTTGCCGCTAAATTTGCGGATGTTTTTAATCGCATTAATTCGATCAATGACCCTCTGAATTCTACAGATCCGCCAACCGAGCCATTATTCACCAACTCAGACGGAACGACGACGAATATTACCGCCAAAGACATTCAGGTTTCCAGTGCCTGGTTAAAAGATCCAATGGAGATTAAAACAACCAATAACCCAATCGGCACTCCCGGGAGTGCCGATAATGTGCTGCGCATGATCAGTGCCATGAGCAAAGATCAGGAATTTAAAAAAGATTCGAACGCCTTGTTCTTCAATGGCAGTTTCAACGAATACTTGACCGGACAGCTCGGAGACGTTGCCATGGATGTGGGGCTTAATACCAATTTTGCCGACACCGCAGACAATGTACTGCAAAATATTTATACCGCCAGGGAGTCGGTTTCAGGGGTTTCCCTGAATGAAGAAGGCACCAATTTAATGGCTTTTCAAAAAGTTTATAATGCTGCCATCCGGTATTTTAATGTGCTTGACGAAAATCTGAATACCATCATTAACACCATGGGCCAGTAAGTATTGTTTAAATTTGGAAGGAACGTGAACCACGATGAGAATTACCTATAAAATGATGACCACCAAATACACCACGAATTTAAACAATATGTCCACCGAACTGGATCGCTTAAATACCCAGGTGGCTTCGGGACGAAAGTTTGCAAAAACCTCCGAAGATACATCTTCGGCCATCAAGGCCTATCAAATCAGACGGGATTTAGCCAAGCTTGACGGCTATCAGAACAATATTGCACATGCTTCCGATTATTTAACAAATTCCGAAACTAATCTGGGAGATATTACTGAAACCCTTGCGGATGCCACGGATAAAATACTCCAGGGTAAAAACGATACCCAAAATCCGGATACCCGAAAGATCATTGCCAACGAGCTACGGGTGATGCAGAAACAAATGCTGGACACCTTAAACAGCAAAGTCGGTGATAGTTATATTTTTGGCGGGTCTAATACTGTTGAAAAACCCTTTACTGTGGATGAAGATGGTAAGCTTCTGTATAATAAAATTGACGTGGACAGCCTGGATGATAGTACCCAAGCGCTAAAAGATACCCTGAATAATCTAAAAGCGGATTCCCTTTATGTGGATATCGGTCTTGGTGTTTCCGTTGATTCTGCAGGAACAGTTAATCCCAACACAATATTTAATTATTCCATTCCCGGAATTAATATCGTTGGGAATGGAACAACCACCATCGATGGGATAGCCGGAAATGTTTCCAATAATGCGTATAACTTATTGGGTAAAATTGCTGAACAATTTGAATCAGCAAATTACTCAAGCGATATTACCGACAAGTTATTCGGAAAGTTTCAGAGCGCAACCAGCCAGGCCAGCAAAGCGACCACTGAAATTGGCGCAAAAGCCAATTACCTGGAATTTATGAAGGAGCGCTACGATTCCCAGGAACTCAATCTGCAGACCCGGCAAACTGAGGTGGAAGGCATCGACGCCGCCTATACCTATATTTCGTTTCAAACCCAGAAAGTCGCTTACCAGGCGGCCCTGCAAATGGGTAACAGCATTATTCAATCATCAGTGTTTGACTATATGTCCTAAACAAAAATAGATTATTAAACGAAGGGGCTTTTTAAGGCTCCTTTTTAGGAGGGAAAATAATGGAACCGCTAATTACCATTGAAACAGTCCCCATTAAAATTGAATATGTGGAAAAAGAACCCCTGCGGATGTCATCGGTACATTCTCAACTGGTGGACGTTACCGGAGAACAGGGAAATGAACGGGTTGAAAGTCGCCCCATCAGAATTTCGGTCAAGGATTCTTTTGAGCCGAGCTCGGTTTACAACTGGAACAACCTTACCTATACCGCCACGGCAAAATACGGCGATGATGGCAACCTCAAGCTTGAGGTCAGCATGGAGGATGGCGAGGCAAAGCCCATCCATTTCAAGGAAATCACCCGCAACATTGACCATATGGCAGATTTGCTCGTTTCGTCTGAAGCCCAGACTGGTGAGGATTCCGCCAGCATGGAGATCAGCTTTGATATGGGCGGGCTTCCCAGTGGCATGCCCAGCGCCACTAATCAGAACATCCAATTTTTCCCGCCGGACATCGAATTGAAAATGACCCAGCGCCCCCAGGTCATTATCAAATACGTGGGAGGCCCCATTTATGTGCCCATGAGTGCCGATCCCGACTACGTTCGGCCGGAGGGACTCATGGAAATGCCGGAGCTGGCCCAGGGCCTGAAAATGGACCTTAAGGTCTGAATGAAAAATAATTATAAAAAAAATAAAAAGTTTTTAAAAATTCACTAAAGTATCTCAGCCGAAGACCGATATATAAGTCAGAAGCAAAGAAAGCTTAATAATTTGGCTAACCTATCGTACGGAGGAAAGCCTCAATCAATTCAACCTGGGTCGGGGGTTACTGGCAAAATAAATTAATGGAGGAAACAAAAATGAGAATCAATCATAATATCGCAGCACTGAACACCTATAACAAATTGTCGGCAAACCAGGCAGCTACTTCCAAGTCATTGGAAAAATTATCATCCGGTTTAAAAATCAATAAAGCCGGGGATAATGCCGCAGGCTTAGCCATTTCCGAAAAAATGCGTGGCCAGATCAGAGGCTTAGATCAAGCATCTGCCAATGCCAGCGATGGCATTTCTTTAATCAATACTGCTGAAGGCGGATTAAGCGAAACCCATTCTATTTTACAGAGAATGCGGGAATTAGCGGTACAGTCTTCAAATGATACCAACACCACGACAGATCGTAAAGAAATTCAGAAAGAAATTGATCAATTAACTTCTGAAGTAGATCGAATTTCCACCGATACCGAATTCAATACCCAGAAACTTTTAAATGGAGATAAAGCAACAAAAATTAACACAAATGGTTATGCAGGAATCACAAGTCCTAATGATGTCAGCGTCGAGAAAAGTGTCGCAACAGGTACTTATACCGCTACTGTTGCTGTCGAAGCTGCAACAGTAGCGCAGTCAACTACTTATAACCAAATAGCGACTAAAACAGATGCATCAGGAGATGTGAAAAGTTTTACATTTGCTGGGGCATCCGGAGGTTCTTATTCAGGAACGGTAGTAGCAGCTGGTAGTACCGTTGCAGGGAGTGGCGTCGCAGCTGCAGGGAGTGGCGCTGATAGTTTGGCTACGGCACTTCATTTGGCTAAGGGTGATTATACAATAGAGCTAAAATCAGAAGGTTCAGGAGGTATTGACGCTACATTTATTTTGAAAAATTCTGCAGGAACTGAAGTTGCTTCAGGTACTGCAACTGGTTCTGGTGTTACTGTATCAGGGATTAAATTCACATCAGCTACAGGTAGTGGAACATTGACCACTAGTGATTATTCAGCTGTTTCTGGTAGTATTGGTACATCATCGGACTTAACAGTTGCAGCTGGTTACAAAATTGGTGCTACTGGGGCAGCGACAGTTTCTTCAGGGCTAGAAGCCGCGAGCAATCTTAATGTCACATTGTCGAGTACGGCAGCGATTGGTGATTCCTTTACGATAAACGTTGGTGCAGCAGCCAAACCAGAGGCGACTTTAACTGGAGCTGATTTGGACAAGGGAACCTATACGATAGCCGTTACTGCTTATGATAAAGCTTTAGATACAGCAACAATTGCTCTTCAAGATGCAAATGGCAATGCTGTTAAAGATACCGCTGGAAATGCTGTTACGTATAGTGGATCCTTGACTAGTGACAATATATCTCTTGCAGGAGTAAAAGTGACCGGAAGCTCAGTTACCGGCACCGGTACCAGTACCTTTGAAATTACAAAAGCGCAAGTATCGGAAGTTGCATTAACGAATTCTGCCGGTGCCGAAGTAGAGGGACTTACATTCAACCTAAATGAAAATGCTGTAAATGGTGAAACATTTACCGTTAATGTGGATGCAAGCAATGAAATGAAATTCCAGATTGGTGCCAATGAAAAGCAGAGCACGGCCTTGTCAATATCGGCAATGGGATCTAAAGATTTAGGGATTGACAAATTAGATTTAACCACTCAGGCTGGTGCAGATGCTGCCATCACGACGATTAACGATGCCATTACATCAACATCATCAGAACGTGCAAAACTTGGTGCTGTACAGAATCGTTTGGAACATACCATTAACAACTTGAGTACATCTTCAGAAAATGCAACATCAGCTGAATCGCGTATCCGTGACGTTGACATGGCCAAAGAAATGATGGAATTCACTAAGAATAATATTCTTTCTCAGGCTGCTCAGTCAATGTTGGCACAAGCAAATCAACAGCCACAAGGCGTGCTACAATTATTACAGTAATCAATTTAAAGTTTCGCAATTAATAACTTCACAAAAGACCACCCTAGGGTGGTCTTTTGTGGTTTATTTTAAAATAGGCAACTTCATTTAGAGAGAATTACTAATAATTTAGGTAATACGTTAATATTATTGGTTGCAAAGCCTCACGGTTTTCATTGGAATTGTTTCATTATTATGATAAAATATTAGTGAGAACTTAATTGATGTTTTAAGCCATCGGGAAGACCAAGTTCAGATTTAAGAATAGAATGAATAGCACAGGGTGCCGAAGTTAAGTGTTGAGATAAACCTAATGTAGCAGATGTTTAACAAGTTGTGCAATGATTGTATAATCACGAAAAAGGGGATCAGAATCTGATGAGGATTCAATCTTATGAAAAGCTTGGCAAAAAGTCCGCGCACAGCTAAATATTTAGCAACATTAGCCGATATTAATACTAAGAAGTACAATTTCAAACCAGGTAGACAGGATGGTCTTTCTTGTGTTTTAATCCTAATATTTTTTAAAAGGTAACACGAAATTATTGCCAAGGGTGCAATGCCCTTAAGTAATTATAAACAATTGATTATAAAGCGTATACAATTGAAGGAAGAAGGTAAAATATGGTAATTCACTTACAAGATGAAGTCTTAGAATTTGATAATGATCCAAAAATAATAGAACAAATGCTGACTACGATTAATGAAAAATTGGATGAAAAAAAACTAAAGTTTTCGCATCTCATTGTTGATGAAACCCCAATTTATGGTGACTATTATAATTATTTTATTGAGCATATAGAAAACACGAAAAAGATAGAAGTTGTACTGCTGACAATTACTGATTTAGTCAATGAATCTATAATAACCGCTAACGATTATATCAGTAATGCAATTCCCTTAATCACTCAATTAGCAGAAGGATTTTATCAGCAACCCGATAAAGAAACATGGACTAAATTAAACGATTTATTTGAAGGCGTTCAGTGGATTATCGAATCATTAACCCAGATTGATACCATTAAGAATTTAAGTAACATGGTTAATGATTACGAAACTTGGAATGAATATGTTCAAGGCGTATCGAAACTTAGTGCCATTATTCCTGAACTTGAAAGCGCTATCATCGCAAAAGACATTATTTTGATTGGTGATATGCTTTTGTATGAAATAAAACCAATATTTAAAAGTATGTTTGATAAATTACAATTTTTATTACCTAGGTTGGAGGAAGACAGTGTTAGCTGATAATATTATATTTTTAAAGAAAAATTATCCTGAAATATACAATGCACTAAAAAAAAATGAAGAGTCTGCTGACCAAAATTCTATTACGCAAGAAGACACCAGGAGTAGTCATAAAACTTTAAAAGTTAAACAAGCTGAAAAGTTTCTATATTTGCATAGTAAATACGATCCAATTCATGAGGCCGAAGCCATCATTGATAAATTAGAAGAAAGAGAAGACATTGATGATAAAACCCATGTTGTTTTTTACGGATTAGGTTTAGGATATCATATCGACGCTTTTGTCAGGAGATTTCCAGATACGACTTTTTCACTATATGAGCCGTCTATCGAAGTGTTTCAGCATTTTTTGAGTCTTGAAAATATCAATAATCTACCGATGAAGAAAATACATACAATTCAATGTGAGTATAAACCTGAAGCAATGGATGAATTTTTTAATAAACTTTTAAGTAATACAGACGAAAAAACGGTTATTATGGATTTGCCAATTTATCAAAGTATATTTAAGGAACAATATATTCTTTTTTTTGATGGGTTTAGAGCGGTAGTTAAAAGCAATAGAAGTTCATTGAATACAAATTATGCTTTTAAAAAAAGATGGGTAATAAATAGCGCTATTAACTTTAAAAAGGTTCTTAACACACCAAATATTATTATTGAAAATAATGGTGTGTTTAAAAAAAAAATAGCGATTCTAGTTTCTGCAGGGCCATCCCTGGATTATGAAATTGAAAATTTAAAGTTGATTAAAGAAAAAAAACTGGCTCATATCTTTGCGGTGGGATCAGCTCTGAATACATTGATTCATAATAATATATACCCCGATGCAATGTGCACCTATGATCCTTTAGAAGAGAATCAAGCAGCGTTTATTAAGGTTAATGAATTGAATATTACGACGATACCAGTTATTTTTGGTAGCAGTGTGGGATTTGAAACACTACAGAACTATCAAGGCCCCAAATATCATATGATTACCAGCCAGGATACCGTTTCGCAGTTTTTTTTAAATCTGGTTAATGGTGAGGAGTTAGTTACAGTGAAGGATGCACCATCTATTGCAGTTGTGACTTTAGAACTACTCCATAAGCTTGAGTTTGATCAAGTCATTCTTGTGGGTCAAAATCTAGCCTACAAAGATGGTAAGCATTATGCTGAGGGAATTGACTATCAAATAACAATTGATAAGGAAAGGGATGAACATTTAATAAAAGCAGTTGATGTTAGTGGAGATGCCATTTTAACTAGTGAAAGCTTTAATTCAATGAGAAAACAAATTGAAGCGACCATTAAAAATTTTGATATGGTTGTCATTAATACAACCTTAGGAGGTGCTCATATTGAGGGAACTCAATTCATGCCAATGAGTGATGTTATCAGTAAAAAGTTGAAAGCATCTATTTTAGTAGGGGATGAATTTAAAAATATCCTTCAATCTGAAATCTATGACAAGGTTTATTTAAAAGTTCAACTGGTGAAAATGACTAAGGCATATGAAAGCTATCAAAGGTTATTAACTTTATTAAAACAGCAGCTTATTAAGGTTGATGAATTGGTCGTGAATAAAAACACGAAGCAAAGCAGTTTAATGTATCAAAAATTAGATAGCTTATTGGTTAAGTTAGAAGCAAATGAATTTGGAAAAGTATTTGCTTTGCCCATGAATAGGGTTGAGCATGAATTATTAGCCATTAATGTTCAACGCATAAAAATTAATAAAAACGAATTAAAAAAAATACGCGAATTAATAGCCTATGTGGATCCCTTTATTAATTTACTCAGTTGTGACTCTCAATTAAATCAAAAGATTATGGAAATACTTACAGAAAGTATCGGCTCCATATTCAGTGAAGATCAAAAAAAGAAATTTTAGAAGTATTAGAAATAGAAATTTTTGCTATAGAAAATAGTTAGGAGATCGGATGTTAACAGGCAAAGTTATTTTAATTACAGGTGGAACAGGTTCGTTTGGTAAAAAATTTACAGAAATGATTTTAAATAATTTTGATGTAAAAAAAATAATCATCTATTCCAGAGATGAATTCAAACAGGATGTAATGAACAAAGAATTTTCATTGAAATTTCCTGACAAAATTGAAAAAATAAGATTTTTTATTGGGGATGTCAGGGATAAGGACAGACTTTATAGGGCTTTTAACAGAGTGGATTATGTCATCCATGCGGCAGCAATGAAGCAGGTACCTGCCTGCGAATATAATCCTTTTGAAGCCATAAAAACAAATATAAATGGAGCTCAGAATGTCATCGATGCTGCCCTAGATCGAAATGTAAAAAAAGTAGTTGCCCTTTCAACAGATAAGGCAGTTAATCCCATCAATTTATATGGCGGAACAAAATTGGTTTCAGATAAACTGTTTGTAGCGGCTAATTCTTATGCTGGAGTCGATGGCACTGTTTTTTCCGTGGTAAGGTACGGTAATGTAGCCGGAAGCAGAGGCTCTGTCATCCCGTTCTTTAAAGACATACTTAAAACGGGATGCAAAGAGTTACCGATTACAGATATTAGAATGACTCGATTTTGGATAACCCTAGATCAGGGGGTTGAACTTGTTTTAAAAGCTTTGAATGAGTCAAAGGGTGGAGAAACATATATATCGAAAATACCTTCCTTTAAAATAACAGATTTAGCAGAGGCGATGCTCCCAGAGTGCAAGCTTAAAGAAGTAGGAATCAGAGAAGGTGAAAAACTTCATGAAGTGATGATCACAAAGGATGACTCAAGATATACATATGAATACTCAGAGCATTATATTATATATCCGCATTTTAATTGGTGGAATGCAGAAAAACATTTAACACTTCAGGGAAAGCTTATTGAAGAAGGTTTTGAATATAATTCAGAGACGAATACTCAATGGTTAGAAGTCAGTGATTTAAAAAAAAAGTTATTAGAGTCGGAGGAGTAAATGAAAATAGCTTTTAAAGGCGGAACACCAGCACGAGATATTTTCATTCCGTATGGCAAACAATATATTGATGAGCATGATATTGAAGCTGTTACCAAAGTACTAAAATCACCATACTTAACAACTGGCCCTAAAGTTGAAGAATTTGAAAAGAAATTATGCGGTATTACCGGAGCAAAGTATGCTATTGCCTTATCAAGTGGAACATCAGCATTACACGCAGCCTGCCATGCGGCTGGAATTCAGCAAGGTGATGAGGTAATAACGACTCCAATGACGTTCGCCGCATCAGCAAATTGTATATTATATTGTGGCGGAACACCGGTATTTGCAGACATTGACGCAGGAACATGGAATATCAAGCCGGAAGAAATTGAAAAAAATGTAACAAGCAAGACTAAAGCAGTTATAGCCGTTGATTTTACAGGGCAGGCTGTTCAATTAGATGAAATCCGAGATATCTGCAAAAGATATAATCTAATACTGATTGAAGATGCAGCACATGCAATCGGAACTAAATATAACGGTATCCCAGTTGGAAATATTTCTGACTTAACAACCTTCAGTTTTCATCCTGTAAAAACAATCACATGCGGAGAAGGTGGAGCAGTGTTAACAAACAATGAAGAATACTATAAAAAAATCATGCTTTTTCGTTCTCATGCAATAACTCGAGAAATTGACGAAATCTCGCAGCATCCTTTCAATGGATACAACGAGCAGATCGGATTGGGTTATAATTACAGAATGACAGATATGCAGGCGGCGCTTGGAATAAGTCAATTGGATAAGCTTTGGATTTTCTCGAATAGAAGAAGTGAAATAGTCAAAAAATATAATGAAGCTTTTTCTGAAATACCGCAACTTACAATTCAGCAAGAAATACAGGAATCAGATACGACTCGACATCTTTACATCATAAGAATTAAGTCTTCTTTACTGAAAGTTAATAGAAATGAAATATATAAAGCATTAAATGCGGAGAATATTGGTCTTCAAGTTCATTATATCCCAGTATATTACCATCCTTATTATCAATCACTTGGTTATAATAAGGGGATTTGTCCCATTGCAGAAAAATTATATGAAGAAATTATTACAATACCATTATATTTTTCATTAACAGATGATGATGTGCAAGATGTTATAAAAGGAATTAAGAAGGTTATCAATTATTACAAATGCTAGATTTTTACGTGAATGTGTAATCTTCGAATTGTGTTGTAGAAACCGAAATAGAATAAGCACTGAACATAGTTATGCTTGATTTAGAGAATAATGAATAACTTTTTACCATGTGATAAATGAAAATAATTAGATGAGGTAAATAAATTGGTAATAGCCATCATACAAGCTCGAACTGGTTCAACCAGATTACCTGGGAAAATTTTCATGGAATTTAGTGGGAAATCTAACTTATTTCATGTTTACAACAGGGTCCAAAAAAGCAAGAAAATTGACAATGTTATAATCGCTACAACTGATAAAAAGGTCGATGATGCGGTGTTTGAATTTTGTGTGAAAGAGAAGATTAATTGTTATAGAGGCAGTGAAGATGATGTGCTGGATCGCTTTTATCGATGTTGCAAACCGCTTGATTTATCAAAGAAAGACATCATCGTCAGGATAACCGCAGATTGTCCGCTTATTGATCCAGTTATTATTGATGAAGTGATTGCATTTTTCGAAGAAAACCAATATGATTACGTTTCAAATGGCATAGAACCAACTTATCCTGATGGTTTAGATGTGGAAGTTTTTTCATTTTATGCATTAAAAAAATCTTGGGAGGCTGCAAAATTATTATCAGAAAGAGAACATGTGACACCCTATATCATAAACAATGAGAAATTATTTAAAATAGGAAGTTATAAAAACAACACAGACTTATCTCATTTTCGTTGGACCTTGGATGAAATAGAAGACTATCAATTGATTGGTGAGATTTATAAAAACCTCTATTCGGAGGATAAGATGTTTACAACCCAAGATATCCTTTCATTTTTAAATGACAAGCCTCAATTAAAGATGATTAACAGTAAATATGCCAGAAATGAAGGCTACTTAAAATCAATAGAAGAAGATAAAAAAATTGAAAGCAGTGATTTAGATGAATAATCGATTGTGCTTAGGGACTGTTCAATTTGGTCTTGATTATGGTGTGAATAATAAAAAAGGAAAACCGAGTAAAGATCATGTATTTGAAATGTTGGACATTGCTGTTGACCGAGGGCTCCAATATTTTGATACAGCTGCGGCCTACGGGAATGCAGAAGAATTAATAGGCGAATACGTAGCAAGCAGAGGGATTAAGAATAAGTTGGAAATTATATCAAAATTAAAACCGAATTTAATTGATACTAACAGTAAAAGCCCAGAAACTGTCGTTGAAAAAGAAATAATAAATTCGTTGAAGAAAATGAATCTAGAAGCATTAAATGGTTATTTGCTCCATACTCCGACAGATTTTTATAATTCAGAAATTATGGAGGGCCTCGTTCGATCAAAAGAAAAGGGACTGGTTAAAAACATTGGGGTTTCAATTTATGAATTCAGCCACGCAATGGATGTCGTTTCTTCAGATAGCGTAGATTATATTCAAGTTCCATATAGTATTTTTGATCAGAGAATGGATCGAGATCTTTTCTTTCAAAAGGCAAAAGGAAACAATGTAAAAGTTTTTGCAAGAAGTGCTTTTCTGCAAGGCCTTTTAGTGATGGATGGTGACAGCTTACCCCATCACTTGGAACATGCCAAAAGATATTTGAAAATTTATGAAGAAATTTTAAATAAATATAGGATGACAAAAATTGAAGGCGCGATACATTTTAGTTATGATAATCCCAATATTGATTATGTGGTATTTGGAGTGGATAATAAAGAGCAACTGATCAAAAATCTTGATATTGTTGACAAAAATGAGATTAATAAAGATTATTTAAATAGCATAAAAGCAGCATTGTCAAATATTGAAGAAAGTATCATTTTTCCCAGTCTCTGGGCAAAAAAGTGAGGTTTTTGCATGGATAAATACAAGAAAAGCAATGAATTGTTAAAAAAAGCGAGAGAGCTGACTCCGTTAGGTGCCCAAACTTATAGTAAGAGTTTTCGTTATTATTGCGAAGGTTATTCACCCTCATTTATTGAGAGAGGAAAAGGTTCGCATTTATGGGATGTCGATGGAAATGAATACATTGATTTTGTTTGTGCATTGGGTCCCATTACAGTTGGCTATAATGATGAGCGTATCAATGAAGCCATTATAAAACAATTGGAAAAAGGGATCATATTTTCACAGCCATCTCCCATATCCATTGAATTAGCCGAAAAATTAGTCGAAATTATTCCCTGCGCTGAAATGGTTCGTTTTGTGAAAAATGGATCAGATGCCACAGAAGCCGCGGTAAGATTGGCCAGAGCTTATACAGGAAAGGATATCATTGTTTCCTGCGGTTATCATGGCATGCATGACTGGTACATAGGATCAACAGCTAATCATCGCGGTATACCGAAAGAAATAAGACAGCTGACGAAAAGTGTTGACTATAATAATGCTGGGGCACTCGAAAAGTTATTAAGCGAATATGAAGGTCAGATAGCTGGCGTCATACTGGAACCGATACAGGGAAATGGCCCTGAAGAAGGATATTTACAAAGACTGAGAGAACTTACACAGGAAAATGGTGCAGTTTTAATTTTTGACGAAGTCGTATCAGGCTTTAGATACGCGATGGGCGGTGCGTCTGAGCTTTATAATGTAGCCCCGGATCTGATTGCATTTGGAAAGGGAATGGCCAATGGAATGCCGATTTCTGCGGTGGCGGGTAAAAAAGAAATAATCGATTTAATTTCAGAAGGGGTATTTGTTTCAACAACATTTGGGGGGGAAACATTATCAATGGCAGCGGCTATAAAAACCATAGAGATTTTGGAAACTGAAAATGCTTTTGAAAAATTCTGGTCCTTAGGTAAGCATATGAAGGAAGGCCTTGAAAACTTAATTTCACAAAATAACTTGGGGGATGTACTGCTTATAAGCGGTCTTGGTCCACATTGTGGATTAATCTTTAAGGGCATTGGCGATTTAAGTTACTTGGACATTAACACTACTTATCAACAAAAGATGATCGAAGAAGGGATTCTTAGCTTAGGAATCAATAATATAAATTTATCCCATTCAAAAGAAGAGATCGACGCGTATTTGATTGCTGCTGATATGGGGATGCACGATATTAAAAAGGCAATAAATAATAATTCTATAGCTGGCATGACTAAAGGTGGAAAAATTGAGCCAATCTTTAAAAGATGATTTAAAAGCAAAAAAAGAAAAAAATAAATTAATTTATTAATTTTAATAAATTTTTAACGATAAATTAGTAATTGTGAAAGTCTTATGTTAAATAATTTTAGTCATTACTAGGTTATGATGGGGAGGTTACAATAAAAAATGAAACTGGGAGTGATTATTAAAATGAATCAACAACTTTGTATATGGTGTAAGTCAAATATACATATGGAGGAATAACATGAAAATAATTTATGCCAGTTGGGAAAAGAGAAATCTTGGCGTGAACTGTGAGGAACTAAATGCTGGGTACAATGATTCTCTGAACGAATTCATTGTTTTTATAAGGGAATTGAAGGCAGAATATCAAGTTGTAAAGATTCCAGCTGGTAGAACTGATATGCTTTTAACAGCACAGAGTTTTGGATTTCAAGTAATTGAGCTGAACATACAACTGTCAAGAATAATGAATAAGTATTCACTACCAAGTATCTATAAAAGATTTGAGGCAGTAATAAATGTAGTGGAAGCAGAAAAAAAAGATATTAAATTTGTTTTGGATGAAATTAAAAAGGGAGATTTATTTGTAACTGATAAAGTGGCTAGAGACCCATACTTTTCAACACGAAAATCTGGAAATCGATACTACGAATGGTCAAAGGATGTTTTAGATCAAGGTGCACACCTTTATTTGGCCCAGTACAAGGGTATGAATGTCGGTTTTGGATTAAACCGTTCGGATGACGGCCATTTTTATGATGCTTTTTTAGGAGGGGTTTTCCCGCAATACGCCAATAAGGGATTAGGTTTTTTAACTTTACATACAAATTTAATGTCAATAGCCTCACAAGGTGGTAATAAAGTGAAAACAGGGGTTTCATCAAATAACAGTTCGATACTTAGATTGCATTTGTTATTTGGATTTGATATTCAGGAAATGAAGTACATATTAATAAAACATGCATAGAAAGAATCAATAGCATTTAGGTATATGAATAAGACACAATACTTTTAAATACAAAGCGAAAGAAACAAGCAAATTCTAAGTTGCTTAATCGGATTAAAGAACCATACTTTCAGGAGAAAAATACATGAATATATCAGATTTTGATTTTAACTCGGAAAAAACATTTATTATTGGAGAGTTATCTGCAAATCATAATGGAAGTCTAGATGTGGCCTTGAAAACTATTCGGGCGCTTAAAGATATTGGAGCAGATGCAGTAAAAATTCAAACATACACGCCGGATACTATTACATTAGATTGTAATAATTCGTATTTTCGGATTACACAGGGTACAATATGGGATGGAACCACATTACATCAATTGTATCAAACCGCATTTACACCATGGGAATGGCATAGCCAAATATTTGAAGTGGCAAAAGAACAGGGATTGATTTGTTTTTCTTCTCCATTTGATAAAACAGCAGTAGATTTTTTAGAGGAATTAGATGTTCCAGCGTATAAAATTGCCTCCTTTGAAATTACAGATACAAATCTAATTGAATATGCTGCAAGCAAAGGAAAACCGATGATTATCTCTACTGGTATTGCTACAATTGGTGAGATTCAAGAAGCAGTCAATATCTGTAAGCGAGTAGGAAATGAACAGATTATTCTTCTTAAATGCACAAGCGTATACCCATCGCCCAAAGAGTCAATAAACTTAAGGACTATTCCCAATTTGAAAGAGACTTTTAATGTTATTTCAGGACTTTCCGACCATACTTTAGGAATATCTATACCAATTGCAGCAGTGGCTTTAGGTGCCAGAGTAATTGAAAAGCATGTAATTTTGGATAAATCTATAGGTGGACCAGATAGTTCTTTTTCGCTAGAGATTAGTGAATTCAAACAAATGGTTGATTCAATAAGAGAAGTTGAAAAAGCTATGGGTACTGTAAGCTATGACCTCGATTTAAAAAGCTTAAAGAGCAGAGAGCATGTTAGATCTTTGTTTTTCGCACAAGATATGGAGCGAGGAGAAGTTATTAACGAAGAGAATGTTCGCTCTGTTAGACCGGGATTTGGTTTGGAACCTAAGTATTTTAACGATATATTGGGTAAAAAAATTGTAAAGGCAGTTAAAAAAGGCACGCCCGTAGCATGGAAATTAGTAGAATTATAAAGCTTCGAATTTTTAAAGGAAAGATAATATGTATATGGAGATTATATTTGTGAATTTGCTCTAAAAAACACTTGCAATCAACTTAAATGAAAGCATTGCAAATTATAAAAGAAAATTATTAGGAGTAATGATGTTAGGAATAAGAGTTGATGCAAATGCTGATATAGCAACTGGTCACATAATGCGCTGTTTATCGATTGCGTATGGAATGAGAAATATTGGTTTAGATTGCTTATTTATTGTAGCTGATGAAAACGGAAAAGAAATATTAGTTCCATATGGGTTTGAAATTATTTGTTTAAACTCTCAATGGAATCAACTGGACCAGGAAACAAAGCAACTTGTAGAAGTTATTCACAAGCTTAAAATAGATAAACTGATTATTGATAGCTATTATGTAACAGCTCAATATTTAAAAGAGTTAGAAGCAGTTATAAAAGTCATCTATATTGATGATGTGAATTTATTTCAATATCCTATTTCAATGGTTATCAACTATGACATTTTTCTTAATAAAGCTTCTTATTCTAAAAGCTATAAGGGATCTTCCACGCATTTGTTGCTTGGGAATAATTATGTTCCATTGAGAGAAGAATTTATGGGATTGTTGCCACAATACAGAGAAAAAGTTGGAAGAGTATTAATCACCACAGGAGGAACGGATCACTTTAATGTGGTCGGGAATTTATTGAACAGAATTATTAAAGAAGGTTTATTTAACGATATAGAATTTCATGTGATAGTGGGGATAATGAATAAGAATTATGAACACTTAAAAAACTTGGCTGAGGTAGGCAATTCATTTATATTGCATAAAAATATTAAGAGAATGGCGAAGTTAATGAGCAGTTGTGATATAGCAATAACTGCCGGTGGTACAACAATTTACGAATTGTGCGCGTGCGGTGTTCCTACAATAAGTTTCTCTTTTGCAGATAATCAATTGTGTGGCGTGAAAGGTTTTGCAAAAGAGGGAATCATGTCTTATGCAGGTGATGTACGGTATATAGGAGATCAATGCATCACAAATTTAATAGATTATTTAGAAGAATACATAAATCGTGCTGATATTAGAAAAGAAAAGTCCATAAGCATGAGAAAAAAGGTTGATGGAAATGGTGTAAAACGTATAGTTAAATATATTAATGATTTATAACAAGTTTTAAATTGTAATAATTTTGTTCGAGAATTAAATAATAAACAGGGTATGAAAAATTAAAAAATATTTTAGTAATATAGTTTAATAATTTTCTTCGCAAATATGGCTTATGTACTCCTCAGTTCATTCCGACAAATATATAAGGAAATAATTTTATGCAGAGTTTATTCTGAGAAGGAAATCCGCTTATTAATGCACTAATGGAAAGTTGCAGCATGCTAAAAAGAGAATTGTTATAATTGATTTATTTCTATTTGAAATAAAAAAGTCAATGTTTTCAACAAACAATAGTGATATGTTGAAGTTACTCAATTATGGGTTGTGAATATAGAGAAATTAAATATGGTTACATTTGACATAATTAATTAATGAGGGAATGATGTTTAAAAATAAAAATATAATGATTACCGGTACAAATCGAGGGATCGGTCGAACAATGTTAGAAGCATTTGCTAGAGAAGGTGCCAATATATGGGCACACGCCCGAAAAGAAACGTCTGAGTTTACAGAAAATCTGAAACATGTTTCAGAAATAAATGCGGTGGAGATAATGCCGATTTTTTTCGATATGACAAATAGTCTGGAAATGAAGCAAGCAGTAAAAGAGATCTCTGATTCGAAAAAAACAATCGATGTTCTAGTCAACAATGCAGGTATCGCCCATGGCGGTTTGTTTCAAATGACGTCACTGGAAAAAATGCGTGACGTTTTTGATGTGAATTATTTTTCGGTATTGGAGTTGACACAATTAATATCGCGTTTAATGGTTCGCCAGAAAAAAGGAAGTATAATAAACATTGCATCTATTTCAGGATTGGATTTGAAAGCAGGAAATTGTGCCTACGGAACTTCTAAAGCGGCATTAATAGCGGCTACTAAAGTCTTAAGTTATGAATTAGCTCCTCAAGGAATCAGAGTCAATGCTATTGCACCAGGGTTAACAGATACTAACATGACAGTTTTAATGGAAAAAAAAGCTGGAGATGCCATGGTACGGGAGACTGCTCTAAACCGATTAGGATTACCGGAAGAAATTGCCCAAACTGCTATTTTTTTAGCATCGGATAAAGCGTCTTTTATTACTGGTCAAACACTACGCGTGGATGGAGGAATGTAAAATGAATCATGATAGATTATTAGAAAAATGCAAAGCGGTTTCACATCAAATGCGTAAGGATTCATTAAAAATGTCACTAAGAACGGGTGCAGTTGGAGCACATCTGGGCGGTGGGCTTTCTATGATTGAAATAATGGCGGTTCTTTATACTGCTATTTTGAAATATGATTTAAAAGAACCGGAAAACGAAGAAAGAGATCGTTTTATACTTAGTAAAGGACATGGTGTTTTGGCATTATATACAGCGCTTAATCAGGCCGGATTTATTCCGGACGAGGATTTAGATTCATTCAAATCCAACGAAACCTATCTTTATGGGCACCCTTCAATGGACATAAAAAAGGGCATTGAATTTTCAAGTGGGAGCTTAGGACAAGGCCTATCACTCGGGGTGGGAACAGCATTGGCCCTAAGGCATAAAAAAAATGAGACGTCACGGATTTATGTGCTTTTGGGAGATGGCGAGTGTGATGAAGGGTCGGTTTGGGAAGCAGCAGCTTCGGCTGCCCACTATAAACTTTCAAATCTCATTGCAATCATTGACGAAAATGAGTTGCAATATGATGGTCCCACTCATGAGGTCTTATCAATGGGCAGTTTTTCTCAAAAATTCGAGAGCTTTGGTTGGGATGCCATAAACGTTGATGGGCATAGCCTCAAAAGTTTATATGATGCATTTACACAGATCCGCGAAAAACCCCTTGCAGTTATCGCCCATACCATAAAAGGAAAAGGGATTTCTTTTATGGAAAATAAACGTGAATGGCATCATTCCAGACTTTCACAAAAACAATATGAAGTAGCTATCCAGGAATTGGAGGAGAAAAAATGATAGAATATACTCCGAAAAACATAAAAACCTGGGCCCGATTAGGTTCTTGTGGAGCATTTGGTATTGCCGCAACAGAAATACCTGAAGAAGACGATAATGTTGTAATGTTAACATCAGATCTATTATATTACTCAGGCTTAGAGCGTTTTAAAAACAAATATCCGGATCGTCTTTACAATATGGGTATTGCAGAGCAAAACATGGTAGGTGTTGCTGCAGGTATGGCGAAAGAAGGTTTAAATCCTTTCGCAACAACCTATGCTACATTCGCAACAACCCGTTGTTGCGATCAAGTGCGAGTCAATATGGGATACATGAAACTTGGTATAAAATTAGTTGGGCTAACATCAGGCCTTTCAGTAGGAATTTTGGGAGCAACCCATATGAGTATTGAAGATATGGCGATTATGCGTTCGATTCCTAACATCACAATTCTTTCACCTGCTGATTGTACAGAAACAATCAAAGCGACCATTGCAGCAGCAAAGCATAAGGGACCGGTCTATTTGAGATTAACAGGGGTAATGGGGAATCCGGTGGTATACAAGCAAGATTATGATTACCAAATTGGCAAAGCAATTACGCTCAAAGAAGGAACGGATATTAGTATTATTGCTACTGGAACCATGGTATATTACGCACTTGAAGCATCGAAAGAATTAGAAAATAAAGGGATTTCGTGTAAAGTTGTGGATATGCATACAATAAAACCATTAGATAAAAAAAGCATCAAAGACGCATGTGACGGAAAACTTATTGTAACCCTGGAAGAACATAGTATTATTGGTGGACTCGGAAGTGCTGTTGCAGAAGTACTAGCAGGGTGCAAAAAAAGACCACCACAATTAATCATTGGGATAGCTGATGAATATAAACATGCTGGATCTTATGAATATCTTCTGCAAAAATATGGTTTAACAACAACACAAATCGTTAATAAAATTAACAATAAATATAGTGAGGTAAGATAAATTGACAAATATTGAAAAGTATATTCAATCTTTCACCGCGGCATTTGATATCGAAGCAGAACAATGTGAGGGATTAGAATATCAAGGCATTGAAACCTGGGATTCCGTTGGACATATGGGTCTTATTGCAGAATTGGAAGACGTTTTTGATATCATGATGGATACTGACGATATCATTGATTTTAGTTCCTTTGAAAAAGGAAAAGAGATTTTAGGGAAATATGATGTGGAGTTTTAATAACCACAAAGAAAAAGTTGCAGCCATTCAGGAGAATGGACAATCCATAACCTATGGACAATTGGAAGAAGTCTCGCATGAAATAAGTATGCAAATTCCACATCGAAGCCTTATCTTTTCACTGTGCGAAAATAGCATTGGCTCTTTAGTGGGTTATACGAGTTTTCTTAATAACCAGATGGTACCACTCCTTTTAGACAGTGGATTGGATCAAGAACTATTAGACAATCTCATTGAAGTCTATCAACCCGGCTATTTTTGGATTGCTAATCAAAAAAAAGCAGCTTTCTTACAACAATATCCCCAATGTCTCCAGACGTGGGAAGCGTATGATTACGCTTTGATTAAAACCCCTTATGATGTGACACCACTACACGAAGACCTAGCATTGTTACTCACGACCTCTGGATCCACAGGAAGTCCTAAATTAGTGCGACAAAGCTATAAAAATATTGAGTCTAATGCGAAAGCCATTGCCGAATATTTAGAAATCACGGATCAAGAGCGCCCCATTACAACGCTTCCAATGAATTACACTTATGGGCTGTCCATTATCAATAGCCATTTGTGTCAGGGAGCGACTATTCTTTTAACCAACAAAGGACTGATGCAAAAAGAATTTTGGACGTTTTTCAAGCAAGAAGAAGCCACTTCTTTTGGCGGCGTTCCCTATACCTTTGAAATGCTCAAACGGTTGCGCTTTTTCAGAATGGCATTGCCCAGTCTACAGAGCATGACCCAGGCAGGAGGAAAGCTTTCACCAGAACTGCATAAAGAATTTGCCCAATATGCCCAGGATCATCAAAAACGTTTTTATGTCATGTATGGACAAACCGAGGCGACTGCACGGATGTCATACCTACCATACAAGGAATCTTTGAAAAAATATGGGAGTATGGGTATTGCCATTCCAGGTGGAAAATTTTCACTTATTGATGTCGATGAAAAAAAAATTACAGAGCCTGAAATTACGGGGGAACTGGTATATCAAGGGCCAAATGTCACTTTAGGTTACGCTGAAAAAAGAGATGATCTATTAAAGGGTGATGAAAACCAAGGCACCCTCATCACAGGAGATATGGCAAAGCAAGATGAAGACGGTTATTATTACATTGTTGGTCGAAAAAAACGGTTCATTAAAATTTTTGGTAATCGCGTGAATCTTGATGAAACTGAAAGAATGCTAAAAGCTGCCTTTGAAGATATGGGTTGTGCGTGTAGTGGAATCGATGATAAAATGTCAATCTACATCACCGATGAGTTACACAAAGAAGCTGTGAAAAAATTTGTTTCAAAAAAAACAGGGATTCATTTTTCAGCCTTTACGGTGAACTACATCCCGGAAATTCCTATAAATGAAGCGGGAAAAACACTTTATATTAAATTAGAAGAATAATGAGAGTTGAACTTAACAAAGTTGAAAAAGTATCTGGAAAAGAGGGCAGCCATGATAGATTACAACCAAATATTGAATATCCCACCCTATTCTTATCGCAAAAAAGAAAAAGAAGATTTTCTGACTGCGATTCTGGGTGAGTTGACAAAACATCATTATCAAAAAAGTCCTCTCTATAAAAGAATGATGGATACCTTAAACTTTAATCCTGAAGCAGTCATAAAAAGTTATCAGAACATTCCGTTTCTGCCAGTAAGTCTCTTTAAAGAGCTTGACCTAAAAAGTATTAATGATGATGAAATTTTTAAAACCATGACCTCTTCAGGGACTACGGGACAAGCGGTATCAAAGATATATTTAGACAAAGAAACCGCAAGTCACCAACAAAAGACCCTGGTAAAAATCGTCTCAAATTTTACCGGATCAAGTCGAATGCCCATGCTCATCATTGATTGTTCATCTGTCATTAAAAACAGAGCCATGTTTTCGGCCAGAGGTGCAGGTATTCTGGGGTTTTCTATTTTTGGAGCGAATAAAACCTACGCTTTAGATGATGACATGAATCTAAATTTAGAAGTGATTGAGGCTTTTTTAGAAAAGCATCAGGGTAAACCCATTTTTGTTTTTGGGTTTACCTTTATGATATGGCAGCATTTCTATAAAGAACTTAAAAAGCAAAACATAAGGATTGATTTATCCCAGGGGATATTGATCCATGGTGGTGGTTGGAAAAAATTGAAAAATGAAGCGGTGAGCCCTCAAGCTTTTAAAGAGTGCCTTAATGACGTGTGTGGGATTACAAAGGTTCACGACTATTATGGTATGGTTGAACAAACTGGTTGTATTTATATGGAATGTGAAGAAGGCCATCTCCACGCCAGTATTTTTTCAGATATCATCACCCGGAGACCGATTGACTTTACACCCTGTGATATTGGTGAAACCGGTATCATCGAAGTGGTTTCAATTTTGCCAAAATCCTATCCTGGACATATATTGCTAACCGAAGACGAAGGTGTGATTTTAGGAGAAGATGACTGTCCCTGCGGACGCCTGGGTAAATACTTTGGAATACATGGCCGTCTGAAAAATGCTGAGATTAGGGGGTGTAGTGATACTTATGAATCACAAAAATAATGACGACATTCTAAATGAAATAAAATATGCTATTGGAACAAATAAAACGCTTGAGGCTATGCCAACGCTTAAACCATTTCAGCCCTTTGATGAAGAAATCATTAGTTATCTGAATGCCCTGTCAAAAGATATTTTAAAAAATAAAGAAGCCAAAGTCTATCCGGATGTTATTACCTTCGGTTTTTGGTGTCGCAAAGCTTCCATAAACATCCAGAAAAAAGCTTATGAACACACAATTCATAAGCGATATGGAAGAGGGGTTGCTTTTCACATTGCCCCATCAAACGTACCTGTTAATTTTGCCTACTCGATGGTAGCAGGGTTACTGGCTGGGAATGCCAATATTGTCAGGCTTCCTTCAAAAGATTATCAACAAGTAGACCTGATCCTTGAATCCATGGAACGAACCTTGAAAGACCCTGAATATCAAGCCTTGCGACCGCATTTTTGTTTGATTAGATATGGTCACTCCGAAAAGATCACAGAGTTTCTGTCAGCTCTGTGTGATACCCGGATTATATGGGGCGGTAACCAGACCATCACTGCTATCAGAAAAGCGCCGCTTAAACCCAGAGCCATTGAAATCAATTTTGCAGATCGTTATTCCATGGCGATCATTGATTCAGATCAGTATCTCAAAGCAACCAATAAAGAAAAAATAGCGCGAGACTTTTACAATGATACCTATTTAACTGATCAGAATGCATGCACATCGCCAAGAATTATCTTTTGGATGGGGAATAACATTAATGGAGCTAAAGAAGAATTCTGGCAAGCACTTAATACCATCGTACAGGATCAGTATACTGTGCAAGGGGTACAAGCCGTGAGTAAATTGGCAACCCTGTGCAAGCTTGGTGCAACTCATGAAGGCATTCGTCGAATACAAACAAAAAACAATCTGATTATTAGAGTAGCGTTGGAAAATATTGAAAAAGATTTAATGGATTATCGATCAAACAGTGGCTATTTTATGGAATACAATCTAGAGACACTTGTGGAGTTGTTGCCACTCTGCCAAAGTCAATTCCAAACGTTATCCTATTATGGAGTAGATCTTAAGAAGATAGAAAATTTTATAAAAGAGAATCGGCCTCAGGGAATTGACCGTGTAGTACCAATGGGTACTACCATGGATTTTGAACTTGTTTGGGATGGAATAGATTTGATTGAACGATTGACAAGGTTTGTGAAGACAAATGTTTGATCTGTGCAGCACCTGTGTTACATTTTACCATTTACAAAAACCGTCTATGAAATGCTTTTCCTTATTTCATAAACGGTTTTCTGAAATAAGGTATTAACAAAACGTATTATATATATTTTTCTTCGCGAGTAAGCACAGGTATTTTATTTTTAAAATCGAATAAGTAGCTGCAATTTTTTGTTTCAATTCGATGATTTGGAATAACAATATCAGTAGATTTGTTAAAGGAAATATTATAGTTTTCCATCACCAGATCGAACAGTTTTAAATAATCAGCATCAACACCATGACCAGGAGACTTAAACACATCGTTAATATTTGAGTGACCAACTTTATGCAAAAAGCATTTTTTCATTGGGAGACAAAGCTTTTCTTTGTCTTGATATCGAATTAATGAGTCTTCGGTTCCATGAAAAGAATGAATGGTGCACTTGTTCCTGAAATGCTTATAAAGAAAAGTTAAATTATAAATATCTAAATCGATATCTTCGAACGATCTAATAAAATAATGGAAAATATTTTGACTATCACCGATATTCAAATATCGATCAGACAATAAGTATACAGGATATAACCAGCTCGAATTGTCAATGATTAAATTGTATAACCCTGGAGCAAATATATTAGATAAATAAGAAAGATAAGCACCATGGGAATGCCCATATGAAACAATCTTACTTGCATTAAAAATCAAGTTGTTGTCTTTTAAAATTTCTGAAATCATTATTACACTGAAAATATTATCCAATGCCTGCATTGGCCCCATGTCATTGAAATTTTCCTTAGTTTCCTCAAAAACATCATATTGCATAAATTCCCAGCCAAAATAGTTGCACTGCACGGTGACCATATTGTATTGATCCGCAAAATAAGATCTCATCTTTCTATATACATTTGAATTGGCATTGCCGCCAAAACCTGCAATAATATTTAAGATTCCAGTATCGTCATTAACGCCATTTTCCGGTTCTGAAAAAAGATGTCAAGCTTTCTTGAATGAATATTTCACGGTAATGATACCAACGATATTCAATTGGATACCGGCAGTACACACATTGATACTGACAACGATTCACAAATCAATACTGGCTATTCATGGAATGATACCGCTGCCTAAAGTTCG
>NZ_LGYO01000012.1:0-11630 GCF_001263355.1 Acetobacterium bakii
ACGTCGGACACTCTCCGAGATGTCCGCCTCGACGTTACAAAATTGTTTGTGAAAACTGACATCAAAGCAACCATTGTTCGTTTCTTTTAAATTTCGAAATTATCTATTATCCAAAACAAGAAAGGAAAAGCCATGGGATTAAAAATTATTGCCGGTCGGCGGTCGCAGGTGCTAAGCCAGACCGTTTACAGAGAAATTGGCGAAGCGTTAAGAAATGGGAAAGAAAATCTTTTTTTAATCGTTCCCGAGCAATTCACCCTGGGCGCAGAGGCTGCGCTGATTGAGGCCAATAATCTTAAGGGATTGCTGGGGGCCGAGGTATTGAGTCCGAAACGGTTAGGCGATCGGGTGCTCCGGGAAACCGGCGGCCTGACCAAAACCTTTATGGATGTCCATGGGAAAAATATGCTGCTCCAAAAGACCCTGGGAGAAATCCAGGAGGATCTGACCATTTACCACAGCAGTGCTAAAAAGCCGGGCTTTCTGCAAAGCATGGGTGATTTTATCGCCGAATTGAAACAAAATGAAATTTCACCGGACCATTTAAAAACCATGATGACAGACCTTGACCCGGGGATGATCACCCAGAAGCTTTCGGACATCGTGAAAATATATGATCATTTTAATGCCTTGCTGGGAGTGGATCGGTTGGATGAGGAAGATTTTCAAAATCTCGTCTGTGAAAAAATTCCGGGAGCGCCCTTTTTAAAAGCAGCAGAGCTCTGGTTTGACGGTTTTCAGAACTTTTCACACCAGGATTATAAAATGATCCGAATGTTAATGATCACAGTTCCTGAGTTGAACATTGCCCTGCCCTGGGACCCCAATCCCATCGCCAGAGACGCGGAGGTCTTTCAACTGACCCGCAATACCGTCAATGCCATTAAAAATATTGGCGCCGAAGCCATGGTAGAGTTTGAATTAATGAAGGCTCCTATCCAACATCACGAAAGTCCCGATCTCAAACATCTGGAAGCTAATCTTTTTGCCTACCCCAGAAACATAAAGCCATCTGAGGTCACCGACATTGCCCTGACCCAGTGTCAGAACACCTGGGAAGAGGTGGAAAAAGGGGCTCAGAAAATTCTGGAATTAATTCGCGATGAGGGCTTCTCCTTTCGGGACATAGTGGTACTCACCGGCGATATTGAGGAATACGGCAGCATCGTTAAACGGGTTTTCACCCAGTATAAAATCCCCTTCTTTATGGATGATCTTAGGTCCGTCGGCGACAACCATTTAGTGGAAGCCATCATCGCCACCCTGGAAACCCTGCAGAACAATTATCGGTTTGATGATATTTTCGGGTTTGTTAAAACCGGCTTTTCACCGATTACCCTCAGTGAATGCGAAGACCTGGAAAATTACGTGCTGGAATTTGGCATCCGGGGGAACCAGTGGCAACGGGAATTCACAAAAATCAGCCAGAACGAAGCCCTGGATTTAGAGCGGTTAAATGGTCTGCGGCTCCGGCTCATCACCCCCTTGTTGGCGCTCCAGGAAAAGCTGAAAACAAATAAGTCCTACGCTGCCCGGACTCAGGCACTGTATGAATTTCTGGTGGACATTAAAACCCCGGAAAAAATAGATGTCCTGGTGGAAAAGCTGTTTGAAAAAGAGAATTACGAAGCCATGGAAAGCTATCATCAGATTTGGAATATTCTCATGGAGGTATTCGATCAGGTCGCCGAAACCATGGGAGCGGACAGCGTCAGCCTGGAAGACTACCTGCGGATTTTAAGAAGCGGGTTCCAGGGCTATCGCCTGGGGATCATTCCGCCCCACCGGGACTACGTCAGCATCACCGATCTGCGCCGCAGCCGCAGCGGGGCCTTTGAGGTTCTGATCGTGTTTGGTTTAAATGAAGGTTTAATTCCCGGCGTCGGCACCGAACCTAATCTGATTTCAGATTCCGAACGGATGCTTTTAGCCAGCCATGAGATTCGACTGCAGAACAACCGCGAGTTTCAAATGGATCAGGAACGGTTTTTGGTTTACGATCTGCTGACAAAACCGAAGTCAAAGCTGTTTATTTACTGGGCCCTTGCGGATATGGAAGGAAACAGCCGCCAGCCATCGATTCTGCTCAGCCAGATCGCCGCTATCTTCCCGGCCTTGGGCATACATTCCACTCTCAGTGAAGGAAACCGGGAATTCTGGAGTAAAATAAGCAGTCCGGACAGCACTCTGTGGCATCTTACCACATATTTGCGAAACAAGAAAAATGCCAATATAGCGGATGCCCCAGAGGTGGATGCGCCCTGGGCGATGGTCGGGGAATGGTTTGAACAAAACCCCGCCTATCAGGAGCGCTACCGCCAATTAAAAGCGGCCCTTGATTACAAAGGTCTTCCCGGGGAAATGGAACCTAGCCAGGCCAAAAGGCTTTACGGCAGCACCCTGCGCACCAGTATTTCACGGTTGGAACTGTTTCGCCAGTGTCCCTTTTCCCACTATGTGCGGTACGGCTTAAAGCCCCAGGGTCGCCCGGTTTATACTATTCAGGCCCCTGAAATCGGCACCCTGCTGCACCAGTTAGTGGACGGCTTTTTCAAGGAAGTCGATCATCAGAACCTGAATTTAAGAGAGTTGACAAAGGAAAAGCGGCATACCCTGGTTGAAGAAGTCATGACCCGGTGCCTGCCGCAAATTAAAACCAATGTCTTTAACAGCACCGGACAATACCAGTACCTCGGCAAAAAACTGGAACGGGTCGGCAAAAAATCCATCGATATTATTATGGAACACCTTTGTGCCGGGGATTTTGAACCCAAGTATACCGAGGTCAATTTTGAACAGGATATTTTAATTCCAGAATTGAATCTCGGCGAAGTGAAAATCGTTGGAAAAATCGATCGCCTGGATCTGTACGAAAAAGATGGCACTACCTTTGTTAAAGTCATCGACTATAAAACCGGTTCCAAGAAACTCAATTTCGATGATATTTATTATGGGCTGTCGATTCAGCTGCTGGTTTATCTCGACGGAGCTATGAATGTCATCGAAGGCGAGGATATTCTGCCAGGCGGAACCTTCTATTTCCATGTCGATGATCCCATTCCCCGGGTTGACTTTGCCCAGAACATTGAAACGGAAATCAACAAGGCCTTTAAATTAAATGGTCTGCTGCTGGACGATCCCGATGTGATTGCCGCCATGGATGGCAATAGCAACAAAAATAAGTCTGAGATCTTGCCTTTGAATTCCAATTCGGCCTCAAAGCTAACCGCTGCCGAATTCGAAGCGGTGATCAAGTACGTCAGAGCCACCGTGATCCGCCAGATCACCCGGATTTATCAGGGGGACATTGCCGTGCGTCCTTTTAAAAAGGGCGCCGAGTATGGCTGTCAGTATTGTGAGTACAAGGGCATCTGTCAATTCGATGAGGACATCCAGAAAAACAGCTACGAGGTATTTAAGAAAACCATGAAAAAGAATGTCTTTTTTGAACTAATAGAAGGGGAGAAAACCAATGAAATGGACCAGTGATCAGCGTGATGCCATCGAAATCAGAGAAAAAAATATGCTGGTATCCGCCGCCGCCGGCTCGGGAAAAACAGCGCTGCTGATAGAGCGGATCATTCGGATTATCCTCGAAGAAAAAGTTGGGGTCGATGAACTGCTCATTCTGACCTTCACCCGGGGTGCCGCCGGAGAAATGAAAAACCGGCTCAGTCAGGCCCTGGCAAAGGCTCTGGAAGACCCCCAGAACGACCGCAGTTTTCTCCTTCGGCAAATGAACATCCTCGGCGGTGCCGCCATTTCGACCCTCCATTCCTTTTGCCTGTGGGTGCTTAGGCAATATTTTCAAAAAGGCGATATCGACCCTGGATTTATGGTGGGTAACGAAACCGAGATTGCCCTGATGCTCAAGGAAACCCTGGAAGAGCTCTTTGAAGAAGAATATCAGCAGGCCGATAATAACCCCGATGCACCCTTTATTAAGCTGGTGGAAAAATACAGCGGTAACCGCAATGACCAGGGACTCAAAGACACTGTGGAAAGCTTCTACCGTTTTCTGGTCACCCAGCCGGATCCCGAAGGCTGGTGTCAAAAATCCCTTGCCCTGTTTGACTGTGATACCGACAGCTTTTGGACCTCGGTGTGGGGCGAGTCCCTAAAGGCCGTGCTTACCGCCAAGCTCATCGGCGCCTGGAATTACGCCAAAAAAGCGGCGGCTGCCAGTGACGTGCCCGGCTTTGAAAAAACCCATGAACAGATGAAGGAAGAACTTTTTTTCATCGAAGACCTGCAAACACAACTCAGTAATGACTTTTCAAAGGGATTAGCAAGCCTGGAAAGCTTAACCTATCCCAATTACAAAGGCAGTTCCAAGGTGGACAAAGCCCTGAGCGATACCATTAATAAAGAATACCGCACCAAGTCCAAGGCGATTATTATGGAACTCCAGGAGAATTTTCTGTCCCACCTGGATGAACGCATCCGGGAACTCAACTGCCTTAAAGACACCATGAGTGATCTGGTGGAGCTGACCCAAAAGTTCTGGGCCGCTTTTCGGGCCAAAAAAGCCAAAAAGAATCTCCTGGATTTTAATGACTTGGAACAATTTACCCTGAAGATTTTAAGAGATCCGGTAATTGCCAAAGAAATCCAGGCCAAGTATCGGCACGTGTTTTTAGACGAATACCAGGACACCAACGAAATGCAGGAAACCATCCTCCAGTGCATCGTCCGGGACAACAATTACTTTATGGTTGGGGATGTCAAGCAGAGCATTTACCGTTTCCGTTTGGCGGACCCCACCATTTTCATTAAGAAATATGAAAGCTTTGGCCAGGAAGAAAGCGTGGATGCCCTGGTGACCCTGAGCAAAAACTTTCGCAGCGCCCAGGGGGTGATTGACGGTGTCAATGCCATCTTCAAAAAAATCATGAGTCTGAACCTGGGAGAAATTGATTACGACCATCGGGCCATGCTCAATAAGGGCCTTTTAGCCGCGGGCCCCTATGAAAAAACCGAGATCCATCTGTTAGACGCCCAAAATCAGGCCCCGGATTATACGGACGCTGAAGGCGAAGGTACCGAAGATCTCACCGAGGTTGAAATGGAAGCCCGGTTTGTGGCCCACAAAATTCAAGCCCTGGTGGGCACCCCATTTTTCGATACCCGCCAGAACAAAGAGCGCATGATCACCTATCGGGATTTTGGCATCCTGATGCGCAGTGCCGCTGGCCGCGGGGATGTCTATCTCAAAGTTTTCAGTGAACTGGGGATTCCCACCTATTTTGATGGCGGCAGCAATTACTACGAATCCCTGGAAATTAATATGATTCTCAACCTGTTAAACCTCATGGATAACCAGCACCAGGATATGCCGCTGCTCAGTGTAATGACCTCGCCCATTGGCGGCTTCAGCACCGATGAGTGCACCGGTCTGCGCATCAATCAGCCAACGGGCTTTTATTACGAAGCAGTTGAAGCCTACCGTGATCAGGAAAACGACCCCCTGGCCCAAAAGCTCAGAGTTTTTTACGACCGTCTGGACAATTGGCGCAATGAGTCCAAACTGATGCCGATCGAAGATTTTCTCTGGAAAATCTATCTGGATTCCGGCTACTATGCCTTTGTGGGGGCCCTACCCGGCGGCGAACAGCGTCAGAGCAATTTAAAAATTCTTCTGAAGCGGGCCGCGGATTACAAAAAATCAACATTAAGAGGGCTGTATCAGTTTATCCGTTTTATCGAAAATATGAAAAAACACAAACAGGACATCTCCCCGCCGGGGATTTTAAGCAATGCCGATGCGGTGGTGCGCATCATGACCGTGCATAAAAGCAAGGGCCTGGAATTTCCCATTGTCTTTCTCACCGGCACCGGCAAAAGGTTCAATAAACAGGGCAACAGCAACCAGATTCTGTTTCACAAGGATCTGGGCATCTGCCCGGACTATGTCAATTTGGAAAAACGGTTTAAGCGCAGCTCTCTGGCCAAGGAAGTCTGCAAGGCCCAAAGCAATATGGAAATGCTGTCCGAAGAAATGCGGCTCCTCTACGTCGCCATGACCCGGGCCGAGGAAAAACTCTTCATCGTCGGAACCGTGAAAAAAATGGAAAATGAAATTTCGAAATGGCTGGAAGAACCTGATGATTATGGGCTGCTAAAGGCCAGCGGCCTGCTGGAATGGGTCATGCTCGGGGTCATTGGCGGAAAAGGCCTTACCGATCTGCCGCCGATTCTCGACCTGGATCATTTTACGGTTTACCGTCATGATAACAGTCCTGACGAGTCGGATCAGCCACCGGAAAAAACGGATCAGGAAGAAACACCCCGGTCGGAACCAGTTGTTACTGAACAACCACTGGACCCTGAACTAAAAGCAGGGATTTTCAGACGCCTGAATTACGTGTACCCGGAAAAACCCGGCAATGCCCTGCCCAGCAAAATGAGCGTCACCGAAATAAAAAAACTGCGCAGTGAAACCCTGGAAAGCAACAGAGACGTTCAGTTAAAAAAATTACCCCAGCGCAGTGAAAAACCAAAGTTTTTGGAGCAAGTGTCAGAAGATTTCACCCCCAGCCAACGAGGATCAGCTCTCCATCTGGTCATGGAATCAGTTAATTTTGCACCAATCCAAAAACAGCTGAAGACACACGGATCCCAGGCTTTTGAAGCATTTCTAAACGGCTTTTTTATTAAAGAAGTCGAGCGCCTGATTCAAACAGATTTTTTACCCGAAACATTAGCCCGTTCTCTGGATCTTTCCCGATTGGTGGCCTTTTACAGCTCACCCCTGGGTATCCGGCTGTTGTCCGCGCCAAAGATAAAACGGGAAATTCCCTTTAACTACTGCTATCAACCGGGAAAGGTAAAAGCCGAATGGGCTGACATTACCGCTAAAATAATGGTCCAGGGGATCATCGACTGCGCCTTTATTGAAGATGGAAAGTGGGTGCTGATTGATTACAAAACCGATTATTTCAAAGATACAGGACAGCGGGCTGCCCTCATAAACGGCTACGAGATTCAAGTCAGTATCTACGCCGAAGCCCTGGAAACCCTAACCCACATCCCCGTCAAAGAAAAAATCATTGCCTTTATCACCATGAAGGAAAATGTGAGCATTTAGGTAACGTAATGTGAGACAAACCTCTTTGCGGTTTTTTATTTCATCATGTTTTGTGCATCAAGGCGACCGGTTGATAGCCTGTACGATCTTGCTAGCACACAACGATGAATAAGTGTCTGCAAAAAGGTAATGTAAGACAAACCTCTTTGCGGATTTTTAGTTTATTAAGTTGTACGCATCAAGGCGAACGGTTGACAGACTATATGATTTTGCAGCATACAACGATGAATAAGTGTCTGCAAAAAGGAAATGTAAGACAAACCTGGCTGCGGATTTTTATTTCATCAAGTTGTGTGCATCAAGGCGAACGGTTGACAGACTATATGATTTTGCAGCATACAACGATGAATAAGTGTCTGCAAAAAGGAAATGTAAGACAAACCTGGCTGCGGATTTTTATTTCATCAAGTTGTGTGCATCAAGGCGAACAGGCGACAGCCTGTCCGATCTTGCAGCACACAACGATGAATAAATGTCCGCAGCCAGGTTTGTCGATTATACGTACATTTTTAAAGAATCTGTGGTAAAATATCTTTTGATTAACTTTAAAATAAATTTAGAAATTATTTGAGGATAAATAGTAATGAAAGCACTGCAAAAAGATACAGTCAGAGAAATCAAGGGGACAATGAGCCGGTTTTTATCCATTGTGGCCATTATTGCGCTGGGGATCAGTTTCTATGGGGGCATAAAAACCACCGGGCCGAGTATGAAATATACCGCCAATCAGTATTATCAGGAACAACGGCTGATGGATTTGCGACTGGTTTCGACCTACGGATTTCAGGATGGCGACGTCGCGGCCATTAAAGAAACCCCGGGTGTGAACACCGTGATGCCCAGTTATTCGGCGGATGTTATCATTGAACAAGGGGATAAACGGCCAGCTATAAAGCTCATGGCCCAACCTGAAAACGATGGTCTGAACCAACCGGTGATAGTAGAAGGCCGAATGCCCGAAAATGCGGGCGAAATGCTGTTGGAAATGCCAACCCAGGACACCGCGGTATCCAGCAGTTCGCAGTATAAATTGGGAGACACCATTAAGCTTTCACCGGAAGTTGGGGACAAGAATCTGTCAGATACCCTCAATCGGGACAGCTTTACCATTGTGGGATTTGTGCGTTCGCCTCAGTTTGTTTCCATTGAACGGGGTAGCACCACTATTGGCCGGGGCGAACTGGACTACTTTGGGTATATTGATCCCACCAGCTTTGTTTCCGAACGTTACACCGAAGTCTATGTTCTATCCCAGGCCTCGGCTGACGGAGTTTCCGCTTTTTCATCCGAGTACACCACCGCCATCGAAGCACTGGAACTTGAGATGGCAAACCTGGGTATTGAACGGCTGGAAGTAAATCGCGAGGATATTCAAAACCAGGCTGAAATTGAACTGGAAAAGGGACGAAATGAACTGGCGGATGCCAAACAGCAATTTGCCGACGGCATTGCCCAGGGCGAGGCCACTCTGGCTGATGCCAGAAACCAGTTATTGGCCGGCGAAGCCGAGCTAGCCGATGGTCAGCGGGAATATGAACAGACCATCAGGGATTCAGAAGCCCAGCTGGCTGATGCCAAAAATCAAATCGCCAAGGGTGAAGCCGACCTGGCCCAGGGACCCGCTATTTTACAACGGGAACTGGATGCCGGGCAGGCCCAGCTCGACCAATTAAGAATGGGTATTGCCCAAATGGAAGCTCAGGATCCCTCGGCCCAATTGCCGGAACTGGAAGCCCAGCTGGCCGAGGTCCAGGCCCAGATTGCCCAGGGGGAAGCCAAGTTACAGGCTCTTTTTCTGGCCCGGGCAGAGATTGAAGAACAAATTCAGGCTCTTGATCCCACAGCCCCGGATTACGCCAGTCAGTTGATTATTTTAAATGGCCGGTTGGCAGTTAATAATTCCCAGATAGACTCAGCCGAATCCGGCCTGGAAATCGCCAGGACAACAGAAGCACAGATTCAGGCCGGTATTGATGAGATTCAGGCCTTCTTGAATCAGCTGGCCGGAATGAAAGAACAGCTGGCAACCGGGGAAGCAGCTTTAGCTCAGGCCCAAATTGACGGCCAGAATCAGTTGGCTGCCGGAAGAGCAGCTCTGGATCAAAGTAAAATTGATGTTGCCAATGGCGAGGCTGCCCTTGAAGCCGGTAATATCCAGGGACAGCAAACCCTGGATGCCGCGCAAAATGAAATTAACCGGGGCTGGGCAGAACTCAGTGAAGGCGAAAGCCAGTTGGCTGAGAAAAAAGCCCAGGGCGAAGTGGAAATAAATAAAGCGGCTCAAAAGCTGGCTGAGGCCGAGGCCGAAATCGCCGCCATCGATTTTGGAAAATGGTACGTTTTCAACCGGGCCGACAATCCGGGATATACCAGCTATGGTGAGGATGCCCAGCGGATTGACAATATGTCCGGGATCTTTCCAATATTTTTCTTATTGGTAGCCGCCCTGGTTTCCTTTACCACCATGACCCGAATGGTTGAAGAACAACGCACCCAAATCGGAACCCTTAAAGCACTGGGGTATCAGCATTATCAAATCGCCTCCAAGTTTTTCATCTATGCCTTGCTGGCTGCCGTACTGGGATCAGTGCTTGGGCTGGCGCTCGGGCTGAATACCCTGCCGTATCTCATTACCAGCGCCTATAACCTCCTCTATCAAATGCCGGAGCTAACCATTTGGATTCCCTGGGTTCCCATTCTCGTTAGTTGTCTGATTGCCGTTTTATGCACCGTCACCGCCGCCATTGCCGTGAGCTACATTGAACTGAGAGAACAGCCGTCCCAGCTGATGCGTCCCAAGGCCCCAAAAATCGGCAAGCGAATTTTTCTTGAAAGAATTCCGTTTATCTGGAAGCATATGGGCTTTATCGAAAAGGTCACCGCCCGAAACCTGATGCGTTATAAGGGCCGATTCTTTATGACCGTTATTGGTATCGCCGGGTGTACCGCCCTGATCCTTGCGGGTTTTGGCCTTCAGGATGCTATTTTTTCGATTATCCCCAAACAGTTTAACGAAATATCCGTTTTTGATGGGACCTTGGCATTTAAAACCGAGGGCACCCTGACCGAAAAAGCGGCGATCAAAACAGAGCTTAACGGCGACAGCCGATTCAGTGAAAACATGCTGGCCTATCAAACCCAGATTAAACTGCAAAAACAGGGCAATGATCTGCAAAAACAGGCCTATCTTTTTGTTCCCGAAGCCGCCGGGAGCATGCCGGAATTTTTGCGTCTTCAGGATCGAAAAAGCGGAGATCCCATTGACTTGGAAAAAGAAGAAGTGGTGCTGTCGGAAAAGATGGCCAAAGTCCTGGATGTAAAGGTCGGTGATACCATCACGATATCCTCGGATGATGAAAGTCACGAGGTGATGCTGGGAGCCATCACCGAAAATTACCTGGAAAACTTTATTTATCTATCGCCAGCCGTTTATGAAGAAACTTTTGCCAGGCCCCTGAAAGTAAATCTGGCCTACTTCAATCTGCTGGAATCAACTCCGGAGATTGAAGATGCCGTGGCAAAGGATTGGCTGGATGCTCCCGGGGTGGTTGCCATTAACTATACCGGGAACATTATCGCCAGCACCAATGACAGTCTCAGTAGTCTGAATATTGTGGTGCTGGTCATGCTGCTTTCCGCTGGGGCACTGGCGGTGGTGGTGCTTTACAACCTCACCAACATCAATATTTCTGAGCGGGTCCGGGAAATTGCCACCATCCGCGTCCTCGGTTTTTACGATATGGAAGTGTATAAATATATCTTCAGAGAGAATATTGTGCTGTCCGGCATCGGCATAGCGGTGGGATTGGTATTGGGGGTACTCCTCAACGGCTTTATCATCAATACCGTAGAAACCGACATCGCCATGTTCGGTCGGGGTATCGAGCTCAGCAGTTTCCTTTTCGCCATATTGTTTACCATGGTCTTTACCATGCTCGTAAATATCGTCATGACCCCCATGATCAAACGCATCAGTATGGTTGAGTCCCTCAAGTCCATCGAATAGATCGCGGCTTATTTCACTGCCAATTGTTTATCCTTGTGTGCTGCATGAGCGGACATGCTAACGCAGGTCCGCCATGATGCACACAATTGGATCAAACAATAGTCAGTGAAATTCAATCATTTTGCGGTTAAAGCTAAACTAAGTCTTTAAGCCATTCACAATGCCATAAAGCAACGATTTTTCTCAGACTTTTAGGTGTAATAACGAATAATTACTATTGAAAATTAAATTAGTTGCAATCAGAAGGTGGAAAATCGAAATTTTCCACCTTCTTTTTCTTTGCAAGAATCTCTATTCATGCTAAAATTAACTCAATTGAATGTGATAACGTTTGCCTGACAAAAAAGGGATTCTGATTTGGAAGGGATGTGATTCGAAAAAATACCTGCCTCAAAGGGCCTGATTTTTGCGTATTAACTTCCTGTTTCCGAATAGGGAGTTTTTTTATTGAAATGGGCAATGATTGAAGTGCATTCTAAAGCTATAGAAAAAAGAGTTTGTAGGTAATTGCGAAATTCATAAACATCGAACAATGGT
>NZ_LGYO01000012.1:11667-107463 GCF_001263355.1 Acetobacterium bakii
AGTGGAGAAATTGTTTCGTGTAAGCTGGCAGCGAAGCTCACGATAGTTTCGCAAACATCTAAAAAGCTTAAAGAAAAAGGAGAAAAAGAAAATGAAAAACAAAAAATGGATGGCGATTCTTGGTCTGTTACTGGTATTTACAATGGGATTGACCGGATGTCAATCCGCTCCCGCAGAACCACAAACCGTTAAAGTTGCAACCCTGGCCGGCCCAACCGGAATGGGTATGGCGGAAATGATTGTCGGCGGCGTGGATCTTGGCAAAAACATTACCACTGAATTCACCGTGGCTGGAGCTCCGGATCAAATCACCGCCGGGGTAATCAGCGGGGAATATCAAATCGCAGCAGTTCCCACCAATTTGGCTGCTGTGCTTTTTAACAAAACCGAAGGCAAAGTTATTTTAGGCGCTGTTAATACTCTGGGTGTTGTGAATATTGTTGCCGATGATGCCGAAGGCATTAAAAGCATCGCCGATTTAAAAGGAAAAACCATGATTGCCAGCGGCCAGGGTTCAACACCGGAATTCGTGCTGAACTATCTGCTGCAAAAAAATGGACTAACACCCGGTGTGGATGTTACCATTAATTATGTGGCGGAACATAGCGAAGCCGCAACCCTATTAGTATCTGGCGGGGCAACCATTGCCATGATTCCGGAACCCTTTGTAACCACCGTTACTTCTAAAAAACCAAACCTTAAGGTCGCTGTTGATTTGACCGCAGCATGGGAAGAAGCAAACAATGGCTCCAAACTCCAGATGGGCTGTTTGGTAATCAACAAAGAATGGGCCGATGCCAACCCAAAATTGGTTGAAAGCTTTATGACCGCCTATGAAAAATCCGTTAAAAATGTGAATGACAATCCTGTGGAAGGTGCTAAAAACATTGTGACTGCCGGGATTATGGCAGATGCGGCACTGGCTGAAAAAGCCATTCCAAATTCCAACATAGTATTTATTCCCGCCCAGGATGCCCAGGCAGACCTGGAAGAATACTATACAATTTTAGCAGGCTTTGAACCAAAAGCCATTGGAGGAAAAGTTCCCGGTGAAGATTTCTACAGCTTTGGAAAATAACCAAAATAAATGGCCTAAAAAAATAATCACAAAAGTAGGGATCACCCTTTTCTGGGTGCTCCTTTGGGCCTTGGCAGCCCGGTGGGTAAACAGCCCACTGGTGCTGCCATCCCCACTTAAAACCCTGGAAGGCGTTTTTACCCTTGCAGGGGATTTTGAGTTTTTTGTGAGTATTGCCGCCACCCTGCTGCGTGTCTTCGGCGGTGTTTTTATTTCTGTTCTGTTAGGACTGGTCCTTGGTTTGGCAGGAGGGCTTAACGAGCTTTTCTACGAGATTATGAACCCCTTTGTGACTACCATTAAGTCACTGCCGGTGGTTTCGGTTATCATTCTTATTAATTTGTGGATTGCCTCGGGATTGGTTCCCCTGGTAGTCACCTTTCTCATTTGTTTTCCGGTGACCTGGACCAATGTGGTTCAGGGAGTACGTTCCACCGACAACAGGCTTTTGGAAATGGCGAAAGTATACAATGTGACAATGACCCAAAAAATCCGTGATATTTATATTCCCTCGGTCAAACCTTTTGCGGTATCAGCTATTATGAACGCCATTGGTCTGGGCTGGAAGGTCACGGTTACCGCTGAAGTTCTAGCCAATGCATTGCCATCCATGGGAATGAATCTGTACTATTCAAAAATTTATCTGGAAACCGATTTGCTTTTTTCATGGACCCTGATCATTGTGGTATGCAGTTTCATCATCGAAAAGGCAACCCTGCATTTTATTAAGCGAACGAAAAGAGGGGGGACCGACCAATGTCAATTACCATAAAAAATCTAAGTAAGTCCTATGGGGACCAGGTGATTTATGAAAATTTCAATCTTGTTCTTGAAAAAAATAAAATTACCGGCATATTAGGCCCCTCCGGTTCGGGAAAATCAACTCTCCTGAACCTGTGCTGCGGCTTGACAAACCCTGATAAAGGAACCATTGAAGGCGTGAACTTTCAATCCATTTCCTATATTTTTCAGGAGCCACGGCTGTTGCCCTGGCGAACGGTACGAGAAAACCTCCGCTTTGTGATGAAACAAAAAGCCATTAAAAAACCGGGACTCGATGAAGACCGCATCAATGGCATGCTGCAGCTGGTGGGCCTGGAAACCGTCGGAGAATTTTACCCCCAGGAGCTTAGCGGCGGCATGCGGCAACGGGTGTCCATTGCCCGGGCCTTCCTGTACCCCTCGGAACTGCTACTGATGGATGAGCCCTTCAGCAGCCTGGATTGCGCCCTGAAAAACAAGCTGATGGATGATTTTTTGGAAATCTGGAAAAACGATCAACGCACCGTGGTGTTTGTGAGCCATAACCGGGATGAAATCGAGCGGCTTTCCCAGGTCATCCTGACCTTTTCCGACAAACCCGTAAAAATCCTCGACCGCGAAGAAAACCTGATTGATCGTCCCAGGATGGTCTGCCCGATCGACCCGGATTAAACGAAAAGCAGCAAGACTCTACGTTTGCGGCTTGGCCTCTGACGACAATCATTTATCATTGTGTGCGCCAAGATCGGACAGGCTGTCGCCTGTTCGCCATGAGGCACACAATTTGATAAACGATTGTCCACAGAGACCAAGCCTACCTTAAGTTAAATCCTGTAAAGGCTTACCTAGTGCAAAAATAATTTTCATGTGTTAAACTGGTACTATAAAGTAAGAACGGAGGAAACATGGAAATTAAATTAATCGCATTGGACATGGATGGCACCACCCTTGGGGCGGACCATAAATCCATCTCCAAAAGAACTGAAAAAGCGTTGAAAGATGCTATCGCCAAAGGAATTCACATCGTTCCCTCAACCGGCAGGATTTTCGCCCAGCTGCCCGAATCCGTGATTGGCATCCCCGGGGTTAACTACGCAGTAACCTCCAACGGAGCAGCCGTCATGAATTTAAAAACAGGGGAAGTCATCAGCAATAATTACATCGGATCCGGGAGCATTAATAAAATTATGCACAAAATCACCCGTCGGCAGATATTTTGTGAGATTTATTATAAAGGTCACTCTTATGCCGAACACCGGTATTTTAAAAGTCTTATCCCAACAAAAACCTTCCCCCAGGGATTAATCGATATGATTAAAAGTGTCTCCATTCCAGTGGATAATATTTTGGAATTCACCCTGGCCCATGCGGCGGAAATTGAAAAAATCAATATTCCCTTATTGAGCGATCAAAACCATCGGAATCTCTGGCAGACCTTTTCCCAGATTAAAGGTGTCACCTTAACCAGTGCCATTGCCAATAACATCGAAGTGAACCACCGCTCCGCCAACAAAGGCGAAGGATTAAAGCAGATTTGCCGAATCCTGAACCTCGAAGCCAAAAACGTCATGGCCATCGGCGACAGCGACAACGATCTGCGAATGCTGCAATTTGCCGGTTTTGGGGTAGCCATGGGCAATGCCTCGGATGATGTCAAAGCAATCACCAACAAAGTCACCCTTTCCTATAAAGAAGACGGCGTGGCCCACGCCATCGAGAAATACGTATTAGCATAAAAACAGTATAAAAGAATAACTCAGCATAAGAGCGAAACGGATAGAACCATTAACCCCACAACGGGTTGGTGGTTCTATTCTCGTTGATAACGGTTGCCTGAATTCCAATGACGATTATTTATCATTGTGTGCGCCAGGATCGGACAGGCGCTGCCTGTTCGCCATGAGGCACACAATTTGATAAAATAATCGTCCTCGGAATTTCACAGATGTATGAATTTTTAATCCCTTGTAAAACAGAATTTCCCATGCTAGTATAAGAATAAGGAATTCCAAACTACAAAAACGACACTGACAGCAAGGACACCAACCCCTGCAATAAATAAAAAAGGAGAAACAAATGAATAAAAAAGCAATTATCTCAGACCGGGCTCCGGCAGCAGTGGGACCCTATTCCCATGCCTATCTGGCCGGTGAAACCCTGTATACTTCCGGACAATTGGGATTGGATCCCGAAACTGGTGAGCTGGCAGCGGGCATTGCGGCGCAGACGAAAAAAGGTCTTGAAAATATGTCCGCAGTGTTAGAAAGTGCCGGCATGACCAGGGCGAACATTGTTAAAACAACCATTTTTTTGGCGGATATAGGTGATTTTGCAATAGTTAACGGGATTTATGCGGATTACTTTAAAGAACTCAGCGAATATCCCGCCCGTTCCTGTGTCCAGGTGGCAGCCCTGCCCAAAGCAGCACTATTTGAAATCGAAGCCATTGCAGTTAAATAATGGGCCGTTTCCGATAAATAGAAATGAGGAAAGCGATGAATAAGAAGTTAGAGGCATACATAACCCTGGTAGACTTTTTAGCCGATTTTATGGGTGAAAATACCGAGGTTGTTCTTCATGATTTGACAGATTGGCATCATTCGGTGATTGCCATCCGTAACGGACACATCAGCGGCCGGAAAGTTGGGGCACCCATCACCGAAGTCTCCTTAAAAATACTTCGCAGTGAGATCCATAAAAAAGCCCCATATATGGAAAACAAAAAGAAAACATCAAAAAAAGGGGTCGCTATGCACTCCGCTACCTGGTTTATCAAAGATGACCATGAATTCCTGCTGGGAATGCTCTGTATCAATTCCGATTGTCACGAACTTATTGTTGCCAGAGATATTTTGAATAAAATGATTAGAATCCCCGAAATTCAGGATCAGAGCAAAGCAGTGCTGCCGGAAACGGTAAATCTGGATGCAAAAGCGCTGGTGGATGATCATGTCAGCCATATTTTAAGCGAATCCGGACAGAATATTTTCAATCTGAATAAGGATGAAAAGGTCGAATTAGTGGGTAAACTCCAAGCTTTAGGCACCTTTTCAGTAAAGGGTACCATTTGGTATCTTGCCGATACCATGGGCGTATCCCTGCCAACCGTGTACCGTTACATTACCCTTGCAAAAAAAGAAAAATAACAGAGGCGTAAAAGAGCAGGCCGATTTTAGAATTACCATTGTAGAAGGATAGCTTGAGCCTAAGACGATTAACGTTACACTTAATAAAATTAAATTAACATATTCGCATTTAATCGTTTACTTTTTGTGAAAATGGTGTTATATTAACATTAACAATTCTCATTTTCACAATAATTTCCAAAAAGACTCCGGGCAATGCCTGGGGTCTTTCCCTTTTTTGGAAAAAAAGAGTCTTAAGTGATGCTTGGGTAACCATTTTGCGGTGTGATGGAATTTACAAATCTGTGAAAATAGCATATAATACATAAAGAATGAAATTTATGGGATCTGTTAAATTTTCAATTGAGAATTATGGACATTATATAGAGAAGATGAGGTACAATATGACCTGCCAGTTATCAAAAGAGAACTTGCCCGAGCATATTGCCATTATTATGGATGGCAATGGGCGTTGGGCAAAAGAAAAAAATCGGCCCAGGTTGTTTGGGCACAACGCCGGAATGAAAACCCTGAGAAAGATTGTAAAAGCGTCTTCGGATGCGGGAATTAAAATACTCACCGTGTATGCTTTTTCCACCGAAAACTGGAAGCGAAGCCAGGAAGAAGTCGATGGGTTGATGAACATTGCCGTGGAATACTTTAAAAAAGAAGTTGGAGAATTGCATAAAAACAATGTTAAAATCCAGGTTATTGGGGATATCGCCGGTTTGTACCCCAAGGTTCAGGATGCGGCCAGAAAAGCCATGGAAACAACCAAAGACAATACCGGCCTGATTTTTAACGTTGCCTTGAACTATGGTGGACGGAATGACATTGTATATGCCGTAAAGGCCTTAATGGAAAAAGGTGTTTTACCCGAGGAAGTTACTGAAGAACGATTAAACGCTGAGCTATATACAAAGGGGTTACCCGATCCGGATTTGCTTATTCGAACGAGCGGAGAAAGTCGGCTGAGCAATTTTATGCTATGGCAAACCGCTTATACCGAATTCTTTGTTATCGATACTTATTGGCCGGATTTTGATCAGGAAGCTTATTACCACCTCATCGAAGCGTATCAGCAAAGGCATCGGCGATTTGGCACAGCTTAAGAAAGGCAAAGGAGAATACCATGAGCAAACGCGTATGGACAGCAATTTTCGGGGTTCCATTGCTTGTTTTTATATTATACCAGGGCGGATTCTTTCTGGTGATCGGAGTGAGTTTTCTGATATTTGGAGGAACAGTTGAATACACCACCGCCATCAACCGATCCCTCAATCCCAAGATAAACCTGCTTTTTATGCTGTTTTTAGCAGCGATCATAACCGTCAGCATAAAACTGGACTATTATTTTCTAATGCCGGTGTTGTTGGTTGTTTTTATTGCAATATTTTGTATTGAAATATTATCCGGAAATGTGGGTATACAAAGAGGGAGTGCCATGCTTTTCGGACTGATCTATGTCCCGGTGATGTTTGGCTATCTCTTTCTTTTTGAGAATCTTCAGAATGGCGTTTATTATCTGTGGATGATTTTTGTAATTGCCTTTTCCACTGATACCGCCGCTTATTATGTGGGGAGATCCATGGGACAAACCCATTTTGCCCCTAAGATCAGCCCTAAAAAAACCATTGCCGGCGCGGTTGGCGGCATCATCGCATCATCCCTGTGCATCATTATTTACGGAGCAATCCTGGGCAGGTTTTTCGGTTTTGTGCTACCCTGGTACATGTATCTGATTTTAGGTATTGTTGCCAGTATCGCCGGTCAATGCGGGGATCTAACTGCATCGATGATCAAAAGACGGGTTAGAATAAAGGATTTTGGACGTGTTTTACCCGGCCACGGAGGGATTCTGGATCGCTTTGACAGCATCCTGTTTATCATCCCTCTCATTTATATCTTTGCCAGCTTTACTGCCGGCATCGCATAGGAGAAGTTTTGAACATATATACAATACTCATTACACTGTTAATTTTAAGCGTTCTGGTTGTGGTTCATGAATGGGGACATTTTATGGCCGCCCGAAAAACCGGCGTCTTTGTGGAAGAATTTGCCATCGGCATGGGCCCGAAGCTTTTTAAACATCAGGGGAAAGAAACCCTTTTTACCATCAGAGCCATTCCCATCGGCGGTTTTTGTAAAATGCGGGGAGAAGAACCCAAGCAGGACGAAGACGGCAACCTGATTCCGTCGGATCCTCTGGCAGTTCCTGAAGAGGGCAGCTTTGAATCCAAAACAAAAGGGCAGAAGCTGCTGATTTTGGTGGCCGGATCGGCTATGAATATTATTTTTGCCTGGGTTTGCCTATTGATTATTTCATTGTCCCTGGGCCAGATGAATTTTTTTGAAGCCATTGGCAATGCCTTTCTGAATACCTGGCGGTTTGCCGGACTGATTTTTCAATCCTTTGTGATGCTGTTTACCGGTCAGATCGGATTTGATAACCTGGCCGGTCCGATTGGGATGGTATCCATGGTCGGCTCCTTTATCAATGAAGGGTTTATCGTGTTATTGGCCTTTACCGCCATGCTCAGCGTCAACCTCGGGATTATTAATATGTTCCCTCTGCCGGCTCTGGATGGCGGACGGGTATTTATCATCCTGATCGAAATCATCACCCGCCGAAAATTCAGTCCTGAAGTGGAAATGAAAATAAACTATTTCGGGTTTATCGCATTAATCGCCCTGGCGCTCATCATTGCCATTAACGATATCATGCGCTTAGCAGCCTAGGAGGTTCTATGTTACCAAAGCGAAAAAATTCAAAGGTTGTTCATATTGGAAATATCGCCATTGGCGGCGATAATCCCATTGCCATACAGTCCATGACCAACACCGATACCAGAGATGTGGCAGCCACTGTGGCCCAGATTAAAGCCCTTGAAAGCGCCGGTTGCGAGATCATTCGGGTGGCGGTGCCCGACGAAACCGCAGCCCAGGCCATTGCCGGGATTAAAAAAAATATCGCCATCCCCTTGGTGGCGGATATTCATTTCGATTACCGGCTGGCCCTCACCGCCATGGAAAATGGGGTCGATAAGCTGCGGATTAATCCCGGCAATATCGGTTCCGCCATCGGCGTCCGGGAAATTGTGGCGATGGCCCGGGAACGGGGTATTCCCATTCGCATTGGCGTTAATGCCGGCTCAATGGAAAAAGAAATATTAGCCCGGGATAACGGCCAGGCCACCCCCCAGGGAATGGTTGACTCCGCTAAAAAACACATCCACCTCTTGGAGGATGCCGGTTTTGACAATATCGTGGTCTCCATGAAGGCCTCGGATGTGCGCCTGACCATTGAATCCTATGAACTGTTTGCCCGGGAATATGATTATCCCCTGCATCTGGGCATCACCGAAGCCGGTATTTTAAGGACCTCAGCGGTGAAATCAGCCATGGGCATCGGTTACCTGTTGCTCAGTGGCTTAGGCGATACCCTCAGGGTGTCGATTACCGGAGATCCGCTGGAAGAAATTGACGTCGCCCTGGATATTCTAAAAACCATCGGCCTGTACCGGGGTAAAAAAAAGATGGTGGAAATCATTTCCTGTCCCACCTGCGGCCGCACCGAAATTGATCTCATCGGTATTGCCGAAGAGATCAACCGAAAGCTGCGCCACGTTGAAAAAAATATTACCGTTGCGGTAATGGGCTGCATTGTCAATGGCCCCGGCGAAGGCAGAGCCGCAGACATTGGCATTGCCGGTGGAAAAAATAAGGCCGTATTATTTAAAAAAGGTGAAATTATCCGCAGTTTGCAAGAGGATGAAATCATTACCGTATTATTGGCAGAAATAGAAAAAATGTGAGGCGAGACTTTTGAGTATTATATCCCGACGTCAAGAGCGTTATCAAAAAATTATCGATGAATATCGTTTAGTAACGGACAGCATAAAAATCAATTCCGCCCAGGGGGAATTGATTTTTAAGTTTTCATGCCCTAAAAAAGAAACCAATGCAGAAATCATAGAAGCCGAACTGGGCCAGATTTTCGACTACATGGAAGCATTGAAAATCGAGGTGGCACCGCAAATTTATGAAAGCGGCGAAGCCCTGCTTGAGGTTGACGGTCCCGGCGTCACCGAGCTTTTAAGTGCCATTAACCCGCGGGTAACCAGCATTCTGCTGATCAACACCCTAATGGCCGAAGGCGATACCTTTTATGTCCGCGGCCGTTCCACCGGAACTCTGGACGGCGAGGCCATTGAGATTTTTAAAAATCGTTTTACCCGGTTGATCTTTGAACACTATGGGTTGAAATCCAATCTGGTGGTTCGTTTTTCCGATGACGAAGCTGTCACTGAAAAAGGCGAACAGGATCTGCAAAAACGGCTGGCCGCCATCAAGCCGGTGGAAGCCAAGAGCGATCCCAAAAAGAGCCTGCCCAAAGCCGAAAAGCCCGGGGATGTGGTGATGGGCAAGAAAATCACCAAACCCCTGATCCCGCTGAGTGAAGTTGATTTCAGCGACAACGGCCAATCCGAAGGCGGCACCTTTGCCTTTAAGGGAACCGCCTTTGGGGTGAACACCCGGGCCCTGAAAAACAATAAAACCCTGCTGACCTTTAATATCACCGACAACAGCGGCAGTATTGCCTGTAAAATATTCACGGACAAAGAAGAAGTGGTAGCCGCCATCAAAGACGGTGGCTGGTACCTTATCGAAGGCAAAATCAACTACGATGAATATTCCCGGGAAATCCAATTAAGCCCCCGAAACATTAACCTGTCACGGGAAACCATCCGCACCGATGACGCCCCGGAAAAACGGGTGGAACTCCATATCCACAGTCAGTTCAGCGCCATGGATGCGGTCAGCAAGGTTGAAAAGATCATGAAACAGGCCTCGGATTTTGGCCACGATACCATCGGCATCACCGACCATGGGGTACTCCAGGCCTATCCGGAAATGATGGAACAGGGAAAACGCCGCAACATTAAAATTCTCTACGGCGTCGAAGGCTACCTGGTCGAAGATCAGCTCAATATGGTGTTCGGAACACAGGATGAAGGCTTTTGCGGGGACTATATCTTTTTCGATTTAGAAACCACCGGCCTGATCCCCGGTAATCACAAGATCATTGAAATTGCCGCGGTTAAAATCAAAAACAAACAGGTCATTGACAGTTTCACCAAACTGGTGAATCCCCATTGCGATATTCCACCCTTTATTACCAATCTTACCGGCATCACCAACCAGATGGTCGAAGAAGGCGTCGAAGAGGCGGATGCTCTGCAGGAATTTCTGGCGTTTGCCGGAGATGCGATTTTAGTGGCCCACAATGCGCCCTTTGATATGAGCTTTCTTAAAAAAGCCCTGGCCGACCATGATATCCAGCAGGATCACACCGCCGTGGATACCCTGGCCATGGCCAGATGTTTACTGACCCAGATCAACAAGCATAATCTGAAAAAACTCTGCAGCTTTTTTAAAATCGACATGGGCAACCACCATCGCGCCCTTGACGATGCCATGGCTTCGGCCAAGGTTTTTGTGAAGCTGCTGGATCTGGCCGAGAAAAAAGGCTGTACTTCGATTCAGACCTTAAACACGCTGTCCACCAGAGAGCGCAGCATCCGCATCAATAACACCAATCACATCATTATCTATGCCAAAAATCAGGCGGGCATCAAAGATCTGTACCGCCTGGTGTCCGAGTCCCATTTAAATTATTTCTATAAAAAACCCCGTATTCCTAAGTCTTTACTGGCCGAAAGCCGCAAAAACCTCCTGATTGGCTCCGCCTGTGAAGCGGGGGAATTGTTCACCGCTATGGTTAACAACAAGTCCCATGCGGAACTGCTGCAGATCGCACGATTCTACGATTATCTGGAAATCCAGCCGCTGGGAAACAACCAATACCTGATTGACAAGAACAGCCTGCCTGACCAGGAGGCTCTCATCGATATCAACAAGCGCATCATTGAACTGGGCAAAAGCCTGAACAAGCTGGTGGTGGCCACCGGGGATGTCCACTTTGTCAATAAAGAGGATGCCCTTTATCGCGAAATTCTATTTTCCGGCCAGGGTTACAAGGATGCGAAAAAGCAGCCCCCGCTGTATTACCGCACCACCCAGGAAATGCTCGATGAATTTTATTATCTGGATGACGCCACCGCCAGGGCAGTGGTGATTGAAAACCCCAGAAAAATTGCCGATATGATGGATCCCGTGCTGCCCATTCCCGACGGCACCTTCCCGCCGATTATTGAAGGCTCCGATGACGAAATCAGGGAAATGGTCCAGGAAAAGGCCAACGAACTGTTTGGTGAAAACCTCCCGGAGATCGTCACTAAACGGATCAAAAAAGAATTGGATTCGATCATCGGCAACGGCTATTCGGTGCTGTACCTGATCGCCCAGAAACTCGTGCACCATTCCATGGAAGACGGCTATCTGGTCGGCTCCCGGGGGTCCGTCGGCTCCTCCTTTGTGGCCACCCTCTGCGGCATCACCGAGGTCAATCCGCTGGCACCCCATTACCGCTGCCCCCAGTGTAAGTACTCGGAATTTTTCGACAGTAACGAAGTCGGGGTCGGGCCGGATTTAAAGGATGCCCTATGCCCCCATTGCGGCACGCCCCTGGCCAAAGACGGTTTTGACATTCCCTTCGAAACCTTTCTGGGCTTTGAAGGCGATAAAGAACCGGATATTGACCTGAACTTTTCCGGCGATAATCAGGCTGAGGCCCATCGCTACACCGAGGTTCTGTTCGGCAAGGGCAAGGTGTTCCGGGCCGGCACCATTTCCACCATCGCCGACAAAACCGCCTACGGTTTTGTCAAGAATTATTACGATGAAAATGATATCAAGGTCCCCAAAGCTGAACTGGACCGGGTCATCAGCTGCTGCACCGGCGTCAAGAAAACCACCGGCCAGCATCCCGGCGGCATCATGGTGGTGCCGACCTATAAGGATATTTATGATTTCTGTCCGGTTCAGCATCCCGCGGATGATACCGAAAGCGACACCATCACCACCCATTTCGCTTACGAATCCATCAGTGGACGAATGCTGAAACTGGATATTCTGGGCCATGATGATCCCACCATGCTCAAGATGCTCAAAGACTTCACCGGTATTGACTCCGTCGGCATCCCCCTGGATGATGAAAAAACGATGAGCCTGTTTACCTCCACTAAGGCCCTGGATCTGCAGTGCAACGATTTTGAATCGCCGCTGGGGGTGTGCGGGATTCCCGAATTCGGCACCAGCTTTGTCCGGGAAATGCTTCTGGATACCAAACCCACCGCCTTTTCCGACCTGATTCGAATTTCTGGTCTGTCCCATGGCACCGATGTGTGGCTCAATAATGCCCAGGATCTGATCCGGGATAAAAAAGCCACCATCAAGGAGGCCATCTGTACCCGTGATGATATTATGCTCTACCTCATTTATGCCGGCCTGGAAGCCAAAACTGCCTTTACCATCATGGAAGCCGTCCGTAAGGGCAAGGGACTTAAGCCCGAATGGGAAGAAGCCATGAAAGCGAACAAGGTCCCGGGCTGGTACATCGATTCCTGTAAAAAAATCAAGTACATGTTCCCCAAGGCCCACGCCGCCGCCTACGTAACGATGGCCTTTCGAATTGCCTGGTATAAGGTTTATTACCCATTGGCCTACTACGCCACCTACTTCACCGTCCGGGCCAGCGAGTTTGACGCCCAGCTGATCAGCCAGGGCAAAGATCACGTCGTGGCGATGATGAACCATATCCGGGACATCGGCAACAATAAAGCCTCCAACAAGGAAAAATCCCTGTTGACCGTGCTCGAGATTGCCCACGAAATGATGTGCCGGGGCTACACCTTCAAAAATGTGGATGTCTATGAATCCCACCACACCAATTTTCGGATTGTCGGGGATTCCCTGCTGCCGCCGATGAACGCCCTCGAAGGCATCGGCGACAAAGCCGCCCAGCGGATTTTCGAAGAAGCCCAGCTGCGCCCCTACATGTCCCGGGAAGATTTGCAGGTCCGCACCAAAATCAGCAAATCCGTCATCGAAACCCTGGAAAAACAAGGCTGCCTCAACCAGCTCCCCGCCTCCAACCAAATCACCTTTTTCTAATTCACCGGAATGGTCGATCGAAAATAGCCTCAATAAAAAACGTTTGAGTGATATGCATAAAGCACATATCACCCAAACGTTTTTTTATCCCGGAGGGGCGGGTATTACCCGCCCGCAATGTCAAGGCAATATCCAGCGCATGTTTCAAACAAATATAAATTAATTTTTAAAATATTTTTTTTAGATTGAGTTAATTTATATGCATAGAGGGGTACAAAATGTAATTATAAGGGGGTGAGCATTAAATGGAAAATAATACGGCACGCAAGCAAGTAACTTTAAAAGAGGATCAGTATACATTAATTGAAAATGACCATAATCTCATGATCGAGGAAAAATACCGATATTTTTTTGAAAATGCGGTTGAAGCAATGACAATTATACAATGCGGACATGTGAGATTATGCAATAAAATGACAGAATACTTGACCGGGTACTCTCAAAAAGAAATCATGGGCGCAGTGTTTACCACATTTGTTCATCCGGAACATAAAGAAATGGTTGTCAGAAACTATATTAAACGGCTCATTGGCGAACCCATAGAATCAACTTACAGCTTCAAGTTATTGAGAAAAGACAACACCGAGCGTTGGGTTGAGATAAAATCAATACGAATTATATGGGAAGGGGAACCCGCAGCCTTTGTTTTCATCAACGATATAACCGAGCAAAAGAAAGCGGCAGAGAAAATTTTATACCTGAGTTACGTTGACGCCCTGACAGGATTGCCAAATCGAAAATATTTTGAAGAGGAATTAAACAGGATCAACGCAACGGGAAATTTACCAATCACCGTTATTATGGCAGATATCAATGGCTTAAAGATGATCAATGACGGGTTTGGTTACAAAATAGGGGATGAGATCCTAATAACAGTTGCTGAAATTATTAAAAACACCGCGCGATCAGGTGATATTGTCGCCCGGATAAGCGGGAACCGATTTACTGTTATAATGAAAAAAACCAATGCCATTGTTGCAGAAGTGCTGGTGAAGCACATGAAGAAAGCCATCAAAGACACTCAAATGAAAGACATTAATTTATCGGTTTCCTTTGGATGGGCTACAAAAAAAAATCCCAATGAAAAACTAAAGACAATCCTTGATTATGCCGATAATATGATCACGGGAAATGAAAACAACAAACATTAAAATAAAACGTTTGAATTATTCGTCGTCAGTGCTAATAGTTCAAACTTTTTTTAAACCCCATTATGAACCGGTACAAGCGTATTGTTTTAAAATAAACATAAGTTTAATTCCGGGGTTGCGGGCGATTGATAATCGCCCGCAACGTTAAGGTTATAAGCCGCATTTTCAAAAATACCAAACAAACCGGAAACCGCAAAGAAAAAAATTTAAGAAAACTGTTTTTAATGACAACACCGTGATATAATCGAAAATAATGATTAATGAGTACGATGATTGCATATATTACTATATTATTTCTTTTAAATAGAATTATTTATCCATGTAAAAAAGCTTAATGCTTAAGGAGGTATAATATGAAAGACGAACCATTACGTCAGAAATCCAAACTCAAAAGAGGCCAGTACACATTAATTGAACAGGAACAAGAAATATTGAATGACGAAAAATATCGGATCCTTTTTGAAAATACCTTCGAAGCTTATATGGTGATTCAAAACCAGGAAATTAAAGTAGCAAACCCAATGGCTCAGGAATTAACCGGTTATAGCGTCAAAGAACTCCTATCGATGTCCATCCCTGATTTGATAAGTCCGGAAGACAACATCAGTATGATCGTCTTTTATAAAAAACGATTAATGGATGAAAAAGAACATGGAAAACAGGAATTTCGAATTGTCAGAAAAGATGGCGTGATGCGATGGGTAGAATTCAATGCCATTAAAATATTATGGAATGACCAGCCAGCGACCTTAAACTATATCATTGACATAACGGATCGGAAAAAAGCCGAGAAAGAATCATTAGTTTTGAGTTATTTGGATGAGCTCACCGGAGTATATAATAAAAATTTCTACGAACAGGAATTAACGCGGTTAAACACAGAAAATAAAATCGCTGTAACGCTGATCCTTGCTCGGGTAAAGGGCCTGAAAGTGACAAATGATACCTTCGGGTACGAAATGGGTGATCAGCTGTTAATAACCACTGCAAAAATCATGAAAAATGAATCCAGAGCAGTAGATAGGGTGGCAAGAATCGGTGCAGATGAATTTGTGCTGTTACTGCAGGAAACAAATTCGGTGGTTGCAGAGTTAGTTGTTAATCGCATGAGAGAAGCCATTGATAAAACTAAACTTGATAGGATAATCTTATCAGTATCATTTGGATGGGCGACAAAAAATCATCCGGATGAGCAGCTGGAAAAATTATTCACGGAAGCGCAAAAGATGCTGTATGCTGGAAATATATAAGATAAAATTTTTATAAAAACAGTTTTATGATAGAATAACACTAGATAAAAAAGAAGTGAGGAATGATTTTTGGCAAACTATAAAACAGGCATTGAGACAAAAGAGAAGATATATAAAACAGCAAAAAAATTATTTTATGAAAATGGTTATGTCAAAACAACCCTTTCAGAAATTGCAAAAGAGTCTGAGACCAATAAGGCCATGGTAGCTTATTATTTTAAAAATAAAAACAACCTGGCGATAGAGGTATATAATGAATATATGGTATTCAATAAAGTAAAATTACAAAATGCCATTAATGAACACTTCCCGGGATGTAATCATGTATTGAAAACGGCGATCGAATATCGGGTTCAAAACCGGAATTTCAGATTGAATCGGCAGTTGAACCGGTTTTACTATGAACTTTGCGAGTCGAATGTTTTTATGAAAACAGAAAGCGCATCCATTGGATTTGTGGAAAATATTAATCGGGCCTATAAGCTGGGCCTTGATCGCATAACCGTAAAAGCGTTAGCTTTAGCCAATCTTGCCACGGTTCATGGACTTCATGTGGCTCGAAGCGAAGGATATCTTGATTGCTCCAGTGAATATTTAGCTGAAATGGAAGTACGCTTGTTGTTTCAGAGTTTGCGTTTTGATAATAATTTTATTGATCAGTGTATCGAGGAATCACGTCACATGATTGAAAAAATAGACCTCCAGGTTGGCAAAGACTTCACTGTGAAATAAAAAAACGGCTCAGTGCTCTGAGCCGTTTTTTTTATGTAATTAGCACATCATCATGAGCATACCGAAGAGCATATCTTCGTACTGCTGCATTTTTGCACCAATAACCCCATCAAGATCCGGTCTTGGTGCAGGGTTTGTTTTTTTGAATTCATCATAGGGAGTATAATATTTGCTTTTGAATTCAGGAATATCCTTAAGCACATGATCAATGGAATTTTCCCTGGGATTCGTCCATACTTTTTCACCGGCATTATCATATTTTCCATTATCGCGAACATATTCAAGAACAGCCAGATAATTATCAGGATTGATGGTATTGAGCGAACAGGGACTTTTATCAAAATTAAACCAATAATTGCCTCCCGGAGCAAGAATATCGATAAGTTCCTTGGCTTTGTCAACGCATTGTTCTTTGGTAGCCGTTTTGAGATAGGAAATAGGATAGAAACCGGAAATAATATGTTTTTTACCCAACTTTTCCTTAACCAGTTTAGGGTCCCCATATTCAAAATAGAAACGGGTGCCCTGGGGTAATTCGTATAAATAATCCAAGTAACGCATCCAATTATCCTCACAGAAAATAAGACAGGTTTGGCCTTTTTCAGCTAAAGCATGTACCAGCTTGTAGAAAGTTGGCCAGTAGTATTTTTCAAAATCCTTGGTTCGTAAGTAGGTTCCCATATGAAGAGCAATAAAGTTTGCCCCTAAAGGCGATGGATTCATAGGCGTTCCTTTTTTTATGGATAATGGTAAAATGGCTTCGCAAGCTGCAATGATTTTTTCAGGACATCGCTTGATGTCCATGGAGATGCCTTTAAATCCCCGGGGAAAATCCGATAAAAAGTCGAACGGTGTGGTTACACCGGTGCTTGAACCTGGTGGCGCCACAAAGAAACCATGTTTGTCAATGAGTTCACGATCCATGGCACCATAGAATTCAACGTAGTCGTAATACGCTTTCATGGCCTTTGCAAGAACCATGGATCGGTGAATAGGGTCCGTATTAAGGGCCGGATACAACCGGGGAAAGATTTTTTCCATTAGACAGTCATAGGGATTTTTAATAAAATCATCGTAATCTTCAGGAAGCATTCCGGAAATCTCGGGATGTTGGATAGTCCCACTCGATCCCATCACGAAAGATTTGGATTCAAGCAAGTGGAAATGGGCCGGATGTCGTGAAAAGCTGGCAGGGTAAGTATCAGAGCAGGTGATCGCAAATGATTTTTCGTAGATTCCTTTCATTCCTTCACGATCCCATTGGGTCTTACCTAAATCTTTTCCTGAGTAGGCAATCATTAACTCAACAGGAAGGGCAGCACTGATGGGAATGCGTTTAGGAATGGTACCGGTATATAAATCAGTAAACAGTTGGGTACGTTCTTCTTTTAGAATTTCAATATTATCTTTCATTATGCTCCTTCATTAAAATCATTTTATGCTAACGTATTAATTTTATTTGAGAATATTAAACACGGTTAATTTATCTTCAGTATAAAACTAAATTAATGAAATGTCAACGTTTATCATAATAAATATTAAAATTTACGAAAAACATAATAATTTTATTTTATAAAGCCTATAAAAAGGCATTTTATAATGACAATAAGATTGACGATTATATATTTTATTGTAAAAATGAAAATAAATAGTGACAGTTCAGCAAATGGGTGTTATGATTGGATAAAGTTAAACGCGGTTATTATTAAACGTGGTTATATTATCAGGAGAAAATTGAGAAGCTTTTCCGGAGAATAACCCAAAAATCATTACTTTAAAGGAGTCAAAGTTATGAGTGAACAAAAGAATGGTAATCTATGGGTTAAAGTAGCATCCTTGTCAGTTGCGCTACTCATGTATACAACCAGTATGACAACCCCGGCATTGGCAGAAATTGCCAAAGCATTTCCAGCAGCGGCACCGGAAACAATTAAACTGTTATCCACCATTCCTTCTTTGATGATGGTATTTTTTTCCTTAATTGCCGGTAAAATGACTCAATATATGAGTATTAAAAAGGTAATTACCATTGCTATGATTCTTATCTTTGTTGGCGGTATTCCATCCGCATTTATTGGCGATTTGAATTTTATGATCTTTACCCGGGTAATTTTTGGCGCCGGTTACGGCATGATCTTTCCGATGGCCTCTGCCATCATTGCAGCTTTATTTACTGGCCCGGAAGGTAATAAAATGATGGGAATTAAAAGTGCCGTTGGCGCTGCCGCGGGAATGGTATTCCAAATGATGGGCGGCTTATTGGCCGGTTATAACTGGAGATTTTCTTTCCTGGGATTTTTACTGGTTATTCCTATTGCTGCTATTATTTGGTTTAAACTTCCAGATGCCGGTGTTGTAAAGCATGAAAAAGTTGAAACTCAAGGAATAAAAGAAAAGAAGTTAACAACACTGACCTTTGTTTTGGCTATTGCCTGTGCCTTGGTCAATATTGTTCAGTTTAGCTTCATGACCAATTTAGCCATGATTATGAATGCCGACAAAATTGGAAACGCAGCCCAATCGGCGACGGTACTCACCGTTTTCACCGCCGGCGCCTTTGCGTTTGGTCTTTTATATGGAAACACCTCAAAGTATCTCAAACAATATAGTGCTTCATTCGGTGCATTATTTGTGGGGCTATCCTTCATTATACTAATAGCTGCAAATAGTATGACAATGCTCATGGTTGGGGCAGCAATTTTTGGTATTGGTTTTGGAACCTTCAATCCTGCCGTTACAATAGCAGTTGCAGGCAGTGCGGTTAAGCCAAAATACGCGGCTCTCGCCATTTCAGTCTATATTGCCGGAACAGGGCTGGGTCAATTCTTTTCACCCTATATTCTGAAATTCCTGCGCGGTGCACTAAACTTAACCTCAACTCGAGCAGATTGGCAAATTGCCGCAGTGGTCCTAATCACTGGGAGTATTATTTCAATGATATTCGTTGCGCTTAACAGCAGAAAGAATGTTTTAGTCAAAGAAATACAATAAATCCTTTTGTAAATAATTTGAGTAAAATAAAAAAAACAGGAGCAACGACAAATTTGTAATTGCTCTTGTTTTTTATGTGTTTATAAATGTAGAGGCGGGTAGTACCCGCCCGCAACGTTATGGAAAAATAAATAGTTTATTAATAAAATAATACAGGTTGACATTATTAAATTAGTTTGAGATAATGAATTTACAATTTAATAGTACAAATGCAACGGAGTATTTGTATAAAAGCAACGGAGCTTCCATGTGATTATCCAGTAAAAAGGGTAATGACATGGAAGTTTTTTGTTTTTTATTGTAAAGGTTACAAAATATGGATTCAAAAGGAGACTGAAATGAGTAGTTTATTGAAAAACAAGGATATAAAAATATCTTTTGATGTACCTGATGGTTATTTTATGGCGATTGATTTCGAACAAGACATTTTTGATTGCGAAAAATGTGATTATAAATATTCCGAAGAAATCTATGAAGAATTAAAAATAGCCTAAATGATCTTGTATTTTCCATAGCAACGCAGCTTCGGTTTTTTATTGAAGTGTTAATAGCACAGGTTAATGTGATGTGGAAAAATAAATATCGTTTATTAATAAAATAATACAGGTTGACATTATTAAACTAATTTGAGATAATGAGCCCACAATTTAATAATACAAATGCAACGGAGTATTTGTATAAAAGCGACGAAGCTTCCATGTGATTATCCAGTAAAAGGGGTAATGACATGGAAGTTTTTTGTTTTTTTATTGTAAAGGGTTGCAAGATAGAGGGCAAATGAAACATAAAACACACGATTAAAAGTTACGATAAGATTTTGAATAAAATACCAGGAATAATTCTTGTGGATAAGGATGGCATTGTAATGAATTGTGTAAAGGTCAAAAAATGTGAAAAATATGGACATTGAAATAATTAAATCGCCCTCTGAAGGGGTTATAAAAATGCTGAAAAGTCGCTTGTTTTCAAAAGATTTCCTGGAGAATGATGAATTTGATACCGTTGGATTGGTACAGGGAAAACTCGTGGAAATGTTTGTGGCAACTGATATTGCTGAAAAAACAGCAGCGGTAGAAGTTTTTGAGGTCAAAGGTATATGTCCTCAGCATTTTACTATGATTGCTGTACTGGGTGATGTTGCATCAGTAAATGAAGCCTTGAATAATATAGTTAAAGAGTTCAAAGAGAGAGTGAGTATTAAATGAAGATTGGACGGGTTGTAGACAGTATCTGGTGCACAAGAAAAGAAGATGCGCTAAGAGGATTAAAATTCCTGAGAGTAAAACTATTGAATCGTGAAAAAGAATCTGAAAATGGTGAGATTGTCGTTGCTACGGATTTAATCGGAGCTGGAATCGGCGAACTGGTATTAATTACGAATGGAAGTGCGGCAAGAAGGTCAGAAGGATTAGAAAAAGCACCGGTTGACTGCATTATCATCGGTATTATCGATGAAAAAAGCGAAAGCGAAGGTGATATGTATGAATAGTGAATATGTTAATCGGATCACGGAAGCAGGTGTAGTCGGCGCCGGAGGTGCGGGTTTTCCAACACATGTGAAACTGGCCGCGAAAGCCGAATATATAATTGTAAATGCAGCAGAGTGCGAACCCTTAATCCGGGTCGACCAGGAATTATTGCTTCACTACAGCAACGATATTTTGGAAGGATTAACCGGCATCATCCAGGAAACCGGGGCTAAAAAGGGTTATATTGCCATTAAAGCGAAACATACAGAAGCAATCGATTGTTTAAAAGAACAATTGAAGCACTATGAGAGTATTGAGCTTTTCCTGCTTGAAGATTTTTATCCGGCCGGTGATGAACAAATAACGGTATATGAGGTTTTGAAAAGAGTGGTACCAAAAGGTGGAATCCCGCTAAATGTTGGCTGCATCGTATGTAATGTGGAAACGGTTTTAAATGTTAATAATGCTGCCAGAGGAAAAATGGTTACAACCACCTATGTAACGATTACTGGGGATGTAAAAACCCCCGCAACATTTTGCCTGCCAATCGGAATGAGTTATAAAGAAGCCCTGGAGTTATGCGGCGTAGAAACGTGGGATGGAAAAGTTGGAATTGACGGCGGTCCGATGATGGGAAAGGTCATTGCAGATTTTGAAATGCCAATTACGAAAACGACCAAGGCAATTATCCTTTTAGATCAGGATTCGGCACTAATTCAAAAGAAAACCAAAGGGATCGAACAGGTATTAAAACAATCAAGAATCGCCTGCATACAATGTCAAAAGTGTACCGATCTATGTCCCCGGGATTTGCTTGGTCATAATGTCAAACCCCATTTAGTTATGCGCATTGCAAACTATGGCTTATCCGATTTTGGGGGCATGAAAACAGCATTGAGTTGTTCCGAGTGTGGAGCCTGTGAATTATATGCCTGTCCAAACGGATTGTCGCCAAGAAAAGTCAATGCCATGATTAAACAGCAGCTTAGCGAGGCAGGGATAAAGATTGATAAAGAAGAGGAACAAAAATCCCCATCGGATATGATAGCTTATCGGAAAATACCGGTTAAACGGCTGATCGAAAGACTGGGGTTAAAAAAATACGATGTGAGTGCACCATTGAAAAGTTTTGAGTGCAATGTGAAAAAAGTCGTGATCCCGCTTAAACAGCATATCGGAGCATTGGCCAGGCCAGTGGTGGAAAAAGGGATGATGGTCAGTGAAGGGACACTCATCGGCGAAATAGCAAATGGGAAACTGGGTGCGTGTATTCATGCCAGTATTTCAGGAATAATTACAGCGGTTGCCAATGAATCCATCACAATTGAAACACGAGAGGATAGGATATGATAAATGCAATTGGTTTTATAGAACTTAACAGTATCGCAAAAGGCATTGAAGTAGCAGATCATATGCTGAAAGTCGCCAATGTACAGCTGATGTTTTCAACAGCAACTTGTCCAGGGAAATATATTACCTTAATATATGGCGACGTCGGCTCTGTGGAAAATTCAATAAAAGCGGCAAAGCTTTTGGGCGGGGAATTCATTATTGATGATTTGATGATTCCAAATGTCGATGAGCAAATTTTTCCGGCTATTACCGGCTCCAGTAATGTGGAGAAAATAGGCGCGATTGGTGTTATCGAAAGTCTGGCCATGGCATCACTGATTGTGGCCGCAGATACCTGTGTGAAAGCATCCGGCGTGCAGCTGGTTGAATTGAGGCTGGGTTCCGGCATCGGCGGTAAATCCTATTTGGTCATGACCGGAGATGTTTCAGAGGTCGATGCATCCATGGAAGCCGGGGTTGCCGTTATCAAAGAAAGTGGGAATATTGTCTATTACACAGTTATTCCATCGCCGCATAAGGACTTTAAAAGTACTTTATTATAAAGCGAATACTAAAAAGAAAGTTAATCTAATATTTTCACAGTAGAAAGGACATAAAAATGAATAATATTGAACAGATAGTGAAGAATCAAGTTTTGGATTTAAATATTTCTGAAGAGCTAATAGCCCAGATTGTAAATGAAGTAATGGCGGCACTGATAACGGATGACAAACAATTAAAAAAAGTCGCTGAGCCTGACCGGATCAGACTCATCCGGGGAAACAGTGTGATTTTTGAGAATTTCGATACAGGAAATCCGGATGATAAGGTTACTTTTAAAGAAATACTTTCCATTGAGGAATGTCCAAATATGGCAACCGGTTTTTTGAAAATTGAAAAGTCCTCATTTGACTGGTATTTAGGTTACGACGAGTTGGATTACATCGTAGACGGAACATTGGAGATAACCTATGACGGGAAAAAATTTACCGGTCATGCCGGCGATGTTATCTTTATTCCAAAGGAAACCGCCGTTACATTCAGTTCACCGAATCACTGTAAATTTTTCTTTGCGGCATATCCGGCCAATTGGCAGGATTTATGCGAAGATAAGAAATCAAATTAAGAGGATTAACAAAGGTTTTTGATGATAATTATTGTAGCTGGTCATGTACATCATGACGAATAGATGCAGCCGGAATACATGTGGTGCATCCGGGAACGATAATTCTCTTTAAAATAAGAGTCAGTCAATACGCTGAAAAAATAAGAAAATATGCAGGAGGAAAAAATGAGTACAACAGACGCATTGGGAATGATTGAAACAAAAGGTTTAGTGGGAGCGATTGAAGCTGCCGACGCGATGGTTAAAGCGGCAAATGTAAGATTAATCGGAAAAGAGCAAATCGGCAGTGGCCTGGTAACAGTGATGGTCAGAGGTGATGTGGGCGCCGTGAAAGCCGCAACGGATGCAGGGGCAGCCGCTGCCTCAAGAGTCGGCATGCTGATATCGGTACATGTTATTGCAAGACCGCATGAAGATGTTGCGATGATGTTACTATCAGAAGCCAACTAAAGAGAAACTAAAAATTAAGAAATGAATAGAAATTACGGTTAAAGTGTTGACAATATAATAATTATTTAATATGATTATTATATTGTCGGCGTTCTAACTAACTTAGGAGAGTTCGAGAATGAATGAAGATGTCCAAAGAGTGATCCAGGAATACGTTCCGGGAAAACAGGTTACGTTAGCGCATATTATTGTAAATCCTGATAATAGCATCTATAAAAAATTAGGATTGGAAGAGAATCGCAATTCGATTGGAATCCTGACAATTACACCCAGTGAAGCAGCCATCATCGCAGCGGATGTTGCGGTAAAATCAGGGGATGTTTCCATCGGCTATGTGGATCGCTTTAACGGTTCCCTTGTGATTGAAGGGGACGTCGGTTCAGTGGAAGCATCCGTAGAAAGCGTTCTGCAGACCTTGTCTCAGTTACAGGGTATGTCAATCCCAAAGGTAACCCGATCTTGAGGTTGACCCAATGAAAAAAGTCATGTTTATCGGGCCATCAGGAAGCGGTAAGACAACCCTATATCAACGCTTGGGGTCTTATGATATCGCTTACGACAAAACCCAGGTTATCGAATTTCATAATAATATCATCGATACACCCGGAGAATATCTGGAAAATCGCGGGTACTATTCAGCGCTGCAGGTGACTTCGGTGGAAGCGGATGTGGTGGCACTGGTAATGGACTGTAAAAGCAGGTCTAATGTGTTTCCCCCGGGTTTTGCAAGAATGTTTATTAAACCAATCATTGGCATCGTCACTAAAATTGATCTAATACTGGATGAAAAGGATTACAGTTATGCAGAAGATTCGTTAAGGTTATCAGGGGTCAATGAAATATTTAAAATTTCATCATTGAAAAATAAAAAGATTGCAGAGTTAAGAAAATTTCTTGAGTGGAGTTGAGGCTAGTTATGAGAATTATCGTTGTAGAAGATGAACCGGTAACCCGTATGGATATCCGGTTTATACTCGAAGATGCCGGATTTGAAGTTCTGGGTGAAGGGAAAGATGGTTTTGATGCCATCAATTTATGCAGAAGCCATCATCCGGATATGGTGCTGATGGATATTAATATGCCTAATTTAGATGGAATCAGTGCTGCCAAAATAATCCGTCGGGACAAACTGTGCAAGTGCGTTGTTTTTCTGACGGCATATTCCGATGACATATTTATTGAGGGGGCTAAAAAAAGCGGCGCATTTGGTTATGTTGTCAAACCAATTGATGAGAAGAATTTGGTGCCGGCATTAAAAATATCCTATGCAAAAGCCCTTGAGGCAGAAAAAACTGAGCAAAAACTTGATGACGTCACCAAAAGATTGGAAGAGCGCAAAATAATTGAGAAGGCAAAAGGATTTTTAATGCAATCCGAGGGTCTTGATGAGGACAGCGCCTATAAAAAAATCAGAACACTGAGTATGGAAAAAGGCTGTTCACTCCGGGTTATCAGCGAAATGATGCTTTTACAGGCACAAAAAGGCGAAAAGAAATGACTTACAAATGCGACCGAGAATTTATAATAAAGCAATGCAAAGAGTTTACGCTACTAAACAACGATGAAATCGAAGCAATAATCGACGTGGCTAAAATTCTGCCGTATTTTAACGAAGGATTTGACCGAGAAACGTTTATTGATATAAAGGTACATGATAAAGATCTGGCAGTGGTAGTTGCAGAATCATATAAAAAAAGGCGATCAATATATGTCGACTCATTTTTAGGCGAAATTATTTACCGTGACAATGAACCCGCCGTATTTCGATCCTTTGATCTGGGTGTAACCACAAAAGACATTATCGGCGTGAGTTTTGACCGAAATAAGAAGAAGATATGGACAAAACAAACGGTTGTACCGATCATGCATAATGACAACGTCGTGGCCACACTAATCCTTGAGCGAATACTGGATTTGAAATTGACCGTGGTACCAAGTGCGCCATTGCAGCAATCCTCCGAAAATGAAAAAATTGACGAGGTGTGGCGTTCGATTTTCAGTACAAGCAATGAAAATGAAGCTTTGCAATTGCGCGAAGGTATTTTAATATTTGACGAAACCGGCCATTTAAAATATTTTAATCAGCGTGCGGTTAAAATATATCAAAAACTAGGCTATAAATCCATTGAAAATCAGCATTTTGATAATCTGAACTACTCAACAAAGAATTTTGACGATATTCTTTTGAATATCCAGGGGACCTTTAGCAATGACGATCATAACCATATCATTATTGAAAAAAGTTATGATGGAAAAGTGGCAATTGGCGATAAATTTTATCGCATTCACATCATTATCCGTAAAAAAAAGACGGTTGATGTGATTGTGTTTATTGATGATATCACAGATTTAAGAAAATACGAAAAAGAGGTGAACAGCTACTTGGTGAGTTCACACGAAATTCATCATCGTATTAAAAACAACCTGCAAACGGTGGCTTCACTGCTGCGGCTTCAAAGTCGGAGTGCTGAGGATCCCGCGGTTAAGACCATCCTAAGTGACAGCATTAACCGGATCATGAGTATTGCGGTGACCCATGAACTATTGGAAAAAAAGTCGAATAATCAGGTTTCGGTACAAGAAGTGCTTGACAAAATAAAACAAAACATGATATCATTCGTCGCAACAGCTAATAAAGAAATTGAAATATCTGTTAAGGGCACTGACTTTTATGTTGACAGCGAAAAATCGACGATTATTGCATTGATTGTCAACGAATTGATTCAAAACTCACTGAAGTATGCATTTCCCAATGGGGATGCCGGTCACATCGAAGTGACAACCGCAAGTGATGGAAAAATCAAGATGATCGAAGTAAAGGACAACGGCGTCGGGTACAAATCCGGAGAGAAAAGAAAAAATGGTCTGGGACTCAACATCGTCAAGGCTTACGTTTATGAAAAACTGTTTGGTAAGTTAATTATTGAAACAGGTGATGAAGGTACCACTACTTCATTTGCATTTAAATTATAAATTATAAATTATAAATTAATATTATAAATTGCGATGATGCAATTTTATTAGGCGACGTAGCTTAAAGTTTAAATATCTAGCATTAGATGTTTAAAGTTTAAGCTATTTTTTTATTAAACTCATTAAAAAAAAAGCAATACAGAAATTTGCACTTAAAAATTTAAACCATTACATTGCAATGAAGCAAGGTAAATAAGCGACGCAGCTTAAAGTATAAACATCGATTAATCGATGGTTATAAGTTAAACTGCGTCGCATTTTTTTTAAGGTAATAGCCTAAGGTGATTTAAAAAATTGTACGGGAACTTAGAGGTGGAAAAATTATGGAAAGTTTTAAAAGACAGGAGATTCTCAGTGTCGGAATCGATATTGGGACATCGACGACGCAGTTGGTATTTACCAAGATACTGCTTGAAAATATGGCGTCAAGTTTTAATATCGCGCGGATTGAAATTATTGGCAAAAGAATCGTCCATCGAAGTGAAATATATTTTACCCCATTAACTTCAGATGATCGTATTGACATGAGTGAAGTCATGAAAATAATTGATGGAGAATTTGCCAATGCAGCGATTGAAAAAAATGATATTGACATCGGCGCCGTTATTATTACCGGAGAAACAGCCAGGCGCGCCAATGCCAGTGAAGTTTTACATAAACTCAGTGGTTATGCCGGGGATTTTGTTGTGGCAACGGCCGGGCCGGTGTTAGAAAGTATCATTTCCGGTAAGGGGGCCGGATCGGACAAGATTTCTAAAGAATGTAATGCGGTTGTAGCAAACATTGATGTCGGAGGAGGAACCTCCAATGTAGTCCTTTTTGATCACGGAGATACAGTTGCCACAGGATGTCTGGATATTGGCGGTCGTTTAGTAAAAATGGATAAACAGGGAAAAATTATCTACATCAATGAAAAAATAAAACAAATTATTAAAGCTGAAACGCTCAATATTGAGCTGGGTCAGATGGCAAATGAAGAAAGTTTATCAAAATTGGCAAAAATAATGGTGCATCAACTCGAAACGGTGGTGGGGATCAAAGCTAAAGATCAATATTACGATATGATGCTTACGATTGAGGATATGCAAATAAAAAAACCGGTCCAGTATCTTACCTTTTCTGGAGGCGTCGCAGATATTGTTTACCATTACGACGAAAAAGAAAATGTTTTCAAATACCAGGATATGGGAATTATTTTAGGCCGTGAAATCCGGCGATCGGAATTGTTCACAAAATTAGAGGTGAAAGATGCTGAAGAAACCATTCGCGCGACAGTCGTTGGTGCCGGTTCACACACCACCGATATTAGCGGCAGTACAGTGACCTACGACAAATCAGCCTTGCCATTAAAAAACATTCCGGTTGCGAAAATAGAATTTACCGATAAAAGCATTATCTCTGAAATCGCAGATGAAGTAGGAAAGCGCATTGACTGGTTTAAGCTGGAAGATGAATTTCAAAAAGTTGCGATTGCCTTTGAAGGCATCGGTTCACCGTCGTTTAAGCAAATAGAAATGTGTGCAGAACAATTGATCAAAGGTCTGGAGGCGCTGATAAAACATAATTATCCCATTATTATTGTTGCGGAAAAGGATATTGCTAAAGTATTGGGACAAACAATTAAGCGACTGTTGAATAATGACCATCCGGTTATCTGTATCGATAGCGTTGTCGTCAGTGATGGCGATTATATCGATATTGGCAATCCGATTGCCGGGGGGATGGTATTGCCGGTTGTTGTAAAAACATTGATTTTTAAATAGTGTACATAGGAATTTTCAAAGACACCAATGTATCATTTACTGATATAAACAACTTGGAGTATGCGAAAAATTCAATGATATAAATTTGTTGTGGATTTTTAGTAAAGGCGGAACTGATCAAAGTATCGGTTATTGGAAGCAGTAACCGGCACTTTGATTAGTTAACTAAAAGCTAAACTAAACAAAGTATTGGTTGTCATTTATATGATAATCTAAAAAATAAGGAGTGAAAGTATGAAACTAAAAACCGTATTGTTTGGAAGAACCTATCAATTTAAAAATGTTAATGAAGTCCAAGCAAAAGCAAGTCAAGAGAAATCCGGTGATCAGCTGGCAGGTTTAGCTGCATCTTCAACTGAAGAAAGAGCGGCTGCAAAAATCGTATTGGCGGATATGTTATTATCAGATATTCGAAACAATCCAGCAGTTCCCTATGAACTTGATGATGTTACTCGAGTCATTCAGGATCAGGTTAATGAAGCCGTTTATCGGGAAATTAAAAACTGGACGGTGGGAGATCTGCGCGACTTTATGATGTTGTATACATCAACAGGTCCGATAATTCAAAGAATCGCGACTGGATTAACAGCAGAAATGATTGCCGCTGTTACAAAAATTATGTCAAATATGGACCTGGTTTATGCCGCTAAAAAAATTGATAATGTTGCCACCTGTGTTACAACCATCGGACAACGTGGTATTGCCGCGAATCGTTTATTACCGAATCATCAAACCGATAATATCGATGGTATTTTTGCAGAACTCTACGAATCCCTTGCTTATGGGGTTGGGGATGCCATGCTTGGTTTGAATCCAGTTCAAGATACGGTGGAATCAACAACGTTCTTACTGCAAAAATTATATGATTTTAGAATGAAATGGGAAATACCAACACAAAGTTGTGTGCTTTCACATATTACGACACAAATGGCGGCGCTTCGTAAAGGTGCACCTTTAGATATGATTTTTCAATCCATTGCCGGTACGCAAAAGGCCAATGAATCATTTGGCGTAACCACAACAATGCTTGATGATGCTTATGATCTGGGAAAACGCGAATGTATTTCCGGCGGGAAAAACATCATGTACTTTGAAACAGGAGAAGGTTCAGAACTTTCCTGTGATGCCCATATGGGAGTTGATATGCTAACCCTGGAGGCCCGTACCTATGGTTATGCCAAACGATATGATCCCTTCTATGTCATGTCTGTAGTTGGATTTATCGGACCGGAATATATTTACGATTCAGTTCAACAATTGCGAGGCGGCCTTGAAGAACACTTCATGGGGACATTATCATTATTCCCAATGGGTGTGGATGTCTGCTATACCAACCATATGCCGGCCAGTCAAAATGATTCTGAAAACCTGGCATTATTACTGGCACTCGCCGGTATGCCTGCCTTTGTAACCGCACCAATGGGTGATGATATTATGCTTAACTATCAATTGCTGGGTAATCATGACTGGCAATCACTTCTGGAACTGTCCGGAATGAAACGAATACCTGAATTTGAAAAATGGTTACAAAAAATGGAGATACTCGACGAATACGGTATGTTTACCGAAAAAGCCGGCGATGCTTCAATATTCTTAAAGTAAAAAGAAGGGGTGATATAAAATGATAAATGAAGCTACTTTAAAAGATACAATTCGTGACATTATTAAAAATGTTATACAAGAAGAATTAACTGAAGCAGGAACGGGTTCTGTGCAGAATCAATCAATTGTGACGGCAACGGCAGATAACAGCGATGATGGCTTTGTAGAAGATGTGACCGCGGAAACGATGCAGGATATATTCTATGTTCCAAATCCATACGATCGCGATGGATACATGAAAATGAAAGAATTTACTTCCGGTCGCTTAGGTATTTGGCGAGCAGGACCAAGACCTTTAACCAAATCATATTTGAGATTTGTAGCAGATCATTCAGCCGCTCAAAATGCGGTATGGTCAGATGTTGATGAAAAACTGATTGATGATCTCGGCTTTATCAAACTTTCCACAATTGCTGTTGATAAAGCAGAATACCTTAAAAATCCCAATACCGGGAAAAAATTGACAGATGACGCAGTAGAAATTGTCAAAAAAAATACGGTTAAGAATCTGAATGTGCAAATTGTATTTGCCGATGGACTAAGCTCGCGCGCCATTGAAAAAAATGCCGCAGATTTCCTTCCCGCTTTCCAGCAGGGGCTGAAATCACTGGGGATCACTTACTCAACACCGTTTTTTGTAGCAAATGGCCGCGTTGCCATCGGTGACGAAATCGGAGAACTTACAGATGCTGACGTTATTGCAGTATTATGCGGCGAAAGACCAGGATTAAACTCCACCGGATCGATGGGAGCATACATTACCTATAAACCAACAATGGGGATGGAAGAAGCCAGACGAACTGTCATTTCAAACATTCATGCAATGGGAACAGCACCGGTTGAAGCAGGTGCCCAAATAGCTGAGCTTTGTCAGACCATGCTTACGCATAAAATGTCTGGCGTAGAATTAAAATTAGTATAAATTGGATAGGAGGATTAACCAGTGTTAGGAGAAATTATACGCGCTAATGTTGTTTGCAAGAATATGATACCAAATGTAAGTGACGATTTAGCCAAGGCGCTTAATCTTAAACCACATCAACGGAGCATCGGTCTTATTACCGGCTCCATTGATGATGTCACATTTATCGCTCTTGATGAGGCAACAAAAGCAGCGGATGTCGAAGTCGTTTACGGAGAATGCCTGTTCTCGGCATTTGTTGGTATTTTTACAAGCTTTGCCGGGGAAGCCCTTGGTATCCTGGCAGGCGAAAACCCTGCTGAAGTACAGAGCGGTCTGGACGCATGCGCCGATTATATTGAAAACGGAGCTTTTTTCGTAAATGCGAATGATAAAGGAGAGTCCATTTATTTGTCCCACTGCATATCAAGTACCGGCAGTTATTTATCAGAAACATGCGAAATACCTGCCGGAATGCCGATAGCCTATTGCATTGCCCCACCAATTGAAGCAATCTATGGTATCGACGCGGCTTTAAAAGCTGCGGATGTGAAAATTTGCAAGACCTTTCTACCACCAACTGCGACATCAAACTTTTCCGGTGCATTGATGACCGGTTCACAATCCGCTTGTAAAGCAGCCTGTGATGCTTTTGCCCAAGCCGTTCAATACATTGCAAATAATCCGATAGTAGGTTAAGAAATGAATTCCGTCGGTATCATCGATACGGTTGGTTTTGTAGGCTCTGTGAACGCACTGGATACTTGTCTTAAAACCGCTGATGTTGAATTTGTGCGGTTTGAAAAAATGTCAGGTGGGATTGTATCGATCGTTATCAAAGGGGATGTTGCCGCTGTATCAGCCAGTATTGCCGCAGGGGTAGAAGCGGCGAAACTGGTAGGAAAATACAAAAGACATACTATTATAGCAAGACTTGACGATCAGACTCAGAAAATGCTCAGCTCAGGCAAGTCGTCCAGATATCAAGAGCTGACCTGTGCTGCACCCGTGAAGATTGCTACAGTGGATATTCAAGAAGAGAAATTTAATGCTGAAGAGATACTTCATGGTGAAGAAGCGATCACCGAAGATTTATCGTCAGCGGCAGTGGCGAACGATAAAGAATATGATTACTCGGAAGAAGCGCTAAATCTTATGACCGTTTCCAGGTTAAGAAAATTAGCCCGGGATATAAACATTAAAGGAATTAGCAGAGAAAAAATCAAAAGATCTCGTAAATTTGATCTTGTAGCAAATATTTTAAATGAATTAAAGAAAGAGGAGGAATAAATTGTGGAGTTAGTAGACAAAGATCTATTATCAATTCAACAAACACGCTTATTGCTGAAAAAGGCAAAAGAAGCACAAATGAAACTTGCACAAATGAATCAATCAGAAATTGATTGTATTTGTGAAGCGATCAAAGACGCTGCAATGCGAAACCTCGAAAAGCTTGCGAAATTAGCATATGAAGAGACTGGATTTGGGAAAACAGAAGATAAAGTAATTAAAAACTATTTTGCCTCAAAGGTTGTGTATGATAGCATAAAAGACTTGAAAACAGTTGGAATAGTCAGTACTGATGAAACAAAAAAAATGTATGAAGTGGCAGTTCCGGTTGGCGTAGTGGCTGCTTTAATTCCATCCACGAACCCAACATCAACAGCTATATATAAGGCGCTGATTTGCATAAAAGCAGGGAATTCAATCGTTTTCTCACCCCATCCAACGGCTAAAAACTGTATCATTGAGACCATAAAAGTGCTCAAAGAGGCGGCCGTAGCAGCAGGAATGCCGGCAGACTGTATGGGTTGTGTAACAGAAATATCGATGGCAGGAACCAACGAGCTATTAAAGAATAAAAACACCAGTTTAATACTGGCAACCGGCGGCGAGGCAATGGTCGCAGCTGCCTATTCATCCGGTAATCCGGCGCTTGGTGTCGGACCGGGGAATGGCCCGGCCTTTATCGAAAAGAGTGCGGATATTCCCCGTGCCATCAAGCTTATCATCGATTCACAAACATTTGATAATGGTGTTATCTGCGCATCAGAGCAGTCGATTATTATTGAAAAAGAATCGGAACAGGAAGTAACAAGAGAACTCGTAAAACAGGGTTGCTATATGCTGACACCAGCGGAAAAAGAACGTCTGGAAAAGATAATGCTGACACCTAAGATGACAATGAATCCTAGAATTGTCGGGAAAACAGCACCATATATTGCTGAAATGGCAGGGATCAAAGTCCCTGAGAATACAAAAATACTCATTGGTCTGGAAAACAGAGTTGGACACAATTTTCCATTTTCACGAGAAAAGCTTTGCCCTGTCTTAGCTTACTTTATTGAAGATAACTGGACAAAAGCCTGTGAAAGATCGATTGAAGTTTTAAATAATGAGGGTGCCGGTCATACGATGATTATTCACTCAAATAATGAAGAAATTATCAGAGAATTTTCGTTAAGGAAGCCAGTCAGTCGATTATTGGTCAATACTTCCGGTTCATTAGGCGGAATTGGCGCAACAACCAATTTATTGCCGGCCCTTACCCTGGGTTGCGGTGCCGTTGGCGGAAGTGCAACATCTGATAATATATCGTCGGTGAACTTACTTAATTTAAGGCGTGTAGCCTACGGTGTCAAAGAGCTGGACGAAATACGAGCTAGCATTGAGTGTGATTGTAAAAACAATCAAGTTAAAAAAACAGTAAGCGACACAGAACTGGATCGAGCCGTTGAGAATAAACTTGACCGCGTTACCGATCTGATTTTCGAAAAATTGATAAATCAATTAAATATATAATTTTACTTGGAGGTAAAAAAAATGGCAAATACAAATGCATTGGGAATGATTGAAACACGTGGTTTAGTAGGAGCAATTGAAGCAGCTGACGCAATGGTAAAAGCAGCAAATGTTACTTTAATCGGAAAAGAACAAATTGGCAGCGGACTGGTAACCGTTATGGTTAGAGGCGATGTTGGCGCAGTAAAAGCAGCAACTGATGCAGGTGCTGCCGCAGCAGAAAGAGTTGGCGAGTTAGTTTCAGTCCATGTTATTCCACGGCCACATGCGGATGTTAATGAAATGTTGCCAAAGGAAAAAGGTTCTGATAACTAGGTCGATTAAACAATTGATTTAAGTGATGTGGGGACACATCACTTTAGTTTAATTAAGGAAGTGAACCAATGAATTTAATAACTGAAGATGGCATAAAAAAAATTATAAAAAGTGGGCAATCGATCATCAATAGCGAATTGAGACTTCCAAAAGATTCGATAGTAACCCCTTCGGCTAAGTCCGTACTGGCAGATCATAAGTTGAAACTGGTATTAACCGACGATGACACCGATCAAAAACCAACGACAAAGGTTATGGAAAATGCTTCTAAAATGGCAGCGAAGAAAATTGGCAGGTTCACATTGGAAAGCGGTGGTTTTTTAGATGATAAACCGGAGCACATGACTCAGGTTTATGGGAATCTACTTGTTAATAAGGATCATAAACGGATTAAACTCAGAGGCGAAATAGATTTGTTAATGGGAGAAATAATGAAGGTTCAGTTACGAGCTAATGAACTTAAATTAAATGATCTTGTTTTGGATTTAGGAGAGATATTTAAATATATCGGTGAATTATCAAGAGCAGAAGTTTTAAACGAAACACTATCGACAAGTAAACTCCTGGGGTTGAGTCACCAGGAAATTCGAGAAATGTCACATAACCCCAAAAAATATTTTGGTCATGAACACTTATTTAATATTACATATGAACTGGGTGAAATTCCGATCCTATTGAATTCACTCCGGGCATTGATCAGAAAAACTGAAGTGGCCTGTTATGAAGCGTTTAAGCTGGCAGATGGAACTGTTGGAAGAAACGACCTGATGCAGGAATATAACCGCTTATCATCGATTATGTATATTATTATCTTTAAGTATTTAGATCATTAATACTGAAAGGCGAGAGATGAGCGATCAAATAGAAAAAATCGTCGAGATTATTTTCGATAAAATTTACACAAGATTCAAAAAATCGGGCTATGTTGAGATTGAAGCCTCAGGCCGCCATGTGCATTTGTCACGGGAGGTCATCGACAAACTATTCGGAAAAGATTATCAGCTGACAAACATCAAAGCGTTATCTCAACCCGGACAATTCGTTGCCAAAGAACGGGTAACGCTTATCGGCCCAAAAGGGCAGCTCCAAAATGTTGTGATTTTAGGCCCGGAAAGAAAAAAATCACAGATTGAAGTTTCAAAAACCGATGCCAAAATATTAGGTGTCAAGGCACCGGTTCAGGAAAGCGGAAAATTTCTGGGAACAGCGCCCATCGAAATCAGTGCAAACGGAAAAACATTATATCTTAACGAAGGCGTGTTGGTGGCGGAAAGACATATTCACATGTCACGGGAAGACGCTCAAAATTTATCATTAAAAGATGGTGATCGTCTGGACATTGAAGTGAAAACCGATCGACCGATGATTTTCAAGAATGTTAACCTCAGGGTTTCCGATAAATTTGATACTTATATGCATATCGATTATGATGAGGCAAATGCTTGTAACCTTGCAGGAAGAACATTAGGATTGATTGTGAAAAAGTAGAAAATTCACCTTTGGTTTTCGAAGAATGAGACAGTCAATCGCAAATGTATAAAAATAAACCCGACAGAATTGTTGTCGTTTCATAAAAACAATTGTTTATATAAACAGACAGCATATATTTCGCAATTATCTTAGAATAGGAGTGAGTAAATGGACCTGGAACTGGTAACCAACGAAGTGTTCAAACGCTTAATTGAAAAAATTAATCAGTATCAAACAGAAGTCGAAGCGATTTCAGGTAAAAAGTTTCTTCAATGCGATGGCACTGCTGTAACGATCCCAGGATATGAGGCGGTGTTTTTAGAGGCGATCAAAGATAATAATGATTTTCTGGGATATGAATTTCTGGTGATTAGCAAGCTTTCAATCGATGAAATGGCCGCTTCGGTCAATGGCGTTGCCATTAATGGTAAAACCCGGGCATTACGTCAATTTTTACTGACCGGAAAAAATGTTTATGTGATCGAAGAAGGTCTTGAATATCGGATGTACAAAGCAATTGCAAATCCGGTGTTCTACAATGTTTTCAGAGATCATGAAAAGCAATTGGAATTGTGCGGCGTTCGTATTATGAGCATTGTGGCCCTGGAAAGCAGCCTCATTTCTGAGGGAAAAGCGGCATTGCCGGAAGTTGCCAAAAAAGAGATCCGGGAAGAATCGACTGCAACCGTTATAAAACCTGTTGCCAAGTGCAGTACGGTGAAAAAACTAATCAACTTTGAACTGGCAAAACAGCTTGCGGTGGAACCAAACATTGTTTTAAAAACCGGGACATTGGTGACTCCCTATGCAAACGATGTGTTTAGAGAAAGCAACACAACCATTACCTATATTTGATCAGATAAAAAACCTTTAAACGATAGCTGAAAAAGATTATAATTATGATTATAAAAAAAGAAACAGGAGAATTTTAATGAATGAAAGCGTAAAAGCCCGACTGGACAAAAAAAATCTTAAGTATGTTAAATATGGTATCGCATGGGCAGTAACGGCAGGATTAACCTACGGTGTCGGACCCACATTTCAAACATTTGCAATGGGGGAGCAACCATTTGCTTCTTTAGCATTGATGAGTTTGATGTTAATACCAATGATTATGGCTGCCATGCAAGATGGTATAGCAGCAATTCTTGTTTTCCTAAAAAATGCACAGGCAGGAAAACATCGAGAGTATCTTAGAATTGCCAAAACAAAGCCAGGACGATTTATTATGCTGGCAGCATTCTTTGGTGGACCATTGGCACTTGGCAGCTATATGGCAGCTGTTACCTTGTGTGGACCGGTGTATTCCCTTATTTTCACGGCGATGTTACCCGCATTTGGGGCACTGGCGTCACGATTGTTTTTAAAAGAACACATAAACGGACGTGCCTGGATTGGAATTGGTTTAGCTGTTGCAGGAGCAATTACAGTAGGCTGGATTCCACCATCAGGAGAAGCTTATCCGCACTTTTATTTAGGGGTGTTATTTGCATTAGTATGTGCAATTGGTTGGGCCTTAGAAATGGTTGTTGCAACGGCAGGAATGGATTTTGTTGATCCGGAAATTGCGATTGGGTTCCGTTTTGTTATTTCAGGATTACTTTCATTTTTAGCTATTCCAATTGTTTCAGGGTTAGGACTTGTTTCCTGGGGATACTTCTTTGAGTCAATATCATCATTATCGGCGGTATGGATGATTGGTGCTGCTCTATTTGCTGGAGGAAGTTACTATTTTTACTATCGGGCCGGAAATGCCGCCGGGGCAGCCCGTTCGATGGCTATTAATCCAATAATGACAATTAGTGCCACAGTTTTAGGTGTTATTATTTTTGGTGCGACATTAAAGATTAACTTCTTTATTGGTTTAGTTGTTTTATTGATCGGTTGTGTGCTTGTGGTTGGAAAGCCTTCAGAGTTAATTTCGTTAAGGGATATTGAGGGGAAACCATCAGAGTTAATTCCGATAAAAGATGCTGAGTAGATAGAAAAATTCTGGAACTAGGCTACGATTATATAAAAAAAAATAGAAAGCAGGAATTAAATTATGAAAGCGCCAGTAAGATTCTATATGATCAATCTATTGATTAAGAATAAAGGGGGATTGACACCCCATCAATTTCATACGCAATTGAAACCTATATATGGAAATGAAAAACAATGCAACGAGACTGCCATTGACGACCATTTGATGTCGATGAAAGGCGTTGGTTTGGTGGAAGTTAAAAATGTAAAGGAAGACAAGGATAATAACCTGGTTGTAACTTATGCTATCACCGAATACGGCGCAACCCGGGCAAAAAAATACATACCTGAATTTTTATTTTAAACACACGATCATAAAAGTATAAACAACATAATTATAGCAAAATGCTGATAAAAAATTGTCCCGCTTTGTGGTGGCGATAATTTTCTGATTAGTGTTTTGCTAAATTTTTAATCATTTTTCTGATCGATATTTATAGATGTGTAGTTTATAGCTTTATAATCGAAAAAATATCAGTAAAGAATAATGCAGAAAGGTAAAAAATGAAATCAAATAAAATTAGTTGGAAGCAAGGACTGGTTATCGCGTTAGGCGTACCAATGCTGATTCTTCCGAATATCGGGTATTTTGCAGGTTACGTCGGCGTATTTTCAATCATTGTCTGGATGCTTTCAATCTCCCAGGGTTTTCTTCAAAACATCGCCTATGGAGACTTTGCGCTGATGTACCCCGAGGCCCGGGGCTTGCCGGGTTATGTTCAGGCAATTTTCAAAGGCAAAAGTCCCGAAGATTATGACATAAACAAATTTATTGGCGGCTTTAGCGCCTGGGGTTATTGGATGGCCTGGAATCCGGTATTGGCAATCTTTTCACTTCTGATCGGAACATATTTACATGGAATGATACCTGCCCTGGGCAGTTTTTCCGAAAAGTCGATTTCACTGGTGGCCGGAGCAGTTATATTTACAGTCCTAATCATTATTAACCGAAAAGGTTTATCCGGCGGGGCCATGATTGGAAATATTCTGGCGGTGGTTGCATTGATCCCACTCGTCGTTCTGTCGATCGTGCCCATTGTAACGGGACAGTTCCAGTTAAGTAATATTACAGCAGTGAGTTTATTTCCAGAAACCTGGAGCTGGGATGTTACCCACATCCTGATATTGCTGGGAATAATGGCAATGGCTCAATGGAGTGCCTGCGCCTGGGAAACCGCCGCAGTTTATGCCCCGGATTATGAAAAGCCCAAGAAAGATTTACCGAAAGCATTATTCTTCTGTGGACTGATTTGTCTGGTAACCTTTGTGCTGGTCCAAACTGCATGTGTCGGGACACTGGGAATCCAGGGAATTCTCGAAGAACCATATTCACCAATGCTTTTAATGGCGAAGATGTCATTTGGTAACGCAGGCGCATTTGTAACAGTCATTATGCTCATGGCATCGATGATTTTAATCATTCAGACAGCCTTGCTTGGTTCATCGCAGGCGATGCAGTCAATGGCGGTGGAAGGAAATCTGCCGAAAGTATTAGCCGAAACAAATAAATACGGGGTACCGGTCAAGGCCATGATTTCAATTGCTATTTTGAATTTTGTTTTGATTTTCATTGGAACCCCATCTGCCATTGTCGCCGGCTCGGCCATGGGCTATGTTATCGCCAATGGCATCACCCTTTTTGCTTATTTTAAAGCCAAGGGAGACCAAAAAATACTTGCACCAAAATGGTGGAAATATGTCGGACTTGGTTTTTGTATGTTGAATATTCCCTTATATCTAGCAGGGATTTTCTACATCAATAAATTAGACTACGGCATGGCCCCGGCGTTGATTGGGGTTCTCGTCCTTTTCCTTTTTGTTCCTTTCTGGCTCTATGCAAGAAAAGAAAATACCGGCAAAAAAAAGATGCTAAAAGCGGGAGTGAAAACCAGTTAATGATAGCATCTTGGTTTTATGAAAACGTCAGTTCAATCCCAAGGGGCGGGTATTACCCGCCCGCAACGTAAATAGCCACACCAACGCCCGCACTACAAACAAACGTCAAATTCACAACAATAATTTATAGACGGAGATTGAAATGAATAAGTTTAACAGAAAGTCAATTGGAAATAAAGTAACATCATTAGTATTAGCATTTGTTGCAATGGCATTACTATTAATCGGAATAACGGTTATTACTCTCAGCATTTATACTGAGAATAAACAAATAGAAGAACGCATGAACCTGCAACTCGACAGTACAATTAACCGAGTTGAACAAACCCTGGGTAACCACAGCGATGTTGTCAGCAGTTTAGGAAAGACCATTGGTGTAACCGGAAATCAAATGACAACCCAGGCGTATAGTGATCTTATCACCCAATACATTGGCCTCAACGATGACACATATGGTGCTGGTGTCTGGTATGAATACAACGGCTATCGGCCCGAGCAAAAATATTTCGGTCCGTATGCCTATCGTGAGGGTTCAAATATCATCTTTTCTGAAACGGAATTCAGTACAGACGAATATGACTATCCCAACCAGGAGTGGTATGTAGTTGGAAAAAATGCAAACGATGAAATTGCCTGGTCACCACCATATAAAGACGACATTCTGGGAATTTCTGTGGTAACTGCTACTCAAGCCTTTTACGACAGCGGTAAAAATTTCCGGGGTGTGGTCACTGGCGACATCGACTTGAGCAGTATCCAGAAAATGGTCACTGAAATTAAGGTTGGCGAAACTGGACGGGCTTTTCTTGTGGATCAAACGGGCCTCTATATCGCAGACCTGGATGTATCCAAGGCGATGAGTGTCAATCTGTTGGAAGATTCGAATAAGAGTCTGTCAAAACTTGGGGTGAATATTATCAGCGGTGAAACCGGAACTGGCGTTTTTACGGATAGTGCTGGAAAAAACAATATATACTATGCACCCATTTCCGAAACCGGGTGGACACTGGCCATTATGGAACCCCAAAGCGAACTGAATAAACCCATAATGATGCTGATTTACCAGCTTATTGGTTTGTTTTTATTAACCCTGCTTATTTTAAGCATTATCCTTATGAACTTGATTAAAGGTGTGGTCAACCCCATCGTTTTAATTACCGAGCTCTTTCATAAAGCTGAAATAGGAGATTTTGAAAATAAAATTCCCAATGAAATTATCAATCGTCAGGATGAGCTGGGAATGCTTGGTTTATCCTTCAAAAAATTATCGGAAAACATTCAGGAAAATATTATGACACTAGAACAGATCTCGCTGGGAAATCTCAATATTCAGGTGGACGTGAAATCAGATAAGGATGTTCAATCCAAGAGTTTAATTAAAGTTGTAGAAAATCTGAAGAATCTCGAAACTGAGGTAGAAATGCTTACTCAATCGGCCACCGATGGCCATTTATCGATCCGCGGCGATGCCGGCAAATTCCAGGGCAAGTACCGGGATATAGTGGTTGGCGTCAATAATATGTTAAATGCCGTGGTCGAGCCCCTCAATATGTCGGCAGACTATGTTAATAAAATCAGCCGCGGGGATATACCCGAAAAAATCATCGCCGCCTATCATGGCGACTTTAATACCATTAAAGAAAATCTGAATTCCTGTATTGACAATATCAATGCCATGGTGTCCGATGCCGAAATGCTGGCCCGGGCAGCCACCGACGGTCACTTGGAAATAAAGGCGGACGCCACTCGCCACAGCGGCGATTTCCGTAAAATCATCAAGGGCTTTAATAATACTCTAAGCGCCCTGTTGGCACCCATCAATGAGGGCCGCCAGGTGATGAATAAAATGGCCGTCAATGATTACACTATTTCCATGAAAGGCGCCTATAAAGGCAATATGGCAGAGTTTGCCGAGGAAATCAACCGGGTTCATGCCGGTCTGCTCACGGTTCAGGATGCCTTTGTCGATATTTCCCAGGGCAATACCAGTCGGCTTAACGACTTTGTTGCCATTGGCAAGCGCTCCGATAACGATAAGCTGATCCCATCGATCATTGCCACCCTGGCCACCATTGACAATCTGATTACAGAATCCCGAAATCTGGCCCAGGCCGGGATTAACGGTAACCTGGAAGTCCGCAGCGATGCGACAAAATTTGCCGGCGGCTATCGGGATATCGTCGAGGGCTTCAACCAGACTCTGGATTCCATCGAAGAGCCCATCAACGAGGCGGCCAATATGCTTGAACAGATGGCCGCCGGTAATCTGACCCAACTCATGGAGGGGGATTATCGGGGCAGTTATGCGATTATCAAAAACTCCCTGAATGATACCATGCGGTCATTTAATGCGATTCTCGGCAGTATCAACCATTCCGCTGATGAGGTTGCCTCCGGATCCAAACAGGTATCCTTTGGTAGTCAGGCCCTGGCCCAGGGCGCTACCGAGCAGGCCAGCTCCATGGAAGAACTCAATGCCTCCATTACTGAGGTGGCAGTTCAAACCAGAGAAAACGCCTTAAATGCCAACCAGGCCAATCAGCTGACCCGCATTGCCCAGAAAAATGCCGAAGACGGCAACACCCAGATGCAGCAGATGCTTAGCTCCATGGAAGAAATCAATGCCGCCTCGGCTAAGATTTCGAACATCATCAAGGTTATTGATGATATCGCCTTCCAGACCAATATTTTGGCCCTGAATGCGGCGGTGGAAGCCGCCCGGGCTGGACAGCAGGGCAAGGGCTTTGCGGTGGTGGCTGAAGAGGTCCGTACTCTGGCTGGACGCAGTGCCGAAGCTGCCAAAGAAACCGCCGAACTGATTGAAGGTTCCATTTCCAAGGTTTCAGAAGGGACTGTCATTGCCAACAACACCGCTGAGTCGCTCACAGAAATTGTGGACAGGGTTGCCAAAGTTGCCGCCCTGGTCAGTAAAATTGACACCGCTTCCAACGAGCAAACCGTTTCCATCAACCAGATCAACACCGGCATCGAGCAGGTATCCCAGGTTGTTCAGACCAACTCGGCTACCGCCGAAGAAAGCGCCGCCGCCAGTGAAGAACTCTACAGTCAGGCGGAAATGCTCAAAAACATGGTCAGCAAATTCGAATTAACCAAGACAAAATAAGACGGATGACTATTGGTGTTAAAATCGTCCTGGGGACAATGGTAAATCGTTGTCGGCTGCAAGATCGTACAGGCTGTCGCCTGTTCGCCTTGATGCCGACAACTGATGTTACGATTGTCCCCAGGACTTACTTTTTGATTTTATCGACAAGTCAGAGGCAATGAATTTTCATTGTCTTTTTTTACGTTAAAATTATTTGATGCCCATGGCAATCTGCCGGGCCCAGGCATCCGCATCCAATACCTCATCAAGGGTTGGGTTGGCAATCACCGAATGCTTTTCCATGACCATATTATTAATTCGGGGAATATCCACAAAATGAATTTCTTCATTTAAAAACCGGGCCACCGATACCTCGTTGGCGGCATTGAGCACACAGGTCATCGACCCGCCGACTTCCAGGGCATCGTAGGCCAGCTGCAGACAGGAGAAGGTTTTCAGATCGGGTTCCTCAAAGGTCAGCTGACGAACCTGGTGAAAATCCAGGGACTGGCGCTGATTGGAAATGCGATGGGGATGGAAAAATGCGATTTGAATGGGCAGGGCCATATCCGGCATGCCCAGCTGGGCCATGGTTGAATGATCCACAAATTCTACCATCGAGTGGATAATGCTCTGGGGATGAACTACCACATCAATCTGTTCATTGCGTAAATCAAAAAGCCATTTGGCCTCAATCACCTCGAGCCCCTTATTCATTAAGGTGGCGGAATCGATGGTGATTTTTTTACCCATGGACCAGTTTGGATGTTTAAGGGCCTGGTCAAGGGTTACCGATTGGAGCTGCTTCCAGGTTTTGCCCCGAAACGGTCCCCCGGAAGCGGTGATGATAATCCGGTCAATTTCATCGTGCCGATTGCCCATCAGACATTGGAAGATGGCTGAATGTTCGCTGTCCACCGGCAGCATCGCCACACCTTTTTTCGCAGCGGCTTCCATTACAATTTTTCCGGCTGCCACCAGGGTTTCCTTGTTGGCCAAGGCAATATCGATACCCTGGTCAATGGCCGCCAGGGTTGGCCGCAAACCAATCATTCCGGAAACCGCCGTCAGGAGCATGTCAATGCCGGAAAAGGTGGCGACCTCAATGAGCCCCTCAATACCGGTGACTACCACAACCTTGTTTCCCTTGGATTTTAAACGTTTCTCAAGAATCAGCGCACAATCCTTGTTCATCACACAGACCATCGTTGGTTCGTATTTTTCAATTTGCTTTTCTAATAAACCAATGCTGGTATTGGTAGATAAACCGACGATATTTAATGTTTCACTGTTTTCAGAAACTACTTCCAGCGCCTGGGTGCCAATGGAACCCGTGGAACCGATAATACTAATATTCTTCATTGATCACTACCCCGTTCTTTTTCTTCTTATTATATCATAATTGTTTGTCAAAAGATTATCATTTTTCACACTCTACGTCGGACAGTTCAGAAACACTAAGTACGCTTGAACGACAATTGTTACATCAAGTTGTGTGCATCATGGCGAACACCGAAGGTGTCCGATCTTGAAGCACACAACGATTAACAATTGGTCGTTCAAGTGAAACCGAAAGTGGATACTGTCCGTAAAGGTTGGCCACAGGTAAAAAACCGGGATGAAATAATAATTTGCTTCAATAATGTATCTCAAAGAAGTAAAATATTCCATTTCTTACCGCATTGCTTTGGAATATAATCATGTAAACGAATAAAATTTGGAGGTGCTGTTATGGCAAAAACCTATTATTTTCCACCAATCGTGATTATGGGACCGGGGGCAGTTGAATTGATTGTTCCTGAAATTCAGAGAATGAATGTAAAAAAAGCCCTTGTTGTCACCGATCAGGTATTAATTGATGCCGGCGTGGCAAAAATTGTCTTTGATGTTTTAGATGCTGCAAAAATTGACTACACCATATTTTCAGATGTTAAACCCAACCCAACCGTTACAAATGTAAACGCAGGTTATCAAAAACTTCTTGATGACGAATGCGATTTTGTTATAAGCATCGGCGGCGGCTCACCCCAGGATACCGGCAAGGGGATTGCCATTCTAGCCACAAACCCCGGAGATCTACGGGACTACGAAGGCGTTGGTAAAACCGCCAACAAATCGCTTCCCATTGTAGGCATTAACACCACCGCCGGAACAGCCAGTGAAGCAACCATCAATTACGTTATTACCGACGAAGATCGTAAATTAAAAATGGTTATCGTCGATCCCAATTGTCTGACAACCGTAGCGGTAAATGATCCAATATTAATGATCAAGATGCCAAAATCCTTAACGGCGGCAACCGGGATGGATGCACTTACCCATGCGGTTGAAGGCTATACCACCGCCGGCGCAACCCCATTCACCGATCTTTTCAATCTGGAAGCCATTAAAGTTATTTCCAAAAGCCTGAGAAAAGCCGTCGCTGATGGCGAAGATTTAGACGCCCGTGACGCCATGGCCTATGGTCAGTTTGTCACCGGGATGGGATTCTCCAACGGCGGCCTGGGAATTGTTCATTCCATGGCGCATCAGTTGGGCGGTTTCTACGATCTTCCCCATGGCGTTTGCAATGCCATTCTGCTGCCATATGTTGTGCACTTTAACGCGGATGCCGTCGGCGATCGTTTAAAAGATATTGCCGTGGCAATGGGTGTTGATGTGAGTCGGCGGGAACCAAAAGAAATCAATATCATGGCCATTGATGCCATTAAGAAACTGTCTAAAGACGTTGGCATTCCCACCGGCCTCAAAGAAATCGGCGTACAGGAAAAAGATTTCGGCGAACTGGCAGATTTGGCACTGGCCGATATCTGCACCGGCGGAAATCCTAAATGCCCGACCAAAGAAGAAGTGATGGCCATCTATAAAGCCGCTTTTTAAACCGGCATAAATCGTCCCGGGGACAATGGCAAATCGTTGTCGGCGGCATGATCGGACAGGCGAGCCTGTTTGCCATGATGCCGACAACTGATGTTACGATTGTCCCCGGGACTTACGTTGCAGTATTATAATAGTAATGTGACAAAACACAGAGCTCTCTGAAATTCAGAGAGCTTTTTTATTTGTAAAAAATTAAGTCATTCAGCAAAAAATATGCAATTTTACTGTATCCTTCCTAAAAAAATGATATAATAAAGCATTCAATAGAATATTGAAAACCATAAAATTTAGAAAAACATTGGAAACGCACAAATAAAAGACCATTTAATACCTGCGTTTGGTTTATTAAATAATTACTGTCATTGGACAGTACACAAAACATAAAGCAGCTCCAACGACCAATTGTTACATCAAGCTGTGACCATGGGGTCAGACCCTGTGCATCAAGGCGAACACCGTAGGTGTACGATCTTGCAGCACACAGCGATTAACAATTGATCGTTGGAGCAACACCTAAAGTAAATAACTGTCCGCCAGGGACATTGTGTTTATTAACCAGCAGGAATACCAGTTTCGCAATTATCTAAAAATTTAATATAGAGGAGGGAAAGAGGATGCTGACAACTTTTATTCATACCGGTGATTTTCACCTAGGTCGCCCCTTTACCTTTAAGCAGCAAGGCAATTATTACGGAAAAAATAGACGCAAAGAATTGTGGACAGCCTTTGAATTCACCATTGAATTTGCAAATGCGAAGAGAATCCCCCTGATATTAATCGCCGGCGATCTTTTCGATTCAGCTAACGTCCTAACCATGGATGTGAAACGGGTAGCAGAGGCCTTTGGTTCTCTTAAACAAACCCAGGTGGTGATCATCACCGGAAATCACGATTATCACGGTGACAATTCACCCTATGAAAAAGCTATCTGGCCCAAAAATGTTTATATTTTTAAAGAAGATGTTTTCCGGTCAGTTTATATTGAATCACTGAATACCGAAATATTTGGCATGTCCTGGGTAAAAAACCAGTACCGGGAATTTCCCGAACGATCCTTTAATGCCCTGAAACTCGAAGATACCCGTTACAACATCCTTCTGGCCCACGGCGAAGTCGGTGGTCAGGGCACCTATCTGCCACTCGATCTGCGACTCCTGGAAAGCAAAGGTTTTGACACCATTGCCCTGGGACATATTCATAAACCGGGAATATCCCCGGGAAAAGCCGCCTACTGCGGGTCACCGGTGCCCCTTAACTTTGGCGAAACCGGAGAGCATGGATTTTTGGTTTCCCGGATTAAAGTCGACACCGAAAATCAACAATTTATAACAACCAGTGGCATCAATCCGATTCCGTCACGGAGCTATCAAACCAGGGAAATCGTGGTTGGACCCGAGCAGTCATACAATGAAATTATCGACATGGTGGTAAACTGCGACAGCTATGAAAAAAGACAACAGGATTTTTATCGCATCCAGTTTACCGGATTTATCGACCCGGAAATACAGCTTGACTGGATCGATGAAGACCTGGAAGAGGCCTTTTATTATGTGGAAACAGACACATCAAGGCTGGAACCGGACATTGATATCGAACAATTGCTGGAAGAAAACAAAGACAACCCAGTGGGACAATTTTTAGAAGCCCTAAAAAACATCCAGGATCCGGAAGTCAGAAAAAAAGCCATGATCTACAGCATTGAAGCCATGGTGGGAGAGGGTCTATTAAGATGAAAATAAAAAAAATAACAATGAACGCCTTTGGCAAGTTCCAAAATAAAACCATCAACCTGGAACCCGGGTTAAACCTCATTCAGGGAAACAACGAAGCTGGAAAAACAACCACCCAGGCCTTTATTCAGGGCATGTATTTTGGCTTTTACAAACCCTACCGAAAAAAGAAAACCTATGGCATGGAGTATGAAAAATACATGCCCTGGGAACAATTGGATTACAGCGGGTCCTTGATTTATGAGGTGGATGGCCGGGAAATTCGCCTGGAACGTAATTTTCTCAGAGGCAAAGACAGCCTGATGATTTACGATAATACCACCGGAGAAGACATTACCCAGGAATTTAAATACGATGGGGTCATCCGTCAACACCTGCCCCTGGGGGACCTGGGAATCACCCAGGGCATTTATAACAATACCGTAAACATTCGCCAGCTACCCTTTGAACTCGAATCCGGTTCCCAGGAAGAAATTCGCCAATGCTATCTGGAGCGAAAAAATGCCGACGGCAACGATATGAATTTCAACGGGATTATCAGAAGGCTGGAAGAAAAAAAGAAAACCATTGGCCGATCCGGTCAAAGCAAGTCCAAGGTCGGGGCGGCGGTGCGAAAACGGGATGAGCTGCTTGTCGCTCTCAGAGACGGGGAAGAAGCCTATGCAAAGGTGGCCAGAAACCAGAAAACCATTGCTGCCTATCAAAAGAGAATGAAACAGATCGAATCCGAAAACGAATTTCTGGTCAAAGAATCCGTGGTAAATCGGAAACGTGAACTCCTCCAGACCTATGAGAAAATTACCCAGCTTGAAAAAGAAAACAACCAGATTAAAGAAGCAGTCAAGGATTGGGACGACTATAGCCGCTTTAATTTTAAGACCCTGGAAGGTCTTAAAGCTATTGAAAATCAAATTGACCGTCTTAGCGACCAAATGAACTATATCGAAAAAGAAATGGATGATCTGGTCCATCAAATTAAAAACATCCGCAGAAAAGAAGAATCCAAACGCGGCTGCTTTAATGGCAATACCTGGGAAACCATCGCTAAGGATTATGAAAACTTTCTTGAGTTCAAGCGGGTGCCAGAGGCCATGAAAGAAAAATCGAGCTTCGGCATCAGTATTGTGCTCATCAGCCTAATCATTTTCGGGATTGGTCTGGCTGGCACCATGATGAATGGTACCTTGCCACTGGATGAAACCGTGGAAAGTATCTTATTAACCCTTGGAATCGCCATGACCCTTGTCGGAGTGGTCAGTGCCATTTATGTGCCGGCGACCAACAACAAGAAGCGCCGCAGCCAGGAGCTTGAGACCATCAATGACGAACAGCATTCGATTTTTGTGAAATACGGTGTGGCAACAGCAGAGGAATATGAAACCTATTATAAAAAAGCCTTTAGAATCCAGAAAGAACTGGAACAGATGAAAAACGAAGGTGAACTATTATTGATTCAGCAATCCCGGCATCAGGCTGGATTTGAAGTTCTGTTTGAGCAACATCGGGGTATCACCCGGGAATTTGCCAATCGCCTGGCTGAATACAAGGTCAAATCCATAGAAGTCTATGTTGAAGGCTGCAAAAAAGGTCAGCAGTTTGATGAACTGATGGTTCGCTTGAATACCAACCAGCGCTTGCTGGAAGGTCTTTATGAAACCGTCAACGCCGGAAAAATCGTGGGGGGTAATACCCTTTGGGAACAGGCCACACCAAAAGCCGAGGAAATCCTCAATCTGGGCAAAGAAATTGCCCGTCTGGAAGGGGAGAACAGTACCCTGATGGAAGGGGTCAGTTTGCCCATCGAAACCAGTGAGGCGCTAAAAACATTAACGGCTCAAATTGACACCTGTAACCTGGAAATAAAAGGCTGTGATGCGGCCCTTGAAATTCTTGAACGCACCCAGAAAGAATCCCATCATGAATCGGCACCCGAGCTTAATCTAAAAATTGGCGCCATTCTGGGGGAGGTAACCCATCATTACCAGGGGGTTAAAATCGATGATCGCATGAAGGTGAAAGTTGTCGATCCCGATGGCGGCAACTTCAGAGAAGCGGAACAGTTAAGCGCCGGCACCATGGATCAGGTACATTTCGCCTTTCGCTACGGCATCTCTGATGCTTTAGATCGAGACATTCCTTTTATCCTGGATGAACCCTTTGCCCGATACGACGCCGAGCGAAAAACTCAGGCCCTTAAATTGCTGGCCGAGCTGAGCCGGCGTAGGCAGGTTATTCTCTTTACCTGTGGAATGGACGAAGAAAAAACCCTGAAATCACTGGGTCAGGACTTTCATACCATCGAATTATAAAAAAATTGAGTTTTGCATAAAAATTTACCCTAAATTTCTGCCCCTAAGTAATGGAAATCCTTTACAATGAATATATGAAACAAATGACAAATAAAGGAGAGTGAATCTGTGAAATTAAGTCTGATTAGAGATATCCTTAACGCCGAAGTTTTATCAGGAGAAAGCCACCTCGAAGATGAGGTATATTCAGGTTTTGGCTGCGATCTTATGAGCGATGTATTATGTTATGCAAGAGAAGATGCCGTCTTACTCACAGGTCTAGTGAATAAACAGGTCCTTAACACAGCGGATATGGCAAATATGAATAGTATTATTTTTGTAAGAAGCAAGGTTCCCAGCGAGGAAGTCATCCAAATGGCTAAAGAAATGAATATTCTTGTGATGACCACAAAATACATTCTCTTTGAATCCTGCGGTCTGTTATATCAGAATGGACTGATAGGAGCCCATATTCGATGAGTTATGAAATCGTCTTTGATGTGAAACGCGGCGACTTTGACAAAGCCGGAGAAGCATCAAGAAAAATCAAACATACCCTTCAGCAGCTTGGTGTGACCAATAAAATCGTTCGAAAAATAGCCATTGCCGGCTACGAAGGTGAAATGAACCTTGCCATCCACTCTCTGGGCGGAAAAATCCTACTGGAGGTCGGGGAAAGTAAATTGACGCTGACCATTGAAGATGTGGGTCCGGGAATACCCGACATCGATCTGGCCATGACCCAGGGATGGTCCACCGCCGGCGACGAAGTCCGTCAAATGGGTTTCGGCGCCGGCATGGGACTCCCCAACATGGTCAGAAACGCCGACGAATTCGACATCACCTCCCAAGTTGACGTCGGCACAAAAATCGTCATGAGCTTCCTGCTTTAACTGAAAGTAAAACCTAGATACCTTGGTGTCTCCTTATATAAACAATTTTGTAACGTTGAGGCGGACATCTCGTAGAGTGTCCGATGAAGAGTGTAAAAATTGTTTTATATAAGGAAGACACCAAGGAAGCATACAGTTTGCTTAACGAATAACGATCAGAAAGGACCGTGACCGATTATGGAAAAATTACTTCATTCCGTCTATTTGGATGAGGAAAAGTGTCTGGGCTGCACCACCTGTGTTAGAAATTGCCCGACTGGAGCCATTCGTGTTCGTGGTGGTAAGGCGACCATCATTGAGTCTAAATGCATTGACTGCGGGGAATGCATTCGGATTTGCCCGCACCACGCCAAACTGGCAAAAACTGATCCCCTGTCCAGCATTCGTAATTATAAATATAAAGTCGCGATTCCGGCCCCGGCTATTATTGGACAATTTAAAACCAAATACTCCATCGACCGGATTTTATCAGGGATAAAGTCCCTGGGCTTTGATGAAGTCGTCGAGGTTGCCTATGGAGCCGAAGTTGTGGGGAGAGCACTGAAGTATGAATATCATGCTAAACGTTATCCCAAACCACTCATATCATCGGCCTGTCCCGCGGTGGTGAAGTTGATTCAGGTCCGTTTTCCAGAGCTTACAGATAATATCTGCCGCCTGAAATCCCCAATGGCCGTCACCGCCAGATTGGTAAGAAAACGATTAAAAGAACAGCATCAGATTAAGAACAGCGATGTCGGTATTTTTTTCATTACCCCGTGTGCGGCAAAAGCAACTATGGTCAACAACCCGCTTTGCTGCGAGGATGATCTTTATGCCAATATTGATGGTGCCATCGCCATCAAAGATATTTACAGTGATGTTTTAACCTATTTAAATGAAGTCAATCCAGGAGAAGTGCTGCAGAATTCAACGCCGGAAGCCTTTGGTTGGGCACTGTCAGGCGGCGAAAGTAACTATCTGAAAAATAAGAATGTTCTCAATGTGGACGGCATTCAAAATGTCATCAGCGTCCTTGAAGAAATCGAATGTGGAAAATTGGATACCATCGAGTTTTTCGAAGGTCTGGCCTGTATCGGCGGCTGCGTCGGCGGCTGCTTGACGGTGGAAAATAATTACGTCGCCAAAATGTATATTGAGGAACGAGCCAAAAAGGCCAAACAAACTTCAATTACGCACATGCCCGAAGAATATGTGAAAGAAATTTATAATTCCGGGATGATGCACATTAAAGAACGTATTTCCCCCCGAAGTCCCGAACCCCTGGACACCGACATCAACAAAGCCATTGAGAAAATGCATGAAATTGAAGTCCTTGAAAGCAAGCTTCCCGGCTTGGACTGTGGATCCTGTGGCGCCCCGGGATGCCGGGCCCTGGCCGAAGATATCGTCACCGGCAAAGCCCGGGAAATCGACTGCGTCTTTATCCTCAAAGACCGGATCATGGAGCTCTCCCAGGTAACCAACGAGTTACTTCAAATGGGTCTCCCCACCGGTAAAAGCAACGAATAAAACCCCAGATATGCAAAAGTTTTGATTAAAGCAGAAAGAGGAGTAGTTATGAAGGTAAGTGAATTATTGTTAAACAGTGAATTTGTGTGTGCCAACCCCGAGGCTGGGGTTGAAGGCGAGATCATCAGCGGGTATGTGGGGGATTTATTGAGCTGGGTCATGGCCAATGCCGAAAACAGCTGTGCCTGGATTACCATTCAAACCCATGTCAACGTCATCGCTGTGGCCAGCCTGCTGGAAATGGCCTGTGTGATTATTCCGGAAGGTGCAGAACTCGAAGACGGTACCCTGGAGCGGGCCACCACCGAAAACATTCCGATCATTACGACCAATCTCAATGCCTATGAGGTGTGCAAAGTTCTCGGAAACGCCGGCATATAAAAATGGAACGGGTAGCCATCGATCTGCATATCCATTCGGCACTGTCGCCCTGCGCAGAAGACGAAATGACACCCAACAACATTGTGGGTATGGCACTCATCAAAGAGCTTGATTTTATCAGCGTCACCGATCACAATTCAAGTAAAAATTTACCGGCCGTTATGAAAGTGGCCCGGGAAATAGGCGAAGGAATCTGCGTTCTGCCCGGCATCGAGGTCACCACCAAAGAAGAGGCTCACGTGCTGGCATACTTTCCAACTCTCGAAGGGGCCATGGAGCTGGACGAAATACTGTATGCTCATCTCCCGGAGATCATGAACAGGAAAGACCATTTTGGAAATCAATACATCATGGATGAAAACGATGCAATAATCGGAGAAGTGGATAAACTGCTTATTTCTGCCACAGATATTGGCATCGACACGCTTTGGGAAACCGTCACCGCCATCGGTGGAATCATCGTTCCGGCTCACATCGATCGGAAATCCTACAGTATCATTGCATCCCTGGGCTTTATCCCTCCGGACCTGAGGATAAAAACATGCGAGGTATCAAAGGTGGAACCCATTGAAGGGATCACCAGAAAATTTATGTTTTTTAAAGACTATCAGTTTATTCACGGTTCGGATGCCCATCAACTGGAAGATATTGCCGAAAGGGAGTATTTTTTAGAGCTTGAGGATATGCGGCGGGCAACGCTATTAAAATACCTTGGTTAGCAATAAAAAAGCAAAAAAAACAGGAATCTTTTCGATTCCTGTTTTTTTGCAGTAAAATTCTACTCGTTTTTTGTTAAAATTCCAAATGGGTAGAATTTCTACTACTTTTTAGAGCTCATTTAAAGGTTTTCATAAATATTTCGAATGAAAAGGGTAAAAAATTTATCTGTTATAAATATAACGAAATATAATGTTATGTGTTATAATTACCTCGTTAGAAACTATGCTGTCAAAAGCGTAAAGGTTTGCACTATTTATTTAGGAGGTTTTGAAAATTGGCTGAATTAATACCAGTTGAAAATTTGGACGTAGTAAAGGCGATTGTAGCTGAGCACAGAAATGTACCCGGTTGTTTGATGCAGATTCTGCAGGAAACACAACACAAATATGGCTATTTACCACTTGAACTACAACGTACCATTGCAGATGACTTAGGGATTCCCCTGACAGAAGTTTATGGTGTTGCAACATTTTACTCACAGTTTACACTTACACCAAAAGGTAAGTACCAGATCGGGATTTGCCTGGGAACTGCTTGTTATGTTAGAGGCTCTCAGGATATTATCGACAAGGTTAACAGTATTCTTGGTACCGTTATCGGCGAAACAACAGCAGATGGAAAATACTCAGTTGATGCAACACGTTGTGTCGGCGCATGTGGTTTAGCACCTGTTATGATGATTAACGAAGAAGTTTTTGGTCGACTTACGGTTAAAGATATCCCTGATATTTTAGCGAAATACTAGTTAAAACATGAAAGAGTTATCCCTTCACATTCTTGATATCACCCAGAATTCAATCCGAGCGGAAGCAAGTCTCGTAGCCCTGATGATTAGCGAATCGATAGCGGACAATAACCTGACGATTATCATTGAAGATAATGGCAACGGTATTCCCGCCGATAAGCTTGCAACGATTTCCGATCCCTTTGTCACATCCAGAACCACCCGAAAAGTCGGGTTGGGATTATCTCTTTTTAAAGCAGCAGCGGAAGCATGTGATGGCTTTTTCGAGATTACCTCAGAGTTCGGGGTTGGGACAAAGGTTATTGGATCATTCAGAAGGGATCATATCGATCGTGTTCCCCTAGGGAACATGGCAGATACGATTGTTACCATGGTGATGTCCTTTGGAGCGGCTGACCTCATTTATGAACATAACTATAATCATCGATTATTTAGTTTTGATACACGAGAAATAAAAGAGACTCTGGAAGTTACTACCCTTAACGAAGTTGATATCCTTAATTGGATACGTGAATTCGTCAAAGAGGGTCTCGAAGAAATAAAGGAGGAAGAATAATATGGCAAAGTCCCTAGCTGAATTAAAAGCGATTCGAGATAAAAAAGTTAATGAAATAAATTTACGACACGGGAAAAATGGTTACCGTGTTGTCGTAGGAATGGCAACTTGTGGAATCGCCGCCGGCGCACGTCCTGTCATGGTAAAACTCATGGAAGAGGTTGCTGCTAATGGTTTAAATGATGTCACTGTAGCTCAAACCGGTTGTATTGGTTCTTGTCGTCTTGAACCCATTGTTGAAGTATACGATGGCGAAGGCAATAAAGTTACCTACGTTCATATGACCCCGGAAAAAGTTACTAAAGTCGTTGAACAACACTTAACATCAGGAAAAGTTGTTGATGAATATACCATGACAATTGTCGATGGTAAAATTATCAGTCCTGAAGTTAAGGCTTAATTGAGGAGGAGAAGAACAGATGGCATATAAACGGTCGCAGATACTAATTTGTGGTGGCACAGGATGTACTTCCTCTGGTTCCATGTTATTAGCGAAAGAAGTAAAAAAAGAATTAATTAAACACGATATTCTCGATGAAATCGAAGTTGTTGTAACCGGTTGTTTTGGTTTATGTGAACTGGGTCCAGTCGTTATTGTCTACCCAGAAGGAACTTTCTACAGCCGCGTTGAATCCAGCGATATTAAAGAATTGGTTGAAGAACATCTTGTTAAAGGTCGTCCTCTGGATCGACTGATTTACACTGAAAAAGGCGATGGTCATCATCCATTATCAATCAATGAACTTGGATTCTTTAAAAAACAAAAACGTATTGTTCTTGCTAACTGTGGTGTTATTGACCCAGAAAACATTGACGAATACATTGGATTCAACGGTTACACAGCAATAGAAAAAGTGCTTTTGACCATGACACCACAGGAAGTAATCGACGTTATCAAAGCGTCTGGTCTTCGTGGACGTGGGGGCGGAGGCTTTCCAACCGGCCTCAAATGGCAATTTACTCATGATGCAGTTTCACCTGACGGCGTAAAATATGTTGCATGTAACGCTGATGAAGGAGATCCTGGCGCATTCATGGATCGTTCCGTATTAGAAGGCGATCCCCATTCACTGATCGAAGCAATGTCCATTGCGGCTTATGCCATTGGTTCATCCAAGGGTTACGTTTATGTACGTGCTGAGTATCCAATCGCTGTAAAACGTCTTCAGATTGCAATCGATCAAGCCAAAGAATACGGCTTATTGGGAGAAAATATCTTTGATACCGATTTCTCCTTCGATTTAGAAATTCGTTTAGGCGCCGGCGCATTTGTATGCGGCGAAGAAACTGCCCTGATGAACTCTATTGAAGGTAAACGTGGCGAACCTCGTCCTCGTCCTCCATTCCCAGCTAACAAAGGTCTTTTCGGAAAACCAACCGTACTTAACAACGTTGAAACTTACGGAAACATTACTGCCATTATTCTTAATGGTGCAGAATGGTTTGCCTCTGTAGGAACCGAACGATCCAAGGGAACCAAAGTATTTGCATTGGGCGGAAAAATCAACAACACCGGATTATTAGAAATTCCAATGGGCACAACCCTGAGAGAAATTGTCTATGAAATCGGCGGCGGTATTCCCAACGGTAAAGCCTTTAAAGCTGCTCAAACCGGCGGTCCTTCCGGCGGCTGTATCCCAACATCAATGCTTGATACTCCAATCGATTACGATAACCTCATCGCCATTGGCTCAATGATGGGTTCCGGTGGTCTCATCGTTATGGATGAAGACAACTGTATGGTTGATGTTGCTCGTTTCTTCCTTGACTTTACTCAGGACGAGTCCTGTGGTAAATGTCCACCTTGCCGTATTGGTACCAAAAGAATGCTTGAAATTCTTGAACGTATCTGTGACGGAAAAGGGGTTGAAGGCGATATCGAACGACTTCAGGATTTAGCCGAAGGCATTAAAGCTTCAGCTCTTTGTGGTCTTGGACAAACAGCACCAAACCCTGTCCTGTCTACCATTCATTATTTCAGAGATGAATATGAAGCCCATATCAATGATAAAAAATGTCCAGCAGGCGTTTGTAAACATCTGTTAAACTACACAATCAACGAAGATACATGTAAGGGCTGTGGTATTTGTGCTAAAAAATGTCCAGCAGAAGCGATTTCCGGAGAAAAGAAAAAACCATTTACCATTGATACAGCAAAATGTATTAAATGTGGTGCCTGTATTGAAGCCTGTCCATTCGGCTCAATTTCAAGGGCTTAGGATAGGGGAGTGACAGAGAGATGAAAGAGATTACTTTTAAAATTAATGGCCAGGATATGACTGTTCCAGAAGGTACAACCATCCTAGAAGCGGCAAAATTAAATAATATCGATATACCTACACTATGTTATTTAAAGGGAATCAATGAAATTGGTGCCTGCCGTATGTGTTTGGTTGAAATTAAAGGAGCAAGAGCATTACAGGCAGCATGTGTATACCCAGTTGCCAATGGTATCGAAGTTCTAACCAATTCACCTAAAGTACGTAAAGCAAGAAAAGTCAATTTAGAATTGATTCTTTCGAACCATAATCGCGAATGTACTATTTGTGTCCGCAGTGAAAACTGTGAACTTCAGGCTTTAGCAAAAGAAATTGGTGTATCTGATATTCCTTTCGAAGGCGAAAAATCAGGAACATTAATTGATAATAAATCAACATCCATCGTTAGAGACGAAACCAAATGTATTCTTTGCAAGCGTTGTGTGGCCGTTTGTGCAAATGTACAAAATGTTGCCGTACTTGGAAGCGTTGGACGTGGATTTACTTCTCAGGTTCAGCCAGTATTCGGCAAATCTTTGGCCGATGTTGGATGTATCAACTGTGGACAATGTATCATTAACTGTCCAGTCGGCGCATTAACAGAAAAATCTGATGTACAGCGTGTTTGGGATGCAATCGAAGATCCTACCAAAACTGTTATCGTTCAGACTGCACCAGCAGTACGATCAGCTTTAGGAGAAGAATTCGGATATCCAATCGGAACTCGTGCTACCGGACAAATGGCAGCAGCGCTGCGACGTCTTGGTTTTGATAAAGTATTTGATACCGATTTCGCAGCCGATGTTACCATCATGGAAGAAGGAACAGAACTTCTGGGCCGTCTCAACAATGGTGGCGTTCTACCAATGATCACATCCTGTTCACCAGGTTGGATCAAATACATTGAAACTTATTACCCAGAAGCACTTCCTCATCTTTCAAGCTGTAAATCACCACAGAACATGGCTGGCGCATTATTAAAAAGCCACTATGCAGAAACCAATAACATCGACCCTAAAGATATGGTTGTTGTATCGGTAATGCCTTGTACTGCTAAAAAATATGAAATTCAGCGACCAGAATTAAACGTTGACGGCAACCAGGATGTTGATATCTCTATCACAACCCGTGAGCTAGCGCGAATGATCAAAGAAGCTAGAATTATGTATACACAGCTTCCAGATGAAGATTTTGATGCTTACTATGGCGAATCCACAGGCGCAGCTGTTATTTTCGGCGCAACCGGTGGTGTTATGGAAGCAGCAGTCAGAACACTGGCAGACATTCTTAACAACAAAGACATTCAAGAAATCGACTATGTCGGTGTTCGTGGAGTTGAAGGCGTTAAAACTGCAACAGTTGATGTAACCCCAGATTTAGCAGTTAAAGTAGTCATTGCTCATGGCGGTAGCAACATCAATACCGTGATGAAACAATTAGTGGCTGGCGAACTGGCTGATACACATTTCATTGAATTAATGGGATGTCCAGGCGGTTGTGTTAACGGTGGTGGTCAACCGATTGTATCTGCGAAAACTAAAATGGATGTGGATATTCGTGCTGAAAGAGCAAAAGTTCTTTATGACGAAGATTCAAAACATTTAAAATATCGTAAATCACATCAGAACCCATCCGTAATTAAACTGTACGAAGAATATTTAGGAGAACCAAACGGCCATAAAGCCCATCACATTCTCCATACAACCTATAGCCAAAAACCAAAATTATATTAATCGGCAAATAGATTGAACACACAAAAAAGACCCAATAATGGGTCTTTTTTGTGTTATAATTAAATAAAAACAGGAGAGCGTTAATGGAAACGATAAAGGGAGCGGTGGAGCACATCGTGTTTAGAAATAGCAGTAACGGCTATACCGTAGCCCATTTTGATATTGAGGGGGACATGGTTACCGTGGTTGGCAATTTTGAGGAACTTAATCTGGGCGAGTACCTTAAAATGACCGGCTTTTGGATCGAGCATAAAAATTACGGGGATCAGTTTTCCATGGAAAGCTATGCCATGGAAATCCCCACTTCCACCGAGGGGATTACCCGGTATCTGGCTTCGGGGATTCTGCCGGGGATTGGCGAAAAAACGGCCAAGGCGATTGTTAAGCATTTCGGCGAAGATACTCTGGATATCCTGGATAACAATCCCGACCGGTTGTCCGAAATCAAAGGCATCGGCAAGAAAACCCTGGCCGGGATTAAAGAGGTTTATACCGAACAACGGGAGGTCCGGCACATTATGATCCAGATCCAGGATTATGGGATCTCGGCCAACTGGGCCATGAAGCTCTATAAGACCTACAAGGCCGATACCATTTCGGTGCTGCTGAATAATCCCTACCAGATGATCGACGACATCAGGGGCATCGGCTTCAAAATAGCCGATCAGATTGCCGAACAGCTGGGGTTTGAAACCACCAGCCCCGGGCGCATTCTGGCGGGCATTAATTATTCCCTGAGTGAATGCTACAACCGGGGTAACACCTTTATGACCGAAGCCGAATTGGTTGACACCAGCTCCCGGATTTTAGGCGTCGATGCCGATGAAATAGTGTATCAACTGGGTGAACTCATTCTAATGGGCGGCATTATTCAAGAAACCGTCCGGGATCAAATCGTTTATTATCCCCGCAATCTCTATGAGGCTGAGGATAACACCGCTTTGGCCATGGCTCGGATTAGCAAAGGGATCTATGAAATTCCCAACATGGATATTGAAGCGAAAATAAAAAAATACGAGAAAGATATGTCGATTACCCTGGATGACAAACAGCGGGAAGCTATTATCGCGGCAATGGATCACGGGGTTATCATCATTACCGGCGGACCGGGCACCGGAAAAACAACCATTATCAACGGCATTGTGCGCATTTTCGAAGAAATGGGCTTAAAAACCGTCTTAGCGGCACCCACCGGCCGGGCCGCCAAACGCATCACCGAAACCACCGGGCACGAAGCCAAAACCATTCACCGGCTGCTGGAATATGAGTTTAGCCAAAACGAGGATTTCCCCAGTTTTTCCAAGGATGAAGGCAATCCCCTGGAAGTGGATGCAATCATCGTCGATGAATCCTCGATGATCGATATATTGCTAATGGACAGCCTGCTCACGGCCATCCAGCCGGGCACCCGGCTGATTATGGTCGGGGATGCCGACCAATTGCCCTCAGTGGGGCCGGGAAATGTGCTTAAAGATGTCATTGAAAGTGACGTGGTTAAGGTGTTGGGTCTCGAACGCATTTATCGCCAGTCTGCGGAAAGCATGATTTCCGTGAATGCCTTTGAAATCAACCATGGTCACATGCCGGACATCAACAACGAAAGTGACTTTTTATTTTTAAACAAAAACGACGGGGATAAACTCCTTAAGGATATTTTAGAGTTGGTTACCTATCGCATCCCCAATGCCAAAGGCTTTAAAAGCATCCAGGATATCCAGGTCATTTCGCCCATGAAAAAAGGAAAAGTCGGGGTCGTCAATCTAAACAAAGAACTTCAAGGGGTGCTTAATCCACCCTCGGATAGTCGTGCCCAGCGGGAGTTTGGCATGGTCATTTACCGGGAAGGCGACAAAGTCATGCAGATCAAAAACAATTATCGCATGAAATGGGAAGACGTCAACGGCTTTGAAGAAGGGGAAGGGATTTATAACGGCGACATCGGTATTCTGGAAACCATCAACGAACGGGAGAAAAGCTTTACCATTATATTTAATGATGGCAAACGCGTGGTTTACGACTTCGACCAGATGGATGAAATCACCCATGCCTACGCCATGACCGTTCATAAAAGCCAGGGCAGCGAATTTCCAGTGGTGATCATGCCGATTGTCGGAGGCCCACCTTTGTTTCTCAATCGCAAACTCCTTTACACCGCCGTGACCCGAGCCAAAAAACTCCTGATCCTGATGGGCAGCAACTACGTCTTTCGCCAGATGATCAAATCCGGCGATTCCCAGGAGCGCCAAACCGCCCTAAAAGAACGCATCATCGATTATATCAACAACCCCATGATCTAAACTAAACGAATTAAAAAATCGACGTCATTTCCGTCCCGTGGATTTTGTGTGAAAAATGAACGTAACCTCTGGCCCGTTGGGGCGATTATCAATCGCCCGCAACGTTGGGCAACACATCCAACGTCCACGGGTAAACACCCAACCCATGCCAACCACCCAACCACAAAACCAATCGATTAAACCAAAACGGGAGGATCGCCATGAACATTCAATCTGCGCTCATGACCTTTCTGGAAAACAACCTCTTTTTAAAAAACGGCACCTGTCCGATCTGCGGCAAGGTTTTGTTTATAACCAAAAACTTCCTGTGCAGTTCCTGCGAAGAAGATCTTCCCTTCATCACCGGTCCAACCTGCAAGACCTGCGGCCGCCAGGTCTATGAAAAAAAGCAGCGCCCCTGCAAACCCTGTGGCGTGGGCCGGTTTCCCTTTGCCGGGGGTTACACCTGGCTGAGTTATCAAAAATCCGCGATGGCTTTGGTTTATGCCATCAAATTCAAAAACCGTCCCCATTTGGGAATCTGGACCGGCAATCACATCGGCCAGGCCCTGACTCAGGTTTCCTGGATCTGGGAAATCGACCTGATCATTCCGATACCCCTGCACCCCAGCCGACTTGAGGAACGGGGATACAATCAAAGCGAAAAAATCGCCACAGGGTTACTGGAAGGTTTATCACAAAACGTTAAACCCAATCAAAACATGCCGGAACTAAAACCCCAGTGCCTGCGGCGCAGTCGGGATACACCGCATCAGGTGGGACAGGGCAGAGACGAACGCTTGAATAATCTCATCGGTGCCTTTAGTGCCGAATATCTGGAAGCTATTCAGGGCAAAATCATACTACTGGTGGACGATGTTCTCACCACCGGAGCAACTTTGGCAGAAGCCAGTGCTACACTATTAGAGGCAGGCGCAAGAAAAGTTTACATTGTCACCGTTTGCGCGGTACCGGAATAGGCGCTTTTGTGGAAACCACGAGTAGGCCTGAATTTCAGGGCACCATTAGGCCTGTTTATATCCTTAAGAAGACCGGATAAGGTCTTTTTTTTGTGGCAAAATCAAGGAAAAAATGGTATGCTTGTATGGCAAAAATGAAAAATAACCCATATAGGAGAGAGAAAACCTATGAAAAAATTAATTGAGAACTTAAATGCCGTTATGGCAGCTGAAAATATAAAAAGAAATGAACCCATGAAAGATCATACATCCTTTAGAGTCGGCGGTCCCGCGGATCTTTTTCTGAAACCCCAAACTAGGGCCGAGCTGGGCAAGGCACTGGCAATTTGCCGGGCCTCCGGTAAGCCCCTTTATATCATGGGAAACGGCAGCAACCTGCTGGTCCGGGACGGCGGCTACCGGGGGATCATCATTCAGACCAAGGCCCTGAATAAGGTAACCATCGAAGGTGAAACGCTGATTGCCGAGCCGGGAATCAGCTTAAAGGATCTGGCGAATATCGCCCTGGAAGCCAAACTCACCGGACTTGAGTTTGCCTCGGGAATTCCCGGATCGTTAGGCGGCGGTGTGACCATGAATGCCGGGGCCTATGACGGCGAAATGAAAAACATCATCCGCAGCATCGAGGTCATCACCGAGGATGGCAGTTTTAAAACCATACCGGTTGAAGCCTGCGACTTTGGCTATCGAAAAAGTATACTGCAGCAACATCCCTGGGTCCTGGTGGGTGTGACCATCGACCTGGCCAGAGGTGATTACCAGAAGATCAAGGAAAAGATGCTGGAATTCAATACCCAGAGACGGAATAAACAGCCGCTGGAATACCCCAGTGCCGGCAGCACCTTCAGACGGCCACCGGGATATTACGCCGGTAAGCTGGTTCAGGATGCCGGTTTTGGCGGCTACACCCTTGGGGGCGCCATGGTATCCGAAAAACACAGCGGTTTTGTGATTAACAAAAACAACGCCACCGCCGCCGATATCCTAAACCTCATTGCCGCCATTCAGGCCGGCGTCAAGGAAAAATTCGGCGTCGACCTACAAACCGAAGTCATCGTCATCGGCGAGGATTGATATAACACCATAAAGGAAGAATATGAAAATAACGCACGATATGCATACCCATACAACTTATAGCCATGGCAAACACACCATCGCAGAAATGGTGGACCAGGGCCGAAAAATCGGGCTGAAAGCCATTACCATTTCCGACCACGGCCGCAGCCATCCGATGTTCGGGGTCCGCAAACGGAACTTTGCCAAAATGCGGGCTGAAATTGACGCCCTGAATCAAAAATACGACGATATCGACATTTACCTGTCCGTGGAATCCAACATCATCGGCGCCAATGGCGACATTGACATCAAAGCAGAAGAGCGCAAGTATTGCGATTACTTTCTTGCCGGGTACCATTACGGCTACATCCCGGCCAGCTTTCTCGATATCTTCCGGTTCGCCATTCCCAATTATGCCGCTAAAGTGCTACCCTTTCTGCGCAAGCGGGTTCGGGTTATGAACACCAGCTGTTACATTAAAATGATGGAACGCTACGACATCAAAATCATCACCCACCCCGGGGATAAGATGCCCATTGACATCGATGCCGTAGCCAAAGCCGCGGCAAAACACGGCGTCCTGCTGGAAATCAACCCCCGTCACAATCATTTAAGCGTCGAAGAAATCAAGATTGCCATGAAGTATAACGGCAACTTTGCCATCAACAGCGATGCCCACCACCGCGATGCCCTGGGCTGCATCGGCCGAGCCCCGGAAATGGTCAAAGCCGCCGGCCTGCCGCTAGAGCGAATTGTGAACATTACAGAGTAAAAAGACCTGACGTTGAGTGGAAAAATTGTTTAGTATAAACTGGCAGCACGACACAGCAGTCATTAAGAAAGAAGGAGAACATCATGAAAACAATCATCATTACAGGAATGTCAGGAGCCGGGAAGTCCCAGGCAATACAGATATTGGAGGATCTGGGATTCTTTTGCATCGATAATTTACCGCCCCAGCTGATTGTAATCTTTCTCAATCTTTGCCAGCAATCCGCCACCGGCATCGAAAACATTGCCCTGGTTACGGATATTCGGGGAGATGTTTTTTTAGATGACGAAAATTTCACCATAAAAAAATACAAGGATCACCATAAGGACGTGGAACTCTATTTTTTAGATGCCACCGACGAGGTCTTAGTGGCCCGGTATCAGGAGTCACGGCGAACCCATCCCCTGGCGGGATGTACCGGAAATCTGCTGGAAGCCATTCAACAGGAGCGAAAAACCCTGGGTCATTTCAAAGAAATTGCCGATGAAGTCATCGATACCTCCAATATCAAGGTGGATGAGCTCAAAAAGATACTGCTGTCACTGCTTAAAAAGGAAGAACATCAGTCAAAACCCCAGGTCAATATTTATTCCTTCGGGTTTAAGTACGCCAGTCCCGCCGGTGCGGACTATGTTTTTGATGTCCGTTTCCTGCCAAACCCCTTTTATAAAAAAGAACTCCGGGGGCTGACCGGAAAAGATCAGGCCGTCCGGGATTATGTGATGTCCTTTCCCCAGGCCCAGGAGTTTTACACCAAACTCCTGGATTTGCTGGAATTTGTAATTCCCCAGTTTACCAACGTTTCGAAAAATACCGTCGAAATTGCCATCGGCTGTACCGGCGGTCAGCACCGCTCGGTGACCTATGCCTGTTTACTGGATGAGGCATTACGAGCCAGGGGTTATGAAACCAGACTCACCCACCGGGATATCACCAAGAATCAGATTGAGGATTAGGATAAAGACAACCAATAAATATAAAGGATGTGATCTCCATGGATATGAAAGAGTACATTAGGGAGTTTACCCTCAAAGATATAGTTAAAGTCAGAAACCCCAGAGTTGTGGTGCTGGGCGGTGGAACCGGCCTGTCAGTGATCCTGCGGGGATTGAAAAAATACACCGATAAACTCACCGCCATTGTGACGGTGGGGGATGACGGCGGTGGCTCCGGGGCCCTGCGCGAAGATCTGGGAATCGCTCCACCGGGCGACATCAGAAGCTGTATTCTAGCCCTGGCCGATGACGAAAATGTCATGCAGGACCTGTTCAACTACCGCTTCACCCGGGGCAGCATGGATGGTCAGAGCTTTGGCAATCTATTTCTGGCTGCGATGAACGGCATCAGCCAGGATTTCTATGACGCCGTCAGGCGGACCTCGGACGTGCTGCAGATCAAAGGGGAAGTCCTCCCTGTCACGCTGTCGGAAATGGTGCTGATGGCGAGCCTGGAAAACGGTGAAATCGTCGAAGGCGAATCCCGCATTCCCAAAACCGCCCGGAAAAAGAACAGCCCCATTAAAAAAATGTATTTAAAGGAAAAAGACATCAGTCCCCTGCCCGAAACCATCGAAGCGATTCGCAATGCGGATCTCATTCTGTTGGGACCCGGCAGCCTCTATACCAGCATCATTCCCAATCTGCTGGTGAAGGATGTGGCCCGAGCCATCTTTGACAGCCGGGCCAAGCGCTTTTACATCGGCAACATTATGACCCAACCCGGCGAAACCACCGGTTTCACCCATGAAGATCACATCCGGGCCATTGAAAACCACTTGGATAAAAAAGAAGGGCATCTTTTCGACTACGTGGTAGTGAATCACGGTAGTCTGCCCAAAAGCATTGAGGAAAAATACAGGAAAAGCAATGCGGACGTGGTGACTATGGGAACGCCGATGCCCGGTTACGAATACATCGAGGACGATTTCGTGATTATGGAAAACGGCACGGTCCGCCACGACGCCCACCTGCTGGCCCGGCGCATCTTCGAAACCTATATGAAATAGGTTGCCGTGTTACAAACGGTTGGTGAGCGCCACTATCCCTTATATGAAACAGTTTTTACGCTCTACGGCGGACACTCTCCGAGATGTTCGCCTAGACGCTACGAAACTGTTTATATAAACCGACAGGGTCGCACAAAAGGTTTGTTACGGAATCATCAAAATCATAGGAAATTGCAAAACTCAAAAACTTCGAACAATTGTTGCTTTATGAGCAGTTTCCACAAACAATTTTGTAACGTGTAGGCGAACAGTCGTTAGACTGTACGCCGTACAGTGGAGAAATTGTTTCGTGTGAAACTGATCGTAAAGCTCACGGCATTATCGCAATTGTCTACTAAAATCAGGAAAGGGGAAACTATGACATTTTCGGCGTTGTTAAAAAAGGATCTGTCCAAGCTGGCGTTTGGCTCTAAGGAACTGCAGCGGGCGGAATTGGCGGGGATTATTGGGGCTATTGCGGTGGTGGCGGTGGATGAGGCCGGGGGCATGAGTCTTGGGGTCAAAACCGAGAATCCATCGGTGGCAGCTCGGTGTTATCAGCTGATTAAGGGCCTGTATCTGATCAAGCCCAAAATCAAAATTGAAAAAACCAAAAAATTCAAGGAACATCGGGCCTATCTGGTGTTTGTGGAAGCTTCGGCTGATGTTACAAGAATTCTGGAAGATCTTAAAATCCTTTCCTTTAATCAGGCCGGTCAGGCATTTTTCACCAATCAGGTGCCGGAAAATATCAAAAAGAAAATCCCTAAAATCAAGGCCTACATCCGGGGGGCTTTTTTAGGCTGCGGTTCGGTGTCAAATCCCGAAAAGACCTATCATCTGGAACTGGTAGGGAAGAAAACCCAAGCCCCAAGCGCTCACAATGGCCGAGCATCGGGAACCCTGGATCAGTCCACTTACCTTCTGAGCGTCAAAACGCTGTTAGATAAATTTGACATAAAATCCAATCTCATTCATCGAAAGTCCCACTGGGTGCTTTACCTTAAGGAAGGGGAAAGCGTGGTTAATTTTTTAAACGTCATCGGGGCCCACCGGGGACTGCTGGAAATGGAAAATATCCGCATTGTCAAAGAAATGCGCAACGACATCAACCGCCAGGTGAACTGCGAAACCGCCAACCTCAATAAGACCATTGTGGCATCCTACGATCAGGTCGCCGCCATCCTCTATCTCAAAGATACCCTGGGACTCAGAAACCTGCCCAAGAACCTTTATGATATTGCCGAAGTCCGCTTAAACTACCCCGATGCCAGCATCAAAGAACTGGGCCAGCGACTGGACCCACCGGTAGGCAAATCTGGAGTTTATCATCGGCTCAGAAAACTGAACCAATTGGCGGAAGAAATGAAAATGAAAAAATAATGAGAAATCATTGACCCGAAGTTAAGGGCCATTTATAATCAATATATGAGTTTGTCGAAAAAACTGTCCTGAAGACAACGATTTACCATTGTCCCCAGGACGATTACCAATGTGTGAAATCAATTAAAGTTTATTCCCATCAAAAGCGGGTAACTATAAATTATTAAAAATGGGAGCTAACAATGAATAAAACGAGAAGAGAACGAATCGGCAAAATGATGGTCCTGATGTTTCTGGATATTATGATATTTTTTATTTCCTATTATTTTGCCTTTTTACTGCGTTATAATTTCGAATTGCCATCAGGAGTTTTCTGGAACTTAGGTATCTACCTGGGCATCGCCATTTATATTAAAATACTGGTATTTGTGGCGGCCGACATGTATAACACCCTCTGGCGTTATGCCAGCATCCAGGAGCTGGGCCGGATCATAGTGGCAGTATTTTTAGGCAACGTGCTGGCCAGCCTGATGTTTTTTAGTCTGCACATGTGGATACCCGGCTCGGTAGTAGTATTAAACTTTATGCTGGATGTTATTCTCATTGGTGGCAGCCGGATTTCCTATCGGGTGGTCCGGCGGCTGAATATGAGAAAACGGGATGCCATGAACGCCAACATTGAACGAACGCTGGTTTTTGGCGCTGGAGAAGCCGGGGTTCAAATCCTCAAAGATATGTTGATCAGCCCAAATGCCTATAAGGTGGTTGGTTTTCTGGATGATGACCCTACTAAACAAGGAAAAAAAATTAACGGGTATCCTATTTTTGGAAACCGACACCTATTTAAAGAGATTGTGGAAAGCTGTCAGGTGAATCTGATTATCATCGCCTGTCCCTCTGCAAACAACAAAACCATCAAAGAAGTGGCTGAATTAGCTAAGAATACCGGGGCCACCGTAAAAATACTGCCGGTTTTCAGTGAAATACTGAATTACGATGTCAGCCTCAGCCGGTTGCGGGACCTGCAAATCGAGGATCTGCTCAATCGGGATGAGGTGGTGCTGGATAAAAATCAAATTTCTGCCTTTATCAACAACAAGGTGGTCATGGTCACCGGCGGCGGCGGCTCGATTGGTTCCGAGCTGTGTCGACAGATCATCCAGTATCGTCCTAAAAACATTATCATTGTGGATATTTATGAAAACTCGCTATACTATCTGGAACTGGAGCTGGAGCGATACCTTAAAAAGCAGGCCGAGGATAACCCGATGGACACCACCATCGACTTGGAAATTGCCTCGGTCCGGGATAAGGCCAGGCTGAAGGAGCTCTTTGAAACCTACCGGCCCCAGGTGGTATTCCACGCCGCTGCCCACAAACACGTACCGCTGATGGAGAAAACACCCAAGGAGGCCGTCAAAAACAATATCATGGGCACCCGGAACCTGCTGGATGCCTGCGTGGCCTTTGACGTCGAAAAATTTGTCCAGATTTCCACCGATAAAGCCGTTAAACCTACCAACGTCATGGGCACCACCAAACGGGTCTGTGAAATCCTGGTACAAACCTACAACGAAGTCAACGGCACCGATTTTGTGGCGGTACGCTTTGGTAATGTATTGGGCAGCAACGGCAGCGTGATTCCCATCTTCAAGGAACAGATTGCCCAGGGCGGACCCATCACCGTGACCCATAAAAACATCGAACGGTTCTTTATGACCATTCCCGAGGCCACCCAGCTGGTATTACAGGCCGGCAGCATCGCCAACGGCGGCGAAATCTTCGTGCTGGACATGGGCGAGCCGGTGAAGATTCTGGAACTGGCCGAAAAGATGATTCTGCTGTCGGGCTTCGAACCCTACACCGAAATGCCGATTGTCTTCAGCGGTCTGCGACCCGGAGAAAAGCTCTACGAAGAATTATCCTATGACCTCAAAGCCTTTGACTGCTCCCAGCACAAAGACATCTTCATCGAGAAACTCCAGCACTTCGAAAAACCCTGGATCGATGACCAGCTCAGCATTCTCTGCGACATCATCGAAAACGGTACCGACCAGGACGTCATCAACCAGTTACAGGTCCTGGTACCAGATTACGTACCCACCACGAACTTATAAATCGCTTCGCTGCCAGTTTACATAAGACAATTTCTCCACTATACGGCGGACAGTCTAACGACTGTTCGCCTATACGTTACAAAATTGTTTATGAAAACTGACATCAAAGCTTACGGCAACTATGTAATCAACGAATAATTTTCAAATCCCCTAAAACCGAAAGGAACACACATGATCGATTCACATGCACATATTCTCCCGGGCATCGACGACGGTGCCCAGACCATGGCCCAAAGCGTCGACATGGTCCGAGCCGCAAAAAAACAGGGCTTTGACGCCCTGATCCTCACCCCCCACTACATTGTCGACACCAATTTCGAATCCCCAGTTGCTGCCAATGAAGCACTGTTAAATAAGCTCAAGACCGCGGTGCGCGCCGCAGGCATTTCCATGTTTCTGTTTCTGGGCAACGAGGTTTTTTTCAACAGCGCGGTGCTGGATCTTATTGATAACGGCAGTTTTAAAACCATGAATGACAGCCGCTATCTATTGGTGGAAACGACCAGAAACTCCGACGAATATTATAATTTTGAAATATTTTTATATAAGCTCCAGGGCAAGGGTTATACCCCCATCATTGCCCATCCCGAACGCTACGAATTTGTTCAGAATGACCCCAACATCCTTGCCAGGCTGGTGGAACACGGTTCCCTGGCCCAGCTTAATATTTTAAGCCTGACCGGATTTTACGGCGAAAGCGCTAAGGCCACAGCAGAAATTTTGCTGACTCACAACATGGTTCATTTCCTGGTCAGCGATGCCCATCGGGTAAAAAGCTATGAGGCTTTTGGCAAAGCCCGGGAAGTCGCGGTTAACCTCATCGGTGAGGCCCGGGTAGCGACCATGCTGGTGGAAAATCCGAAACGGCTGCTGGTGGATGCACTCATCACGCCGACCGATCCCAGCCGGTATGAAAATTCCAAAAAGAAAAAACGAGGCCTTGGAAGCATATGGAAAAAATAAACAAACGGCGCATTCTCTGGTCAGTGGTAATGCTATGGATGCTGGTGATCTTCTTCTTTTCCGCCCAGCCGGCCCTGGAATCCGCCCGGCTCAGCGGCGGCATCACCGAGATGATTGTCACCGGTGTGGTTTCCAATTTCAACTACCTCAGCGCCGATGAACAGCACATCATTATTCAGCAGGCCAGCTTTGCCGTACGTAAATCGGCCCATTTCAGCATCTATGCTATTCTCGGCTTTTTCACCATGCTGGCTCTGTATAAAACCGCTCAAGTCGCCGGCTTTATCAAACTCCAAAAAAAACAGACCCAGGGTTTCCTGGCTCTGTTAATTTGTATGCTCTACGCCATGAGCGACGAATTTCATCAGCATTTCGTACTGGGCCGCAGTGCCGAGCTCCGGGACGTCCTCATTGACATCACCGGAGCCGCCCTGGGCATCCTCATCGCCTGGCTAATCCTCAATATCCGCCAACGCTTCATGAATAATAAATTGAATGTAACCTAATTCGTCAACCCCATCCCAAAATGGGTTCGCAAATCCGCAATGGCCCGACGGTGGAGCTTCACCAAACTGTTGGAACTCACCCCAAGGCGCAAACCAATTTCCTTAAACGTCCGCTTCTTAAAATAATGCTCCTCAATGATCCAGCGCTGCCGCTCCCGGAGTCTTGGGAGATATTCAAACAACGCATTCAAATCCTCCTGATGCACATAATCCCCTTCAATTGTCATGCTATCATCCGCCAACCCGTCCAAAATGGTTGAATCCCCATTGGGAAGCACGGCATCCAGAGATGAAAGATTCTGATGCCGCTTCGCCACATTCACAAAATGATAAAATAGTTTCTTTTCCAGGTATCCGGGAAAGGGCACCCCTAAACTCTCATCAAAGTTTTCCACACACTCCAGTAAAACCAAGACGCCCTCACTGAAATAATCTTCCCTGGCGCCCAGGTCATATCCGTATTGTTTGATTTTCGATAGGATCAGTGGGCGAAACGCCTCAATCAACAGAATCTGACAACGGGAATCCTTTTGTTTAGCACCCCGGACCAACAATATAACTACATTTTTTTTCATAACAACCCTCCTTGAGAAAATAGAGGAACGCGCGTTCATAAGTTTATTATAAACAGTTTTCGAAGAAATGCAACCTTTTTATTGCTTTATTTTCTATTTTGTAAAAAAAAACACAATTTTTTTAACAAATACGGTTAAAAACTCTTTAAAAGTATCAGTTTATGTGGTAAAATTACTTGAAAAAAAGAACCAGAATTTGCTCTGGTTCTTTAATCGGCATTACACCTCGGTCATGATGAAATCCTGGGTGGTGGTACTGATGAGCTTACCGCTCACCTTGGCTTTGAGCTCAGACGCTTCCGGCGCAAACACATTTTTCGCAAGGATCGTATCCATTGCAGTGTTCAGCTCCACAGCAGTCAAGCTTTCTTTGGCATCAGCTACGGTAATGGTCGAATTTTTACCATCCGCCCGCTGAAACGCCATCGTTGCTTTAATTTCTGGCATATCAATCACCTCCTTTCTCTTAAATCTGTTTCAGGCTATACGCCCGGAATCAACAGGGTGCTTTCAATTTTAATGACTTCTTCCATGGTGGGTTCCTGGAGATCTCCAAGAGCCACAGCCACAGCGTAAATATCATCATCCGACGCAGATGCTTTCAGATTCGAATAAGTCTTAGACTTAATAGTTTCCTTACCATCCACCATTCCGTAGTTCGATCGAACTTGGACCTTATTACTCAGAAAATCAGTAGTTACAGGCATTATGCTCACCTCCTTTCTTGTGGTATACTGTATATATGGAAAAACAAGAAAAAGGTGCCAAACTTTATTAATTACCCAATGTTTATTATATTAATCATAACCATGCAACATCCCGTAGGGGCGATTATTAATCGCCCGAAACTGAGGGCAATACATCAACCGTAACGGGCAATAACTCAACCTAATGCCAACTCGTACGTTCGATTACCAATCGCCCGCAACGTATAGCATTACACAAGCCTTTGCCATAAACCACCAACCCATGTAACCAACAAAAAACCAACCACGATTGGAGGTGCCCACCATCCTATACCAAAAAATAAAACGAACCCTGGACATCATCCTATCCCTTACCGGACTCATTGTTCTCTCGCCACTACTTCTCATTCTAGTCATCATCATTAAGCTGGATTCCAAGGGTCCTGTTTTGTTCAAACAAAAACGGGTCGGCATTCACAAAACCCACTTCAATCTGCTGAAATTCCGCACCATGCAAATCGACACCCCCAAAGATATTCCCACCCATCTTATGGAAAACCCCGAACAGTACATCACCAAAATGGGCAAATTCCTGAGAAAAACCAGCCTGGATGAATTACCCCAGATCTGGAATATTTTTTTGGGCCAAATGAGCATTATCGGTCCGCGGCCGGCGCTCTGGAATCAGTACGACTTAATCGCTGAACGAGACCACTACGGCGCTAACGATATTCTGCCGGGTCTTACCGGCTGGGCCCAGGTCAATGGCCGGGATGAACTGCCCATTGATGTGAAAGCCAAGCTGGACGGCGAGTATGTTAAGCAGATGAGCTTTGGGATGGATATTAAATGTTTTTATAAGACGGTTGTGGGTGTGGTGAAGGGTGATGGGGTTGTGGAAGGCGGGACCGGTCAACTAAATACAGGGGAAAGTACGAAGATTCAAGCTTCAGATGACCCACCAGAGGAGAATTTGTTATGAAAAAAAGAATACTGATAACCGGAGCCAGCAGTTATATCGGAACCTCATTTCGGAAATGGGCGACCCTGCATTCTAAAAAATATCGGGTTGATGCCATTAGTCTGAGGGATGAGTCTTGGAAGGAAAAAGATTTTTCGGCGTATGATGTTGTTTTGCATCTGGCGGGGATTGCGCACGTGGACGTTAAAAAAGCCACAGCCGAAACAGAAGCCCTTTATTATAAGGTAAATCGGGATTTGACCATAAAAACCGCAGAAAAGGCCAAAAAAGATGGGGTTGAACAGTTCATCTTTATGAGCAGCATCATTGTCTACGGCGACAGCAGCCACATCAATAAAAAAAGAATCATCAACGAAGACACCATCCCTCAGCCATCAAATTTTTATGGGAGCAGCAAGCTCCAGGCTGAAGAAGGCATCAAACTTCTGGCAGATCCTTCATTCAAAGTTGCCATTCTCAGACCGCCGATGATTTATGGAAAAGGCTCAAAGGGCAATTATCCTACGTTATCTAAATATGCTCAGAAGATTAATGTTTTTCCTGACATTGATAACCAACGAAGTATGCTTCACATCGATAATCTCTGTAAGTTCATGCAGCTTATTATCAACAATAATGAACAGGGCTTGTTTTTTCCTCAAAACACCGAGTATGTTAAAACCGATGAAATGTTTAATATGATTGCCCAGGTGCACGGTCAACGGATATGGCGGACAAAGCTTTTTAATCCGATGCTCGTGTTTATGGCTAATTTTTCGGGGGTGATTAATAAGGCCTTTGGGAATTTGGTTTATGAGCAGGGGATGAGTGAGTATAAAGAGGAGTATCGGATGGTTGATTTTAGGGAATCGATTAAGATTACGGAGGTATAGTATTTTTGAAAAAAGCTTTAGTCTTTGCTTCTGTAGCTTCAATGATTGATCAGTTTAATATGGATAATATTCAGATCATAAAAGGGTTGGGTTATCAGGTGGAAGTTGCATGTAATTTCAAATTTGGCAGTACAACAACAAATGAAAGAGTAGAAAATTTTAAAAAAGAATTATCAGAGAAGAATATAAAATATTATCATATCCCCGTACCAAGAGGTGTGAAAAATTTAAGAGGAATATACGAAGCTTATAAAGAACTTAAATATTTGATAGAAAAGAATGATTATTCATTGGTTCACTGCCATTCACCGATTGGTGGTGTTATTGCAAGAATAGCATGTAAACAAAAACGAAATGAAGGGTTAAAAGTCATTTATACAGCACATGGTTTTCAGTTTTTTAAAGGCTCACGAAAAAGATATTGGCTATTTTATCCAATTGAAAAATATTTGTCTAAATATACGGATGTCCTTATTACAATTAATAAAGAAGACTATAATTTAGCAGTTAAAAAAATGCATGCATTAGAAACAAAATACATACCAGGCGTTGGTGTGGATACTAAAAAGTTTATTGATTGTAAAGTTGATAGATTAATAAAACGCGCTGAATTATCAGTACCGGATGTTGCAATTATGGTTTTGTCTGTTGGAGAACTTGTTAAAAGAAAAAATCATGAAATAATTATTAAAGCATTGGCTAAAATGGAATTTAAAAATGTCTATTACTTTGTTTGTGGAAAAGGCCAACTTGATTATAAACTTAAAGAGCTGACAAAGTCGCTGGATTTGGAAAATAGAGTATCGTTTTTAGGATATAGGCAAGAAATTCCTGAACTATGTAAATTAGCTGATATCTATGCGTTTCCATCTACACGAGAAGGATTAGGGCTTGCAGGTATTGAAGGAATGGCAGCTGGGCTCCCGATTGTTACTTCAAATCTTAATGGTATTAAAGACTATTCTGTTAATGGAAAAACAGGATATGTATGTGAACCTAGAGACGTTGATTCTTTTGCAAATGCACTTGATAAACTTTGTGTGAACAAAAAACTTCGTAATGATATGGGAAAATACAATGCAGAAGCTTGTAAGAAGTTTGATATTTATAGAGTCAATAAAACTATGACAAAAATATATAAAGAATTTGATTGAAACTTTGTATATTCCATGTATTGGCGTTGATAATAAAAAATTTAGAAAATAATAAATGTACCTCAAAAGACTATTACTCACTTTTCTGTTGGTGAATTGATTGGCTGAAAGAATCATGATTCATTTATTTGGTCATTTGCAAATCCATAAAATAAAAATTTGTGATATTTTATATTTGGCATTGGTTAATTTTAAAGATATCAGAAAGAACGGTATTTTGAACTAAGTATAAAAAAAGAGTTCTCCTTTTGGAATTCAGAACTGACATTGCAGAACTTAGTAGTCTTCAGATATTTATGTATTTTCATCCAAAAGGGGAACCAAGCATAGCCGCACTTGAAGTTATTTCTGCGGGATTACCATTAATATCATCATATGTTGATGGAATAAAGATTATATTAATATGGAGGAATAGAATGCTGTTAAATGCCTTTTCTATTGCAATGTATAAATTAGTTGATGATACTGAACTATGAGTAAAAATTAGTAGCATAACCACAGATTTTGACATTGATAAAGTTAAGAACGAAATGCAGGAAATCTATAAAAATGAGCTGATAAAAAAATGAGTAAAGAGATTATTAAATATATATAAAAGATATCCTTGGAGGACAGTTTAGTGAAATATGCGGCAGCGATTGTTTTCTATAATCCAGATGAAGATGCAATAAAAAGAATAAGTAGATATTCCAATAACTTTGATGAGATTTTAGTGATTGATAATTCAGAAAAAGAAAAGATAAATATTGCAAATGAATTAATGCATTATGAAAATTGTTTATATCATAAAATGAATGGAAATGAAGGTATGGCAAAGGCTCTTAATTATGCGTTTTATCGAGCCATTGAAAGAGAATACGAAATCATATTAACAATGGACCAAGATAGCCTTTACACTGATGAGAATATAAAAACCATGAAAGACTTTATCAATGGAAACTTTGATGAAAACGTAGGTATCTATTCTCCCAATTATTCAAAGTTATATTTCGATGAAAAGTTGAACGCCTTTATCGTTGGAAAACCTGTTATTAAAAAGAGTGACATCAAAAGAGTTGATTTTTGCATGACATCAGGTAGCTTTGTAAATGTAAAAGCTTTAAAAAAGGTATTACCAATAGACGATTACTTTATAGGTTATGTTGACAATTATTTATGCGCTAGATTAACAGAAATGGATTTTAAACTGCTAAGGGTTGGTAGTTCTTGTTTTAATCAACAAGTTGGAGGTAAAGTTAAGAATACTATTTTTAATCGCATATTCAATATACTTCATCATGCAGAAATTAGATACTACTATATGTTTAGAAACAATTTATTTTTACAAGAAAGATTTAAGAAAAATTTCCTGTTAAAGACTAGGAGCAAAATTGACTTAATTAGGATTATGGTTAACATAATTATTGGAGAAGAAAATAAGTGGAAAAAAATAAAAGCTTGTGAAACAGGATATAAAGACTTTAAACGAAAAATCATGGGAAAAGTGCCTGATGAAAGCATTACATGGTAATTGTTGAGAAATAAAAAATTATGTAAAGTAGGAGATTTAAGTGTATAATCCATTAGTTTCAATTATTATTCCAGTTTATAATGGTACAAACTATTTGAAAGAGAGTATTGATTGTTCATTAGAACAAACATATAAAAACATAGAAATCATTATTGTAAATGACGGTTCTACAGATAATGGAGAGACAGAGAAGTTAATCTATAGTTATAAAAATAAGGTTCGATATTTTAAAAAAGAAAATGGAGGGTCTTCTTCAGCACTTAATGTAGGCATTGATAATATGCTAGGCGAATGGTTTTCTTGGCTTAGTCATGATGATTTATACTATCCGCAGAAGATAGAAGATCAAATAGAACTGTTAAGAACCAAATTAAAAGTAAATCCAAAGATAGATTTAAAAAAACAAGTCATATACACAAATAGTGAAATGATTGATAAAAATGGTAAGCTATTATTCAAATGGAAGAACAGAAAAATAGAGGGACTTTCAAATCTAGAAATAATGATAGAGGCGCTAAAGGTCATAAAACTCAATGGATGTTCATTTCTATTGAACAAAGAGTGCTTTTTTGATATTGGCAATTTCAGAGAAGATATGAAATTACTCAATGACTTTGAATATTGGTATCGACTATTATATAATAATTATAATTTTAATTATATTCCCGAAATATTAGTACAAGGTAGAATGCATAGTGCTCAAGTGTCTAATACAATAGAATACTCAAAAGATAATTGGGAACAAGATGAGTTTTGGGAAAGACTCATTAATTATACGTTTGCAAGTTCGAATGTAAAAAAAGGTGAATACTTATTTCGTATAGGTAAATATGCTTTGCTAAATGGTAGAAGAATTGATGCTAATAAATCTTTTGAATTTGCAAAAAATATATCAGCGAAGTATAGGTTAATCATTCCAATAATAAGTGTGAATTTGATATCATATTGTTATATTCGAGAACTTATAAAAAAAATTTATATCAATATGTTTGTTCGAAAATAATAAATAAAAGCAAAAGTAGTTGCAATTTAATTAAATAAAGGATTGATGCTTTTATTGAGTATGATTATTAATAGCTTAGTTTGATTTTCAAGAGAATTAACATGTTCAGATTATCATATTGTATGAAAATAATTAAACTAAGTTTCAAAGAATTTTTTGGAGGAATAAAAATGAAAAAAGTTCAAGTACTACTTTCAACATTTAATGGACAAGAGTACCTAGATGATCAAATTAAAAGTCTAATATTACAAGAAGGTGTGAGAGTTGAAATTTTAGTGCGCGATGATGGTTCATCTGATAATACCATTCCAATGTTAATTGAATGGGAGAGTAAAGGTGTCCTTAGTTGGTATAATGGGGATAATATGAAACCAGCAAAAAGTTTTATGAATTTAATCCAAAATTCTCCTAAAAGTGATTATTATGCATTTTGTGATCAAGATGACATATGGGATAAAGATAAATTAAAAGTTGCGGTATCTTTTTTAGAAAAATTTGATGATAAAGAACCTGGATTATACTTTTCAAATACTAGATTGGTTGATTATAATTTAAACCTTATTAAGTCAAATAAGCATAATCCTAAAATCACTTTAGGTTCAGCTTTGATTTTCTATTGTGCGACTGGATGTACAGAATTATTTAATCATGCATTAATTGAAGTTATTAGAAAACATGACTATGTGAAAAATAATTCACATGATAACTGGATTTATAAAGTATGCTTAGCAATTGGAGGGAATGTGGTGTTTGATGAAATACCACATATTTCTTATAGGCAACATGGAAATAATTACACAGGTGGGAATATAAGTATATACGATATTTATAAACAAAGGGTTAAGAATTTATTTACTGAAAGAAGTCATGTTAGGGAGCAGGATGCAAAAGAACTATTAAAAGGTTACTCAGAGTTAATGCATAAAGAAAATATAGATAAAGTTGAGAGAGTAGCATTTTACAGGATAAGTCTTAGAAATAAAATAAACCTGCTTTTCGACAAAGATATAAAAGAAGATAGATTATCATTTAACTTTGCGTTTGTGTGTTCGGTTTTGTTAAATGCTTTATAGATTGCCAAACAGAAATATTAGTTAAACTATATTTCGGATTGATAAAACATCAAAGAAAGAGAGCCAAGTTTGAGTATATTAGTCACAATATTTATTTATTTTGTCAACGTTGTTAATTCAATATTTAAAAAACATTCGAAGATTCTAACCCTATTTATACTCTTGCTTCTTTGGATATTAATGGGGGCGAATACTCAAAATCCTGATATTTATGCTTATCAGATGGGGTATTCTTATTTGATACCAGGAAGTTTTGAATTCGGGTATATGTTTCTTGAACGGATATTTAATTTTTTCAATTTTGATTATTCAACTTTCCGAATGATAATATCTCTTGTTGGAATTTTATTAATTCATCATACGGTCAAGTTACTAATTAAAAATCAATCTCCATTTTACCTTCTTTATTTTATTTATCCATTTCTGATGGATGTAGTACAAATAAGGAATTTTTTAGCAATGGCCATTTTTATATTTGCGATACCGTTTCTTCTAAGTGAGAATATAAAAGATATAATAAAATATATTTTACTAGTATTAATTGCTGCTTCTATACAGGTGACTTTTGTAGTATATATACCATTATTTATTATTCCTAAAATTAAGAAAACAGTATTTTTGAAATTCTTAATTGGTATAGGCATAATATTTCTAGTATTAATTGCTTTAAATCAATCTGGTTTGAATCTTATTTCCCAGCTTATGATAAATACTATAGGTTCTTTTGATGATGAAGTTTTAACTATTGCATATAAACAAACAAATCTAGGATTTATATTATTTTGGGCAATACAATCTGTGAATTTTATTTTGTTGTATTGGGCAAATAAAAATTATATTCCGAGCAAAAATAATAAGAAAATAAATAAATGGGCAGTTAGTAGCATTAATCCTAGTTTAATAGAATGCAACAGTTTGCAATTTAAATATATTGATCTGATATTTTGGATTAATGTTTATGCGTTTTTATTTTTGCCACTTTATGTTTTTTGGTCAACATTTTCAAGATTGATGCGAAATATTATTCCTCTCAATCTCTTGGTGTATATTATTGTAGGAAAGTCATTACCGCCGAGAAGTATAAAGAAGATAGGATTTATTTCAATATGTATTACGTATAATTGTATTCTCTTTTTTATTGAGATATATATGTTATATGGTGAAAGTATAATAAATTCAATTTTTAAGTATAATTATATTTTTGGTTAGAAAATTTAATCCTTGAATAGTATAATTGTTTTTTAGGATAAATTGTAGTACCGTGTTTTGTAGTTTGGTGTCATATTGGGAGTTCTGCAAAAAAAATACTATTATCATAAATATTTAGCAGTAGATAAAAATTAACTTAATTAACTTAGAAGAGCTAAATTTATATTTGCAATGTATAAATATATGTAATGAATTTAAATGAATTATGAGGGAGATTAAATGAGAGAATTCGTCAGCATTATTGTTCCAATATTCAATGTTGAAAATCACTTAAATAAATGTTTAGACAGTATCTTGAACCAAACTTATAAAAACATTGAAATTATTCTTATTAATGACGGTTCTACCGATGGAAGCGGTGAAATATGTGACATTTATTCAAAAAGACATAACAATATAGTTGTCGTTCATAAAGAGAATGAAGGAGTAAGTGTAGCTAGAAATAAAGGAATACAAATTGCTAAAGGAAAATTCATTCAATTTGTGGATAGTGATGATTTTTTAGAAAAAAATATGACTGATACCTTAATGAAAGAAGTTAAAATAGACGCTACATTACCAATATGTAATATAGAGATTTATTATAAAGATAAAAGATTAAGGCACGATCTTATACCAGTGAAGAAAAAAGTGAGCTGTTCTATTCAACAATATTTGACTAACTTTATTGTAAAATATAAAACTAATCCATTTATAGGAAGTCCGTGCAATAAAATATTTATTAAAGATATTATAATAAATAATAAAATCATGTTTCAAGAAGATCGATCTTTTGCGGAAGATTTTTTATTTAATATTGAGTATTTATATTACATTGAGAAAGTTACTATTATTAATGAATCTTTATATCACTATAGGTTAGATACATTAAGCAGTTTAACAAAAGTTGCGAAACCAGTTGAATTTTGGTGGGACAATTACAAACAAATATACGTTTTGTATCTAGATATATTTAATTATTATGGACTTTTTAAAAAAAACAAAGAATCTATAAAGTTATTCATGGAATTTGCTGTTATGCATTGTATAAAAATTTGCTTTAGAAGTAAATGCAAGTTAACATATAGTGAGAAGGTTCAGAAACTCAAATATGTATGTGAAGATAACCTAACACAAGAACTAATTACTGCATTTGAATGCAAAGATTTCTATATGAAAATAGTAAGATTTTTTACTAAATATAAATTGTATCAATTACTAGGGTTCATATTAATAGTGCATTCATTTTTGGTAGATATATATAAGACAATACAAAAAATAAAAAATACTATTTTTGAAGTAATAGATAATCGAAGATTTAAACAAAAATTTTACAATATTCATTGATTGATGTGTTCTGATTACCCCATCTGGTGGCATGTCCATCAAATATTAACTTTCAAAAAATAATTGGATGTATTTAAACAGATCATAAATTTAACTAATAATATCAACGACAAAATATAAAAAGCAAGAAATAAAATATAATTGCAAGTTAGTAGCCTTGAAATATATCCACTGTTTATTAATTGTTGTGTTAGGTATTATAAAAAAAGGAACAATTTACAGTTCAAATTGACTAGGTTAATATTTAAAATTAACTTAAGTAAGAACAGGGATTCTGTATTATCTCTTTATTGTATAGAAAGGAATGTTACTATTATGTTTAAAAACAGAACATTGCTCATAACAGGAGGCACAGGTTCCTTTGGAAATGCTGTGCTTAAAAGATTTTTACAAACACAAATTAAAGAAATTCGTATTTTTTCACGGGATGAAAAAAAACAAGATGACATGCGAAAAGCTTATAATAATGAAAAAATAAAATTCTATTTAGGAAATGTACGGGATAGAGATAGCCTTCGAGATGCCATGAATGGTGTTGATTATATCTTTCATGCTGCAGCTTTAAAACAAGTTCCAAGCTGTGAATTCTTCCCATTAGAGGCAGTAAAGACCAATGTGATCGGTACTGATAACGTGTTAAATGCTGCCATTGATGGCGGAGTACAAAAAGTTATCTGCTTATCCACAGATAAAGCAGCATATCCAGTCAATGCGATGGGTACATCGAAAGCTATGATGGAAAAAGTGTTTATCGCTAAATCACGAAATACTACAGACACGTTGATTACTGGGACTCGTTACGGAAATGTCATGTGTTCCAGAGGTTCAGTTATTCCTCTTTTTATCGAACAGATTAAATCAGGGAGACCATTAACTGTGACCGAACTTGAAATGACTAGGTTTATTATGAGCCTTGAAGAAGCCGTTGAACTGGTTCTCTTTTCTTTTGAAAATGCCAAACCCGGAGACATCATGGTACAAAAATCACCAGCTTGTACTGTGGGTGACCTTGCCCAGGCGGTGAAAGAGCTCTTTAATGCCGATAATCCTATTAAACACATTGGTATACGCCATGGTGAAAAAATGTATGAAACCCTTCTGACTCAGGAAGAAGCAGCGGTTGCCCAGGACATGGGAGGCTTCTACCGAGTTCCGGCAGATACAAGAGATCTTAACTATGACAAATTTTACAGTGAAGGCTGCGAATACTGCATTGGGCTTGAAGAATACAATTCTAACAATACCTACCAGCTGGATGTTGACGGCATCAAAGAAAAGCTTCTTACACTTCAGTATATAAAAGATGAAATCAAAACCTGGGAGAGTAAATAGCATGAAGATCCTTGTAACCGGAGCCAAAGGTTTTATCGGAAAAAACCTCGTTGCAGAGCTTCATAACCAAAACTACACTGATATTCTTGAGTATGACCTCGATACCAATAAGGGCAATCTGGATGCTTACTGCAAGGACGCCGAATTCATATTTCACCTTGCCGGGGTTAACCGTCCTCAAAACCAGGAGGAGTTTATGCAGGGAAATTTTGGTTTCACATCCACCCTTCTGAAAAATCTGAAACAGCACAATAACTCAAGCCCCATCATGATTGCCTCCTCCACCCAGGCAAGCATGGATAACCCTTATGGTCAAAGTAAAAAAGCAGGAGAAGATTTGATGCTTGCTTATGAAAAAGAAACGAAAGCACCTGTCTATATCTATCGTTTTCCCAACGTCTTTGGGAAATGGTGCCGACCCAATTATAACAGCGCTGTTGCAACATTTTGTGACAATATTGCCAGTGCACGACCTATTCAGATAAACGATAGAAAAACTGAAATGAACTTGATTTACATTGATGATCTCGTAGAAGAACTCATTAACGCACTTAAGGGCAAAGCCAATAAAAAAGATAACTACTATGCAGTTCCGACTGTTTACACCATTTCTCTGGGAGAAATTGCCGATTTGTTGATTTCCTTTAAAGAAAGCCGACTAGATTTAGGTGTACCTAATATGGCAGATCCCTTTACAAAGAAACTTTACAGCACTTATTTAAGCTATTTACCTAAAGATAAGTTTGCCTATCCACTAAAGATGAATATCGACAACCGTGGAAGCTTTACTGAGTTTATTCGAACCCCGGAACATGGACAAGTCTCAGTGAATATCTCAAAGCCTGGAATTACCAAGGGTAATCATTGGCATCATACTAAAAATGAAAAATTTCTGGTGGTTAAGGGTGAAGGGATTATACGATTTCGTAAAATCGACGAAAATGACATCATTGACTATCGTGTAACAGGCGAAAAGCTCGAAGTCATTGACATTCCAACTGGTTACACTCATAACATCGAAAACCTTGGAGATGATGATATGATTACTATTATGTGGGCCAATGAAGCCTTTGATCCCCAAAAACCTGACACATATTATTTGGAGGTGTAGAACTTATGAAAAAATTAAAAGTCATGACAGTCGTTGGCACTAGACCAGAAATAATTAGGTTGTCTGCTGTTATTAATAAATTGGAAGCATCAGAAGCTATAGAACACATCTTAGTTCATACTGGTCAGAATTATGATTATGAGTTAAATGAAATATTCTTTAAAGATTTTAAGTTGAAAAAACCTGACTATTTTTTAAATGCTGCTACTGGAACTGCAGTGGAAACAATTGGAAATATACTTGTTAAGATAGATCCTATTATGGAGGTCGTAAAACCAGATGCTTTTTTAGTCCTAGGGGATACAAATAGCTGTCTTACAGTCATTGCGGCCAAGAGAAGGCATATTCCAATATTTCATATGGAAGCAGGCAACCGATGCTTTGATCAAAGAGTTCCAGAAGAGACTAATAGAAAGATTGTAGACCATACATCAGATATTAATTTAACCTATAGTGATATTGCTAGAGAATATTTATTAAACGAAGGATTGACTGCTGATAGAATAATCAAGACTGGTAGTCCAATGTTTGAAGTTTTAAATTCAAGAAAAGAAGATATAAAGAAATCTGATATTTTAGAAAAATTAGATCTTGACGAAGGAAAATACTTTGTGGTTTCAGCCCACAGAGAAGAAAATATCAATTCAGAAATAAATTTCTTGGACTTGGTTGATAGTTTGAATGCAATTGCAGAAAAATATAAAATACCGTTGATCATGAGTACGCATCCCAGAACCAGAAAAATGATTGAGGCTAGAGGAATTGAGTTTAATCGATTGATAAAGATAATGAAACCACTAGGCTTTAACGAATATGTAAAGCTTCAAATAAAAGCGAAAGCGGTTCTCAGTGATAGCGGAACCATTAGTGAAGAATCATCAATTCTGGGCTTTAAAGCACTTAATATTAGACAGGCACATGAAAGACCTGAAGCTATGGAAGAAGCATCAGTTATGATGGTTGGGCTTGGGAAAGAAAGAATTTTGCAGGGGCTAGAGATATTGGAGACTCAAGAAAAAGATACATTAAGGTTTGTTGGAGACTATAGTATGCCCAATGTATCGGATAAAGTACTACGTATTATATTGTCTTATACAGATTACGTAAATAGAGTTACTTGGAAGAAGTGAATTCGATTAAATTTATAGAAATAAGTATTAACCGATCTAAAATACTAAAACAACGAGAATGCTTTTATCAAAATTCCTAATATTGGATCTTTTAGATGTATTTTTAATAAAGTAATAAGAGTAGCTGATATAAAGCCTCTTGTTAAATATTTTGATTGATGAGTCCAAAGCATCAACGTCGAAGCTCCAAATAATTTGTCCAAAGTAGATTTTCCCTAATCTCACATACTCGGGTACTACATGGAATTGAATATACCGTCGTGGCGGAGCCATGGGGGATCAAAATAGTTTAGATTATTCAGAATAAATCATTTTTTGATTGTAGTAAGATTAAAACAATGAAATTTGAGGTGAAACCCAAAGATCTCACTAAAACTGAAACTTAGAACGAGAGTTATCATTACAATTTGGTTAAAAATACATTGAATTCCAAGATATTTCAATTATGAAGTGTTATATTTTTCAAGCACTAAAAGATTCAAAAGTTAAAAAATATTATAGCACAGTTAGAAATAGCAATCATTTAATAAAGTAAGAAGTAAAAATTGGGGAGGTAATAAGTGAAATGTCTACTAATTAGTTTTTTCAATAGCGATAATCTTGGAGATTTGGTAATATCAGACATTCTTTATAATTATGTAAAAATAAAATTTTGCACTGTTAAGATGAGTTATGGATCAAACCCTTTTGGATTTTCAGATATCAATGGTATGGATAATGTACGAGGAATTAAGAAAAAACAAATATTTAAAAACAATCTATATATTTTGATTCTTATTTGTCGTTTAGAAAAAATTTTAGAGTGGTATCGAGGAAACCATAAAAATGAGCTAGAAATTCAAATTGAAGAAAAAATTGTCGAGAATGACATAATAATTATTGGTGGGGGGAACATGATTTTCGATGTTGATAAATTTTCTTGTTCAGCAAAAACATTTAAGACCATTATTGATATTGCAAAAAAAAGCGATAAGAAAGTGTTTGCCATTTCCATAGGAATAGGTCCTTTTGTTACCGATTTGCAGGAAAAAAAAGCCGTTGATGCACTGAATATGTGTGATGTTATCACATTTAGGGATTCAAAATCAAAAGAGATATATAATAAATATTACAAAGATAAGAAAGCAATTTTAACAATTGATCCTGTATTTATGTTACCTTACTGTGTTGAAGATAATCGTTCAAAGACGGATAATATTATTGCTATTAATTTGTTTGATAATCGTTTAGTAAAAGAAAAACAAAAAAAATACATTGAAATTAAAAATGGTTATATAGAATTAATTCTTAGAATATTGAGCAAAACTAATTCGAAAGTAATACTTTTTTCAACAGATTTAAATGATTATGAAATGATTAATGAGGTGTACGGAGAAATTATATCCTCAAACTTGGAGGTAATGTATATTTCAGGTTTTGATGATTTAATTTATTTGTATAGTAAAATTAATTTGCTAATTGGCTGTAGGATGCACTCCATGATTATTGCATATACACAGCATATTCCAGTAATTGGATTTTCGTGGCAACCTAAGGTAGATGCTTTCTTTGAGATAATTAATCAACAGGAGTGTGTTTTCCGTTATGATAAGATAGTAAATAATATTGATGAGATATTATCATGCTGTGATGCTAAATTGAATAATTTAGAATATGAGAAGGAAAAGATTAATACTCAGCTAAAAGAGATACGTAAAAAGTTTAAAATAAACGAAGAAATTTTATTGAAAATGTCAAGCTAATATTTTCAATAAAAGTCTAAACTGAAACAATGATTATGATGATACTAGTGTTATTTACTATGTGGAATTTATTAAATATACATAATCGTTGAAAAACCTATTAGAGCGATGGTAGGCAGAAGCCATCTGTAACATTCTGGCGAAGGGGTGGAAAATATTAAAATTTAGGGAGTAATAATGAGAAAAAGAAATTCAATATTAAATATAATGACTGGAATATCATCTCAAATAATCTTGATATTGTTGGGTTTCTTCGTTAGAAAAATCTTTGTAGATATTATGGGATTTGAGTTACTTGGAATTAATGGTCTCTTCAATAGTATTATAGCTATGCTAAGTCTAGCAGAACTTGGTATTGGCGGTGCTATTTATTTTAGTTTATACAAACCTTTAGCAGATAATAATCATGAACAAATTAGTGCAATAATGCAATTATATTCAAAATTATATAAATACATTGCATTATTCGTTGGAATTATTGGAATTTCATTACTACCGTTTATTAAAATTATTGCTAAAGTGGATGTTGATCAATTTTATTTAAATATTATCTTCCTTATATTTTTAACAGATGCAGTTTTATCGTATTTACTTGCATACATAAAAAATATTATCTCTGCTGACCAAAAGAATTATGTGATCAATACAGTTCAAACATGCTTTTCTATTATAATATTAGTATTGCAAGGTATTATTATTATAACTACACATAATTTCATAATATATTTAACTGTTAAATTAATAATGGGAATTATGTCAAATTTATTATTTTATTATATCGCAAGAAAGAGATATCCCTATCTTAAAGAAAAAAACAAAATTGTTTTAGCTCCAGAAATTAAATCTGAGATTATAAAAAATGCAAAAGCACTTTTTTTGGTGCAAATGGCAGTATATTTTGTTTCTGGAACAGACAATGTCCTGATTGCAATTTTTCTTGGTGTATCGATGGTGGGAATTTATTCCAATTACTTATTGATAATAACTACTGTAACTATGTTAAATGCGCAAGTTTTTAGCGGTATAACTGCTAGTTTTGGAAATTTTCTTGTAAATAAGTCCATGAAGGATGCTCACAGAACTTATAAAATAATATTCTTTTTTAATTTCTGGTTAATCGCCTTTTGTTCAACAGCTTTAATTGTTTTATTGAATCCTTTTATTTTAATGTGGCTGGGCAATGAAGCAGTCCTGAATCAGAGTATCGTAATAATAATTGTTACCAATTTTCTATGTAGAGGTATGAATAGTTCAATAGGAATGGTAAGAAATAGTGCTGGACTATATAGTCCTTACCCATTTTTTAAATGGTGGTCAATAATTGAAGGAATTTTAAATTTGGTTTTATGCATTTTATTTTTAACAGTTTTTGATATGGGGCTATTTGGAATATTATTTGCTGCAACATTAAGCACGCAATTGAATACTTTAGTTTTGCCTTGGAATACGTATAAATATGTGTTTAAAATGAATAAAAGCATCTATTTCAGAAGATATTTTTATTATATTGTTTTTGCAATAGTGATTATGACAACAACTTCATTTATTGCGGATAGCATCAGTTTTAGCAATATGTATATTAATTTTAGTTTTAAGGCTTTAATGTGTTTAATTATACCAAATGCATTGATAATCTTAGCATTTAAACAAACAGAGGAGTTTAAATATATTTGGGAAATAATACAAAAAGCTATGGTTAATAAATTTAAAAGATTAGAAAATTTATCATAATTTGTTATTATAAAGCAAATATTATAAAACGTCGAAATTAAAAAAGATGAAAATAAAAAAATGTGGAGGGTTTAATGAAGTACAAGGATAAAGTTACAGTATGTATACCTACATACAATAGAGCAAACACAATTGGCAATGCGTTGAAAAGCATTTTAAAACAGACATACAAAAATATCGAAATTATAGTAGTTGATAATGCATCAACCGATAATACGAAAGATGTTGTAGAAAGCTTCAACAATAAAAAGATTAAGTATTTATATTTTGAAGATCACCTAGAAGTGAATTACAACTTTGTTAGGGCGTTAAATTGTGCAGAATCTGAAATAATTTGTTTGTTTCATAGTGATGATTACTATTATCCTAATATTATAGAAGAACAGTTAAAATATCTACTGGATTCAAAAGTTGGTGCAGTTTTTTCTAAAATGAGTAATGAAGAAATCTTAAATGAGAAATTCTTGGATCAAGAATTCGAAATTACAGAACCAGTTTTAAACAATCAAGATAAAGAGCTAGAGGAAGAAAGCCTCATTACTTATAATTATAAAGAATTTTTAGAATATTCTCTATTATACGGCATCCCGGTAGCATGCCCTACGTTTATGACAAAAAAGTCAGTAATAAATCAAGTAGGTCTTAACAATGCAAAAGAGGCATTAATTAGTGATCTAAGCTTATGGTTACCAATTGCTAGGGAATATGAGATTGTTGATATTCAAAAGGTTCTTATGATATATGGAGTATCAAAGAATCAGCTAAGTTATAAAATCCATCATAGAAGGTGCTTTGTTTCACCTCAATTCATTGTCTTAGATAACGAATTAAAGACATGCAATGAGCAAGTCACAACTGAGGTCTTACATAAGTACAATACTAGAAAATCTAAAGATTGTTTGCACATAGCAAAAAATCTAATTATAGGTGGTAAATTAGTTGCAGCTGTCAATTATATTTATAAAGGTTATAAGTATAATAAAAATTTAAAATACGTAGATTAATCGGTCTAAATATAAAGAAAGAGTGAATGTATGAAAGTAGTTATTCTAGCTGGAGGTTACGGAACAAGGATCAGTGAGGAAAGCCATTTAATCCCAAAACCAATGATAGAAATTGGAGAAAAACCCATTCTTTGGCATATTATGAAATATTTTGCATCATTTGGGTATGACGATTTCATCATATGCTGTGGCTATAAGCAATATGTTATTAAAGAGTATTTTTCGGACTATTATTTGCATATGTCGGATGTGACATTTGATTTTAAGTCGGAGAACAAAATAACGATTCACAATAACAATACAGAGCCGTGGAAAGTTACTTTAATTAATACTGGTCTCAACACGATGACCGGTGGTCGAATAAAAAGAGTAAAAGATTATATTGGCGATGAAACATTTTTACTCACATATGGAGATGGTGTTTCGGATGTTAAAATAGATAAATTAGTTGAGTTTCACAAATCACATGGAAAAATAGCAACAATTACAGCCATACAGCCGGGTGGACGTTTTGGAATGCTAGACATTGATAATAGTGAAAAAATTAATTGTTTTAAAGAAAAGTCAATAGAAGATGGTGGCTGGATAAATGGAGGATTTATGGTATTGGATCCTATGATTTTCAACTATATCGAAGGTGATAAAACTATATTTGAAAAAGAACCTTTGGAAAAAGTTGCCATAGAAAGCCAACTTAAAGCATACAGACATCATGGCTTTTGGCAGTGTATGGATACTATGAGAGATAAAGAATTATTGGAAAAACTTTGGTTAAATGATCAAGCCCCATGGAAAGTGTGGTAATAAATAATGCTGGATTTTTTCAGAGACAAGAGAATATTTATGACCGGACATACCGGTTTTAAAGGAACTTGGCTAAGTAAGATACTTATCAATTCGGGAGCAGTTGTTACAGGATATGCTCTGGCACCACCTACAGAATCAAGTTTGTTTAGGCTCTCTAAGATTGAAAATAAAATGAATTCTATTATTGGTGATATCCTCGATTTTGAGCATCTAAAAATGTCATTTGATATAGCACAGCCAGAGATTGTAATTCATCTAGCAGCGCAACCTTTAGTTAGAGATTCTTATTCTGATCCTAGAGGTACTTACGAAACAAATGTTATGGGAACTGTGAATATTCTAGAGTGTGTTAGAAAGAACACTTGTGTAAAATCATTTCTCAATGTAACAACGGATAAAGTGTATCAAAATAGTGAATGGGCTTGGGGTTACAGAGAAAGTGATCCGCTAGATGGGTATGATCCGTATTCGAATAGTAAGTCTTGTTCTGAGCTCGTGACGCATAGTTATAAAAATTCGTTTTTCTTTGATAGGGATATTGCCATTTCTACAGCTAGAGCTGGTAATGTCCTTGGTGGCGGTGATTTTGCAAATGATAGAATTATACCTGACTGTGTAAGGGCTGTCAAAAATGAGGACCCTATTATTATTCGTAATCCATATTCAACAAGACCATATCAGCATGTCTTAGAACCTCTTTATGCATATCTGATGATCATACAGAAGCAATATCAGAACAATAAATATGCTGACTATTATAATATAGGGCCAGATGAGAGTGATTGTATTACAACTGGGGAGCTTGTGAATTTATTCTGTAGTAAATGGGAAAAAGCGACAGGAATAAAGCAGACTTGGGTAAATAAATTTGATGGGGGTCCTCATGAAGCAAATTTTCTTAAGCTGGACTGTTCTAAAATAAAGACTGTTTTTGGGTGGAAGCCAAGATGGAATATTGAAATAACAATAGAAAAAACAGTTGAATGGACAATAGCATTCTTTGATGGTGATAATATTTCTTCAATTATGGATAAGCAGAATGATGATTTTTTACAAGGGGGTATAGAATAAATGTTCAAGTATAAAACAGAAAAAGAAGCAAAAAAACAAATACTTGATATGGTATCAGAATATTGTGATACCTATCATAATAAGAACCATTATAAAGAAGGAGATCGAATTCCTTATGCATCGAGATACTATGGCCATGAGGAAATGGTAAATCTTGTTGATAGTTCTTTGGAATTTTGGTTAACGTCAGGTAGGTATACTGATCAGTTTGAGGAAGAGTTCGGAAAATATTTAGGAATTAAACATTGTACATTAGTTAACTCTGGTTCATCTGCTAACCTAGTTGCATTTATGGCTTTGACTTCCCCTCTTCTTGGGGACAGACAGGTAAAACAATTGGATGAAATCATTACTGTAGCAGCTGGTTTTCCAACTACTGTTACACCGATTATTCAATATGGTGCGGTTCCGGTATTTGTAGATCTTACAATTCCCCAATATAATATAGATGTAGCTCAATTGGAAAAAGCGATAACTTCTAAAACGAAAGCAGTTATGATTGCGCATACACTTGGGAACCCATTTGATTTATTGGCTGTGAAAAATTTTTGTGATAAAAATAATCTCTGGTTAATTGAAGATAATTGTGACGCGCTTGGGTCCAAGTATACAATTGATGGTGTGGAAAAATACACGGGTACTATTGGTGATATTGGAACTTCTAGCTTTTATCCGCCCCACCATATGACAATGGGAGAAGGTGGTGCTGTTTATACGAATAATTCGCTTTTAAATAAAATCATTCGTTCATTAAGAGATTGGGGTAGAGATTGTGTATGTCCATCTGGGATAGATAATCTTTGCGGTCATAGATTTGATAATGAGTATGGTGAATTACCATTTGGTTATGATCATAAATATGTTTATTCGCATTTTGGCTATAATTTAAAAGCTACAGACATGCAAGCTGCAATTGGTTGTGCGCAATTAAAAAAAATCCCCTCATTTGTAGAAAGACGTAGATATAATTTTGACAGATTAAAGGCAGCATTAGAAGAAATTTCCGATAAATTGATTTTGCCTGAACCCTGCGAAAATTCTAGGCCAAGTTGGTTTGGGTTCCTTATTACATGTAAAGATGAAATTGATAAAAATAGTATAGTACAATATATTGAGGAAAAGGGTGTACAAACTAGAATGCTTTTTGCAGGGAATCTAATAAAACAACCTTGTTTTGATGAAATGAGAAAAACGGAGCAAGGCTATCGGGTTATCGGAGACTTATCAGAAACAAATAAAATAATGAACGATACTTTCTGGGTAGGTGTTTATCCAGGAATGACAGATGCAATGATTGACTTTATGGCAAAAACGATCAAAGACGCTATTTATGCTCAAAAATCAAGTAAAAACATTAGTTTATAGTTTTACTTGGGTAGCTTTTGTTGAAATTTAAGTTGATTATTAAAAAACCGTTTTGATCATTGTTATGAAAATATTTGATTAGTATGTATGAGCAAGTAATATCAGAATAATTGAAATATGAATGAAAAATATTCATAAATATTTAAGGTGGCATTAGAAATGGAAAAGTTATTTATTATAGGTGGGTTTGGTTTTATTGGAAAAAACTTAATAATAAATCTAATCAGTGAATATGATATTGTTGTAGTTGATAGAAAATTAGAACAGTGTTTTAAATCTCAATACCCTAAATTAAAGTTTTATGCTTGTGATTTGATAAATGACAACAATATTGAGGAGATTCTTTATAAAGAATCTCCTCAATATATTATTAATCTAGTATCAATAGTTACTGCAGAAAGAAATATTGATATGTTTGATGATATGATTAATATTAATTTAAAAGTACTATTAAAACTGTATAATGCATCAAAAAATTTAAAAAGTTTAAAACTATTTTTGCATTTTGGATCAGGCGAAGAATATGGCAATATCAAAAGTCCGTTTTATGAGATTGATAGAGAGAATCCGAATTCACCTTATGCATTATGCAAGCAAATAACAACAAACACTGCTATAATGCTGCATCAAAATTTTGAATTTCCAATAACAGTTGTAAGACCTGGTAATTTATTTGGGCAATATCAAGAAGAAAGTAAATTTATTCCATACATTATTAATCAATTAATGAACAATAATACAATTATAACCACACCGGGAGAACAAAAGAGAGACTTTATTTATGTAAATGATTTTGCAAAAGGTATAAAGCTGATGTTGCGAAATAGTCGAAATTTTATTGGGGAAATTGTTAATCTATCATCTGGTGATAGTGTAACTTTAAAAAAATTAATGGAGTTTTGTAAAAGATACATAAATTCAGATTCAGTGATTGATTTTGGAGGGATACCTTATAGAGAAAATGAAATAATGGATTTTAAATTGGATATTTCAAAATTCAAAGATAATATTGATGAAAAATTTTCGGTGGATATCTTTATGGGACTAATTGATTACATTGAAAGCAAACGTTTTTGACTGATTATTTCAACAGGTGACGGTGCCTGTGAAACCTCCGAAAAACGGCCATTAAAAAGCACGATTTTATAAATCGTGAATGAATATTGTGTTTGTCAATTGAAAAGTTTAGCGTTGGGGGTGCGGACATAATCCTGGACTTAGTATAATACCAGGAGGTATCACATGAAAGCTGTCAAATTGCTTATTCAATACGATATGAGTTACTCTACCGTAGTTCGTGAGTTGGGCTATCCTTCCAAAGAAGCTCTTTGGTGTTTTAGGGATGGAAGTTTGTCAAGAAACGGCTCGCTTGCAATGCCGTGAATAGCCATATATAATGCCAGTATCAACTGGCATGGAGGTGAAGAAAAAGCACCCCAATACGACTATATCCGACAAGATTGCCGCCGTACTGGGGTGCCCCTAAAACATGATAATAATATCACAGTACGAGATGATTTTCAATAACGAACAACAGATTTTTTATCAGGAGTAAAGAAGATTCGATCTGTCCCTATTGTGACGGTTCACTCATGGTCAAAGACAGCCGCAACCGGCATTGCCGCAATGGCAAAGGCGATCGGCTTGAATTAAGGATCCGACGGCTGAAATGCCGGTCCTGTGGGAAAATCCATACCGAACTGCCGGATTTTCTGCAGCCCTTCAAGCATTATGTCTCGCAGGTGATTGAGGACGTTTTGGATCAGGCCACCACCAGCTGCCCGGCGGAAGGTTCGACCATTAGGCGATGGAAACAGTGGTTTAGCCAGGCGACTGCAACGATCAATGGCATTCTGATGGCGATCGGACTCTTTTTTCACCGGACGGCCATCCCACTGATGGAGCCCACTTCTTTACTCCAATCCCTGCGCAATACCGGACCCGGATGGTTAAAGAAAGCCATGCGCCAGCTTGCCAATTCCGGGAATTAAGCCATATTCTCAAAAAAAAGAGACACACCTGCTTTGCATTTTGTCCAGAGGACAGGCATAGTATACTTTCATTATCTCATCAAGAATGAAAGGAGCCATGCTCATGAATACGGAAACAAAACGAGACGATATTGCGGCCAAGCGATTGATGTATATCACCCCACTCCTGGAGGAGGGCCTGGATCCGGCTAAGATCACCGCATTAAAAAATGACATCAGTCAAAAAGAGGGCACCTCCCCACGCTCACTGGGGCGGTACATTGCCGCCTATCAAAAGGAAGGGTTTGAAGGACTCAAGCCGAAAACCGGCAAGCGCCGGAATGCCCACACCCTGCCACCCAATTATGATGTGGTGGTTGAGCAGGCCATTATTCTGCGGCGGGAACTGCCGTCAAGGAGTGTGCCCCAGATTATCACGATCCTGGAAATGGAAGGCTATGCCAAACCGGGCGACCTCAAGCGCAGCACGCTCCAGGGGCATCTGCAGAAAAATGGCTATGCATCGAAACAGATGAAACTGTATCGGCAGAAAGGCAGTGCCTCCCGCCGGTTTCAAAAGAAACACCGCGGCATGCTGTACCAGGGCGATATTAAGTACGGCCCGTACCTGCCGATTGGTAAAAACGGCAAGCCCAAACAGGTTTACCTGTCCGCCTTCATTGACGATGCCACCCGGTACATCGTTCATGCCAAGTTTTACGACAACCAGAAGGTCGATATCATTGAAGACAGCCTGCGCAGTGCCCTGATGCAGTACGGCAAACCCGATGCCATTTACGTTGATAATGGCAAGCAGTACCGCTCCACCTGGCTCACCAACGCCTGTGCCAAGCTCGATATCCGGCTGTGTTATGCCAAACCATACCATCCCGAGGGGAAAGGGAAAATAGAAGTCTTTAACCGCTATCTGGATGCTTTTCTCGCCGAAGCGGCCCTGTCAAAGCCAAAAACATTGGATCATTTAAACCAGATGCTCGATGACTGGATCAGTGCTTATTACCAAAGGGCTCGGTGCCTGACACCAACTTATAAACTTGTTGCGACTTAGCTGGAATGGTCATTTAAATATTGTCTTCGGCAAGTAGGTAGATTTGACGGTGCCTGTCACTTAACTTGATAATTCCAGTAGCTTAAATGGAATTTAGTTCGCATTTGGAAGATATAGCGACGAACTAAAAGAACTTTTCACATAACTTATTGACAAAGAAAGGTGCATTTTAAAATGAATATACTAGTTACCGGAGGAGCAGGTTATATTGGCTCCCATACTTGTCTTGCACTGCTAGATGTAATAGCTATCTATCGTTGTCCTGAAACAGTCATGCCCATTTGCCAGAAACAGCCAAATATCATGCCTCATCCGTGCTGTTATTAAGCCATAATGCGTTGACACCATGGCTTATGGATAAGAACTTTGTTTATGGCAATTCGCCGTCGATCACCAGCTTTATCATATGATCATCGATGATCTTTTTGGCTCTTTGAGCCGCGTACATCAGGGCGTGCGTTCCGACCTTGTTGATGGCTCGGGCTGAACCCGCGGAGTACTGGTAGATTTCATCCATGGCCTTTTCGGTAAAGATTTCATGGGTGCAGCCGCTGTAGTCTAAATGCCGTTTCATGTATTCCCCGGTTTGGGCCCGGTCAAACTGCGGAAGTTCACATTTGATATCAATGCGCTGGCGGATGGCAGCGTACTGATGGAGCCTAAGCTTGTCCCAGAGTTCATTCTGCCCGACCAGAATCAGGGCCATGGGACTCATCGAATCCATTTTATAGTTGAGCAGAAAGCGGATTTCTTCGAGGGTTTCTTTGGCCAGCAGATGGGCTTCATCAATGATGGTTACCACCTGCTTTTGATGCACGCCCCGGATGATTTCAATTTCCTTATGCAGCTGACGCTTGGCATCGCCCCGGTAAAATTTCGATTCAATCCCCAGCTGATCCAGCAGCCCTTTGTAAAACCACCGGGGGGTCAGCTTGGAATCGGAGAGATACAAAACGGTATAGTGATCCTGACTCAGTGACTCGGTCAGCTGAATATTTCACGCTAATGA
>NZ_LGYO01000013.1 GCF_001263355.1 Acetobacterium bakii
AATTTAGGTTGGGAACTTGGTGTTTTAGGAAAAAAAGTATTATTAGTTGACTTGGATTCCCAAGGAAATTTGACGATGCAGGCAGGTATTCTCAGACATGATGAATTAAATATGACAATCTCTACATTGATGACAAATTCTATATTTGATGAAAATCTTCCCAATTCAGAAGATGTAATTATTCATAAGGAAATGATTGATCTTCTTCCTTCCAATATCGATTTATCAGACGTCGACAGGCATTTAATCAATGCAACCATGAGAGAGTTTGTCTTGAAAGGAATATTGGATGAATTTAAAGCTTATTATGATTATATTTTAATTGACTGTATGCCTACACTGGGAATATTGCCAATTAATGCGTTGGCAGTAGCAGATACGGTTATCATCCCTTGTGCTCCTGAACTTTGGGGAATTAAAGGAATTGAAGCAATATATAACACGATTAAAACTGTCAAAAAGAAGAATATCAATCGAAAATTAGTGATTGGTGGAATATTAATTACTAAGTATACGCCAAAATTAAAATCAACCCAAGAAATGGAAAATATTATCATGGAGGTTTTTGGGGAACGAATCAATATTTTTGAATCTAAGATACCTTCGTTATCGAAGGTTGCGGATGCAGGAAAATTATCCTTGAGTGTCAGAGAACTGCACGATAAATTCACGACTAAAAAAGATAGAGAAAGTTTAATAAAAGCTGTTGATGCATATCATAATGTTGCTTGTGAAATAATCAATAAATAGGTGGAATAAGTGGATACTCAAATAAGAAGAGAAGGTTTATTTAACATCATTGACGATGAGATTGACAATGGATTAATCATGATTGAAACAGATCGCCTGATTGGATTTGGTGATCATATTTTTGCACCTTATCCGGAAGTGGATATGCTAGAATTGATGAAAAGCATTGAAATTAGAGGTCTTTTGACACCAATTATCATCAGGGATCATCCAATTAAAAACGGTATGTTTGAAATACTTGCCGGTCATAATCGAGTAACTGCTTGCAATCGATTGGGCATTGGTGCAATACATGCGCGAATTATGGATAATGTTTCAGATAATGAAGCCAAGCTAATTGTTATTGAAACAAATCTCTTTCAGCGAAATATGGAAGATTTTAAGCTATCTCATCGTGCGAGAATTATTGCTGAGTGGCATGCTCTAATGAAAAAACAAGGATTAAGAACGGATCTATTGAAAGAAATTGAAAACATTGATGTCAATCCAGGTGACAAAGGTGAAGAAAAGCCATTTCATCTAGGGAAATCTCAAATATGGAATTATGTTAAGATTAACGATTGTTTATCAGATGGTTTAAAGGATTTGATGGATGTTGGGAAATTACCCATTAAATCAGCAGTTGAATTAAGCTATTTGGAGCAAGAAGATCAAGAACTAGTTAGAAATTTTATTTTTGATGGTAATAGAATTTCAGATGCAAAAGCCAAAGCAATTAAAAAAATGGCTATGGAAAGAGGGTTAACAAAGGAATCTCTGAAAAAACTAATATTGCCTAAAGAAAAAGATAAAAAGAAAGAGTTTATGATTCCAAATGATCTTTTGGATAAATATTTTGATAATACGGAAGAATATGAAATCAGAAATATTTTAGAGCTGGCCTTATCTGTTTATTTTGAAAACAGAGGTTAATATTCTAACAATAATTAATTAGAAGCTCAGGTGATAGTTGAATACTTAAGTCTCGTTTTAACTTCTTCCACTCAGTGGAAGAAGTTAAAACGAAGAAAATATAAAGGAGGGGTATGATATCGAATAGATATCATACAACAAAAAAATGGCAAAATTAATTTGGGAAAAAGAATCAGGAACAAGATACTTTCAAGACGATTTATTAAAGTATAAGTGCTATGGTTGTGAAAAAGAGTTTATTGTGGGACGGAATCATAAAGAAACGTCAGAACAGTTAATCTGTCCCTATTGTGGTCAAGCCAAAGCTCTGGATGAAATATCAGAGTGTGGAGGGGAATGTCTGGAAGAACTTGAATTAGGTTGCTTCGGGATATATTTTACAATTGATAAGAATGGAGAACCGGTTACACAGCCAATTGATCTGTTTGAAAAAGAACTGTTCTTTAATCGAGAAAGCATGACTGAAGAAGAAAGAAATACCCTAAATGTCAAAATAGTGAAGCAGATTAATTAGGATGAATTCGAACAAGTCGATACTCAGAATTTTTCCAAAAAAAACCAGTTATACTCCGGAAGATCGGCTAGCCTATTATCCGGAGGGGATTATCCAGGCACCGATGTTTTCACTGTTTCCAAAGTTTGATGAAATACACATATCCTGTTCCTTTACCTGGGATAAAGATTATTGCATTAAACTTCAGGAACAATATCAGGCTTTCACGGATCAGCCAGTAAAAGTTGGGGGTCCGGCCTTTGTAAGTGTAGCGAAAGAATTTACACCCGGTTTGTATCTCAAGCCGAATATTGTTTTTACCAGCAGGGGGTGTAATAATCAATGCCCCTGGTGCATCGTTCCAAAAATTGAAGGCCGACTAAAAGAATTACCTATTTGTCCTGGAAACATTATCCAGGACAATAATTTTTTACAGACAAACAGGAAACACAAAGATAAAGTTTTTGAAATGCTGCGGGCACAACGTCGAATTCAATTCAAAGGCGGGCTGCAACCGAACCTGATTGACGATCACTTTATTGAAAATATCAGAAGTCTGAAGATTGATGAATTATGGTTGGCCTGTGACACGGATCAATCGTTGCCGGCGTTCAAAAAGGCATGTCAAATGTTAGTTAAAGGAGGTTTTAACCGAGAAAAGATCAAGTGCTATGTTCTGATCGGTGATGATATGGAAGCCAATGAAAACAGACTACAGGAAGTCTATCAAACCGGAGCCATGCCATTTGCCCAGTTACTAAGAGACTTCACATCATGTAAAACAGAGTATACAAAAGTATGGAATGCGTTTGCCAGGCAATGGCAGCGACCTGCTTCCATCAATGCTCACATGAAAAGAGGTACACAATTCAAAGACTATTCAACATAATATTCTGTTTCCTCGGGAAACAGGATTCATTGAACCCAGGAAGGGTTCTTTTTAATTTAAAAAAGAAAGGAAATAAAAAATGGCGGATTATACTGAGGCGTCAGTTTACGCAAGAATAGAAATTAACCGACTTATTGATTTTAAAGATCATATTTTTGCAAAATACGATGAAAGTAAAATGAAAAGTATGATGGAGTCCATTGAAGATTATGGCGTGAGAGAACCCATCTTAGTGCGTCCGCATAATGAGTTTGAAGGAATGTTTGAAATCATAGCCGGTCATAATCGAGTAGATGCTTGTAAAAGATTGGGGAAAACAGATATCCATACAATTGTTTATCATGATTTAAAAGATGATAGTGATGCTGAACTAATGCTCATTGAAACGAACATCAAACAGCGAAATCTGAGTGATTTTAAAATTTCAGAAAAAGCGAGAATTGTGGCCCGACGGCATGAACTTATGAAAACGCAAGAAAAAAGAAAAGCCCAATTGTCAGAAATAGATCAAGCTAAATTCAGTGAATTGGAAAAAGAGAATCCATTTAGTATTGGAACTCGACAGATTTTTTATTATGTTCAGATACATGAGAATCTGACAGCAGGACTCAAGAGCCTTTGCGATGCTGGAAAACTTAGTCTTAAAGCAGCTGTTGAATTATCCTATATTGCGGATAATGATCAGGATGTGGTAAGGTCGTTTATGCTGGAAGGAAATAAAATATCTCAACAAAAGGCAAATATAATTAGAAAAAAAGCAGAGAGCGCTCAAATTACGAAGGATGTTCTGAATGAAATATTTTCTTCGAAAGTAAAAAAGAAGACAGAAAAAACGTATAAAATATCAAGTGAAATCATCGAAAAATATTTTGAGAAAGATGGCGATGAAGATGAAGATGATATACAATTAACCATTGCAATGGCTCTTGAACACTATTTTTCCAAAGACAGTTAAATGGCAGTTTTTAAGATCATTAAATTTAAAAATAGTCAAACCAGGTCAGGTATGAAAAACTGCATTGATTATGTTAAGAAAATGGAAGACGAGAATCATCTTGTTTCTACAATCAACTGTTCATCCGATAGTGCATACGAAGAATTTTTACTCACTAAGAACATGTATCATAAAGAAAACGGACGCCTTTATATCCATGCCGAGCAGAGCTTTCCCCCAGGGATAAGCTGTGATCCTCAGCTACTTCATGATATTGGGCGCCGACTTATCGAAGAAACCGACATTTTTAAGGGTTTCCAGGTTGTGATCGGTACCCATACAGATTGTGATCATGTTCATAATCATTTCTGTATCAATTCAGTGAATGCCGAAACCGGGGCAAAGTGGCATATCAGCAAAGCGGATCTGGAAGATATTAAAATAAAATCTTTGGAACTGTGCCGTGAGGAAAATATTGCGATCTGGTGGGATAAGAAGAACAGCGCCGGGAAGGAAGTCCTTCACGAGCAGAGTGATGATAAGCTGCATACCGTCAAACAGGGAGAATATGAAAAGCAAAAGCAAGGACAAAGCTGGAAGTTTGAATTATTTCTGGCAGTCAAAGAGTGCACTAAACATTCTTTCAGTCAGGAAGAATTTATATCAAACATGGGAAAGCTTGGTTATGAGACACAATGGGATCAACATAAGCACATCACCTTTACAACTCCCGAAGGAAAGAAGTGCAGAAACAATAAACTTTATCCGCCAGAACGATTTACTAAAGAAAATTTACTAAAGCAGTTTGAGAATAATTGCGAACGAAGAAGTGAGCGCACCAGGAGAATACACCAGAAAGAAATGGATGATTTTGTGAAAAATGCAAGTACCGTGCTCACGGCTTTGAAAACCGGTAAGAGTAATGGAAGTAACTACTATCCCTTAACGCACATGAAAAAGAAACTGGAGGGGGAAGCACTGAGAGAGAAGATGAAGCAGAAAGAAAATAGTAGTTACGATTGGGAACAGGAAATGTAATGATGTTTCCCGAGGAAACAAGGAGTGTCTTCAAAAGAAATATAATTGAATATAAATAAATCGCAAAAAAGTGCACCCGGTGCAGTAGCAAAATGAGACAGATGCACTGGATCAAAAAGTGCACCGGGTGCAGTAGCAAAACGAAACAGATGCACTGGATCAAAAAGTGCACCCGGTGCAGTAGTAGAACGAGACAGCTGCGCTGGATCAAAAAACGCACCCGGTGCGTAAACGGAACATGAAAAATGGGACAAGGTAAAAGCACACAGAAAAGAAGTTAAAATTAATTCACAAGGAGAGTAAAAATTATGAAAAGCAGTAAGGGCAGATCATTTGATCAAATGCTGTTTAATAAGAAACCTAAAAAAACATGGGGCCAAAAAGTTGCGGATACAGTCATGGAATCGACCGATGAAGAGATCGAAGAAGCCATTGTTTGCGAAGTTGAGGATGATCAGCAATCAGACGATCGTCATTTATACCAGGAAAAGATTGATCAGGCAGAAATGGCAGAGTATGACACACCAGTAGCTGCTGTAAAAGAAAAGGAAGAATTAAAAATTCAAAAGAACAGTGAGATACCAAAAGAAAATAATATGATTCAGGCCAAGCAAAAAGATATTACAACGCTGGAGAAAATAATCACTCAGCTGCAAACAGATATAGAAGAAAAAGAAGCTGAAAATAACCGGATTAAATTTCATAACAGCGAAATGAAGGAAATTATCGTGAGTATGGGCTTAACCGGAAAAGTGGAATTACTGGAAAAATTAAAAAATGAAAATAACAAGAAAGATTTTCTCATAAAACAATTTGAAAATAAATTAAAAGACAACAATGCCTATATTGAAAACCTGAAAACCAATTTATTTTCTGGAATTAATCAGTTGTTTGAGCAAAAACCCATGATTGAACTTCAAATTGAAGAAATAAATAATGAAAATATTTCTAAAATTGCCAATGAGAGTGAAGAAGCCATAGAAAATAAGGTTTTAAATTTAAAAAGTGAGGGAAAGAGTCCCCGGCAGATCGCAAGCATCACAAATTTAACCACAATAAGAATTGAAGAAATATTAAAAAAACACGAAAAGCTGAAAAAATATGCCTAGAGGGAGGCCGATCGTGCGCGTATTTTCTTTTTCAATGACCGGGGCGTTACAAATGCCCATTTGTAACGCCCAAAAGACCGGAGTTGAGACGAAGGGCAAGATTCCCGAATGTTTACAGATGGGCGAACGGCCCATCTGAAACATTCAGATCTTGTTTTCTCTTGCCAGAGAAAATGAAGAATGGGGGATACCCCCAAACCCCCGAAAAAGAAAATGACTGTTTCCTCGGGAAACAAGTTTATATGAAAATAATGATGGAGGACAAACAAATGAATGAACTGGTTTTTAAAAATACGTTAGAATTTGCAGATTGGTCTAGTGGCAAAGAAATTTTCAACATGGAATATCTTGGCAGTTTAGATGGACATAAAAGCCAAAACTGTTTCGAAGTGGATATTGAAAAGAATGGTGTTTATTTGATCGGTATCGAAAAAAGCGAAAAGGAACTGTTCTTTAAAAGTGCTGAAGATTTATCAAAATGGACAGAAGTAAATAAAGTAGCAGATCTGATCAACAACGGATTAAGTGATATCTATGTTGGGTTTAATCAATTTGACTGTTTAAAAGACGGTCAGGAGATTCGGATCTACATTGATTCAGTCGCCTGTTCCCTATAAAATTTTGTTTCCTCGGGAAACAGGATGGAGGTGATTCCTATAAAAAAGAAAACATTAAGCAGCTTGCGCCTGGAAAAAAGGTTGTCCCAGGAAGCCCTGTCAACGATGATCGGCGTGGCGAGAAAGAAAATCTATCATTACGAAAATGGATTGACGCTACCCAGTGATGAAATGAAACAGCAGCTTTGTCTGATTTTTCACCTTGATCTGGAAGACCTGGAAGACATTATCGAAAATACGGTGGATGCTGCCAAAGAAAAAACGCGAACCTATCCCTGTACTATATCATTTCGCTGTACAGAGGATATGTATTTAAAAATAGAAGCAAATGCAAAGCTGGCCAATATGACCGTCGGCCAGTATGTGAGAGAAACCTATCACGGTGGACAGCTTGTTGTTTTGGATGGACTTAGAGAATTTTTAAGCGATCTTAAAAAAATCGGGACGAACCTGAATCAACTGACCGCCTTATGTCACATGGGAAAGATCACTGCACCGGACTTAAAATCAATACAAAAGACAATGAATGAGATTTTTATCAAGCTGAATCGAATGATCAGCAAATGATATGAGTTTTTTTTATTGAATGGGTTAATTCGTGTTTCCTCAGGAAACAGATTTAAAATAAATTCAAGGAGAAGATGATGAACAAAGTTATTTTAGTCGGAAGGCTAACCAGAGCGCCGGAGGTCAAGAACACGACAACCGGTAAGGCGGTGGCGACCTTCACCCTTGCGGTGGATCGTCGCTTTAAAAATAAAGATGGACAGAAAGAAGCCGATTTCGTACCCATCGTGGTATGGGGGAAGCAGGCCGAGTTTGCAGGACAATATTTAGGCAAGGGTAGTCAAATTGGTGCATCCGGAAGATTACAGGTGCGCAGCTATGATGGCCAGGATGGTCAACGCCGGTATGTAACAGAAGTGGTTGCGGACGAGATTAAGTTCCTGTCTTCCAAACCAAATAATAATAACGGAAATAACCACGGCGATCCACCGCCTGAACCCATGGGAATCGATGAAGACTTTCATTTAATGGCTGATGACGATGAGATCCCTTATTAAAATGAGAATGACTTTAGACATAATGCTGATCAATACAGAAACTTACCTAAACAGACATTACAGATAATGATCTGTTTTTTTTATGCAAATACTCAAAGCTGTTTCCTCGGGAAACAAAATTAAAGGAGGATAATCGGCATGAAGTTGGTTTATGTGTGTTCGCCACTAAAGGCAAACGAAGAAAGAAACATGGCAGAAAATTTAAAACAGGCGGTTGAGTGGTGCAGACAAGCGAGTGAACAGGGCGTTTTACCACTGGCTCCCCACACCATTTTCACCCAATACCTGGATGATACCATCCCGAGTGATCGGGAAAAGGGACTGTTAATGGGAATTGAACTGCTAAAGCAGTGCAAAGAAGTATGGGTTCATGGGAACATCTTGTCCCAGGGAATGGTTAATGAAATTATCATGGCGAAAACCCTGAACAAACCCGTCATTGCCAAGGACATGGATCGGGAAACCTACAAAGATCTGATGGCCTATCAGGGTGTTTTTAAAGAAGCATTTTCTGATGAACAGTGGGAAATGTTGTGCTTTGGGTTGGATGAGGGACTGGATGTTTCAAGCTATGCCAACTCCAGTATAGCAGCAAGTTGTATGATGGATCGGATACACCAGTTAAAAAATGGGCCGGATAATGACCCGAATATTATTGATATTTCAGAGATGAAACGCTATGAACCGGAAGCAGACTGTGAGGATGAATGGGAACAGGAAGCTTAAACCTGTTTCCTCGGGAAACAGGTCTACCGAAAGGAGCCGATAATGGGACGTTTGCCAGATGATGTGTTTGAAAAAATAACGCAGATCAGTATCATTGACTATGCGTTAAGTAATGGATATGAATTGCTTAAAATCGGGAATCAAGTCAAAATAAAAAATGAAGGTGGACTTTTTATTGATCCGGATTTAAACCGGTGGAAGTGTTTGTCTGATGATTCCAAAGCCGCCGGTGGTGGGATTATCCAGTTTGTGATGTATATGAAAGAGAAAAGCAAGGGCGACGTCATTCATGAATTGGCAGCCTTTATCAATCATCATCCGGAACCCAGCGAAGTCGCAAAGGACTATATCAAAAAAGCAAAAGATTATGCCAAAACCAATAACGGAAAATTTGAACCGCCAGAAAAGGCGATGAATTATCGACGGATTTTTGCATACCTGATCAAGACTCGCTGCATTGATCCGGAAGTGGTGAATTACTATATCAAGCATCACAAAATCTATGAAGATAAAAATCATAACTGTGCCTTTTGCGGCTTTGATGAAAAGGGTTTAATTAAAAGTATTTCATTAAGGGGAACATATGACGTACCTGACAAGGATGCGTTTAAGGGGATCGTAAAAAATTCAGATAAGAGTTATCCTTTTACGCACCAGGGAAAAGGGAATCGGGTTCTGGTGTTCGAAGCACCCATTGACATGTTGTCCTATCAAACCATCAAACGAAAAATTGGCGATATTAATCAGAATAAGGATCACTACATCGCATTAAACGGGGTAGCCCACATTGGATTGGTGCATTATCTGAAGACACACCCTGATATTGAGAATATTGTGATGTGTTTGGATAATGATGAACCGGGACAAGATAATACCCTATCATTGATTAACGCAGTTGAAGAATTACACCCCGGGAAATACAATTTTGATCTGAAACTGCCAACCGAACCCCATAAAGACTGGAATGAAGTGCTCAAAAACATTCACCAGGAGCGTGAAAAGGCAGTTGTTCGGGAGGACGATCCGGAAGACGAGTGGGAACAGGAAGCTTGAAGGAATTCTGTTTCCCCGGGAAACAGGAAAGAATTCGACTAAAAGGTTGAAAATCGTGTTTCCTCGGGAAACAAACGGATGAAGAAAGGACGGAGAAAGATGATATATTTCGATACCAGTTAAAGGGGGATTGAAAAATAAAGTGAAGGAGGAGTGATTGAAAATAAAAAAGTTAACATTAATAATGATGTTTGGGTTGATGGTGGTGATTACCAGTGGCTGTTTTGCAACAGATCTGTTTAAAACACCCGCAGTATCCGGTGACTGGTATCACAAAGACAGTAATACTTATATTGCTTTAAGCGATGATGGAACATTTACCATGGGTTATGGAAAAGGCAACGCCAACACTGGTGGAACCTATGATTATGACAAGAAAGAAATAACCTTGCATTTGGAATACACCGTATCAGCTGAAGGGAAAAAGGAGGATTGGGACACTAACAGCACGATCGGCAGTGGGGGAAAAATAGTAATGCCCTACGAACTCAGAAATGATGAAACCATGAAAATTAAATCCGAAGGAGGAAACCTGACCTACACAAAAATAGGCGGGGAACCAATCGAAACCACAACAGAGAATCTCATCGGCTCCTGGAAATATGAAAAAGGGGGTTTGCAGTTAGCGCTTTCCCAGGATGGAACTTATCGCATCACAGAAGATCATGGATCCCAGGATCAAACGGCAAGTGCCGAAGATCAGGGAACCTACACCTTTGAGAATGGTGTGCTCACCTTAAACAATGGGAGTAACATAAGACTGTTCAAGACCGAACTGGTCATGGCGGATCGTTTGTGCATGGAGAATGAAACCGGGACCTTCTTTTATACCCGGATCGTGAAATAAGGAGGGATGAGTTGACGCTGAAAATAATTCGCGCGGGGATGGCAGTGGCCATATTTGTGATTCTAGGCATTGGGTTTTTGTTTTTAATTCGAGAAATTGATGGTTTAATGACCGGACAGGGGCTTTTGTCCTACAATGTGCCGTTACAAACCGTCTTGGATGTTGTCCTGAATAATGAACGAACAAAAAAAATGTACTTACTCAGTTTGGCCTTTGCCTTTTCCATGGCATTGGTTTTTTTAATTGGACAGAATAAAAGCTACAAGAGCGAACTCAATTGCATTACCCCAGACATTGAAACACCCAAGCCAGCCGGACAGAATCAGCATGGCTCAGCACGCTGGCTGGACAAGAAAAAGAAGGACCAGGCATTTGATTACGTGGTCATTCACAAACACAACCCCTTTATTCAATTCTTATTAAAGAGTGGGAGAGCAGAAAGAAAGCAGATAAAAAAAGGGCATTATTGGGTTGATGAAACGGTCATGGAGAATAAAAAACCATTTAAAATGGGCGGTTTGGTGTTAGGAAAAGACAAGCAATTGATGGGAAATGAAAAAATTTATTTCATCGGGGAGGACGTTCACGGGTTAATCATTGGCGCCACACGATGTGGCAAAGGCAGAACCCTGGTACTCCAAACCATTGGCGTATTGGCAATGGCGAAAGAATCCTCCATTGTCTGTGACCCGAAAGGAGAGAACCATGATTACACAGCGCATTTTTTAAGAAAATGCGGCATTGATGTTTTTACCCTGGATTTTAAAGATCCCCTGAAAAGCAATCACTATAACTTCCTGCAATCCATCATCGATGCAGTGGCAGAAGGGAATCTATCCCAGGCCATTGACTATGTCTGGGATATTACCGGAGCGCTGGTGGGGGAAGCCAAGGGTGAGAAGTTATGGAGTAACGGGGAAGCCAGTATTATCGCCAGCTGCATTATGATTGTGGTGTTTGAAAATATGGATAATCCGGCGTATCAGAATCTAACCAACGTCTTCTATTTTATTGCGGAAATGTGTAAGGCACCGAAGCAGGGTGAAGAAATGGCACTGGCTCGCTATATGAAACAGTTAAAGGTAAAAAATCCAACCCATCCCGCGGTCGGACTGGTGGCCATATCGGATATTGCTCCATCCAAGACCCGGGGAAGCTTTTACACCAGTGCACTGACAACGCTAAGGCTTTTTACCAATCCACTGATTTATGAAATGACAAAAACAACAGACTTTCGGGCCCGGGATATTGGCACTAAACCTACCACAGTGTTTATGATTCTGCCGGATGGCAAAACTACCTATTACTCGTTAGCTTCGCTGTTCTGTACCCAAGTTTACAGTGGGTTGTCTGATTTTGCGGACAAGCTGGGCGGGCGGTTGCCGATCCGGGTGAATTACGTCCTGGATGAGTTTGGTAACTTCACCAAGATCCCGGAATTTGCAGGCCAACTTTCAGTTGGTGGCGGTCGTGGGATTCGCTTTAATCTATTTTTACAGTCATTGGCGCAGTTGGAAGAAAAATACGGACGGGAGATTGCCCGGATCATTCGCAGTAACTGTGAAACCTGGATTTATCTTCAGGCGGAGGATCTGGAAACCCAAAAAGAGGTTTCTGAACGACTGGGGAAATATACCACCACATCCTATTCCCTGTCATCATCTCAGCAGCACTATACATCAAATGCCAGTCAGTCCGTGAATCTGGTCGGACGTGAGCTGCTAACCCCGAATGAAGTCAGTCGCATCAGGCGGCCCTACAATCTGGTAACCAGCCGCAACGATCCGGTAATTATGACTTCACCGGATCTTTCCAAGTGGTTATTCAATGATTTCTATGGGTTGGGAAGCAAAGAGCATAATAATAAGTTGCGGATGATTCGCAGCGATGCCAGAAAGACGCACCAGGAAGAAGGCATTATCTTGTGGGGGATCTGGAAAAAATATCAATAGAGCTTCAGATAAATGAATGGTTCATGATGAAAGGAGGTGAAGGGATTGACTGGATTTGTTTGGGTAACAGGATTAGTTAGATTGATGTCGGATGCTTCAACGGCACTGTATATCATTTTACCGTTAATGGCGATATTGGTTGTTATTTGGAATATTGTACAGTATTTTCATGCCGATGATCATGAAAAAGCGAATTTTAAGAAAAACATTAAATACACAGTGATTGCGTTGATTGTCGGGATGACCGCCAATGGTTTTATAAACCTTTTGTTGGGTTATTTTCCAAGTTAAAGAAGCAAAAAGAAAAGCCTATTTTATAAATTAAAGGAGAGAAACATGGCACTTAAAATGTTAAAAGAAAAAGTATCGGACACGGTTGTATTGATTCATGCGCGTTTAACCCAGGTAAAGACGGATAAAGGCTCAGTCACCGAATATGCGGGACTGATTATTGTGGGTCTGGTGGTCGTTGGCGTCGTACTCTTTGGCTACCGGAATATCATCACCACCGATGTTTTACCAGCGCTTAAAACCAATATTTTAAATCTATTTACCAAAGTACCTACAGCCTAAAAGAGCAATGATGTCATAAACGGGAACGGTGAGGGCGTTGGTTGTCGGGATTTTAGTTGCTTTCAAAGTAAAAAGGAAAAAGCAAAGGTCTATTTTATTAATTAAAGGAGAAAAACATGGCACTTAAAATGTTAAAAGGAAAAGTATCAAACACGGTCGTATTGATTCATGCGCGTTTAGCCAAGGTAAAGACGGATAAAGGCTCAGTCACTGAATATGCGGGACTGATTATTGTCGGTTTGGTGGTCGTTGGCGTCATACTCTTTGGTTACCGGGGGATCATCATAACCGACGTTTTACCAGCGCTTAAAACCAATATTACAAATCTATTTTCCAATGTACCCACATCCTAAAAGAAAATGCCGGAACGAACGGAAGCGATCCGTTCGTTTCGACCGGGATTAAAGGAGGAGCGGGATGTATTCAATTTTCAAGAACTTTATATTTGATGCCGTCAACAATAGCGGCATTGTAACCGGGAGTATCAAAACCCTGGCAGAACATGTTTTTTATATCGAACAGTGGATTGGTGATGCTTCGGGTTTGGATTTTACCGCGTCACTGACCCATATTTTCTATCAATTGGCTTTGTTGCTGCTGGCCATCAAGTTTACCAAAAATGGGTTTGAAACCTACATCACCTGGACCGGTGGCGATCCGGATTCAGACCCCTGGGCGATGCTGCAACGAACGGTGAAAGCAGTTGTGTTAATCGTCGCCTTTCCGGTGCTTTATGATATCTTTGCCCGGGTTTGTACCGGGGTGCTCTATGAGATTCTCAACAGCATGAATACCAAATTTTTATTCGATGATAACTTTAGCAAAACTCTGACGGAAGCGAATATTGGACCTTTTGCACTCGGCATTTTTTACATCGGGGTGCTGGTGCTTTATTTTCAGATGGTGGGACGGGGGATCCAAATGTGGATGATGCAGATCGGCTTTCCGCTGGCCTGTGTGGGACTCATTGAAAGTGATAACGGCGTGTTTGCACCGTTTATGATGACCTTTTTTAAAGCCGGGGTGACAACCGTTGTCCAACTATCTTTGTTGTCACTGTCCTATATTTTAATGGCTACCGGTGATTTTATTATTGGTTTTGGGACCTTGACTGCCGGAATTGCGACCCCGGCCTTATTACAGCAGTTTATGGTGCATTCCGGGAATGCGAATTTATCCGGGAAAGCACTGACCATTGCCCGGGTGACAGAAGTGGCGGTGAGAGCCGTTAAATAAAAGACGAAAGGAATAACATGGAGACAATTGATTATTTTAAAGATTTGAACAGTCTCTACACAATGCTGTTAATGGGAATCAATGCCGGGGTGATCTTTCGGGTGGTCTTTTGCATCACGCATATGATTCACTCACCCGATGAACGGGGTGTTTATATGAGACGCATCCGAAACATACTGATCTTCTGTATTATGGCCAATACGATCATCCCGTTTCGGGAGGTGATCCTTTCATACATCATACGATAAATCTGTTTCCCCGGGAAACAGGAAAAGGAGGTAATAATGGAGAACCATGATGAGCTTTATATTCCCAAAGGAATTAAATCCAGTCGGGTGTTTATGGAAGGGATGGAAGTACGCGAAGTCTTTCTCCTGGGTGTGGTGTTGTGCGTCACGCTCATTGGATGTGCCCTTTACTACAGTATTACAAAAGACCCCATCGGCACGTTTTTCGGATTCTTAGGGGTGATGCTATCGGCCTATCTGATGCTCAAAAAAAGCGAGAACGATAATCAGTCGTTTCTTGATTTGGTCCAGCACATCTTAAGGTACTATCAGGGACAAAAGCACTATGCCTACATCCGCTTAAACGAGTGGGAGTAGATTGATGTTTATAGCAGCGATCAGCTTTATGTGTGTGCTCGGATTTTGGTTTTTGATGGGTATGGTATTAAAAATTCAGTGTAAAAAGGCGTCTTTTCCCAATGCATTTTTTTGGGCAACGCCTTTTCTATTTACTTTACTGGTTCTGGATAATCCGGTGACACTGTTGCGAACCGGATTATTTATATGTTTGATGTTTTACATCGGATACTTTGATGTTAAAACCCAAACCATTCCCCGGTTTGTCCATCCCCTGATTCTGCTTGTCGGGTGCATCGGCGCAAATTATGGGTGGCTGGTCGACCAGGCAATTCCCGGGATGCTCGTCATCGGTTTGCCGATGTACAGCATCTATTGGGTCTTAAAACGAACCATGCATTATAAAGATGCAATTGGTTTAGGTGATATTCGATTAATGACGGTGTGTGGCTTTTATCTGGGCCTGACGGTGGGACTGTTTGGACTGATTTTAGGTTTAATCTTTGCCATCGTCTGGTCAATCAGTAAACGGCTGAAACGGGATGAAGCCTTTGCGTTTGGTCCGTTTCTATGTACGGGTTTTATACTGGCATTAATGTTTAGTGAAAGGATGGTGTTTTTTTGAAAAATGGAGGAAAGATGCTCATCGGCTTTTTTTGTGTCGTTTTTTGCCTTTTGTTTGCCTTTGTCATTGTGCCAATGGGTACGGGATTAATAGGTAAGACAACGGAAATCGTCAGGGTGAAGGATACAATCCGAGTGGGTGATCAAATAAGTAATAAAAATGTGGAGGTTGTGGAGGTCAGCGGGTACAACTTGCCGGCGAACGTCACCAAAAAACTTGATCAGGTGGATGGCAAATACTCCATGGCCAAACTGGAACCTGGGGATTATGTCCTGGAAAGTAAATTGGTAAGCGATATGATCACCAGTGGCAATTACATGAGTTCATTGGATGGATCAAAACAGATTATATCCGTCACCATTAAAGAATTTGCCAACGGGATTTCAGGAAAGCTGATGCCCGGGGATGTGGTAATGGTTTTGAACAATGCCGAAGCAGCCAACAATCGCAGTACCGCCTATCCGGAACTCCAATATGTGAAGGTATTGGCAGTTACCGCCCAAACCGGGGTGGATATGGGCGGTGAGAAAGTATCGGATGATACAGAGCTGCCGGCGACGGTGACCCTGTTGGTTAATAAAACCCAGACACAACTGTTGACCGGCCTTGAAAAAAGCGGCAATATTATTTTTGCGCTGGTTTATCGTGGGGATGAAGACACCGCAAATCAATTTTTGCAAAAACAGGAGGAAGTATTTAAAGCCGGCGGTTTTTAAGTTGTTTCCTCAGGAAACAAAATAATCAGAAAAAGGAGACGTCATTATGGAAGTAATCGGAGTATGGGGTTCCCCCGGGGGCGGTAAAACAACCCTGGCCATGGAGTTGGCAAAGACCATCAGTGAGGAAACCAAAGAAAATGTGGTTCTGATCTTTACAGAAGATCAGGCCAGTCCTTTGTCTTACTTGTTTCCCGGACGCAATAAGGAAGGGGGATCACTGGGAAAGATCATCACCATGGCCGGGTTTGACCAGGATGAATTAATACGGACACTGGTCAATCATCCCAAGAATAAATATCTGGCTTGTTTAGGATACCGGAATGAGGATTGCAAGTTAAGCTATCCGGATGTGGTTGAATCTCAGGTCATTGATCTGTTTGTAACATTGGGACAAAAGTTTAAATATGCGGTTGTGGATGGTCAGTCAAATTTTCATAATGATTGGATTACGCAGTATGCTTTGCGGTATGGCAGGTGTGTGATGGTTGGAGGCGGTGACTTAAAGAGCATTGCCTTTTTTAATGCCACCACCACCTTGCTTCAGGATTTTCCCGGGTTTCGGGACTCGGCCATCCGGGTGGCTAATAATCCCTGGGATTTTGAAACATGGCGATTAATCGGTGAAAAATACGGAGGGGTGCAACACTATTTTCCCTATTGCATGGATGTTCAACTCGCCTATCTGGAAGAACGATCCATTGAATCTATCAAGACGACCAAACGTAACCGTGAGTTTGTCAGAGAACTAAGCCGATTACGGGAATCCCTGATGGCTGAAACATCCGAGTATCCTCATGAAAACCGATCAACCCGAAAACAGAAGCGATCAAAGAAAGAACGCATCCCAAAGCAACGGGTGGAGAAGTTTAAGAAAGAAAAAACAAGAAGAACACCGATCTTTAAACTGCCCTTTAAAAAAGTGAAGGAGGAAGGATCTGAATGAATAACTACAAGCGAAATCGGGAATTAATCGATGTGATCGCCAGGGTCCAGCAATATATCAATCAAATCAATTCCAAGGCATTGGGAGAAGCGAAAAAGAATGAAGAATTGATTAAAGCCACCATCAAGAAGTATATTCAGGAACATCGGGTAATGGTGGAAGGGTTTACCAGTATTGAGCTTCTGAATCGGATTTTCAGTGAAATGGGAGAATATGGGATCTTAACCCCTTATCTGAAAAATGCGGATAAGAAACTGGAAGAAATCAACATCAATGGATTTGACAATGTCGTGTTGCACTACAAAAACGGTGATGTGCTTCGGGCACCGGATACTTTCCTGTCAGCGGAATCGGCTAAAAACATCATGATCCGGTTACTGTTTCAGCAATCGGAAGAATCACTGTCAGCGGCCAACCCGATTGTCAAAGGATTCCTGGAAAATAACATCCGGATCACCGCCACCTGTTCTCCGATCATCGATGAGGAACGGGGGGTTCAGGCATCCATCCGGTTTGTCAATCCCAGTAAATTAAAGCGGGAGGATTTCATTAATAAAGAAACCCTGACCGATGAAATGTTTGATTTTCTCAACCTGAGTATTTCCTTCGGGGTCAGTATCTGTGTCGCCGGCTCAACCAACTCCGGAAAAACAACCGTGACGGGTGGGATTCTTGGAGAAGTACCCAAGCATAAACGGATTATTACCATTGAAGAAAAAATCCGGGAAATGGATTTAATCACCCGGGATGAAAATGGCGTTATTGACAACAATGTGATCCATTGGAAGACACATGGGGATATCACCCAAAGCGATCTTCTGGAAACGGCGCTCACCAGCAATCCGGATATTATTGTCCCCCAGGAAATGAAAGGGAAAGAAGCCTATGCCGCTCAGGAAGCAGCCAGAACCGGCCATGCCGTTATGACAACCACCCATGCCAACTCCTGTCGGGCAGCCTACACACGAATGCTGACCCTTTGTATGCTGGGATCCTCACTGGATGACAAGGTGTTGTACCGATTGGTCAATGAAGCGTTTCCCATTGCCGTTTTTACCAAACGGCTTGATGATTATTCTAGAAAGGTCATGGAAATAACCGAATGCATTCTTGATGAATATGGGAAGGCCACCTATCAAACCTTGTATGACTATGAAATCGACCATTCCGAAAAGATCTCTGATACAAAAACCATCATTAAAGGGCATTTTGTCAAGAAAAATAACATGTCCAGGGGATTTAGACAGTGGCTGGTTACCAACGGCGTACCAACGAGTACCATTGATCGTTTCATTGATCAGACCCTGGAGGATGGAGGTGTACCCTCGTGAATATGATCACCATGACGGTCTTTGTGTTCCTATTGGTTGGTACATTTCTGCTTTTTAACATATCGCCCTTTGAGCTGACCAGCCAGCTCATGGATCTGCTGATCTATGACAAAAAGGATATTAAAACCGTGATTAAAAAGACGGTAATAAACGATAAGAAATCGCCCTTACAGGGGATTATCAATACCATCCGGGAAGCTCAGCTGATCTTAAAAGCCACTGGTCGGGAAAGCGTGTTTGCAACCCTGGTCATGGTATCCACTATTCTCTTTATTGTGGGGATCGTTATGGGGTTAATGATGGAAAACATTGCGCTCTCCGGCGTTTTAGGTGTGGGTCTTAGTTTATTCCCCTTCTGGTATATCAAATTGACAGAAGTCAATTATAAGAAAGAATTAAACGATGAACTGGAAACAACCCTATCTATTATTGACTCATCCTATGGCAGATCCAAAAACATTGTGAAAGCAGTGGAAGAAAATCTGTATCACATCAATCCACCCCTTTCAACTGTGTTTGAGTCGTTTGTCTTCGAAGTCAGCTATGTCACCGCCGATATCCCAGGGGCAATATTACGACTCAGTGAGACGATCGATAATCAGGTTTTTAGAGAATGGTGCCGGGCGCTTATTGCCTGTCAGGATAATCCGAATCTCATTAACACGTTATCGGGAATTGTTTATAAGCTAACGGATATCAAACAGAACAATGACGACATGGGAATCGAAATGTTTGAACCGGTGAGAACGGCGCTCACCATGATTTGCCTGGTGCTTGGTGCACCGGTTTTGTTTTATCTGATCAACATAGAATGGTTCAACGCGCTCACCCAATCCTTTGGTGGAAAAATTGTCCTGGCTATTGCTGCCTTTGTGATCTTCATATCCATTAATGGTGCGGTTAAATTGACGAAACCCGTTGAATACAGTCGATAGGAGGATACATGAATAATACGCCCTACTATTTAGGAATTGCGATGGTTTTTGGCTATGGCCTGTTTCAGATGATTGGGGGAGCCTTTAATCTGCCATCGAATCGGGAGATTCGAACCCTCATGTCCATCAGTAAGAAAAAGAAAGAAAAAGTCCGCTTTTCGGATACCATTATTTTTAATCTGTCTTATCGCTGTGTGAATTTTATCAAGATTAATCCATATAAACGAAAAAAAATGGCCAACACACTTAAATCCCTTGGCATTACCGACACCCCGGAAATGGTATATGCCAAAGCGTTTGTAAGGTCAAGTTTTTACGCAGGACTGGGACTTGTTTTAATCGTTGTGCATCCGCTTTTCACCGGTGTGCTTGTTTATTACGCCATCCAGAGTTTCATGAAAGAAATTAAAAAAACGGATCATCTGATGCGGGCGCGTCGGGAAAAAATCGAACAGGAACTGCCCCGGTTTGTTGGAACCATTACCCAGGAAATCAAACAGCGACAGGATGTATTGGGGATCCTCATTGATTACCGGAAATATACGGATAGTATCCTGGGTGAGGAACTGGAAATCACCATTGCAGATATGAAAACATCCGATTATGAAAACGCCATATCCCGATTGAATGCCAGAGTGGGAAGTTCCCTTTTGTCCGATATAATCCAGGGTTTGATTGCAATTTTAAGGGGCGATGATATGTTGATATATTTTGAAAATCTCAGCATTCAGTTAAGAGCCTTTGAAAAGACCCGGTTGAAAATGGAAATGCTGAAACGTCCGCCAAAGATGAAGAAATATACAATCTTTCTACTAATTACGTTTCTCATGATTATTTTTTATGCCATTGGTTACGATATTATGAATACATTGCCAAATATTTTTTAGGAAGGAGCAAAACCATGAAGGTAGACAAAGGTTCAGCGGTGATTGAATTTGTAGTGGGAATTACCCTTTTATTTGTGGTGGTGTCCCTGGGTTTTAGTTTGTTTTCCGTATTCCCCCAGTACCAGAATCTTGATTATATTGCCAAAGAAATGTTACGGGAAGCGGAATTGGCTGGCAATACAGGAACAAATGTTACCAATCGGTATGATGATATTCAAAAAGTTGCGGGACTTGAACCAAAGTCAATCAGCTTTGACGGAACCAAATATATCGGCGGAACAAAAAACGTTCAGATCAATGATCGTATCCAGGTAACCGTGAAATCCGATTATACACTGTTTAGCAGTTTTGTTGGTGGCGGTTTTACCGTTGAGTTGGTAGCTACAACCAGTGGCAGAAGTGGAGTGTATTATAAGTGAAACGACTATCACGATTTTTTACTTCAAGGGATGCCGGGGTTTCGGCTCCGGTAGTGGCGGTGTTAATTCTGATTGTTGTGATGACGATGTGTGCCGTTTATGAACGCTTGAGAATTGTCACGATTGTATCGCAGCTGGATCAGGCGGTGGAGATGTCAGTCCAGGGTGTCGCAACCGAAAACTGGGATAACGTGTACCAGGGAGTCCGGGAAGGGTATGCAGGAACCTATACTAAAGACGCATTAACGGATGATTGGGAAGCGGTTATGAATAAGGAACAGATCCTTGATCAGATGAACCACATGATTGATTTTAAAGTGAAAGGGTCGACCTGGGTGAAGGAGGATGATGCCGGAAACGTTTTGTTTTCCATGAAGCCAAAGGAAACAACGGTTAAAATCATCAATACCTCATTGGCAGCAGACGAGGGGGACGCATTGACTGTAGAAACCACCAATACCATTACGGTTCCCTGGTTATTTCTCGGGGCCATGTTTGATGCACCGCCCATTGTGGTGGAGCGAAAGACGGTGTGTGGCTATACACCGAAGTTTTAGAAAAGACCATGTGATTAAAAGCGGTATTAAATAAAAAAAGTTGGGAGGGATACGGATGTGAGGAATAACATAACTAATTTAAGGCCGATATATGATATAAAGGCAGAACCGGAGCGATCCTATTTACTGGCAAAAGAAAAACCACTGATTGATATTTTAAACGAGATTCAGCCTAATAATCATTGGCAAACCGACTATTTTCATGCTCAATTTGACGAAATCGATATGAAGCCGATCCTGATCAGGAGTTTAAACTATTTAAAAGCACACCAAAAAGAGTATATCGATATGAGTTATGACGAAAATGCCGTTGTAAAATACCAGTCAAAAGAACTCATGGGACACCAGGTAATGATGGCCTGTAAAGCACTGCAATGCATTGAAAAAAGGAATTACAAGGATGCCTATTACCGATTGTGGTACTGTATAGACGGATTAAGCAGCATCACTTCAGAGGGGCGTTACATCAACTTAAATGAGTATTTAATTTATCGTTCTTTAATCAGTTATTTTATTCAATCCCTGGATCAAAAAGAAATGGCGATTAAAAAGAAATTAAGAGAAAGGATGTAACTATAAAAATGCTTGAATGTGTTATAATAAAGCTCAAAAAGGGGCAAATAGATTGAAAGTAATTTATTTACCGGAAGTTGGACTAAGAGCTCATTAAAGTTCTTTACAGATCATTTTTTAGGCATTAGGGTTTTTTATAAACTCCGCGAAATGAAAGGCAAATCGAGAATAATATAATTACCGATCATAACGATAAACCCAAAAATATCAGTTTAATGAATCCCGATGTTAAGCAACGTAAAATTTGATTAGGAAACGATTGAAAGGAATGCATTGTGAAAAACTATTTAACAACTTATGAAGAAATCGAAGAAACCAAAAATGTCGAACAAAAAGAAAAATACTGGAAAATCGGTTTTGGGTTAAATAAGATTGATTATCTAGAGCCATCCGAGTATCTAACCCAAACATTACTCCCGGATCACTTTGCCGGCAACCTCACATACCAGGAGGTCGAGAATGCGCTCGTTAGTCATTATCAGGTTCTGCCCGAAGATGCCCAGAATCTTAAAGAGCGGGAATGCGATATTGTTTCAACTCGGATTGCTAGTCTTCTTGATAACTCCGGATTTGTTCTAAGCCCAGTATCCCTAAAAGGTATCCATCGGGTTCTCTTTAAAAACGTTTTGCCGGAAGAATGGGTGGGAGAATATCGGCAGAAGAATATTTACAAGAAAGAGCCGGTTCTTAGTGGGGATACGGTTGCCTATGCCAATTATTTTATGATTGAAGATACGCTGCATTATGATTTTGAGAATGAAAAAAAGAAAAACTACACCGGGTTGGCGATTGACGAGAAAATTCGAAATATCGCCCAGTTCACATCTTCCATTTGGCAGATCCATCCTTTTCGGGAAGGAAACACCCGAACCGTGGCGGTGTTCATGGTGCAATATCTGAATTATCTGGGGTTTAATATTAATAACGAACCCTTTGAAAAGAATGCGACCTATTTCAGAAACGCTTTGGTACGGGCAAATTATACCAATCAAGGACGACAGATCAATCGTAATGATGACTATCTGATGAAGTTCTTTGAAATCCTGATGCTACAGACCAACGCTACTTTGGTGGATCAAGAACTGTACCTGCAATCAGAAAGTGAAACGGAGTGGGAGCCGGAACAATAAGTCTGTTTCCCGAGGAAACACAAATCACAGTTAGACTAGCAAAACAGATCAGGGACAATTTACGGATTGTTCTTTTTTATTGCGTTGACACAAAGAAATGCTGAAAAAAGTGATTGGAATAAAAAACAACCAATGAGATAGAAGTTTACGATGGGAACGACATTAGTAAGCAATACTAATAAATTTATAGATATTCAAATTAAACCTTGACAAGAAGTTAATTATGATGTATCCTGATATAATTTTTAGAAGTTGAAAGAAAGAGGTAAAATGATGAAAAGTAATGTAACAGCCCTAGTCACTTGGTTAAGCAAAACCAACTTGAAACAGCGAATGATTCTCGGCGTTGGCGGATTTTTGATGATCGGTATGATCGGCCTTGGCATTTATACACTTTTACCCAAAGATACAGCCAACCCAAATACTACCTCCAGTGATAAGACCGTTAAGGTTCAGGATATCAATACCGCCCAAACCAAAGCGGTGACAAGCGCGCCGGCGGAAACGAAGGTAGTGGAAGTACAGGCAGTAACGGATGATAGCAGTACCGTGGTGGAAAGCAACGTAACAACAGTTGAAACCCCGGCGCTTGAATCTGAACCAGTCTACACCAGTGAAGAAACTGGTGGACGCTATGAAGCACCCCAGGAAGAAACCGTTGCAGTTAGTGAACCCACCTATTCTGAACCCGTTGCTTCAACGGAACCTGAACCTGCAGCAAGCAGTGGCGGTGGATGGAATGGGGACTTTGAAGGGACAGCAGGAGATAATACCGGTTGGGAAAATGGCGGAACTGGTATCAGCAATTAATAAAACAATTTAATACTTCAATAAAGGAACAATTTTCGGATTGTTCTTTTTTATTGCCAAAATTTAGGAGGAGAACATGGACTCAATTGTACGGAAGCGGTTTAAATCATGGTGGCTTTGTCTATTAGTCGTTGTGATGACGGGTTTTCTTTGGGGAAGCTTTCCCAGTGTGGCCCATGGGGAGGACAATTCAGCTACGGTGCCGGGGAATGCGTCCTACACTGAAGATGCCTTTTACTATTCGGATCAATATATGTGGAAGGTATCACTTTTTGTGGCCAAGTCGGATACAGTGAATAAAGATTCCTCCACCATGGACGATTTTTACCGGATCGGTACTCAGGCGGTTTACTTGAACCCGGTAAAAAATATGAGCCAATGGTATGCAGGCGCACGGCCATCTAATATATCAGGATTATATTTTTCCAAGGAAAATAAAGTCGATACTTTAAATGAACTCCGGAGCAAGGGCGGGGATGTTAATGCCCTTGATTCAGTTCAGATTACGACTGGAAACAATGTTAACATGATAACTGGTGTTTCAAATCTGCCATTTGTCCCACAGCTTAGTGATGGCGATGTGTATGATAATGGCGTGACTTATGGGGATGCAGTTGGCAGCATCACCAAAGTTGCTAATTATTTTAATAGTTCATCAATGATGTTTACTTTATTAAATTTTTATGCTAATAAACAAGGAGTATCAAAAGAAGAAATGATTCAAAACCTTCAGTTCACCATTGATGGGGAAACTCGTACCGGGTGGAATCCTGAAGGTGTTTTACCGAATGTTATCAACGACAATCCAACAAATCAGGTGGAATGGCTGGTCGTCTATGAACCGGTTTCCATTATCTATGTAAAGGATACGACGCATCCCGGATCCTATTACGGCTACGCACTGACAGCCACGGACTTTGCGGTATCCCAGATCAAGCACCAGATGGACTGGCGGTATGATGAAACACGGTGGAGCGCATGGGCAGGACAACAGCCGGATGCCTGGAAAGCCAACAGTGACCGGCAGCATGTCTCACGGCTGGCCTTTTTACTGATGGGAAACTCGGTGATCACCAGTACCAACTGGTATGGATTGGAAGCAGGAACCGGGGTGGATCAGAATGCAGCCATTCCATTTAATCGCTGGTTTAGCGACAGACAGACCAAATACGGGGGGTGGGGCATGTCCCGGTGGATTAAGCCGGCAGAGTATGAAAAGCCCCGGGATAATGATTATCGGCCCAATACGGACGTTATTTTAAGTACGCCGGTTTACGCCAACGTCAATGCCACTCCCGGGAACGAGCTGACGGTTACCTATAAGATAAATGGCGAAGTCATCGGAACGGACAAGGTGGTGGCACCTATAAAAACCGAGTCCTACAGCTATTTGAAATGGCATACCCCAACCGTGGATACGGTCACTACCTATGATCTGGAAATGTCCGTATCGCCTTATCCGGAAGGAACCATTAACTGCGGTGGGAATGAATACACCCATCGGATCGTGACGATCCGGCCACTTGACGAAAATACGCCACCAGATCCCAAGGTGGACGACGAAAAGCCGGTAGACTTACCAGATATCCTGGTGCCACCAACCTCCGTTGAATCGGGGGATACGGTCGATCCAACGGTTGCTCCGGTGGTCAAGTCGGTTCAGGAAATGACCGAGCCGCCCTATTATAAAAATGAAACAGTTAAGATTCAGGTCGTAACCAACATGGCCACAAAAAACTTATCGTTTACCAATAGCGATACCGGGGCCGGAAAACAGTTTGGGGTGGATTCCCTGGGTGATGAGATGCTCATTAACCGGACCGTTAACAAACTGTCCAATGAGATTGTCTGGACCATCGAATTTATCCCCCTCAATCTGGGTACTAACAATTATCAATTTAAAGCCCTGAACTCGGAACAGGGAGAAAGCCAGGCTTTAGACTTTTCAGTTGAGGTATTGGTCGATCCGGATATGCCGGAAATCTTCGATATAACGATTAACCCCTTAAAAGCCATCTACACACTTTATGAAGAAACGGTGAGTCCGCCCCTTAAATATATGCTGATCTACAATACCAATGGTGGCAGCGATATGGATTCAGTGATGGCGGATTACAATAAAACTATTTCTGCACCGGGAAATCCGGTTAAGGTAGGGCAGAGTTTTAAGGGTTGGTTTAAGAACAATACATTAACTGAACTTTGGAACTTTTCAATGGATAAGATTACAGGAGTAACCACCTTGTATGCAAAATGGGAAATTAGCACCTATTCGGTTTCCTTTGATCTCAACGGAAAAGGATCACCCATTGCAGCATTAGTTTTAACTTATGGAGAAAATATTGAAAAGCCGGCCGATCCCGAAGCAATTGGGTGTGTTTTTGATGGTTGGTATCAAGACGATGCTTTAACGGATAGCTGGGATTTTAATAACGACACGGTATCGGATAATACGACGTTGCACGCAAAATGGAAAATCCTGGAATATGTGGCAACCTTTGAAGAAAACAAGGGAAGTCTGGTAGATGATGTAAAACAGGACTTTGGCACCAAACTGGTTGAACCTACAACCAATCGATTGGGATATACCCTGGATGGTTGGTACCGGGAAAACAGCTTGACCACTAAGTGGAATTTTGCCACAGATACCTTGCAAGATTCAATCACACTCTATGCCAAGTGGATTGCCGGCGATGCATTTATTGAGTTTAATGCCAATGAAGGCAGTGCGGTACAAAAAATGTCAGGTAAAACGGATCTGGCGATTGATACGACAACCTTGCCAGTCAGCACCCGATTGGGATATACCTTTGATGGCTGGTTTGAGAAAGAAGATCTAAGTGGGGACGCATTAACAAAGCTTCCGGATCAATACCCACCGGGTACAACGATCTACTATGCGAAGTGGACAGCCAACCCATCAACCATCAAGTTTGAGAGTAACGGCGGCAGTGCTGTAACTGCTCTTGTGGGGGTGACGGATCAGGTGATTACCGATAAAACCATGCCGATCAGTACCCGAACCGGTTATACCCTGGAGGGGTGGTATGCAAGTGTCGATCTAAGCGGTGCAAAGGTAGCAAATTTACCGGACAAATACCCGGTTGACGGCATTATCTATTATGCGAAATGGAACGGCAAACCCTCAACCATCAAGTTTGAGAGTAACAGTGGAAGTGCAGTAACTGATCTTGTTGGGGTGACGGATCAGGTGATTACCGATAAGACGATGCCATTATCAATTCGTGCCGGCTATACCCTGGACGGTTGGTGTGCAAGTGTCGATCTAAGCGGAGCGATGGTAGAATCCTTACCGGACAAATACCCGGTTGACGGCATTACCTACTATGCGAAATGGACCGCCAATCCCTCAACCATCAAGTTTGAGAGTAACAGTGGAAGTGCAGTAACTGATCTTATTGGGGTGACGGATCAGGCAATCAAGGATAAAACCATGCCGACCAGTACCCGAGCCGGTTATGCCCTGGAGGGTTGGTATGCAAGTAGTGATTTAAGTGGGTCAAAGGTAGCTCAATTACCGGATAAATACCCGGTTGACGGGACTACCTACTATGCCAAGTGGGTGAAAATATCATCAACGTCTATAGATTTGCCAGAAAGCTCAAATGCAATACAAACACATGAATTAACTTTAAATAATTCATATGATTTTCATTCAATTGCGTCTGATCAAGGTAATATCACTGTAATAAATGTTGGTGATAATCAAATTAAAGTCGAGTTATCAGGTGGAACATCACATCGTACAGGATTAATAAGCGGATCATATAATACTACATCAAAAGGCAAAACAGAGACACGTACATCACAAGGCTCAAATACTACACCGTCAAGCATTTATTATAACAGCAATGGTTATACGGGTACGCTATATAAGCAGACAACGACCACAAACGACGTACAAACAGGTGGTTCGTATGTGCCAGATGATAATAAAACAAAAACCGAGACACGTACATCACAAGGCTCAAATACAACACCCTCAAGCATTTATTATAACAGCAATGGTTATACGGGTACGCTGTATAAACAGACAACGACCACAAACAATGTACAAACAGGTGGTTCATATGTGTCAGATGATACTAAATATGTGACACATCATCACGAACAGCCTATCGAGGGGTATCCATATCCAGCAGCAAAGATAGGTTATAATTCGGGGGGGTATATGGGTACAATAAGTATGACCAGTATATCTTCGCGTAAGGGGAATTATTATGTAGAATATGGAGGTATGGCTACTAAACCTGGATATGATACCCGAACGTATCGTACTGATTATACTGCGACATACAGTGGAACAATTACTAAACCTGGATATGATACCCGAACGTATCGTACTGATTATACTTCGACATACAGTGGAACAATTACTAAATTTATTAGTGATACACGTGTATATGGCCCTTATTACAAATACACAGTAACTATAAACTACATCGAAAAATGATATTGAACGAGAATAGGTATTAAACAGGCTCTATGTTTAATACCTATTCTCTTTATTTAAAAAATTGATTACTTTTTAAATAAAGAGAAAAGAGAAATAATATGAAGCAAAAAAGAATACTTGTTTGTTTTATTGTATTGGCTATAGCTTTTCATCAGCCGTGTATAATAACAAGACAATTTACGCCAAGTGGTCACAAAACCCTATCACGACACCACCGACAGCGCTAAGTATATCAGCTTCATTGAGCGTAGCTAGGTTAACTTATAATACAGTGACGGCGACCACTAACCTTGAAGCAACCAGTGTCACGTTTTCGTTCCCAGAAGGAAATAACAGCGGAGCATTGATTTCAACATCAGGATCAGTGAAAACATGGAGAACAACATATTTTATGGTTGATGTGGAAAAAGATAAATTTAATAATATCAAATGAAAGGAGAACGTGGTAGACACTTTTTGAGGTATAAAAAGTAATAAATGAGCATTTTTCTTAATTATATACAGTTCATACAGTCTACTACTAAAGATAAATAATGCACAAAAAAAGAACTATCATCCTCGTATTACTTCTCAGCATCCTGATACCAATGAGCGTATTGGCTATGGATAATGATGACATCATGATCACCATTCACACCAATAAAGATGTGGATCAAATCATTGTTAATTCCGGTGCCGGTGAGTTTCTGCTTACACCGATCACCACCTATAGTGATGAACAGCTTAAGGGAAACAACCAAATCATGGACATGAACGGTGATCACCAGGTCGATGATAAAGACCTGGAAATATTACAGACCCATCTTGATGGGGGGTGCAAGGACTACACTGCAACAGCACGATGTTCGCATTGTGGAGCCACAGATATTAACATGGATGATAAAATTGACGATAAGGATTTGAAGCTTTTAAAAGCGCATCTTGATGGCAAATGCAAGCTTGATGATTGCTACTTTCATGGGATCAGAGAAAACCGAACAGAAACAGCCGATGGTTATATCTGGTCCTTTCATTACACGCCAACCATTCGGGGAATGGACGATATGACATATACACCGCAATCAATCACCACAACAGGTACCCGATCCGGCGAAGTCATGGCACTTTCGGTCCATGCGGAAGAATATAAAAATCCGGTAATATTGAAAAAAAGCACCCAGCCTAATCAAAATAAGTATTTAATCGGATCAAGTATTACTCTATCTGCTGTGACACCACTAGAAACCGATCAGGTCGTGTTTAAAACTAACAAAGAAACATTAATTGCCACCAGTCCGGATTCCACTGATTATGTGAAAAAGGAAAAGACCTGGAAGCAAAGCTTTGTTGCCGACACTGCCGGCAACGAAAATATTACCATTATTGGACAAGGCGAACAATCAAACAACACCTACCTACCCTCGGAAGTACCAGCTAATTATATAGAAAAAATTGTGGATCCCCGGGTACTCAGCACCGGGAGTTCAAGTACCCGGCATGAAAACCGATGGACTACATCCGCCACGGATGTTGATGGTAAAGTGACGATCACCGAACACGTTGATGTATGGTATACCATTACAGCCACAGCAACCGCCAATGCAGATACGGATTATGTGGTGTTTAACACTCCCAACGGGAATGTTACGGACAATTCCAGTTACAATTCCGGAGGAAATAAATGCTTCAGCACCTCATGGACGAGTGGCGGCAGTGGCGGATCGGCTGGGGCCACGGCTTATTGCAACATTATCAGTAAGTAAAGATATAGAAGATTTTTATTTTCAATAACCAGGAGGAACAAAATGATAAAGAATAAGTGGTTGAGCAGGGTTTTTACCCTGCTTTATTTATTGGGATGGTTTCTATTGCCATCCCCGGTTTTTGCCCATGATACAATCTCCGCAAATCAGGTATTGGCGACCCAGGATTCAGAAAAAACATTTACCATCACCGCTAATCACTTAAGCGCAGCAAACGGAATCAATGAACTGACCTGTAAAGTATGGAGTGCAGCCGGGAGTCAGGACGATGTTAAAACAGAAATAATGACAGTAAATGGGGACGGAAGTTATTCGTATCAAGTGGATATGGAGAAAGATCATAGTGTCATGAATGTTGCCCAGGTTAAGCACTATGATAAAGGAATGTACTACATCGAAATTTATGCAACGGACAACGGCGGGGTCACCGGGTTGGTGGATTCCACCTATATCGTCATTCGCACCGATTCAAATGAATGGAAGCGACACCGCTATGATGGAACCAATTTTTATGAAGATACGTATCGTGCGGTTTTATCGGTGGTGCCGGAGATTAAAAACGGAACCCAGGAAGCAAATAGTGGTGCAAGCTTTAAATCCGGATATGGTTATACCCTGTCTATTAAATCATTAGTGGCCAGCAATGCCGATGTTTCAGCGGATACCTGGTTAGCTGGAGCACAGAATGCCAGTACGGTTTTTCCGGAATTTGATTACAAGAATGGTGACACACTCAATGGAACCTTTGGTCAATACAACCGTTTATCCGATTGCACCGCCGTGAATAATGACAGTAACCGGTCAAACTCGGTGTTAGAATTTAAAGCTAACCCATTTTCCGCTAGCAACAACCGGGTGCATTTCACACCATTATGGTATCCAGACAAGGACTACACCTTATATGCAGAAGTCTTTGATGCCTGGACCCCAGGGGGGATGCTGGGAATCGACACCACGAATACCATGACCATTGAGGGAACGGTTTACGATGATTGGCAGGTAAACAACAAATAATTAATAAGAATGAGGGGGAGGACGTGAATAGAAAAGAGGATGTATTATTATCCATTAAACCGGAATATGCACGAGAGATCATCGCCGGACGAAAGCACTTTGAATACCGGAAGCGAATCTTTAAAAAGCCAGTCAATACCATTGTCATATATGTGACTAAACCGGTTGGTCTAATTGTCGGGGAATTTACCATTAAACAGATTTTGCTGGATACACCAGAAAATATCTGGATTAAAACAGCAGACTATTCAGGGATTAAAAAGAATGATTTTGAAGCGTATTTTAAGGGGCGTGAAAAAGCCTATGCGATTGAATTGCTTGAAGTTACGACTTATCACACCCCCATTAATCCGTTTAAAGTGTGGAAACGTTTTGTGCCACCCCAGTCATTTCGTTATATTTAAAGTAAGCAGGGTATTAAAAAAAGTCATTAAAAAATAAAAGGATGAATTTAGGAGGTTTAGGATGAAGATGAGAATTTCTGGAGAGAGAAGTGAGAAAAAAAATTGTGGTCTGAAGAACATCCTTCAGACCGGACAAACGGTAAAAACAAAGGGTTCCGGATTGGTCAGTGATAAACTTGACAAAAACAGGAAGGTATCAAAACCGGGAATCGTTCTATGCTGTTATGAATTTTTTATATTGGTTCAATTGGAACACGGTAAAAAATGTTTTACCCATGATGAACTGGAAGTCATTTCTAAAAATGACTATCAAAAACTGGTATTAAAAAAGGATAAACCCAGGATTAAGGTCTTACACCATGGGACGAATTAATGAAGAATATCACCGCTTTTTGCCCTTGCCTTTAAAAAATGAGGAATTAAAAATTGAGGTTAGGGATCAAGACCGGTGGTTATTCTATTGGGATAGTGAAAGCGACAGTGTACCGTATGTGGTGATTGAAAAAAATAATCAGAATCAACCGCAGATTAAAACAACGCGGGATTTAATGGAACGGGAAGCGTCTCTTTTTTCTAATGAAAAGATGGCGCTTATTTTTATGAATAAATTTAAAGGAGAATAAAAAATGGCAAATGGACAGAATGCAGATGTTAGTGTTGGCATGGATCAGATTTTACAGTTGGGTGAGGTGGCAACCAAAATTTTAATGACCATCGTTGAATCGCAAAAGGCAGAATTTTTGAAACAAGGGATGCCGGCAGTGCCACTGGATAATGTTGAAAAAGCAGATCCGGGGAATTTAATGGGGACATTAGCACCGGAGAAAATAAAGGCAAATCTGAAAACAAGTAGTGGGCTTGTGGATCAGGAGCTCATCAGAAAACTGGATGCCGCGTTTAAGGAATTTCTGCTGGTGAGCCGGGAAGTCATCAGTCAGACAAAAGAGCCGGTGATTGATTTAGAAAACATGGAACAGCTTATTGATCCGAAACCCATCACCCGGGAAGAAAAAACACTGGCAAAAGATATCACCGAGCTTGACCAGGCGGTGGAGCGCTCCTCGGAGCAACTCAACCGGTTTAACATCGCAGCTCAGGATAATCGCATTAACCGCCGGTCGGTGATGCGAACGCTCGGTGAAAAAATGATTCAGGTGGATGATAAACGTCTCGCCGTGGCACAAAAAATTGAAAATTATTTTTCAAATGCGAAGAATCGGGCAAGGGTTGGTTTTGCATCCTGGATGGTTAATCAGTTTGAGGGCATCAACAGCCGCTTTGAACAGATTAAAAGCGTTGCCAATCAACAGATCGAAGAAATAACTAAAGCAGAACAGTTTGATATTCAGGATGTGCCGATGCAGGATGGTTCGGTTGTGATTGATCCGCAACTGCCGGTAATGGACAAAATAAGGGTGCTGCTGGCAAACATGGAGAATAACATGCTGGATCTCACCAAGGCCATTCATGACCTCGGTAAAGCCCCCACAGACACCAAATCAATCAGGAATGAAGCCAGTCCATTAAAGACCAGCGAAGGGGCGAAAATGAATGATCCGGAAGCCGAAACCAGTCAGGAAACCGAGGCGGTGGGCAGTGCGCCAAAGACCGACAAAATTATTCATGCGGATGAATATGGGCACATGCTTCTGGATCTCCATGATGGGTTTGATTCCGATCCCGAGCGCTTGGCTGACTTTCTACAATTCTCAACCCGGTTTCAACAGTACACCACGAAGAATCAGCAGCTTATCTTTGGTCAGAATAAGAGTGCCATAAAAGTTGCCAATCTTCAGGATTTAATGGAGGACGGTTTTCAAGTACTAAAAGGCGAAAAAGCCATTAAAGTCTTTATCCCCAATCAATCGGAATCGGGACCGAAGTTTATTATGGGTTCCGTTTATGACCTGACCCAAACCGATTGTTCCAAAAGTGAATACCCGATCATTCAAAAAGCCAGTCCCCTGGAACAACAGGGCAGAATGTTGATTACCAGCATCCAGAACTATTGTCGGCAATACATCAATCCGGACTTACCCGAACTGGAAGCCCAAGGGGTGACAATGATGCTGATCGCTAAAAATAATATGGAAACGACACCCGAATTAAAAGAAAGTCTGATCAACAGCTATCAGGCATTCCGACAATCACAGACAGGATCAAGCAAGGATTGTCAAAAAGGTCTGGATGCGGCTTTTAAGAAAATTAATCAGGTTTATGAGGCCCACGCTGAAAAACTGGATCAGTATTTAAGCCATGAACCGGTAACAGCTGAAGAAATCGCCCTGCAAAGGGAAGTGGATGAACGGCGGGAAGAAGTTTGGGAGCCGGAACAATAAGTCTGTTTCCCGAGGAAACAAAATGTCTAAAAGTTAAAACCTGTTTCCCGAGGAAACAAAATGATAGAAAGTCAAAAATCTGTTTCCTCGGGAAACAGAAACTAAATTAAGAACAGGAGTCGAAATGGATAAAATCATACCAATTATCATTTGCTGTGTGGGTGTTATCGCACTGATTATCATGAATGTCTGGAATAAAAAACATAAAAAGGTTCAATTTCAGGGAAAAAAGAAGGAACCGGAACACAACAGTGTCCATGATTTTATTAATGTCAAGGATATCAGGGGAAACTTCCTGTATACCAAAGACAATAAAATTTGCGCCTATTACCGGGTCGATGCCATTGCATTGGATCTACTGTCACTCAACGAAAAACGCATTCTGTGTCGCCAGTTATGTGCCCAAATGGCAGCAGAATCAGCATGGCGATTTCTTTCGGTGGAACGACCGGTCGATATTTTTCCATTAGTAGAAGAATACTCCCGGATCTGGACACAAACCACCGAGCCGGTGGTAAAAGATATTCTCGGAAAGGAAATGCTGGAAATGCATCACTTTGCCGAGTCCGGTGAAATCGTCCAACGTCAGTTTTATTTCATTGTATGGGAAAATTATGAATCGGGGATTGAACGGGATTTTCTCAAGCGGGTCACCGACATTGAAAGCCGGCTGGCCAGCGGACACATCACCGGTGAAATTTTAAAGCAGCAGGAAATTGTCAGACTATGCAATCTCATCAATAATCCGGCCTACTGTCATTTGGAAGATATGGAATACGGCACCCAGATTACCACAATTATGGATTTATATAAAAACTCCCATGAAAGTCAATTTATCGACAATGAAGAAAAGGAGGTCGCATATGCGTAAACATGAAAAAACAAAGGAAAGCCGCAGTGACTACAGTAAGCCGATCAAAGCGAAAGCACCGAAAAAAAGCCGGTGGTCATTCTTTGGTTTAAAAAAGGGTTCGGTTAAAGGGGCACAAACCCAAACGACGCAACGGGAACCAGCCCGGTTTGGTCGCACTAAAAAAGAAGAAATTCAGGAAAATAAATCCCTGATGAATATCATTTCTCCGGTCAATATGGAAATCAAGCCCAATGAGTTATGGATCGGTGAATACCTGGCACGCGTCTATGGGGTGATCCAATATCCGCCCCATCGGGATTACGGGTGGCTGGGGCGATTATCCAATATTCCGGGAACGGTTTTTTCCATCGAGTTTGACAAAATCGACAATGCGGATTTTATCAACGACCTGAATCGATCCGTCAATCAGCACCGGGAAAAAGCCTATGCGGCCAAGAACAAGGATACTCTGGCCGAACTGAATGCGACCAAACGGGAAGAAGATTCCATCAAGATGCTCAAACAGATTGAGTTTGACCAGGAAGTGGTGGGCAATGTTGGAATCTCGGTGATGCCAATGGCCAATGACCGGGAAGTGTTCACCAAAATGTGTCACAAGGTTCAGAGTACTTTCCTGATGGAAAAAACGAAAATCCGATCATTCCCATACCTGCAGAAAGAAGGTTTTCGCAATCTCTTTCCCGCCTGCACCCAGGAAAAGGATGTCCGTCAGATTATCAAGACGGTTATGCCATTGTCCTCGGTTTTAGGAGGCTTTCCCTTTGCCAGTTGCGGATATAATGATCAGGAAGGTTTCTTATACGGTCGGGATTCCACCGGCGGGCGGGTCATCCTCAATCTCTGGAAACGTGGTAAGGATCGAACCAATTCCAGTGTGGTTGTGTTAGGTGATGTGGGCTCTGGAAAATCCACGGTGATTAAAAATATGGCCCTGATGGAATATGCCATGGGAACCCGGATTATCTTCATTGATCCGGAACGGGAATATCAGGATCTGTGCCGAAATCTCGGTGGCGACTGGATCAATGCCGGCGGGGACGGGAAACACTTAATCAATCCCCTTCAGATTCTGCCCCTGGAAGAAGATATGTATCAGGAAAAGGACAATGAGAAAGAACGTGATCTGGAAATGGTCAATGACGCCCCGAAAGACAAAAGAAAGTTCGGCGCCATGGCCCTGCATTTAAAGACGCTGGACGTCTTTTTTAATTTGTATTTTAAGGATATTACCGACATCCAAAAAGCCCTGTTAAAGGATGCCGTTATCACCCTGTATAACCGTTTTAATATTTTCTGGGATACGGATGTGACCACCCTAAAGAACACTGCTTTTCCAACCTTTAAGGAGTTGTATGAACTGCTCATGGAGAAGGAAGCAAGTGAATACGAGAAAGGTGCCAGTGAGAAAGCCTATATGGATTATCGTGATCTGGCCATCATTTTTAAAGATCTGGCCATTGGCGGTGATTCCTTTCTCTGGTCTGGGTACACCAGCTTACGATCGGATGCCCGATGTGTGTGTCTGGATACCTTTGATCTGAATAATTCATCCGATACCATCAAGTCCACCCAGTACTTTAATCTATTATCCTGGGCATGGCAGGAAATGAGCCGGGATCGCCATGAACGGATTCTTTTAGTATGTGACGAATCCTACTTAATGATTGATGAACGGGTGCCACAAAGCCTGGTATTCCTCAGGAACGCTATGAAACGCTGTCGTAAATATGAAGCCGGGATTATGATCATTTCCCATGCCGTGGAGGATTTTCTAAATCCCAGTATCAAAATGTACGGCCAGGCGCTGTTGGATCAACCCTGCTATAAAATCATGCTGGGAACCACCGGACAAAACCTTCATGACTTAAAGAAGCTTTACAATTTAACCGAAGCGGAACAGGAAGTCTTAACCGCCAAACTTCGGGGGAAGGGGCTTTTTATCATTGGTCGGGATCGTATCAGCATGTCCTTTGATGTGGCAGATTATAAATTCAAATACTTTGGTGACCGGGGCGGACGTTAGTCATGGCGGTACCAGTACTTGTAAAAGCAGCTGCCGCGGTAGCTACGGACAAGAATTTAAGAAACATCGCCCTGGGCGTGATCGCCGGCTTATTGGGATTGATTTTCGGTTTAATCTTAACACTAGTCTATATCCTGACCACCCCGATTACGATGCTCAGCAGCATCATTACCAATCCGGAGATACTAGCGGAGGTGCTTTCGTTAAAGTCAGAATATCAGTATTTACTGCCCGGCAAAGCCAATGGCAGCGGACAGTATGCATGGCCGCTTGATGCCCAATACAAGCTTGATCGCTCCGATGAAACCAACTTGTTTGGCGAACGGGTACATCCTATTTACGGTGATATACGGATGCATACCGGAATTGATATACAGGCCCCCAACGGATCAAATATCTATGCCATCGGAGATGGAATGGTGGTTTTTGCCGGAATGAATGGGGGATGGGGGAACACCATCATTCTTGATGTGGGCAAGACCAAGGATGGCAAGACAATCACGGCTCACTATTGTCATTTAACAACCGGATCATGGTCGCTAAATGCCGGCGATGCAGTAAAGCGGGGCCAGCAACTGGCCTTGACCGGCGCGACGGGCAGTACCCAGGGTGGCCATATTCACTTTGAGATTAAAGCCGATGGTCAATATGTTGATCCGATGCTCTATATCAGTGATAGTGATGCAGCCGCATCCGGAGAAATTGACCTCGGTCAAGCACAACAAGTGAATGCCCAAATAACCGCTTATTGTGATTATGGTACAACCTCGTCTGGAACCACAACCGCGGCTAACCGAACGGTAGCGGGTTATCCCAGTCTGGAGGCCGGCACCCGGATTTATATCGCCCTTCGTGCAGATCAGCCAAATGGCGGTGTTTATGTGGTTGAAGACCGTGGCGGAGCAGTGGACGAAGAACGGAAAGTCATTGATATGTGGCTGCCGACCGAAGCAGAATGTCTCTCATGGGGACGGCAATATTTGCCGATTTATATTATACAGGAGGATAGCGCCACTAAAAAGCAACGGATTGTTGACTTAGGGGGCTATGATTACCGATAAATTTCTAAATTTGAAAGGGAAAAAAATGAAAAAAGTTGAAACGAACAAGACAAAGGAAGCGAAAAGCTTCAGGGATGATATGCTTAAATTGATGCAAACCCTTAATGGGGTGGATGATGAGAATCTGTCTCAGGAGGGGGCGGAAACACTCCAACAGGGGATTGAAGAATTTGCTTCGCAATTTATCTATTTCAGAGAATCCTATACCCAAAAAAGTTCGCACATTCGCCGCATCTCAGCACTGATGGAGGATATCCGGGAAGTGGTTGGAGATTGTAAAGAAAAATACGAAGTCACGGAAAATGTCGAGGAAGCAAACAGTATTCTTTATGAAGCGGTTAATGGTGTGGTTGGCAAGCTAAGTGACGTGGAAGGCAACCTGGAGGAAGCCGAACAGGAAGAACTGGAGTTTAAACGAATCGAGAGCATCGAGCGGATTTTCATGGAAGCAAACATCAGTGTCCAGGCTACCGAAATCGTTGTGAAAAAAGTCGGTGAACAGATCAAAGAACACATGGAAAACTTCCGGGAAGTCATGGAAAACATGGATCTTCAATTAGCAGTTTTTGAGAAAAACGCCGTCGAGATCAAAGAACAGTGCGACAAGATATTGGGCACCGGGGAAATGTGGGCAGGAGCGTTTAAAGAATGGAAGCAGGTTTCCCATAAACAGGTGGAAGACGCATTCAAAGAGCTGGCAGAACTGGTCAAGGAAGCGAAGAAAGAAATGATCGTGGATCGGGATAAGGAATTAAAAGCGATCACGGATAAGTATGAGGAAGCCATCACCCAGATAACGGCGAAAACAGACAGTTTGCTGGGGAACATGAATGCCCTGGTCGAGAAGACCCATTCCTTATTATCCGCCGAAGGCTTTAAACAAGTGATGCTTTATATGGGTTGTGGCTTTTCAGTTATTAATTTTGTGCTGCTAATTGTATTCATCTTTACTAAATAGGAGGAAGAAAAAATGTTAATTTACGTAACCAGTACTCAAAACAACGGGATTTTTGATTTTCTTAATACCAAAGCCACCGGAATGCCCATAAAGAAATTCATCGGGGACTATGAATTATCCGCTTTCGTGGACAATGATCTCAGTAAGTTTCCCAGTTATCGTTATCTGGCAGTGGATCTCGAATGCATCATGGATATGCCGGAAGGCCTATTCAAGGCCGTTGAAGCCATCAATGACTGGTTTGAACTCCGGTTGATTATCTTTGCCAGAGAAATTAAACCGGAACTCAAACAGGAGCTGATTAACCGGGAAGTCTATAATATCATCACCGGCGATCCCCGGGAATATGAAGAATTGATTAAAAAAGCAGTCAGCCGAAATGGTATTACCTATCAAGATCATCTCTTAAAAGATGAAATTCACGATGTCGTCGCCATTGAACAGCCACCGATTGCAGAAGTCATCCGCAAACCTAGCATGGAAGAAACCATTACGATCGACGAACTACCATTACAAGAAGTAATAAATGAGGAGGGTGAGCGTGTCGAACGCTTTATCTGTGTGGCTGGATCGCAACGCCGAACCGGAACCACGACCACGGCCATTCAATTAGCCAACTATTTAGCCAACCAGGGGAAAATGGTCGCGTACATCGAAGTAAATGATCATCATCACCTAAAATCAATTATTGAAGCATACCGGATGAAGAAGGAGGAAATCGAAGATGGGGAGTGGTATCAAACCAAAGGGGTTGACTATTTTTATCAGGATGGAACACTGATGAAAACATACGACTATATCATTGGTGATATTGGCGTATTAAGCGAGGATGTGATTGATGTTTTTGAAACTGGGGATATAAAAATCCTTTGTGGCGCCGGAAAGTGTTTTGAACGTAACGCATTGAATGCAGTCCTGGAATTGAATCGCGACCACTCAATTGAGGATGCGAATCTGATCTTAAACTTTATCGCACCGGAAGAACAGATGATTTTAAATGGTTTCTTCCCAGCGGCTCAGTTTACCGGTTATACCCCGAATCTTATGGGGTGGAGTGTGAATAAGGAATTGTTTAAATCGTTATTGAAAATAAATGAATAAGGGGTAGAAAAAAATGATATCTTTAGTGGATAGCGTATAAGATGTATATAGCTAAGTGTATCTCTAAATAGCCTTGTAAATATGCGGGCTAGAAGGTTGTGGAACTGTCTATGAAGTAAGTTGGCAAATAGCAATGAATAATTAAATATCATTCAGTAAAATAAAATATTGAACATGCGTTCTTTATATGCTACAATATAGCTATAATAGAACGTTGTAACTAATTAGACACATGCTTAATGTAAAGGAGGTATCCGGTACATGGAACTACACGTTATAGAAGATGCCGAGAAAAAAATTGTTGTTTTACTGAATGATGAGATGCGAATTGTCAAGCCTGTGTACAACTACCTGAAATTCCAAAGGCAGAAGGATAAAGCTTTCAACACCCTTAAGGCAAATGGAAGTGATTTGCGGACGTATTGGAAATTTCTTGCTGAAAATGGATACGAGTATGATCAAATTACGCCAAACATGATTGCTGAGTTTATTGATTATTTAAGAAAAGGCGACAGCGATATTCCATCCATTCACAAGGAAAGCTCACGGACAAACAGAACGATCAACCGAATACTCAGTACCGTTCACCGATTTTATCAGTTTGAGGCTGATATGAAGGAAATTGATAATCCAATACTGATGCGCGAGGTCAACCGACCATTCAACATGTTCAAAAGCATTCTGCATCATGCAAAATCGGACAATAAAACAAAGCAGTCGATCTTTAAGATCAAAGAAAGTCAAAGAGCGGTAAGGCTTGTTACAGATGATGAAATGGAGCTGTTTTTAAGCCATCTGTCGAAACGCAGGGATATTCTTCTTTATAAGGTGCTCTATCTTACAGGAGCGAGGATACAGGAAGTCCTGGATCTGGAAATCGAGTCCGTTTCGGTTCCCGATCTGTCAAAGCCAGTCGGGGTTTTTCAGCAGATTAAATCAAAAGGTAAGACCAGAGATTTGTACGTTCCCATGTCACTGATCGCAGACTTGGATGATTTCATTTTTGAGGAAAGGAATCGGATCGACACGGATCACAGTTTTATTTTCGTTTCAGAGCAGAAGAAACAGTTGGGTAAACAGCTGACCTATCGGGCAGCCTATGACAAACTGAAAAAAGTACAGAATGAAATCGGGTTTTACTTTAACTTTCACGATCTCAGACATACCTTTTGTTCCAATCTCATTCAGTCAGGGATGGATGTCAGTGTGGCAAAGATTATTATGGGGCATGAACACATCTCAACCACCCAGAAATACACACATTTATCTGACCCGTACATTGAGGACATTCTTTCACGCTATTGGCAACGGAGTTCGCTGATTGGAGGTGGCTTTGATGAAGAATAGCCGACCAAAAGGTGATGGATGGAACGTTGTTGATAATGATCGGGAATCACAGTATTACCGGAAAAACTTTAAGTTTGACTTTTCCTGTATCGGCAGTGAAGAAATCAAGGATGTTGTTAAGGATTATGTCTGGCAGAATTACAGGACTGGAAACAGTGCACTGAATAAGTTATATATCAATTTGTCCAGATTTCATCATTTCAATGCATTTGCAAACATTAGAAATATATCCAGTCTTAAAGAATTGACCAATACAGATATCGATCACTTTGTATCGTATCTACACACGGTGATTTCCGATAGTTCAAAAAAACCATTGTCATATATCTATCAGAAAGGCGTGTTGGATGCTGTCAAATCAATCATTCACTGGTGCCAGCTTCATCAACCAGAGATGGTTCCTGAGAGAGCAATTTTTACAGGTAATGAATATACCGGCGTGAATCGGAAGCTGAAAATTGATTTTATACCCGATGAAACATTGGCAAAGATCAATGAATCTTTAAAAACGGAGGAAAATCCCTATATCAAGTACGGAATCGTCATCCTTCAATCCACAGGAATGCGCATTGGTGACCTGCTAAAGCTCCGTATTGACTGTTTCAAGCCACATTTGATTAGCGGGTATACCATGACATGGTTCGACCATAAAAATCGCAGAGAAAGACAACCAATGCCTGTCAGAACCGAATGTGTGCAGGCCATTGAGAAACTGATTGAAGTAACAAAGGAACTTCGTGAAGGAGTTGATGAATCTGTTAAAGCTATGCTTTTTCTTCATAGAGTAAACAGAGGAAACCAGCACGGAAAACTGAGAGTAATTGCATCCAATACGATTTCAAGCTGGTTAAACGATTTTATCAAACGGAACAACATCTTAGATGCCAATGGGGAACTTTACAACCTGACAGCCCATCAGTTCAGGCGCACACTGGGCACCGATATGTTCTCCAAAGGAACGAATATCAATGTCATACAGCAGGTTTTAGGCCATACCGATCCATCCGTTACGAAACGCTTTTATGCCGATGTAAAGGATAAGGAACGGGCTGAAATCTTTAAAGGTATTGGCATTATCGGAAACATTAATCAGCTTGATGCATCAGTCTTTGACAGTGTGATCGAGATGGAATGGTTTAAGGCGAATAAGGATAAAGATGCTTGTATGAGTGATGGCTTTTGTACAAAACCCGTTGTAGATGGTCAGATATGTGACAGACTACTAAAACGGCAGAAATGCTATACATGCAGGCGTTACATCACGACACCAGAATATCTGGAAGCACACAAAAACCATCTGGCGTCATTGGAAAGACAGATTGCAGAAGGTGCAATTTACGGCGAACACTACGCAGAACATTTCAGATCTACGATTGAAGTGTTGAAAGTGATCATTGAACGATTGGAGGTATTGCAGAATGGCAAAAACTAGATTAGCTTTAAAATCAACGGTTATAGAGCCGGATACCGATCTTGATCAGGTTATGATTGGCAGTTCGCGGTTCAGTGATGATCTCTGGGATTTAAAACCATTCATATCAGCCAAAGCAACGAAAGATTCACAAAAAAAGTTATTTTTCGAGTATATCACAGAGCCTGAAATGAAACAGACCGTCAAACACTATGCGTATCATATGCTGGGAAAAATAAAACCTCAATCGGTAAGAAATCAAATCAACAGCCATCTTCCGAGATTCATTGAATACTGCTCGTTAAACGGAATAAAGAGTTTTGTGGATGTAACACAGGATGATTTTCTTTGCTTCAACATCTGGCTAAAAGATACCAGAAAAATGTCGCAAAGCGGAGGATATAACTGTTCGCATGTTGTTGAAAATATCATCAAGGTCGGTCAGATCAAAGACTGGCATGTTCCGAAGGATAATATTTTTAAAGGGTTTACATCCAATCAGTTATGGGATATAAAGCAGTCGCTTAAACCCAATAGAACAAAACCGATTCCAGAGGATGTTTTTGACCGCATATTGCATCATGCCGTTCATGATGAAACGGATATATTAACCAAAGCGGGGATCATTATTCAAAGCCAGACGGGACTTCGCATTAGTGAGGTATTGTCAATCCAAGAAGGCTGTGTGAAGGTGATGCATGATGGCGACAGCACCTATGATTATATGGAAGCAACCCTTCCGAAAACTGAAAAAGGGGAAGCAATTATTCACAAGGTATTCATCAATGAAATGGTTAAAAATGTAATTGAAGAATTGACAAAAGCCACAATATATTTGCGAAAAGAAAGTGGTTTAAAAGAACTGCTTTTGATACGCTATCATGGAATTCGCGTTTTGAATTCTTCGAAATGGACAGAGAACAGACTCAAAAATTTTATTAAGCGTTGGGATATCCGTGATAATAAAGGTGTTCTGTATCCACTTAAATCTCATCAATTCCGTGCAACATTTGTCCGTGAACTGATCAAACAGAAAATACCGATTGCAATGATTATGAAACAGTATGCTCACGTTTCGATTGAAATGACCGCTGGCTATTTGACCTTGCAGGAAGAAGAAGTCAAAGAAATCTATGCCGATATGATATTAAGTCCAGAATCAAAAATTTCAGGTCTACGTGCAAATGAGATTAAGGATCAGCTTGATAACTTGTTTTATGGAAAAACAGAGGATGAAATCGACTCGTTGATCGACGACCTTTCGAAATCAATGAGCTTTAATCCCCTTCCTACCGGAGTGTGCCTGTATGATTTCAGACGGGGAAATTGTACGGATGGGGATGGATGTTTTATGTACAACTGTCCGAATTATATCACCGAAGTTCGGTTCTATCCAATTTTAAAGATCGAGCTGGATCTACTGGAAAAAGAAATGGGCAGATTAAAAACTCTTGGCTACGAACGTGAATGGCAGAAACAGCATGTAAAGCACGAATATCTAAAACCGCTGGTAGAAAGTTTGGAGGTGCAGTTACATGAAGAAACAAGTATCCGCTGAACAGGTTTCAGGCATCAAAGCTTATGCTGAACAAAAAAACAGAGAAACAATTGAAAAGGTCAGCAAAGCCATTGATAAGCTGAAACGTAAAAGCCAGCCAATTAACTTCGAAACGGTATCTAAAGAAGCAAACGTAGCAAGAGCTACATTGTATAATAATCCTCAGTTGAAAGAGCGTATATGGAGTCTCAGAGCCATTTCAAAGGGTGTTCCACTGGATAATATCGTGGCTGTCAAAAAGGATAAAATACAGTTGCAGGAAAAAAAGGTAATGGCACTACGGGAGAAAGTCAAAAAGTTAGAAGACGATAAGCGAAAATTGATTGCCCAGTTGGTTGATCATGAAGAACTAAAAGAAGAAAACGAACGACTGAAACGACAGCTAACGAAAGGATAACGTGATGAAAAATAAGGTTTTGGTTGATTTATTGGAACAATTGAATCCAGATGATGAAATCTGTGTTGAGATCAATGAGGGCACGACAAATCAATTTGTTGACTCAACTTATGATGTTGGATTTAAGATGAATGAGTATGACCAGCTTGTGTTAGTGGTTGATGTGGAAAAAGGTAAATTTAATAATATCGAATGAAAGGAGAACGTAGTAGACACTATTTGATGTATAAAAAGTAACGAATGCTTGTTTAAGATATTTATATACATTTTATACAGTTTGCTACTAAAGATATAAAATGAGCAATGATCTAAAAAAAGGGGACGTTGTAAAGTCCCCGGGTTCCGATCAGACCATGGTGTTGGATGTGCAGGGCAGTGATGCCCTGCTTTTTACTGGAAACCAGTTTATTAGAGCATATGGCTTTCTGATGGAGGATGACTTACTGGGGTGGAATTTTGGAATTTATTATTCATCCTTTGATCAGATTCCAAAGAACTATGAAAACCTGGATTTCCAGGACATTAAACAGGATTTAGCCAGCATGAAGCAGACCAATGAACGGGAAATGATTAAGGCACTGCTAGTTATTGAAAATCATTTTGAAGGCCCGGAGCTGCTTGACCAAATCCATGAACGGTTTGAAAATGAAGGCTTTAATCTGCTCAATGAGGGGTTTGATCGGGTTCATGCAGCGCTAACCCGGGAAGATGATTATGTGCTGGAAGATGACTGGGAGCCGGAAGCATAAAGATAATGATGTTTCCCGAGGAAACAGGAAATCGGTATGCCGATCATTTAACACATTTGTTTCCCGAGGAAACAAGAAAATCAGGAAACAAAGGAGGAATGAATAGGAATGGACACCGTTACAAAGGAACTGTTTGACATCTTTGGGAAATATCATTTTGATTCCAAAGCAGCATTGAATATGGAAGCTAAAGAAGCGCTTTGTCTATTTCTCAAAAAACTGAAGAAGACGAAAAGCCGGAAGTCGTATCAAGGAAGTTCAGAGTATATGTTCTATTTACACTATTTGATGATCATGCGCAGGGGCTTGATTGAGAAAAACTATCTTATTGTGTGCAATGAACTGGGCAGTTTGATTTATCGTTTTTCGCCAACAGAAACCCGAATCAAATTAATTATCATCGAACTGCTTGAAGACTATTTAAAGGGGTGAGCCTATGTTTGGAAAAAAGAAATCAAAGAAGCCAATGATATTAATAGATGGATCTAAGTTCCATTTTGACCAGACGTTTTTATTTATTCAGGAAGGCATTTCCCAGGAAAAGGATATTGTTGGGAAAATTGCTTGTCTGGATTTTGCCCTGAAGGTTTTGCACAGTGATCTGAAACACTCGATCCTTTCGGAAGCTATATATAAAAAAGATATCACAGCTTTAAAGGATAGCTATATTCCGGTAGTAACGCCATTAAAAACAGATGGTCAAAATTGGATCAACCAACAAACTCAAGAAATAATAAAACCGGTTTTGGATTTTCGGATTGCAATTATATTTGAAGTTGAAAAATTAAAAATCGAATTGCAACAAGAACTTGAAACCGTTGATAAAAAGCCGAGAAAGCGCCATGCTATTCCAGAAGCATGGCGTATTTTTATTGTTTCAAAGTATCTGGATGCCATTTAAACAGTTTAAAAAGCTGATCCTGTTTCCCGAGGAAACAAAATGACAGAAATATGAATCCTGTTTCCCGAGGAAACAGAATAACAGAAATAAGAATCTTGTTTCCCGAGGAAACAGAAAACTCGAAAAGGAGAAGAAATGAAGGAAATAAAGAAGGTTTTTTTTGCAAATTATTTAGTCACGCTGGCTGCTCAAGAAAATGACTTGCTTTTATTCAATGGGGATCAATTTATTTGGGCCTTCGATGCGATGGCTGTCAATGGCGCTGAAAAATTCAGATGGGAAGGGGCCTATTACTTTGATAATTATCAGATGGTTCCACCCCTGGCTGAAATCAAGAAATATTATGATCAGCCATTCTGTATCAAAGAAGGTTTATCATTTGCCATTGATGCAGAAAATAACCGAGCGGTATTGCAGGGGTCAAACTTCCATTATGAAGAACGTCCCATAAATAAGCGTGTGTTGATTCCCGATTCGATTGAGTATCAGGGGATTCTTTATCCGGTTACAGCCGTAGCCGACTGGGGGTTTTACAATGATACCAGTGTCACCGATCTGATTCTACCGGAGACAATCACACAGATCGGAAATTATGCCTTTGCCAACTCGATCATTAAGGATGTTAAAATGTCCCCTGATCTCATCATGGGGAACAACGTATTTTATGGTTGTGACCATTTAAATGAACAGTTGAAAGATGTGGTGAGAAAAAACTGGTGCTTCGACCATAATCAGGAACTGATAAAAAAAGAAGATGTGGATTATATGAAAAATCTGATTGAACGCATCGAACAGGGTGGCATTAATCAGGATGTTGAAGAATGGTATCATGATGCAGTTTTGAAATATACGTCAATGTGCGAAAATTATGCCGAACAGAATCCTTTCGAGAAAGCATTAAACGCCCCCATTAGAAACGACCAGGAGCAACAGTTGAATGCGATTAAAAAAGGCGATGTTTTTCAAACTGATGCTTCCAGTCAAATGATTGTACTAGATGTAAAAGGGACGGATGCCCTTTTATTTACTGGAAAACACTTTATTCAGGCCACCAATATTCGCCTGGAAGACAACAGGTTACAGTGGGATGAAAGTGCGGTATATGCCCAATTTAGCAATATTTCAGGACAGCATCATGAAGAATCTGTTGAGGATGACTGGGAGCAGGAAATGTAAGTTTGTTTCCCGAGGAAACAAGAAATGAAAAGAGATCCGAAAAGGTCTCTGTTTTTATGGAAAATAATAGTGGATTCATTGTCAATAAATATATGGAGGTAGAAATGGATAGGAATGAGCGTTTGAAACAGTCATTATGCATTCTGTATGATGGTGCCGTGGTGGAAGTGGACAGCTTAAAGGAGGGCATGAAGCTGGCTGATGAAATGGTTAGCGAAAATGGTTCAGATATTACCATTGTGCAAAACGAAGAAGTTGTTGCCAGACGGGAGTGGTTTGCTGAAAGTGACCATGATCAACCTTTTGGAGATCCGATGGAAGCTGAACTGGATCCGATTGAATTTGAAGGTTATGGGTTTTATTCCGATTGGTTAATTGATGACAACTATCGCGAAATGAACAATCTATTAAAAACATTTGGCGAGCTTTTAAACAGTAATAAAGAAATTGACTGTGAGTTGATTATCGGGAATGTAGAAATGCCGGCATCCTTTGTTTGGAATGAAAAAAGTCGCATCACCCCGTATGGATATGATTACTTTAAACCATTGATGGAGTGCAGTTATGAACTGCTCGAAAATGGCAACATTACGATCGACGATGGCGATGAAGCAATGGGAGAAAAATTTACCTGGGCTTGCGCCGGTTATATTTCAGAATCAGAATCAAAGAAGATGTTTATTGAAATTGAGCTGGATGAAAAAGAGCACAATTGCTCAGAAAATCAAAGCGATCAAGACAGTGAAGATGAATGGGAACCGGAAATGTAATCCTGTTTCCCGAGGAAACAAAATAAAAAATGAAAGCCTTGTTTCCCGAGGAAACAGGAGGAAAGGAAATAAAATGAACGCGCAATGTATTGAAAATGAAGTTATTGGTTATATGGCAGGAAAAGCCATTGTCAAAGATGAAGAAGGTCGGTGGTTCTTTGTTGAAATACCCGAGGAATTTATTATTGCCGGAGAACAGATCTTTGAGGAAGATTTAAGCCCACTTGAATTGCTGCCAAAGATGGTGCAGTCGTATATTTTAAAAGAAATGGGTGATCGCTAAATGGCAAAGTATGAAAAACGCAGTCCCGAGGATATAAAAAAGGAAATGGACGGTTATAATCAAAAAATTATGACCCTGGGGGAAAGCTTTAAAAAAGATCCCACCGAAATGGCTGATTACTTTGCCTTTGCTGCCAAGTTTTACCAATACAGCCCGAAGAATCAGCAATTGATCTATCATCAAAATGAATTCGCTTCGTTTGTTGGATCGTTTATGTCATATAAAGAAAAAGGCTATTGCGTCGAAAAAGGACAAAAAGGAATGAAAATATTTGTTCCGGTTAAATGCTCATATTTTTATCGGGATGGTGAAAATACATCCACGCGTTTAGCTGATGCCACCCCTGGGGAAAAAGCCCGGATCAGCCGAGGGGATATTGAAGTGAAATCGGGCATCAAGTTTAAATTGGGTTCGGTATTTGATATTTCTCAAACCGATTGTCCGGTTGAAGATTATCCGAAATTCATTAAATTTGGTGAGAACTCAAGACCCCATGCCGAACTGTATGAAAAGTTAAAAGGGTATTGTGAAAACCAGGGATTTAAAGTGGCCGAAGCATCCCTCCGATCCATTGATCTCAGAGGTCAGTATTGCCCATCAACCAAGGTGATCGAACTGAATCACAAGCTTCAGGACACCCAAAAGCTGGGTACGTTTCTTCATGAAATGGCCCATGGTTTTCTGGATCACCAACGACAACCAGAAGATACGCCCATCATCGATTTATTAAAAGAATTCGAAGCCGATGGATTGGCCATTATGTTTATGTCCCATTTTGGATTTGAAGTAACCGAAGGGACCAAGAGCCACCTTGCAACCCAGTACAACGGTTTTAATCAGGCCGTCAATGAGCTGGACGAAAGTGATAAAGAAGCTTATTCCCTGGAGAATGCCTTTAAAAATATCAATGCTATCTACAAAGAACACATTGAACCGATGGAAGCCTATCTTGAACAATTCGATCGAATCAATAGCAATGAGAATGAGGATGAGTGGGAACAGGAAATGTAATGCTGTTTCCCGAGGAAACAAAAATTTCAGGAAACACTGCAAAAGGAGATCGAATTAGATCTCTTTTTGCATCTAATCGCAACGATAAGCTCATAATGACGAAAGGCGAATAGAATGAATTGGCTCGTTTTAATATAATGATGGTAGGGCTTTAAAAATTATTTGCTAAGGATGCCATTAAATATGTTATCATTAGCTAAACATTTTATCGTTGCCAAAGAAAGTATTATAAGAAAGTGAGGGATGACGCATTGAAGATTCAACAGCTATTAGAAGAAATTGAAAATAAAAATAATGTCCTTCAATCCTGCCGACCTTTAACTCAAGGTGAAATAGAACGACTCAACGAATCATTTATGGTTCAGTTTACCTATAACTCCAATGCGATTGAAGGAAATACCCTAACGCTTGGTGAAACAGCCATGGTTTTAGAAGGGCTTACCATTGATCAAAAACCCTTAAAAGATCACTTGGAAGCCATTGGTCATCGGGATGCATTTGAGTATATTAAAGATCTGGTCCAGGAAAAAACACTTTTATCCGAATCGATTATTAAAAATATTCATTCACTGGTGCTTATCAATCGACCCAAAGACAAAGGCATCTACCGACGCATTCCAGTCACCATTGCCGGGGCATTTATCCAACCGGTTCAACCGTTTCAAATACAAGCACAGATGGAAGTACTCATAGAAAAGAATGAAGAATGGAAAGCAACGCTCAATCCCATTGAGCGACTAGCACGATTTCATTTAGAGTTTGAGGGGATTCATCCTTTTATTGATGGGAATGGTCGAACGGGTCGATTAATTCTTAATCTAGACCTGATGCAGAATAATTATCTGCCGGTTAACGTCAAATTCTCTGATCGCAAAAAATACTATGCAGCATTTGATACATATTTTAAAAATGACGACGTTTCAGCCATGACCGAGCTGATTGGAAACAATCTTCTGGAACGGATAAATGACTACATCAACATCCTGTCCTATGCCCAAACGCAGGAAGACAAGGATGATTGGGCGCCGGAAATGTAATTCTGTTTCCCGAGGAAACAAAAAACAGAAAGTCAAAACTTGTTTCCCGAGGAAACAAAATATAGGAAACAAATCACATTGAGATCCAATTAAACGGATCTCTTTTTTATTTTCAATAACAATGACAAAATTAAAATTGACGAAAGGCGAATAAAATGAACTCAAGAGAAATACAAGATTTTCCCCAAATAGCACAAGAAAATTTCCAGACACCTGAAAACTGGATGACCTTTCTGGAACGGTCATCCTGGCATTATAAACAGACCTTTTACAATCAGATGCTGATTGTGTTTCAACGGCCGGATGCAATTGCCGTAACCGGCATTGAGGCCTGGAATAAAAAACTTAATCGCACCATCAATGTTGGTGCGAAGCGAATTCTGGTGATGGATGATCCTCAGAAGTATAAGTTTAAAAATGTATTCGATGTGAGTGATACCCATAAGCGCAACCCCAATGGCTTAGATTTTAAATTGTGGAGCCGCAATGGGATAGCTGATGAAGTGATTATTGACCAATTAACCGAGCATTACCAGGAGCTTGATATTAAACACAGCTTGCCGGAATATATCATCACCGAAATAAAAGAACGCAATAAAGATCTGTATGATTATTTTAAATCTAAAATACGTGATCCAATCAATCTGTATCTCAGTAATCTGGATGTAAACGGCTTTGCCGAGCTATTTGATAACAGTGTTACCTATCAGATTTTAGCCCGATGCGGTTATAATCCCAGAGATTATTTTAAACCGGAAGATTTTGTACAAATAAAAAACATCAAAAACTTTAAATCTTTGATATTCTTAGGTAATAATGTGACGAGCACGTCCAAACCCTTTCTCATTGAACTTGGGAAAATGGTACAAACCATTGAAATGGAACAATTGAAAAATAAAATAGAAGGAGAACTAAAAAATGAGCAAGAATCAAGAGACATTCAAGCCTTTGGAAATGACCTATCATCAGGAAGGGGAGTTTCTGACCCCGGATATACGGCCGATGACCCCACCAAGTCAGGAAATCGGGAAATACGGAAACTTGAGGAACCAATATCTGAAGGAGCACAACCCGGATCTGTTAATGGAATTGATCTTCGAGGACAAGATCAACGAACATCTGGTGGACGTGGACAAAGCAGCCAAGAACCGGTTGGATCTGATCATGAAGAACCTGATCAAGAGCCATCCGGCACCGGACAAGAAAACGAAACCCATCGAATGGGCGGGACACATGAACAACCTGCAGGCACAAGCCAACGAGATCGTGCTGCAGGAACTGATTTACAGTTAAACCTGTTCCCAACCGGACAGGAGCCAAACCTATTATCTAAAAAAGCGGAGAGCCAAAAGCCCTCCGCTTTTTCTATGCCACAACTTAAGACCCCCGAGCTGAAATCAGAAATACCACAAATTCCAATGGCCGAGATCAATCATCTGCTCATCACCATGACCCCTGATCACTATACGCGTCCGGTCATTTGTGACTTGATAGCCGAAACGGAAAATGATGAAGACTTTGGTGAAGCGATTAAAAATACTTATTTATTTAATAATGTGACCGTTCTCTGGAAATTAACCGATCGCTACCGACAAAAGATTGAAGCAAACGGGATCCTGTTTGAGAAGGCGTCTGATCCATCCGTGAATCGGTTTATGCCATGGACGGATATCGCCACACAAGTGCGAGAACTGATTCAAACCGGTCAATATATTGACTTGGAAGCAAACCAGGAAATGGACCCCGAACCATTTGTCGAGAGTGCCGGTGAAACCGAAGCAGATCAGAACATCGAGTTCGAAGAACAGGCAAAAGAAGGTGCTGCTTTAAATCAGGAAGCACAGCCGGAAACCAAAATGCATAACTATAAAATCACGGCGGATGCATTAGGCACCGGGACACCACGGGAGAAATTTAAAGCGAATGTATTGGCAATCAAAACCCTTTTGGGGATTGAAAAAGAAAACCGAATGGCATCATCCGAAGAACAGCAAATCTTATCCCGGTATGTGGGATGGGGAGGGCTACCCCAGGCATTTGATGCCAGTAACATCTACTGGAAACTGGACGCTGAAGAATTAAAAAGCCTATTGACTGATGAAGAATATCGTCTGGCCAAAGGATCAACTTTAAACGCGCATTATACCGCCCCGATCATTATCAAAGCCATGTATGATGCCCTGGATATGATGGGTTATAGCAACGGCAATATCCTCGAACCAGCTTTGGGGGTTGGTCATTTCTTTGGTCTGGTACCAGACTCCATGAAGGATTCGAAGCTTTATGGCGTGGAGCTTGACAGTATTTCGGCGCGGATCTCCAGAGCGCTTTATCCTGAAGCCGACATATTTGTGGGTGGGTTTGAAGAAACCCAGTTTTCCAGTAATTTCTTTGACGTGGCCATTGGGAATGTACCCTTTGGTGATTACAAAGTTTATGACAAACCCTATGACAAACATGGCTTTCAGATTCACGACTACTTTTTTGCCAAGTCCCTGGATAAGGTCAGAGACGGTGGTGTCGTCGCCTTTATTACCAGTAAGGGCACCCTGGATAAAAAGACGCCCATGGTCCGGAAATATCTGGCCGAACGGGCCGAATTAATCGGTGCGGTGCGTTTGCCGAACAATGCCTTTAAAGACAACGCCGGCACCGAAGTCACATCGGATATCATCTTCCTGAAAAAGCGTGACCGGATGGTATTGGCCAACGAAGAAACCTGGGTGCACCTGGGAATGGATGACAACGGGATCCCCATGAACCAATACTTTATTGATCATCCGGAAATGATCTTAGGGGAAATGCAGATGATATCCGGCCGGTTTGGTGAAGAAACCGCCTGTTTGCCCATCGCCGGAAACGACCTGCAGCATGAACTGGCAAAAGCCCTAGGAAATTTAACATATGCATTTCCTCAAAATGAAAATGAAGATGTGTTATTTGAGGAGGATTATCAGATCAGTATTCCCGCCGATCCGGATGTTGCCAATTACAGCTACACCCTGGTGGATAAGGAACTTTACTACCGGGAAAATTCCCGAATGAAACGGGTGGAAAAACCGGAAGCCACCAAAAGCCGGATCACCGGACTGATTGGAATCAGGGATTGCACCCGGGAACTGATTGCGCTCCAACTGGAAAATGGCAGTAATCGGGATATTGAAAAGAAACAGGACGAACTGCACACGCGATATGATGCGTTTACCAAAAAACACGATCGGATCAATGCCACCGGGAATAAACGGGCCTTTGATGAGGACGGTTCCTATTGGCTTTTGTGTGCCCTGGAAGTGGTCAATGAGGATGGCACCTTTAAACAAAAATCGGATATCTTCTATAAACGAACCATTAAACCCCATGAGGTGGTCACCGCCGTAGATACGTCCAATGAAGCCCTGGTTGTGTCCATTAGTGAAAAAGCTAAAGTGGATCTGGAGTACATGAGCAACCTCACCGGAAAAACCCCGGACGTTATCATTGCGGAACTGGAAGGCTTGATGTTCAGAGACTTCGGTGATCTCGATGTGGATCAGGTATCAGGAACCGTTTTCGATGTAACACAGTTTCCCTTCGTTGCTGCAGATGAATACCTGTCCGGAAACGTTCGTAAGAAACTGGATCTGGTGCAGCGACTGAAGGATGTGCTACCCCAATCCCAGGCACCGGTCATTAGCCCAAACATCACCGCCCTGGAAGCGGCACAGCCCCGGGACCTGGAAGCTTCGGAAATTGAAGTACGGTTGGGAGCCACCTGGATCGAACCTGAATATATCAAGGATTTCATGGTGGAAACCTTTAAGCCGGCAACCCATCTGGTGTACAGCGATGCCATTAAAATTGATTATTCCCCGTATACCGGGGTTTGGAATATTCATGGCAAGAATGCCGATACCTATGATAATGTCCTGGCAAATGTCACCTATGGAACCAAACGAGCCAATGCCTACCGGATCCTGGAGGATGCCCTTAACCTGAAGGATATCCGGATCTATGATACGACACAAAACGCCGAAGGCAATGACGTTCGGGTCATCAATAAGGAAGAAACCATTCTGGCCAGTCAGAAGCAGGAAACCATCAAGGAAGCCTTTCGGGACTGGATCTTTAAAGATCCGAAACGTCGGGAAGTATTGACCCACAAATATAACATCCAATTTAACAGTGTGCGTCCCCGGGAATATGATGGCAGCCATGTGATTCTCCACGGGATATCACCGGAAATAAGTCTCCGGGATTATCAGCTCAATGCCATTGCCAGGGCTTTATACGGAGGGAATACGTTGCTCGGCCATTGCGTCGGAGCCGGTAAGACCTTTGAAATGACCGCCATTGCCATGGAAAGTAAGCATCTGGGATTATCCAACAAATCTTTATTTGTAGTACCCAATCATTTAATTGGACAATGGGGATCCGAATTTCTGGCCTTGTATCCCGGAGCCAATGTCCTGGTGGCCAGGAAAAAAGATTTTGAACCGAATAACCGCAAAAAGTTTTGCTCCCGAATTGCCACCGGTGATTATGATGCCATTATCATTGGTCACTCCCAATTTGAAAAAATACCGTTATCTCGGGAGTTTCAGAAAGAATCCCTGAATAAGCAGATTGGTGATGTTATGATGGCATTAAACGATGCCAAGCAAAATGACGGGGCCCAGTTCACCATTAAGCAAATGGAAAAAACCAGAAAATCATTACAGGCTCGTTTTGACCGGCTGAATGATGATACGAGAAAGGATGAAGTCATTACCTTTGAAGAATTGGGCATTGATCGGCTGTTTGTCGACGAAGCACATAATTATAAGAATTTATTTTTATACACGAAAATGCGAAACGTGGCGGGGATCGGACAAAGCGAAGCTCAAAAAGCCACGGATATGTTTAATAAATGTCAGTATTTAGATCAATTAACCAATAATAAAGGGGTTGTTTTTGCCACCGGCACACCCATTTCAAACAGTATCACCGAGCTGTACACCATGATGCGCTATCTTCAGTATGACACTTTAATGGATATGAATCTAGGCCATTTCGACGCCTGGGCATCCACCTTTGCCGAAGCCATCACCGCCATTGAACTGTCCCCGGAAGGAACCGGGTATCGATCCAAAACCCGACTGGCCCGGTTCTACAATCTGCCGGAGCTGATGGCAGTATTCAAGGAAGTGGCGGATATTCAGACCCCGGATATGCTCAAACTTCCGATACCCAACGCCATCTTTAAAGATGTGGTTATTAAACCATCGGAGCATCAAAAGGACATGCTGATGGCACTGGTTGACCGGGCCGATCGGGTTAGGAATAATCTGGTGGAACCCTATGAGGATAATATGCTTAAAATCACCAATGACGGACGCAAGCTGGCCCTGGATCAGCGACTCATTAATCCACTGCTGCCGGATGCCGACCGTTCAAAGGTAAATCGGAGTGTCGCCAATATTTTCAAGGTCTGGGAGGACAGCATGGATAAACGATCAGCCCAATTGGTATTCTGTGATTTATCCACCCCGAATAAAGACGGACGGTTTAATGTCTATGAGGAGATTAAAAGTAAAGCAATTGAAAAAGGGATCCCCGAAGATGAGATTGCCTTTATTCACGATGCCGACACCGATGCGAAGAAAATAGCACTTTTTGCCAAGGTAAGAAGCGGATCCGTGCGAGTTCTGATTGGATCAACGCCTAAAATGGGCGCTGGTACCAACGTCCAGGATAGGTTAATTGCTCTACATCATCTCGATGTACCGTGGCGCCCAAGCGATATATCTCAACAGGAGGGGCGCATATTGAGACAGGGCAATGAGAACCCGGAAGTAACCATTTTTCGCTATATCACCGAAGAAACATTTGATGCGTACAGCTGGCAGCTCATCGAGAATAAACAGAAGTTTATCGGACAGATCATGACCAGTAAACTCCCCGGGCGCTCCTGTGAGGATGTCGATGAGCAGGCTTTATCCTATGCTGAAGTCAAAGCCCTGGCAACCGGCAATCCACTCATTAAGGAGAAGATGGATCTCGATGTGAAAGTTACTAAGCTGAAGCTGATCAAAGCCAATTTTGTCAATCAACGGTACCGTTTGGAGGATAACATCTTAAAAGCCTATCCAAGAAACATCGGTGTGCAAAATAATGATATGAATTCTTTAATTGAGGATATGAAGCTCTATGAATCAAAACGGCCATTAAAAGATCAGTTTGAAATGACAGTGGACAGTATTTTTTATACAGATAAGAAAGAATCGGGCAATGCCATTCTGAAAGTAATTAAAAACCTTAATGACAACGAACCAAGAGAAATCGGTCAGTATGCCGGTTTTAAAATGATTGTTAGAATAACCCAGTTTGGTATGGTAGAACTGTATCTGAAGAATCAGATCACCCATACCGTTCATTTAGGTACCGATCCCCTGGGAAATATCACCCGCATCGGCCATGTGCTTGAAAGCATCCCCGAACAGGTCAAAAAATGTGAAATGAATATCCAGGACACCAGGGAACGTCTGGAAAACGCAAAGGATGAAGTTAAAAAGCCTTTTCCCCAGGAGGAGGAACTAAACGGTTATCTGCTTCGATTAAACGCGTTAAACACGGTTCTCAGCATGGAAAAAACCGATATAACCCAAGATAGCCAGGATAATGAAGAAAATCTGGAGGAATTGCTAGAAGAAATGGAAATGAATGCCATTGACGAAGGTGAATGGGATCTGGAACAATAATATATATTAAGCAGTGATCTTAAAAGAAAGGAATAGAAGAAATCGAATGGGAAAAACGATCAGTCAGGAAGCATCGAAACAAGGAACAGGCTCGTGCATGATGGGGTGTGTTAAACCAGATATTAAAAATAGAAACATTCGTATCTCACGTAAGTTGACTATTTCTTTTCAATAACAAAGGGGTGTGTAGCAGTCGCTAGATTGCTGCACACCCTTTTTGTTGTGCTTAAAAACTAAATAATGAGGGTGGGGACAACGTTAGACCACTATAAAAAAAAGCGTAGTGTGGTAGAGCTTAAATAGTAAATCTACTCGGCGTTTTAATGTGCTGCTGCATTAAAGGGTCGTCATTGGGGATGAGAACGTAAACCCAAGTAAAACAATCACGGTTCGGGGGAAACTTCGGTAGAGATTTTGGATTCGTTAAGGTGTCGATCACCTTTGTAGTTTGGACGAAGGATAATGAGAATCCAGTGGTCATGAAAAAACCACCTATCCAGCAGCCTTTTTTAAAAGACGTAGAAATGACAAAGATTCAACTTTTTGATTTTAGGATTTCTACGCCCTTTTTTAGTGATTGAAAAAGAAAATAATAGCTTTTTGATCTCATTCACAAGCGTTTTTATTCTGAATGTTGTTTAGTAAATTTGTTTCCCCGGGAAACAGGAATTGAAAAATAAAGAGTAATAAATTGAAAAGTTATATTTAACGATAAAATATATTGACTAATTATCATAAATGGGTATATTATGGAATAAGAACATATGTACTATTGAAATTTATGACTTTTAGAGGATGAGAAGATGGAACGTGTTATTTTACACTCAGATATGAATAGCTTTTATGCAAGCGTTGAATGTCTGTACAATCCGGAGATCCGAGACAAAGCCGTGGCCGTTGGTGGAAATCCGGAAAAACGTCATGGGATTATTCTGGCAAAAAATGAGAAAGCCAAAAAAGCCGGCGTTAAAACCGGAGAAGCCTTGTGGCAAGCCCGGTCTAAATGTCCGGACCTGGTGATTGTGCCACCGAACTATGAACGGTATTTACGTTATTCCAAGTTGTCCAGAAAAATATATAATCGGTACTCGGATCAGGTTGAACCTTTCGGCATAGATGAATCGTGGATCGATGTGACAAATAGCGCTAATATCCACGGCAGCGGGGCAGAAATCGCTCAAAAGATCAGTCGGGACATCCAGGATGAGCTGGGAGTGACCGTTTCCATTGGGGTATCCTGGAACAAGATCTTTGCCAAGTTTGGTTCGGATTACAAAAAGCCCAATGCCATCACGGTAATCACTAAAGATAACTACAAGAAAATCGTCTGGGAGCAGCCGGTAGGGGATCTTCTTTATGTCGGGCGATCCACTCAGAAAAAGCTTTTTAAATATGGCATCTATACCGTTGGACAATTAGCTCAAAGCAACCCGAACTTCCTGGTTATCATATTTGGTAAAATGGGGACCGTTTTATGGCGGTTTGCCAATGGTTTGGATGATAGCCCGGTTAAAAGCTTCGATGAACATTATAATGGCAATGAACGGCTAATTAAAAGCATCGGCAACAGCATTACCACACCCAGGGACTTAACGGATCTGAAAGACGTAAAGGTCATTATTTACATGTTAACCGAAAGCGTGGCCATGCGTTTAAGGGAAACCGGCTGTTACTGTCAAACAGTAGCCATCCATGTTCGCAATAAAGAACTGCATAGTTTCACCAGGCAAATGAAGCTGACTAAGCCATCAGATCTAACCAATGAGATTGCGAGAGCTGCCATTGATCTGTTTATAAGAAACTATGATTTCAGTTTGGCTATCCGGTCCATGGGCGTGAGGGTGACCGATCTGGTCCCGGATTCAACACCCATTCAATTGGATTTATTTGGAAATGAGGAATTAAGAGTTAGGCAGGGGAGACTGGATAATACCGTGGATGATTTAAGGAAACGCTTTGGCAATCTGGCGGTGCGTCGAGCCATAACCATCGATGATCCGATGGGTTGTCTGGATGCTAAAAAAGATCATGTTGTTTATCCAATCAGTTACTTTTAAAGGATAGAACTGTGTTTAAAATTGCGTTTGGAGTTCTTTAAACATCTTTGTTGGTTCAGCAAATAAAAATTCCATTAACCATCAATTCAAATGGTTAATGGAATTCAATTGTGTTATTCCAGATTAGTAGGCTGGAGTTTATTGAGCTCTAAAAATCCCCTTTTAAAATAATCGGAAACGCAAGGTTGTTTTGAAGTTATTGAATTAATCTCTCTGCTTCGATTAATTGGTTGATTGAGTTCAAAGCCATCAAAATAAGACTGCATTAAAGTTTCTAAGTTATTGAAAGGAGTATCGATCAGATTATATTTACAATCTCTGCCCAAATACATGATAAACTGCAAGATTTTTATCTCATTATCCGTAAAAGTATCAAAATAAGCGTCTATTTTATAAATCTCATTAATATACTCATCAGATGTTTCACAGCTAGCTAGATCAACAACCTGATCGATTGGGGAGTCCTTCACCTCATTAACTTTAGATTTTTGTTTGCAGAAATCTTGAAATTGTTCTAAATGTTGATCAATTTCTCGTTCTTTTTCCAAAACACTGTTTAATATGGTAATAATATTAATCCCACCTTTCAATTTTTTTATATTTATTATAACAGCTTAACTATTAATTGCAAAGAAATAAATATGTTACAATTTCATGAAACAGTAAGATCAAACTTAATTGAATATTTGACAAGATAACTCATTAATCTTACAATGAATACAATACCGAGAGTGGGAGGGCCATTTGAGAAAGTTAATTATTAAAAAAGAACGGAATTTATTGTTATACAGCCATGTGATAAAAGACTATCCTTTACTTGAAAAAAGACTTCTAAAACACACAACCATAGATGAGCAGATATTGAAAAAAGAAAATGCCACCGAAGAAGAATTAAATATCTACCGGATGCGAAATGATATTGTGACCCAGGCAAAGAATGAATGGCAAATCGATCCAAATCGCAGCGTGGATCTGTTCACGGATGATAAAAAAGTACGGTGTGAAGTATGTGGAATGCCCATTAAAAACGTATTCTACATCAAAAATTCAATCAATCAGAACAGCCTGAGAACCGGTTCGGAATGTATCAAACATTTTGCAATCACTGATAATCAACATCTAAATAGTCTTCTGAAAAATGCGAAACAGTTAAAGCGCCGGGAAGGAATTGAAAACATTTTTCCAGGCATCGATTTGCTGATTTACCAATGGAAGAATTTCATTGAAGAGCAGCCGATCGTTATCATAAAAGCCCTGTCAAATCAGTATTACGAACTAGGGGAGTCCTTGAACAGCATCTACAAACCATACCTGAAGCACGAAAATAAAAGCGATAAGGATTCAGAGGATGCGATCCGGGGGATCCTGGATCAAAGAGAAAAGATTGTTACAGAAATTAGTCATCATGTCGAAGCGCATAAAGACGATGTTCTTTATCCACCCAATCGGGTCCTCAGGCAAATGGATCCACAAGGAGTAGCCAAGCTGAAGGAAGATGGTTGTATCACTTCAAAAACGTTGTTTCGGATTAGAGATGATGAAGTAGCGAAAAAGGTGTTTGAAAAATATGATACTTTCTTTAAAATAAATAAGATTAATATTCTAAAAATTAGTCCCAAAAATGGCATCGATTTTCGGATCAACCGCCAGGCGAATATCATTTTAACCGCCCCATTTGGCGTTTTTTGCAAAAGGTATGGTGAAGCGATTCTAAAAGAAAATGGTATTGAAACAATCATATCTGAACGGGATCTGGTTGGTGTTGGGAGAGTCATTGAAGACCGATCGTTTGAATCATTGATCTATTTCATGCAGGATCTGTATCTGAAGGAAAGCCCATACGCTATTGAAGAACTCTATTATGAATACAAGGAAGTTTATTTCCTCGTTAAAAATGGCTTGAATCGTGAATACTTAAAGGTGGAGCTGGCAGGACTGGAAGAAATTGCAAGAGAAACCGTCTATTTCAAAGGGACTGAAAATAAAAAGAAGATTCATATGTTCCTGGACGAGTGTCGTGAGAAACCAGGTAATGTCATGAGCAGGTCAAATTATCTGTTTATAAAAGAGCAGCGTGAAGCAAATAGTCGAAGATCTGGATTCTAGTAACTTGGATCTTTCTTTAATCTTGTTTCCTCGGGAAACAAGATTAAAGAAATTTACATGACGAAACAGCGAGAGAAGAGTATTGACAATCCATTTATTCAGGAGTATACTTTAAGTATAGATAGATTATCTATCTCAAATATTTGTCGCTACTCGATATGCGACTCATAAGAGATCGAGTTCAAATAACTGTCGCTACTCGATATGCGACTCATAAAAGGTCGAGTTCAAATGTTTTGAAGCTCTATCCTGAATTGGGTAGAGCTTTATTTTTTAAGGAGATATCTATGGAACATGGAAGTTTCTATTTTTTAGAAGATGAATATTTTACCAAGTTTAACGATGCTAATTTAATGAATAATAGAGAGAGAATCGATGGAATACTACATGATAGACCATCCTTCTATGCATATTGCGACGAGAAAACAATGATATTTTGGCTAGTTCCAATTTCCTCAAAACTAGAAAAATTTAAAAAGCTATATGATCAGAAAACACAAAAATATGGTCGATGTGATACTATAGCATTTGGGAATGTTCTAGGTCATGAAAAAGCATTCTTGATTCAAAACATGAGCCCGGTTATTCCCAAATACATAAAAAATCAATATATCGATAGAGAAACCGAAAATCCAGTAAAAATTGATGGTCTGTTAGAACGAGAACTTCAAAAAAAGGTAAAAAGAGTTCTAAGCTTGATAAGACAAGGTAAAAAGCTTGTTTTTCCAGATGTTCTTGAAATGGAAAGAATCTTAATAGAGGAATTGAAAAATAATATCTAAATATCAAAAAAAAGAATTGCATTAGGGTGATAATTTTTGTATTTCTTATTACTAATCCAATTTATGGGAATATAATAGTGGCGTTACACATAGGTTTGCACCTTATTGTATATAAATGATAATATAAGAATGTAATGTATATGTTACTGAAAAAGGGTTCCTCCGANNTCGGAGGAACCCTTTTTCAGTTGATAAATATAAAAACAGGCAAAACCTATGCTTTCAATAGAGACACTTATTTAAGTGTCTCTATTGAAAAACCAAAATCGCTAAAAAAATCTGCAAATTGTTTATTATTGGTAAATGTATATGTAGTACCATTATTCGAAATTTTTGCAAGAGCACAAATTTCCATATTAGAAGTATCATAATCAGGTATGGAAAAGTATTTGATGGTATGAGGTTTTTCGCCTGATAGCCTTAAAACCGTGTCTTCAATAAACATATAGTTTTTTTCAACAGTTTTTTGGAATTTCTCATCGGTTATAGCAAACTCTGCCTTTTCGGTACGATTAGCTTCAATTAATTGTGGTTTGCTTAATGTAGAATAAAACCAGTCAATTGGACTGCCTTCAACTGCGTATTTAAAAGAACTATTCAATTTAATACACCTCCTTTTTGTTTAATTCTATCAAATATTTTACAGGAAGTAAAGTGTTATAAATGTTAACATATACAAAAGAAGTGGTTTTCGCAATGCATCGTATTAATGACTTAATTATTGTTGAAGTAAAGTTCTAATTAAAAAAACCTATAAAATAAAAGAGTCAAAAACGACCGTTTTTGATTCTTTTCTTATTGGACTTTACTAATGAAATTTATGACGATATAATGGTGTCATAACAAGTGTCATTTTCTATGCATCATTAATAGTACGCAAATACGTTTTTGGCGCTCTTCAAACTCAAATAAATGAGCTATTAAGTTTAAGTAAAAATGATATGTTTATCATTACCAAATTGAAGAATAATTTTAGAGGAAAAAGAGGTAGAATTACAAAATGATAATCAAACTTGATAAATACTTTGTAGAAGAAATAAATAAAAATGGTTTTGAGTGTGATTACAATAAGCTTTCTCAAATATATAAAGATTCACGAAATAATCCAGAGGTGATAAAAAAACAGAAAAAAAAGCTCCTCGGTAAGGGTGCTTTTGAGTGGAATAAAGAAAGTTTGGAATGGGAAGAAATTTCAAAAGAAGAATATGAAAAGAAAAGAAAACGATGATATTTGGGTATACAAGAGTTTCGAAAACCGAACAGAATTTAGATCGGCAAATTGATCAATTGAAGGTCATTGGGTGTGAAAGAATATTCCAGGATAAAATAACTGGAATGACCATAGATCGTCCAGAGCTTAATAAGATGTTTGACTATTTGCGCTCAGGTGATACGATTATGGTAACTGAATTGTCTCGTTTCGGAAGATCCGTTAAAGATCTGCTTGAGTTAGTAGATCGGATAGAAATGTTAGGGGCTAATTTAAAGAGTTTAAAGGAGCCCTGGGCAGATACTACTACCCCACAAGGACGAATGTTATTTGTTGTTTTTGCAGGCATTGGTCAATTTGAAAGAGATTTGATTAGTCAGCGGACGAAAGAAGGTTTGGCAAGTGCCAGAGCAAGGGGACGAAAAGGTGGAAGGCCTAAGTTGCCAGCCGATAAAATCAATCTTGCTTTAAAAATGTACGTAAGTAAAGACTACTCGATTGCCGAAATAACTGAAGCCACGGGAGTAAGTAAGAAAAGTATATATCGATATTTGGAACGACAAAAGTAAAAAAGTATTCAAATGGAAAATAGAATTATGGAGCAATTAAAGGAATAAAATTAATCACCCAATCACACCTATTAACCACTAATGAACAGGAATTTTATAAGCCGAAATTGATTAAAAAGCAGAATAAAAATTTAAAATTCATTTTTGTTAGGATGTTTTAAATATATTTTTCAAAAACGTTCAATTACTGTATATAAAATGATATTATTAACTTAGCAAACTTAAGTAAAAAAATGCGTTGCTTCAGAAAAAATCGAAAAGTCAGTGTTTTCTGAACGTGATCAATGCATAATGGAGTTCGTTCTACAAAGGTCAACAGCGACATTTTGAAGATATTAAAAGTATTTTTCTGATCTGATGATAGGAATGTGTCCATATTGTTTGAAACCTATCAGTGATGAATATAATCAGCTAATAAAACTAATATATGATTATAGTTCTGGTTCTAGCAATTTTGTCAGTAATGATCTGATTATTGGTAATGTCGTGCGAAGGACATTGGAGGCATTTTCAACATTTGAGTTTCGGAAAGGGATTAATGAGGTTTCATGCAATCAAGATATATTAGCCCCAATGGGCAATCAAAAATATAGTGATTATTTTGAAAATCTAATGTATCGATTGGTTTTAAATGGAGAAAGAATTAAAAGTAAAAATGAATTGAATTTCTTCAACACTATATCAGAAGTCGAAAAAATAAGAACTGACAAAGATGTACTATGCTTGATTAATGTCTTGAATCCGCAACATATGGATGCATATTTTCGTGTTATACCAGATGCAATTTCAACAGTAAATGGTCAGTGCAAATATATATTATTAGCATGAGGCAGTTAATTGATTGAACATGATAATATTTAAGCAATGCGTACTCAATAAACTAACATTATTCAAACATTTAACTCGGAGGGCCATATTTAATGAAGACACCAAAAGTATTGGACAACAAAAAAAATAAAGTAGTGGATGAGCTTAAAGCTGAACTGAAAAAAGGTTCAAAGTTATCCATAATATCAGCCTATTTTACCATTTATGCCTATGCGGAACTCAAAAAAGAACTCAATAAGATTGATAATATGCGCTTTGTTTTCACCGAGCCCACATTTGTTAAGAAAGATCGGGAGTTAATCCGAGAATTTTACATTGACCATGCCAAGGAAAAAATGGTATCCGGAAATGAGTATGAAATCAAACTGAGAAATGAAATGAAACAGGCTGCCATTGCAAAAGAATGTGCGGCCTGGCTTTCTGAAAAAGCCGAAATTAAGTCCTTGAAAAATGCCAATCCAGCCCAACCCCGATTAGTATACTGCGAAAACGACGCGGATGCGTTCTCTATCAATGGCACCGTAGATTTTACCTCGGATGGCTTGGGCATAACACCGTCCAATCGGCTTGACAGTAATTTTTGTATGTATGGTAAAGATTTTACATTCGCGTTCTTACAGTCTTTTAATGATTTGTGGAATGACACAACCGCCGTTGAAGATGTAAAAGGAAAAGTTCTTGAACAAATGGAAGTCCTTTATAAAGAAAACACCCCAGAATTTATTTATTTCATTACTTTATATAATATTTTCAATCAGTACCTGGATGAATTGACCGAAGACAATATTATTAAAAGTAAAACCGGATTTAAGGAAACATTGGTTTGGAACAAGCTCTATAAGTTCCAAAAGGATGGTGCCATGGGTGCCATTGATAAAATTGAAAAATACAACGGCTGCATCATTGCCGACAGTGTAGGCTTAGGTAAAACATTTACCGCTCTGGCAGTCATTAAATATTATGAACTCCGAAATGATCGCGTTCTCGTATTGGTGCCAAAAAAGCTACGGGAAAACTGGACCATTTATACCCAAAACGATAAGCGCAATATATTTGCCCAGGATCGTTTTAATTATGATGTCCTGAATCATACCGACCTGAGCAGAACTTCGGGCCTATCTGGAGGCGTTAATTTAAGCACCTTAAACTGGGCAAATTATGATCTGGTTGTCATTGATGAAAGCCATAATTTCAGAAATAACCCTCCGGTAAAAGGAAAAATCACCCGGTATGAGCGACTCATGGAAGATATCATAAAATCCGGTGTCAAAACAAAGGTCCTGATGTTATCAGCCACGCCGGTAAATAACCGCATGAATGATATTAAGAATCAAATTGCTTTTATCACCGAAGGCAAAAACAATGCCTTTGAAAGCGTTGGACTGAATAATCTGGAACTGATCTTAAAACAGGCCCAGGCAGTATTTAATAAATGGTCCGGATTACCGGATGAAGAAAGAACCACGGATATCTTTGTTGATATGATGAATTTGGATTACTTTAAGCTACTTGATACCGTCACCATTGCCCGGTCAAGAAAGCACATTGAAAAATACTATAACCTGGACGAAATCGGAAAATTCCCCACCCGGCTATCGCCCCAGAATATATACCCGGTGATTGATACTAAAGGCGAATTCCCGCCCATTGAGACCATTAATAAGCTCATCAAAAAGCTTTCCCTTTGCGTCTATTCGCCTTTGGGGTATGTGCTTCCTGAAAAACGTAGATCATACGAAATGAAATACGATATGCAGGTTGGACAAAGCAGTAACAGCGTCTTTCGCCAGGTAGATCGGGAACAAAGCCTGGTGGGTCTCTTGCGTATTGGCTTATTAAAAAGAATGGAAAGCTCCATTAATTCCTTTGCCTTAACCATTGAAAAAATATTGGGAAAAATAAACAGGACCATCGAAATTGTGAACGACCATGGCACAGATTATAATCCGGAAACGGATATTAATGACATGGATCTGGATGATCCTGAATTCGAAAACCTGATGTTTGGAAACAATGTGAAAGTGCTCTTACAGGATATGGATTTAATTAAATGGGGACAAAACTTGGCAGCTGATCGCGATAAACTGGAAACCATTTATCTTGAAGCCATTAACGTCACTCCGGAACGTGATGCCAAGTTATTAAAATTAAAAGACCTTATCGCAAATAAAACCACGAACCCCATTAATCCCAAAAATAAAAAACTTCTCATTTTCACCGCTTTCTCAGATACCGCTAAATACTTATACGAAAATATTGCCAATGATCTTGAAAAGCAGGGCATCTATGCCGCACTGGTAACCGGAAGCGGGGAAAATCGTTCAACTCTTCCAATCAGCAAAAGCCTGAAAAAAACCATCAAAATTACAGATCTTAATACGGTTCTCACGTTATTCTCACCCTTATCAAAAGAATGTGAAAAGATATTTCCGGAAGCCACCCATTTTATTGACGCGGTGATTGCCACCGATTGTATTTCTGAAGGACAGAATCTACAGGATTGCGATTATCTGATTAATTATGATATTCATTGGAATCCGGTACGTATTATCCAGCGTTTTGGTCGGATTGACCGGATTGGTTCCCAGAATGATGTCATTCAATTGGTTAACTTTTGGGCCACAAAAGACCTGGATGCCTATATCAATCTTCAGCAACGGGTTCGTGGGCGCATGGTGCTTCTGGACGTATCTGCCACCGGTGAGGAAAATATCATTGAAGCCGATGATAACAAAGAAATGAAAGACCTGGAATATCGCCGCAAGCAATTGCAAAAACTCCAGAATGAAGTCGTGGATTTAGAAGATATCTCCGGCGGAATCTCGATCACGGATCTGACCTTTAATGATTTTAAAATCGATCTTATGGGTTACATGAAAGACAACCGCAAACTTCTGGATGAGGCACCCAATGGCATGTATGCCGTTGTAGAAATAGACAAGAGCCTCCGGGAAGAAATTGCCCCTGGCGTAATTTTTACCCTGAGGCAGATTAAAGGACACAATCAAACTAAAGAACAAAATGCATTGTTTCCTTATTACATGGTTTACGTCACCGATAAGGGGGTGCGCTTCTCATTCATTCATGCAAAAAAAATACTGGATTATTATAAAAAACTGTGTTCTGGTTCCAATGAGGTTTATCGCGAAATTGTGGATGCCTTTAACCAGGAAACAGCGGATGGCTTGAAAATGAACCACTATTCTGATTTACTGGAAACCGCCATTGAAAATCTCATTGGCAAGAAACAGGAAGTGGGGGTGGCCAGTTTATTTAGCAAAGGTGGCACCACCATGCAGAAGGAACTTTTTGATGGCATTGAAGATTTTGAACTGATTACATTTCTAGTGCTGAAATAACCAAAGGTCTTGAAAGAGAGAAGAACATGGAAAAGTATACTTATTTCAATTTACCAAAGTCTTGTGAGGTTAATAACAGCATTTTTAAAAAACAATTCAGCGAGAACACAGACTTATCCACTGCCGATAAAAAACTATTTACCGAGGGAATTAAAAAAATAACCTGGCTTTATTGTTTAAAACCCGACACCCTGAATCTTCAACCTTATAAAGATGACATCAGAGAATATGAAGAGATTGAGATCATCGAGGTCGACTTAAAAGAAGATAAAAAGTTAAGCAGAATTGCTGAAATTATCATGCGCACCATTCCATATCCCATGGTATTGGTCTTTCGTCTTGACCATCAAACAGCCTTTTGGACAGCCCACCAACAGATAAATCAGAAAGATATTAGTAAAAACACATTAGAACCTTTTGTAAATACCGGATTTTTAAAACATGATTCAGAATTTTTTAAATCATTCGATTTGCTGAAGATGCGCTTCACCAATTACTATGATCTTTATACTGATCTGGTGGATGCCATCAGCATCTTTAATGCCAATCAGGTATTAAACAAAACAAACCAAACTACCAATCAAATGACTGGTGAAATTGCTCGTGATTTTCTGGGAAAGCTTAATACCCTGGAACAAAACTTAATAGCATTACGTACAGCCCTTAAAAAAGAAAAGCAATTCAATCGAAAAATGGAATTGAGTATAAAAATAAAAAACATGGAAGCCAGCAAAAATAAGCTGCTGAAAGGAGAACAATAATTGGATAGAGCATTTTTAACCTACGCAACGGATATTTTAGGGGATACAAATAACGGTCTTACAGGTTATCAAATTGCAACATTTTGTTCAAACTATGCGGTTGACTACAATGTTAATATCCCATGTGCCGCATACCCTTTTGAGACTGATGTACCGAATAAACGAACGGCATTGAATAAAAATTTATTGCCTTTTTCAGATGAACAACAATTTGCGATTATCAGAGATTTATGTGAGCTGCCAACTTTTAAAGATTTTGAGCCTGCTACAGAATTAAAACATCGACTTTTTACAAGGTATGGAAATTTATCGAAAGAGAAAATCAGCGAAACTGAGTTAGTTCAAAAAACAAAACACTGGTTGGAAGACTACCCCGAAGCCTTGGAACAGTATAATAATGCACTCCTAAAATTTGAGGGCGATATTTACAAGCGAAATACCCTTGATGATATGCGGTTATCCTTTGAATTTTTAGTCAAAGGGTTACTAGGAAATAAGAAGAGTCTTGAAAATCAAAATGCTGAAATAGGTCAAAGACTAAAAGAAATAAATATATCGTGTGAACTGAGAAACATGGTACCAACAATTATAAAATATTATACCGACTTTCAAAATCATAATGTTAAGCATAACGACAATGTCAATGAAAATGAAATGGAATATGTGATTGAACAAACAAGTATTATGATGAAATTTTTAATAAAAACCTTAGGAGGGTACGAAAGATGATTGAAACCAGACTAACTGGAGAAACCCCGGATTTAGCCCAGGATAATATAGAAAAATTAAAGGAACTTTTCCCGGATATTGTAACCGACGGAAAAATTGATTTTGATAAATTAAAACAAGACCTTGGTGATTATGTGGATGATTCCGCTGAACGCTATAATTTTTCATGGAACGGAAAAGGCCAGGCGCTACGATTGGCTCAAACACCATCCACTGGAACCCTGCGCCCTTGTAAAGAAGAAAGCAAAGACTGGGACACCACCGAAAACCTGTATATTGAAGGGGATAACCTGGAAGTGTTGAAGCTTCTCCAGAAAAGCTACCACAACATGGTGAAAATGATTTACATAGACCCTCCCTATAATACCGGGAAGGACTTTGTTTACCCGGATAATTTTAAAGATAGCATCGAAAATTATAAATCTATCACAGGGCAAACCGATAGCGAAGGTAAAAATATCAGCAATAATAGCGAAACTAGTGGCCGCTACCATACGGACTGGCTGAATATGATGTATCCCCGTTTAAGACTGGCTCGTAATTTACTTACTGATGACGGTGTTATCTTTATTAGTATTGATGAAAATGAAGTTGATAATCTTAAAAAACTTTGTAATGAAGTTTTAGGTGAAGATAATTTTATCGGTCAAATAACTGCTTTATGTAATCCAAAAGGCCGATCACAGGATAAATATATCGCAAATTGTCATGATTATCTTGTGATATATTCAAAGATTAGTTTAGCCAAAGGGGACTTATCAATTGGTAAGAATGATGACGAGATTGATTCTGACTATAATCTTGAAGATGAAAATGGTTTATTTAGAGAGCTTGAATTAAGAAATACACATCGCGAGTTTGGAAAACATAACAGACCAAATCTATATTACCCGTTTTATGTGTCTGAAATGGGTGATATATCTTTTTCAAAGAATGAAAAATATAAGAATATTGTATTTCCAAACTGGGAGGATGGTTTTGAAGGTTGTTGGACCTGGGGATTAGAAAAGGCAAACTCAGAAAAAAATCTTTTAGTAGCCAAACACGTAAGAGGCAGATGGAAAATTTATAGAAAAGCTTATGCTAACATAGATGGAGAAGGACCTTTAAAACAAATGAAATCAATTTGGACTGATAAAAAATATCATACTGAAAAAGGACAAAGCATATTTAATGATTTATTTAATACAAAAGATAAGATATTCCAAGCACCTAAATCGATTGATTTGATAATAGATTGTATTAAAATGTCACAACTGAAAAGCGGAATTGTTTTAGACTTTTTCTCAGGTTCTGCAACCGCTGCCCACGCTGTCATGCAACTTAATGCTGTAGATGAAGGCAATCGTAAATTTATTATGGTCCAGCTTCCTGAACCAACGGACAAAAACAGCGAAGCTGCTAAGGCAGGTTACGATAATATCTGCGAAATCGGAAAAGAACGGATCCGCCGGGCAGGAGAAAAAATAAAGGAAGAAAAAGGTTTGTTGGCACAAAACCTTGATATCGGTTTTAAGGTTTTAAAACTGGATACTTCCAATATCCGAAAATGGCATCCAAAAGGGAATGACCTTGAAGCAAGCCTTTTGGATGCCATCAATAATTACGTAGTTGGTCGCACCGAGCTGGATATAGTTTATGAAATCATGCTCAAGTTTGGACTGGATTTAACCTACTCGGTGGAAGAATTCATTATTGAAGCAAAAAAAGTCTATTCCATCGGCTTTGGGGTCTTAATGATTTGCCTGGACAATGACATTACAACCAGTATTGCAAAGGGTATTTTAGAAAAGGTTCAAGCCTTAGCTCCTGAAACTACCCGGGTGGTATTTAAAGACAACGGCTTTAAAACCGACAGCAATAAAACCAACATAAAAGAAATTTTGAAATGTGGTGGGATTGATGAATTTATTACATTATAGGAGGATATGCGTAAAATGAAACCACAACTAAAACTACAATTTGACAAGAACTTAGAGTACCAGCATGATGCCATATCCTCGGTTGTTGATTTATTCAGAGGTCAAACCCCGATGCAATCGAATTTTACCGTGTCCACATTTTCCCAGCAAATCGGTATGCTGGATACCACCAATGGAGTAGGGAACAAGCTGGAACTGGATGATGAAGAAATACTTAATAATCTCCATGATATCCAACTGAGAAACGGTCTTAATCAAACCAAGAAGCTCAAAAACAACGCGTATGACTTTGATGTGGAAATGGAAACCGGAACCGGAAAAACCTATGTCTATCTGCGCACAATTTTTGAGATGAATAAACATTACGGCTTCACAAAATTTATCATTGTAGTACCCAGCCTGGCCATTAAGGAAGGGGTTTACACATCCTTGAAAATCACCAAGGAGCATTTCAATGGCATATACAACAATACCATTTACAATTATTTTATTTATGACAGCAGCAAACTGGAACAGGTTCGCAGCTTTGCCGTCAGTGATAACATTGAAATCATGGTCATTAATATTGATGCCTTTCGCAAGAGTTTTGCCGATCCTGAAAAGGAAAATAAAGCCAATCTCATCCACCGAACCAATGATAAATTAAATGGTATGAAACCCATCGAGCTTATCCAGGAAACCAGACCTTTTGTGATTATCGATGAACCGCAATCCGTCGATTCAACAGCAAAAGCAAAGGAAGCGATTAAGTCATTAAATCCCTTATGTATATTTCGTTATTCCGCCACCCATGTAGAAAAGCACAATCAGGTGTACAAACTCGATGCGGTGGATAGCTATAACCTAGAATTGGTTAAACAGATTGAAGTGGCCGCTTTTGAAACAAAGGATTATCATAATAAGGCCTATTTAAAACTGATTTCGGTGAATAATAAAAAATCCCCGATAACAGCAGTTATCGAAATAGACAAAAAAAATAAAAAGGGTGTGGTTAACCGGGAAGTTATTACGGTGACACGCAACACCGATCTGTATGAAATTTCTGGTTCCCGGGATGTTTATGAAGGCTATATTGTCAATGAGATTTATTGTGAAACCGGCAATGAATATGTTTCTTTTACTAGTCAGCCAGATATTCTGAGGATAAATGAAGGGATTGGTGATGTTGATCCCTTGGTCATCAAAGAGCACCAGATCAGAAAAACCATTGAAGAGCATCTGGAAAAAGAATTGATACTCAATAAACAGGGAATTAAAGTTTTAAGCTTGTTTTTTATCGATCGGGTTGCCAATTATCGTTTATATGATTCCGATGGCGGTCAGCAGAAGGGTATCTATGCACAGCTTTTTGAAAAACATTATTCGATCCTCATTAAGCAACCCAAGTATCAATCTTTGTTGAGTTCACCACATCTCCAGGCAGACGCTCACGAGGTCCATGATGGCTATTTTTCCATTGATAAAAAGGGTGTTTTAAAAGACACCAGCGGTGTCACAATAGCCGATGAAAGCGCGTATAACTTAATTATGAAGGATAAAGAAAAACTGCTGTCTTTTGATACCAAGCTGCGTTTTATTTTTTCCCATTCCACGCTAAAAGAAGGCTGGGATAATCCCAATGTATTCCAAATCTGCACCCTAAACGATACTAAAAAGGAAGTAAAGAAACGCCAGGAAATCGGACGCGGGCTTCGTCTTTGTGTGAATCAAAAAGGCGAGCGCCAGCATGGCTTTGCCATTAATACCCTGACAGTCATGGCTAATGAAAGCTATGATGATTTTGCCAAGAATTTACAGAAGGAATATGAGGACGAAGAAGGCATTCGTTTTGGTGTCATTGAAAGTCATTCCTTTGCTAATATTCCAGTTAAGCAGGCCAATGGCAGTACAAAGTATTTGGGACAAACAGCCTCAGAAGTAATTGTCAAGCATTTTGAAACCCAGGGATATATCGATCAAACCGGAAATGTACAGGATTCACTAAAACTGGCACTTAAAAATAATAGTTTGGATATTCCAATAGCCTATGAAAGTATTAAGCCGGAGATTATCGTTTTAACCAGAAAAGCCTGTAGTAGCCTCAACATAAAGAACAACAGTAATAAGAAAAGTATCAAATTGAATAAAGCGGTATATTTAGACGCGGAATTTAAAACCTTATGGGATCATATCAAATACAAAACCACCTATTCCGTTGATTTTGACAGCGATATTTTAATCAATACCTGTATAAAAGAATTGAAAGAAAACCTAAGTATTACGGCCCCAAAGTTAATTTATTCAAGGGCCAAGCTTAATATCGAACAAAGCGGCATTATCGTTGAAGAACGGGACCGTATCGGTTATACCGTAAATAACCAGAACGATATGATCCCGGATATTATTACGTATTTACAGAATGAGACTAACCTGACTCGAAAAACCATAGTGGATATTCTCATCAAAAGTGATACCATCCCTTTATTTAAAAAGAACCCCCAGAAATATATGGAACAGGCCGCAGACATTATTTCCTCTCAACTCAAATTAATGATCGTTGACGGGATTAAGTATACAAAAATCGGAGATGATGCTTTCTTTGCCCAAGAGCTTTTTGAAAGCCAGGAACTTTTCGGTTATTTATCCAAGAATATGATCCCTAGCAGTAAATCAATTTATGATTATGTGGTTTATGACAGCGGGACTGAAGCAACTTTTGCAGAGAAGATGGAAAACAACAAGCATATTAAGCTATATGCCAAGCTACCTGATTGGTTCAAGATTCCAACCCCTTTAGGCACATATAATCCGGACTGGGCCATTGTCATTGACAAAGATGGCGTCCATAAAATTTACTTTGTGGTTGAAACCAAGGGTGATATTAAAAAAGATTCTTTAAGACCAACGGAAGCTGGAAAAATCAAATGTGGAAAAGCCCATTTTGAAGCATTGGAGAATGGCATTGGGTTTGATAAAGTGGACGATTTTAATACGTTTATTACGAGTGTGTGAACATTGAGTAAAAAATAAATATTTAGGAGAGCCACATTTAGTGATCATTAAAAAGTCTGCTCTGTTAAAAAATAAACTTCGGAAATGGATTGAATCCCTAATTTCATTTATCAGGACTTTGTTTAATCAATTAACTTGGCAAAGTTGAGTATCTTACTACAAACACAAATAAACATTGATATAGTGCTGGATTATAAGGTAATGTAATATCAATAGCTTAGATGACATAAAGTAAATTATCATAAAGATGGATTAAGTTGTTTAGGGGCATGGCCTTGAATAAATAGAGATTTTAAGTGAATATAAACCATTAAAATATCGTTTGAAATCAAGTACCCCTTTTTAAAAATGATTAAGAAGAACAGAAATTAATAAGTTGCTATATTAATTACTCAACTTTCCCAGCCTAATTGACCAAACAAAGCCTTTACAAATGAGGCCTGAGAGTCAATCCATTGCTGGAGTTGATTTTTTAACAGCATAGACTTTCTGGCGCCTACCGTATTCAATTGTTCGACAAATAAGCTCATCAAACTTTGAAGAGCGGTTGTCAAGATCATATCCTGGATATCATCACAGAGCCTGAAGAATAATTCGCACAAGGTTTTATCATCCTTTTCGCTTCTGCGAAGCCATTCCAGCAGGATATATCGGGTGAAAACAATGGTTGTGTGGCTGATCATCATATCATAACTTCGTCCCTGAAATTCGGTGCCAAGCTTCATGAGGGATTTGGTGGATTTGAAAAAAACTTCAATCGCCCACCGATTCCCATAAATACGGATGATTTCTTCATCAGACAGGGATAAATCGGTACTGAGTACCGTCAGCCATTCTCTTTTGTTATTGCGGTTTCTGACAAAAACAAGTTTAATCGGGATCCCATTTTTCGTTTTTACAATGATGGAACCAAACAGGTTTCCAGGCGAATGTTCAGGTAAGCGTTTCCGCAACTCCGGAAGGGTATAAAATCCTTCGTTATAGTGATAACGCTGTTTCAACTGCTTGACCATCCCGATCACATCCAGACCTTCATCAAGAATGGAACGAATCATCGGTTCATGAGTAAACCAGGTATCCATTAAGACATAATCTGCCTGAATGCCTTGATTGAGAGCATTTCTGATCATTTGGGCAGCGACATCGGTTTTCTTTTTCATGGCTTCGCTTCTACGTTTGTAACCACTGGTGCGTTTGTCGATTGATTCTGAAACTTCCTGCACCCGATTTTTTTTGCTGGCTGAAGACATCATGGCAAAATCAGTTGGAATAAAACTGTAGCCATCCGACCAGCCCAGGGCAAGCATGGTAAAACCTTTGATGAAGCGATGCTCAGCGTGGTCATAAAGATTTGCCAGCAATTCGACATGCTTGCTCCTGTTCCGGCTGACCACCGAATCATCAAGAATAAAAATCTTGACGCGATCCGGACGAGTCAACCGGCTGAATGAATTAATTACTTTTACGGATAGCGATGTCAGAAACCGTCGCCAGTTGTAAGTTGAGGTATTCAAAAAACGATAGTAAGTATTTTTGGATGCCGCTGTTTCCTGATATTTCGAATCCAAATATCGATACAGATTTTTTCCCTGAAACGCAAGGAGTAACAGCAATTCGAAAACTTTGGCAACTTTTATACCCTGTGCTTTGCGGATGCCGGAATCTCTGAGTAATCCTGCTAGTTTCAATGCTTTAAAAGCTTTTTAAAATGCACGTTGTCTGTTCAGATGGGCTGTTTTGGTTTATCATAATGGTATGCACCTTTCCTGTCTGATTTTTGTTAGTTTACATTTTCATTATATCAGATGTCAGGTGCATTTTTCTGTCAACTTCTGTTTTTTAGAAGCTCCAGATGGTGTTGTACTAATGTCTCAGCTGAATTTTGAAGCTGGGAAAGTTGAGTTATTTATTAAAAGGAAGATTATTTGTATTATTGTTTTGTGGTATAATAATTTTTATAAATGATATTGGGGAGTAGTACATAAAATGTTTAGAGGGTTTAGTGATGATTATAAGAATTTGACGGGAGCAGAGCTAGAAATACTTACAGGTGCATTATTTCAGACATTAGATTATTATATTGATGTTAATTTAACATGGATGGAAGAACGTGAAAGTAGTTCGGGTTCTTCGGGTATACTAGAAATTGATATTTTGGCAAAATCATTTTCGCCACTAAAGATTACTCGTATATTAACAGAATGCAAGCGTGGATGTGATTTTAATGATTATTTCAAATTTCTTGGAATTTGTGAATTTATGAAAGTGGATTCAAAATACTTGGTATGTCAGAGTAGTCAATTTGTGGAATTATATAATCTTGGTCTGCATAATGATCTGTTTGTTGTTGAACCCGATAATATATTAGCAACTTTTTCAGTGAGTGATCAAAACAAATTAAACCTATTAAGAGGTGTTAATTTAATAAACTCGGCAATTACTGATAAATCACAAATTACAGTATCGTTACATAAAGGACAACAGTTAACCTATGAAGAAAGAGGCGCGTATAATTTAATCCGAAAGTATTTGATTAGCCTTAATGGATGGATTTGGAAGGAATCAGATCCACGAACAAAGCAAAGGAATATTTTTGAGTTAATACAAAAAAATAAAGGCTTTGTAAATTTTATTGGATATCATTTAGGTCTGAAGCGTGAAGTATCTGAAAATCTGATGAGGGATAACGCCCTTTGTACAGCAGCAGGTTATGTTGTGCTACAAACTAAAATAAGTTATATTGTATGTGCAGTAGAATGTGCAATAGAATCATTAGTATCACCTGATGAGAGTTATTTGACAATAATTGACGATAAAAGCTTTATTTCATGTGTTGAAAAAATGAAATCAAATATTGTGTTAGCTTGTAAACTACCACATTTTATTCAGATATGGATTAATGTATTTGGTGGAATGGTAAATAATAATGATACAAAGGATATAGAATTATTTGCCTCGTTCTTTAATGAAAGAAAAAATGTGATTGAAGATTTACTTGAAATGTTGGAAGACGTTTTTTGCCTATTCAGCGGGTCACAAAATATACAATGGGGATTCATAGAAGACTTTAACATAAAAATGTTTAGATATGTACCGAGAGCCATAAGAGGCATTGGTATATCCTTTAGAAAGAAAAATAACATTGATATAAGTGATTTTTGTTTTGCAAAAGAATGGAAAGAAGAAATGACAGGGATAGTAAATCGTTTTGATTTAGAAGTGGAGGAGAATTAATATGAGAAAACTAGGCGAAACAGAAGTACAATATGCACAATGTTTGTGGGGACCAATTGCACGAGTTTTAAATTCAATAAGGGATCGTGAAGATGATCCAACTATTACTTTAAATGCTAATGATACTGAACAAATATTATCACTTAAAGTAACAAGGGATTTGCAGGAAGAGATGATGACATCATCTGCTAATGCAGGAGCAAAAAAAAGAATTGATTTGCATATTGCAGATGAGCAGTTAGATTCATTTATAGAGATATTAGAGGCATTTGTAAGTGGATTGAATATAAATTTTGATGAGGCAAGTAGACAAGCACCTGATCCAACTGGTTTAGAGCATCCGAATGGTTTATCATTAGGTGCTACTGAACCAATTACATGGGTTCGGGCAGAATGTAGTGCATATTTTAAGAATTCTAATGTACATGTAAAAACATCAACTTCAGGACAAATATATTTAGATGCGGAAAAATATGAAAGAGGAAGAAGAATACATTTTGGAATCAGAAATATAAGCCAAGACACTAGTTCAACAGGCTATGTGGAAAACACTATAGAATTGAAAATACCATATGCTCAACTAAAAAGGTTTTTACATTCTATAAAAATAGGCAAGAAGTGGATAAGCTAAACATATTCGTTTCAAACAGATAGTGGAGGCAAGAATGAGTAAGTCTATAAACGATACAATTGAATTGATATGGGAAAATAAAGAGAAATATTTCCTTGGGATAAGCGATGAGGGAAGTTCAAAATGGGGAAAGATAAGTGAGCTAAGTAGTACTCAAGTCTTTTTGAGAGATAAGAATGGAAACAATGGTAGTTTAGTGGAAAAATTACCTTTAAATAATAATATTCTATTTAAGGGTGATAATCTAGATGTTTTGTTGAAATTAAATAAATCTCATCAAAATAGTGTTAAGTGTATTTACATAGATCCACCATTTAACACTGGTAAGATATTTGATCATTATTCAGATGCATTAGACACTAGCGATTGGCTGTCAATGATGAAAATAAGGTTAGAACTGATGAGAAATCTTTTGACGGAAGATGGTAGTTTGTTTGTACATATAGATGATGATGAAATGCCATATTTAAAAGTACTGCTTGATGAGGTTTTCAATGAAGGTAAGAATGTTATACAAAAAAACAGGCAAGATAGACATCATATTGCTACAATAATATGGCAAAAAAAGTACTCTCCTCAAAATGATGCAAAATTTTTTTCTGATGTACATGATTTTGTGCTTGTTTTTGCTAAAAATCCAAAAAAGTTTAAGTTGAATAATTTAGAGCGAACAGAGGAGCAATTAAAGAGATATAAAAATCCCGATAATGATTATAGAGGTAAGTGGACCTCAAGCGATTTGACGGTTAAAACACCATCTGAAAAGAATATATATCCTATTGAATTACCATCAGGTCGAATTGTCAACCCTGCAAAAAGTAGAAGTTGGGGAGTGACAAAGGAAAAGTTCGAAGAACTAGTTTCGGATAAAAGAATATGGTTTGGGACTAGTGGAAATGCAATGCCAAGAATGAAGAAGTTTTTAAGCGAAGTTAAGGCAGGTGTAACACCTAAGACAATTTGGTTAGCAGAGGAAGTAGGAGATAATAGCGAAGCAAAAAAAGAACTTAAAGCAGTATTAGAATCTAGTGATATTGTTTTTACTACTCCTAAGCCGGAAAGGTTATTGCATAGAATTATAGCATTAGCATCAGATGAGAATGATTTAATATTAGATGCGTTCTTAGGTTCAGGAACAACCTGTGCTGTTGCACACAAGATGAATAGGCGATGGATTGGAATTGAGAATGGGGAACAAATAGATTCTATTGTAGTACCTAGAATCGAGAAAATAATACAGGGAGAAGACCTAGGTGGAGTTACAGATCTTGTTGGATGGAAGAATGGTGGAGAATATAAATATTTTGAAGTGAAGTAGGAATATTGGAAAATAATTGAGCAAAATATTAAAATAGTAGTTTTTTTCGGCACAACCCCTTACTAAATATTTTAGAGTAGACATATTTACCCAAGATAAGTTAAAGAAAAGTGATTTGTTTTCACTTGTTTCAATTATGAAACTTGTTATGCAAAGAGCTGAATATATAGAATTAATTGAAGATGTAGATAAACTATTCAATAAATATCATGTATCATTTAAATCGATTAAGTTAAAAATATTATACTATTGTCAGGATTTCATAGTGAATGGAAAAAAGATATAGTTGATTCGCTTTAGAGTTAAAACATCTTGTTGCAGCTAAACCATCCTGACCAGAATCTGATGAAGTATCGGTATCCTGTCCAGAAATTGCTGGATGGGATGTCAAAAAAACATTATGAAATTGTAACTGAGAAAGAGACTTTTCAACGCTTTCTCAGTTTTTTGAACTAAAATTTAAATCGATACGTCATCTGCAATGTTGTACAATGCTCTGGCAACCGTTATCCCATTACTAGTAGCGGTGCCACTCCATTACTAGTAGCGGTCCCACTTTCTTAACTTATTGAACTTAACTTATTGAAAAGCTGCCTATCGCTTTTGCAAAGTGACGTAGTGATGTTTATTGTAAAATAAGAATGCAGTGTTGATTGTCAAGTAAAATTGACCACTTACACCGGAACGGGATGGTGTATTTTGAGGAAGATTGGGTTGATGTTCTAATGACAGAGAATAGGGATCCGGATGAATAGAAGTTAGTGAGGTGATAGTTATATGGCTGATATAACAATTCAAATTAGTATACCTGCAGATGAGGATGGATACGTTTCATTTGAATGTCCTCACTGTGAGCAAAGATTTAAGTTAAGAGCAGATGAATTTGAAGAATCCGATATCATTAATTTATTTTGCCCAATATGCGGTTTGGTCCATGAATTAGATCATTTCTATTCAAAAGCGTTTATTGAGAAAGCAATGAATCTAGCAGAGCATGAAGCTATGAAAATGATATATGATATGTTCAAAGGACTTGAAAGAAATAGCCGAGGGAATAAATTCATGAAATTCAAAGCTGGATCTAAGCCTAGAGTTGATATTAAAGAAATTTATGAAAATATTGATGAACTAGTTGAAGTTGAATCGAAATGTTGTAAAAAGCATATAAAAGTTACTGAACTCGATAGACTGATAGGTGTATATTGTTCGTATTGTGGGGAGAAAAATTGAAATGAATAAGAAGGAATTGAACAAATTAGCTAGAGAATTTAGAATGTATGGATCAAGGCTGTTGTCAACTAAATATGGTAATGGTATGAGCGACTTGAACCGATTCTTGAACTTTATCGAATCTAATGAAATGGTTTATGAGGTTATCTTGAAAAACAATAGCCATCAGTATGATATGAAGGCTATTTGTAATGGTAGAGGTTGGCATGACAAATACGATTTACCGGTAGAAAAAGATAAAGAAATTGCTTTTTTATATCAATTACTGAAATATGGGCAAGAAGCATTTGGGAATTATACTGCGTTTACTCATGGTTATGGTTCGGGGAACAAATTTCAGGATCACATGGACGCATTTAACAATCAGGTTGTAAAGCACTTGGTAGACTATATTAGAGAATACCTTGAGGACTTAATAATTGATAGTGATGATCAACTATTAAACAATGATTCTCAAGAAAAACGAATTTTCATTTCATATTCGTGGGCCAATAAAGATATTGCAGATATTATTGACGAAGATTTTTTGAAATTAGGATATCCATTGACTCGTGATGAGCGAGATATTAAATATAAAGACAGTATCAAAGAATTTATGCAACAAATTGGCAAGCATGATTTTGTCATAATGCTAATTAGTAACAGTTACTTGAAATCAGAAAACTGTATGTATGAAGTTATGGAAGTTATCAGGGACAGAGAGTATAAGAAGAAAATTTTGATGATAGTTCTTGAGGATGAGGACAAAAAGTTCTATAAAAACTATGAGAAATTAATGGCTGAAGAACCAGTGTTTAACGCATTAAAAGTAGGTGCTGAAATTTACAGTTCTTCTGGAAGAATTGGATATACGGAATACTGGGAGACTTGTGAAGATGAGATGATTGAGCAAATTGCTAGAATCCAAAATGACATAAATAAAATACAACCATTAAAAGAGCTGAAAAGAATTAATAACATTTCAAATAATATTAGTGATTTTCTTGATGGACTTAGAGATTGGAAAGCTGTTTCATTGCAATCACTTAAGGAGACAAACTATGCTGAAATTATTAATTGTATAGAATAACGTAGTTATGTCGAAAAGAGGCACACCAAGCAAAGAGACAATGAAGATAAAGAGATTTTTAATTAATTTGCATATTTACGTTGGCAACAAGTGTACTTACATAAAGAATGATGGCCCCTATGTGTTAGCAATTGAAAAAAAGAGCAAAACGTGTCGTAAACATGTCGCATATCATATAATAATGCCTACAATAAGCCATTTACCTACTGATTCGTAATCAGTAGGTCGG
>NZ_LGYO01000014.1 GCF_001263355.1 Acetobacterium bakii
TGGCTTAACCGGATTCAAAGTGATTGTCGGCGGAGCACCGGTGACCCCGGAATATGCCACCGAAATCGGTGCCGACGGATTCGCTCCCGATGCCGGAACCGCCGCCGTCAAAGCCAAAGAACTGGCAACCGCTTAATAATCAGAAGACTACATACCCTAAGGAGGTACAAATATGTTAACAAAACGACAGAACCTATTGGAAACGATTAGAGGTGGCAATCCTGACCGCTTTGTCAATCAGTATGAAGCATTTATGTGTACGGATGCCATTTACGGGATGATCATGGGCGATCCGATTTCAGCTCAGGGCGCCTTTCCCATGCCTGGCGGCGAACCGGCTAAAAATGCCTGGGGCATTACCTTCTCATGGCCAGCCGGCACTCCCGGAGCATTTCCATTACACGATAAGGAACACAAAGTACTTAAAGATATCACAAAATGGCGGGATTACGTCAAAGCGCCTAAGACTGATCTTCCCGCCGAAGCCTGGACACCATTTTTACCGCCAATCGAGGCCATTGATCGCAACGAAGTTTTTGCAACCGTGTTTGTTGCTCCCGGTATTTTTGAACAATGCCATCATTTAATGGGGATGGAAGACTGCCTGATGGCCTTCTATGAAGAGCCCGAAGAAATGCATGACCTGATTGACTACATCGTCGAATATGAACTCAGCTATGCCGCGGAACTGATCAAGTATTACAAACCAGACTGTCTCTTCCATCATGATGACTGGGGCAGCTCCATAAGTTCATTCATGTCACCGGAAATGTTTGACGAATTTATCGTCCCGGCTTTCAAAAAAATCTACGGCTTCTATAAAGCCAACGGTGTTGAACTGGTTGTCCATCACAGTGATTCCTACGCTGCGAATCTGGTGCCTTCGATGATCGAAATGGGCATTGATATCTGGCAGGGCTGTATTTCCTCAAACAATGTTCCGGACTTGATTAAAAAATACGGCGGACAGATTTCGTTTATGGGCGATATCGATAACTCCCTGATTGATAATGGGGAATGGACCCAGGAAAGTGTCGGCGCGGAAGTACGTAATGCCGTTGCCCGATGTAAAAACCTCTATTATATTCCCTGCATTACCCAGGGCGGACCAGGCAGCGTTTATCCCGGCGTATACGAAGCAATTACTGCCGAACTTAATCAGATCAATCAATAAAAGAACTAATTTTATAATCTCAAAACGGTGACATCAAGGAGTTAACTGCATGAGCACCGTGCTTTTCTAAACCTTCACCGGTTTAAATATTTAAAAATTCATGTATTTGCGAGACTTGTGTGAGCTTCGCTGCCAGTTTACACGAAACAACCTCGAAGAAATCGCTATGCGAATTTCTTCGAGGTCGCGGGCAGTCGCCAACTACAAGCAAGCTTGTGATTGGCTCGTTGCCTTCGCGAATTTCTACACTGCACGGCGTACAGTCTGTCGACTGTTCGCCTGCACGTT
>NZ_LGYO01000015.1 GCF_001263355.1 Acetobacterium bakii
TCCTTCTCCCCTCTTTTTTCTTTTTTTCCTAAAACACCAAGTTCCCAACCTAAATTGTAAGTTGACGTTGTTTTCCCAACGCCTCCTTTTTGATTCACTACAGCTATTGTTACACACTTACTCATTTTAGTCCTCCTTCAAATATCCCTTTATATCGAACTTCACTTTTACGATTACTTCTGTACAAGAACCTGATACAGGTTGTCCATTTTTATTAATCACAGTCTTACTTTCACATCGCTATTCTCACTTCATGGTAAATAAAAAAGTCACCGCGATTTTTCATTATTCTAGTCCTTCCAATTTGAAAAGTCGCTGGAAACTTGGTTAGTCATAAATAAATTTGCTTCCAGAGCTTCGTTGTACAGCATCGTTTGTATATATGCTTTATTATTCGATATTTGGCCATTTATGTTACTGTACTTATAAATAACATTATCAATATGCAAAGAGTTTAAACGCATTAATGCAGCTCTAACAATGTCCTGACACTTACGATTCCCATTAATTATTGTTGCAGGCGCAAAGTACATATCAAGTACATTCATCTTGATTTCATCAATCAGATTTCTATTTGCTGTTGGTGCTTCTCTGATCTCTGCAAATACATTATTTTCAAAATATAATTCAGCCAATTTAAATTCATTCAGTCTTTCCATTTTTTCATTTTTATTATTCTCACTGGTTTCATAATCTGAACTTATGGAATTGGACTGACTGAATAGAATATCAGTATTACTTATATTAGTATTATTTATATTAGTATAGTTTAACAGTGTTTTTGACGGTTCCGGAGCCGTCAAAATGACGGGTCCAGAACCGTCAAAATGACGGTTCTGCAATAAATTGCAATTATCTTGATCTAAAGTAAACGGCCATGATGTCTCCACATCAAGGACATGTGGATTCTCTAAAAATTTACCAACATATATTAAATTCGGTTTCTGTAATCCTTGTCTTTTTTCTTCAATTAAATCTTTTTCTCTTAGTTCATTGAATAGCTTTGTAATCTTTTTTTCGCCTGATCCCATAATATCCATAATGTTTTTGCGGGTATAGATAATAAAAACTCTGCCTCTCTCATCTACCCAATTATTTTTCCTGGACAAACTGACTCGGTCTAGTAAAACCCCATAAAGAAGCTTACTCTCTGCGGAAAGCGTTTTATAATTTGTATTGGTCATCAGCTCCTTAGGTACCCGGATAAATGAAAATTGATCTGCATCGTACATGGTGAAATAATTCATATTATCCTCCTTAGCTGAATTGACGATATAATCGAGTCGTTGATTTGAACCAGTCCTGCTTTTTGTAGTTCCTTAACGCAATATTTAATAAGTTCCAGAGAATATCCCGACTCATTGCCCAGATCCTCAAATGTATAAGACTGACGATCCATCATAAGTGCGAAAAGTAGTTTACTATCTGCACTGATTTTTTTATACAAGCCTCCAAGCAGAAACCGCGGAACTTTAAAAGTGTTCTTTTCAATCACTTTTAGGTCGCTTTCAGTTATGTATTGCATGTTTTTCTCCTTTCTCTTAATAAAAATAAACAATCAGCAAACCTTAAAAATGAACTAAGATTCATTGATTGTCCATCTGAATAAGCATTACTATTTAAATCAAAATTAAGAAATAATAATATTGATGTTTAAATATATAAAAATCAGGTATAATTATCGGACAGGATATGCTTATACATCCTGTCCGAGATTTATTTGATTCGATTGTATTTGACATCGCCCCCCAATCGTGGGCAAATTATGAAGTTAACCTAGTTAAGATTAGACAGAAATAAATCCCGCTACATAAGCCGGCACCAATAAGCGCTGCATAGCCCACACCCTTTATTATCTTTGCGAACGGAAAGAACCACTTTTTCAACCGTTAAAATCACTACTATATATAAAACGAATCCAGAATTTATAGTAGGCGCTTGGCTTTTATACCGTAGGGGTAGGGATCTCCATAATATGTGATATGTCATAAAATACGACTTGCACTCGTGTTCTATGTGAAGAAATAAGTTCTTCCTTGTCAATGATCTTGTGATAGCATCCTGCTATCATCTTGGTGGAAAATATGGGACTCGAACCCATGTGAATGCCGTCATTCTTTTCCATAAAAAAAGAAGCGCAGCATGATGTCGATTTATGTGTTTTATTTCAATGAAAAATTTTATGCCTTTTTTGGAAGGATCTTTCTTTAATCGTGGCAATTATATTTATATTTGCAATTATTTCCATCTAATAATATTGTACTTGTCTCGAACACAGATCCGGATTGATCACAACGACATATCCTGACAGCTTTGCCAAATTCTTTGAGTTATTTTTAGCTTCTTTGACAGAAATTGCAAAAACAAGGGAATCAGTCTCAGGAAACACACAAGAATTAATTCTCATATCCAAACCTCACTTCTTTTATAATTCAGTACCATTTTTAGCTATTTCTTTAAGTATCTGTATACAATCTTCTCGACTTTGATACTCTTTCTTCCATGCCTGTTCTGAATATTCCTCATATGCTTCCTCAAAATAATCCTCATCCTCTATCATCTCCATCATCGTATCCAGATCATAATCGTAATTGAAAAGAAAATAGTGGAAATAATAGGTGAACTCACCGTTACCGTGCGCTCGTTGATACCATTGATCTGCAAGATCGCGTTCATCACTTCCATTGGAGGACCATCCTGTCAGATCACCAACAAAAGATTGAATAAAATCCCCAGCATTTTTGTAACCAACTTGATATGCCATAAGTTTTAAATTTGAATATTGTTTATCTGTAAGTGAAAGCGTGAAATCTTTTCGTACGTGATCTGTTTCCAAGTCTTTATTTTGTTCCTGTATGTATGATGCATAGCCTTTGTTCATAATAACCATATCTCCTCTCTATTATTGAAAAGTATAATTTTGATTTAAAAAATTCCAAAATGCCAATTTAGGTATTTTAGTGAATCTATTAGTTAAGGCTCCGTTATCACCGCCGATTGCAAAAGGACACCGTCCCTGATAAGCAGCAGCTTTAAGACACTCAACATCCATTCCCAAAACTTTGGCAGCTTCGGTGACAGAAACACTATAACTATTTGGATTCTTATTCATTAGATCTAATAATGCCTGGTATTGTTTTTTTATTGAGTCTGGAGTATTTTCTAAATTCATGAGCGACCTCCTTAAATCACTTTGAATTAATATCATCTTAAATTTAAGATTGATGACATTGCTTCATAATGTAGCATTTTTGTTTAAAATTTTATTGTTGCTTATCAAAATCGTTCTCAAACACACTTTCTAAACTCTCGTTTAATGCAATAGCAACTTTTATTGCAACATCTAGAGATGGATTTCTTAAACCATTTTCGATCAATCCGTAGTAATTTCTTTTAATACCTGCTAAATTAGAAAGTTGTTCTTGGGTTAATTTTTTTTCTTTTCTTAATTTCAATAATTTATCTCTTTTCATATATCCCTCATTTGCTACGTATTGTAGCTTTATTATACTGCTACAATACGTAGCAGTCAAGCGGAATATTAAATTTTTGCTACGTATTGATGCATTTGTTGTTTCACTACCTTTTGAATTATATAATGAGAAAAAGAGGTGTAAAAATGATTGGTAACAAACTTCGAGAATTGAGAAAAAGCATAAATTTAACACAAGAAGATTTGTCTGAAAAACTCGCAATTTCAAGATCTTCACTCTCTCTTTATGAAACAGATAAAAGGGAACCCGATGGTGAAACTCTTTTGAAAATTGCTGATTATTTTGACATCTCATTAGATTATCTATTTGGAAAGAATCATACTACACTAAACATGTCACCCCCTGTTTCAAGCACATTTCTTACTCCAAATGAAAAAATATTGTTAAAACTTTTTCGTCAATTAACAACCGAAGCATATCAGGAAAAAGCGCTTACTAAATTTGAGGGTTATATTGATTGCTTGACAGAACTTGATGCAGACACCGTGACAATGGGAAACGATGCCCAATCTATTCCCTCAAAGAAAAATGTTGGTTAGGATAATTCCGCTTGAGGTGACAATCGCACAAAGGTATATAAAGCAAATGCTTTTTTGGGCGTAATCTAACTTGCCGGTAACTTGTCACATTGCTAAACCCGTGAAAAGTCATAGGTCTATAATCACTATATAAGGCTCATATTTTAGCTTTGATCACCATATACTGATTATTTTTAACTTGCTGGTAAATTTATTTTAGAAAAGAGTGTCTCAAAACTAAGTGCATAAAAACTATTCTTTGGAAAGGAATTTACAACTTGGCATCAAAACTTATTGAAGTTAAAAAGACCATCGGTCAAACCTTTGAAGGAAAGCCGATAAGAAAATCGTTTTATGGTAAAACCAAACGTGAGGCAGAAAGAAAATATCTTGAATTTATGAAAGATGCTGAGTCAAAAAATAGATGCACACAGCATTATACATTTACAGAATTTTCAAAAACATGGCTGGAAACAAAAAAAGAAGAAGTCAATGACAATACATATAAGCTAACCTATTTAACAAACATAAAGGTCTTGCAGGCGACGTTTGGAAAAAAATTATTGGAATCGATCACACAATTAAATCTCCAGAAGTTTTTCAGTTCCCAATCCGGGATTAGTAAATCTAAAATGGATAAACTCTATCTTATCGCCAATGCGATATTCTCGTCTGCTTTTGAGAATAATCTGATTGATAAAAACCCAATGACAAAAGTTAAGAAAGGCCAGGTCAGTAATCCAAAAGAACTGCGGACCTACACCGAAGAACAATATCGCTTTGTAATAGACTTTTCAAAAGAAAACCCGTATGGCCTAGGCGTTTTCATTATGCTCAAAACCGGCTTGCGCCGAAGTGAGCTGTTTGCATTGAGATGGGAAAATATCGATTTTGAAAAGAAAACCCTTTCCGTTAAGAATGCAGCGGTTAAGTGTGAAGGAAAATACATTATTGATAAGACTAAAAACTTTTCGTCCATGCGACAATTACCTTTAGATGATGAGTTTGTTGATCATTTGACATTGCAACCACGTAGAGGCGAATTTGTTATGATTCTCGGTTCTAATACCGATCAAATTGCCGACCTGGATAATTGGACCAAAAGACGTTACAACCCATTTATGCTTGATTTATTAGAATATTATATTGCAGAAAAAGAGAAGGTAAAAAATGATGAGCAAGAAAAATATGATGTCCTACCCAAACTTCGCATACACGAGTTAAGACACACATATGGTACACTGCTCTACCGAATGGGAACCGACATTTATACAGTCTCAAAAGTATTGGGGCATTCAGAGATAAAAACAACCACAAAAATATACGTCCATGATACCGTGGAAGACATTCGAAATCGAATTGATTTTTCAAAGATGCCATAAATGAATAAACAACCTCAGCTTATCTTGAAATGACATTAGAAAATTGATAAATAGTATTGAGATTCTTAAATACTGAACTCCTTGTAAAAAATAGAATTTTTATGTATCATGAAGACGACAAGTTGTCTAGCAATAGAACCAATTTCATAACAGAATTTGTCAAGCTTGGAGCTGTTGTTCTATCATAGGTGAAAACCAAAAGGCTTTCACCTATAGAAAATCCCCGGATTACAGTCCAGGGATTTTTAATTTCTCAACTTCTATTAATTAATTCCGATACTCTATAGTTTTATTTGTATTACAACCTATTACTTAAGTTTGCCAAATAATAACCTTATGTTTTTCAACTAAGAACATTGGTGTTCAATGATTTTAATTATTTATTTTGCATATTTCATTGTATTTCTTCGCTACATAATAGCAAATAATTGCCCTTATCCGTCCGATTGTGTCAATTATTAATCAAAAGTATCTTAGCTAAAATAATACGACAAAATGTACGACAAAATATACGACAAAAATAGGTATATAATAGCCAAAAATAGCCAGAGTTATTTATATTTAAACAATCGGTAAATCGGTAAATTAATCTAAAACATAAAAAAAATGGCTTTAAATAGCCATTTTTTAAACTGTAATTATTTTTTTACTGGAGCTAGCGGGGGGAATCGAACCCCCGACCTACTGATTACGAATCAGTTGCGCTACCATCTGTGCCACGCCAGCAGTAAAAACTTACTGCCCTATCATAACACAGAACACTACTCCAATTCAATATTTTTTTACCATTTTCCCTTTGAAATATGACCGGCTATTTCAGCCTTGGACTTTTCTTTAATCACATAACCTGCTGCTTCGGCACTTTGAAAAATTGCTAAACAGGCGGGATCTAAATTTATTTCGATCCCTTTTCTTGAAAGATGGATCATTTTCTCTGCTAAAACGGCTAATTCCATGTGAAGGTCATTGGTAACATAAGAATCATATACTTTTTTTGCTGCTTCTTCACTTAATTCTGTAAATTGTTCTCGGGGCGCTCCACATTTCGGACAATTTTCTGGTGCTTCGGCACCCTCCATAGTATAACCACATACGCTGCATTTCCAAAGTTTCTTCATAATGATGTTCTCCATTCCGTTGTTTTTTTTCGATATTTGTTATTACCTGTAAAATATATACCTCTTTTATCTCTAATTGTCAAGAATTTCCTAAAATACCTGATAATTATTTATCCTTGAAAGACACATTTGTCTGTGGTAAGCTTGCCATAATATTATTCAGAGTAGACAAGGTGCGTGAAGTGTTAAAGGATGGGAAGTCGCCTTTAAACGAAATGCGTCCATTGCGATACCTTGTCGCTTCCGCTGTTACAATGCAAGTTGTAGGTTTGCGGAAGCATTACTTGAAAATCAAGGAGGTTTTTATGAAAAGTAATGCTTTTACCAGTAACTCCACACGAACAAAGGTAGTTGTCAATTGTGGTTTGCTCATTGCCATCAGCATTGTGCTGAAGATTTTATTTGAGGTGGTTATTCCTCTGGGTGGATTCCCTTCATTGCGGCTGAACATTACCGCCTTACCGATTATGCTTAGCGGCATACTTCTGGGTCCTATTGCCGGTTTTGCCGTGGGGTTCATTTCAGACCTGATGTGTTTTATCATTAAACCAGGGGGACCATTCTTTATTGGTTTTACCCTTTCCAGTGGACTCACCGGTCTTATTCCCGGATTGCTTTTTATGCTTATAAAGAAAAAAGAAGTGAAGCATCTGGAATGGTTTAACCTTGTATTTATTGGTTTATCGATTTTTATTCTTGCTATTACCGGAGCTTTCAACTTTGTAAATGGCGCCATCCTTTATGCCGGCGAACCATTAAATACGATTTATCTGGTTTTGTTTGTTGCTTTAATGGTTGCCTTTGCAGTCTTCCCCATTATTGTTGTTAGGAAATCTGAAATGGACACTGATTTCCGTAGTGATCATATTCTGTTTATTGTGAGTGTTTCTCAGTTAATTACCTCAATATTGCTAAACACTTGGTTTTTAAGTATTTTGTATGGACAGGCTGTTGCGGTTCTGCTGCCGGCCCGAATTATTTCCAATATCTTTCTGATTCCGCTTTACACGTTGATGTTAGTTGGATTGTTGAAAGTTCTTCCGAAAATTATTCATCAAACCTAAATTTTTAGATCTATTGGTTCTCCAATAGATCTTTTTTATTGCTGCAACACCTCTCCATCCATTCAAATGAAATGTGTCATTCTCTTGAAACACTTTTACATAATTTCCAATAATGAGATAAAGTATAAATTCTTGCGAAATCAGGGGAGAAGCTTGAGTATTGGCACTAAAAAGGGTATAATCGTTGTATTGTGAAATCATAGAAAATAATAACGCTTAGGAGGTTTATAAAAATGGCATTAGTTACATCAACCGAAATGTTCAAGAAAGCATATGAAGGCGGGTACGCAGTCGGTGCATTTAATGTAAATAATATGGAAATAATCCAGGGAATTGTAGATGCAGCTGAACAAGAACAAGCGCCCCTTATCTTACAGGTATCTGCTGGTGCTCGAAAATACGCTAATCCAGTTTATTTAAGAAAATTGGTCGAAGCCGCTATCGAGGTTACCGGTTTGGATATTTGTTTGCATCTCGATCACGGTTTGGACTTTGATATTTGTAAATCCTGTGTGGACACCGGCTTCACCTCTGTTATGATTGATGGCTCCATGCATCCGTTTGAAGAAAACATTGCCCTCACCAAACAGATCGTTGAATATGCTCATGATCACGGCGTTGTGGTTGAGGCAGAACTTGGCAAGCTGGCCGGCATTGAGGATGCAGTCGTGGTATCTGATCCTGATGCGACCTTTACTGATCCTAATGAAGCCGCTGAATTTGTGCAAAGAACCGGCTGTGATTCTTTGGCAATCACCATTGGAACAAGCCATGGTGCTTTCAAGTTTAAGGATGAACCCCGTCTCGATTTTGAACGTCTGTATACTATCTCAGATCTTCTTCCCGGCTATCCCCTGGTACTTCATGGGGCATCCTCGGTACCCAAAGAATTTGTGGACCTGTGCAACCAATATGGCGGACGGATTCCTGGGGCCCAGGGCGTTCCTGAAGATATGCTAAGAAAAGCGGCAAAATCAGGAGTTTGTAAAATTAACATTGACACCGACTTACGTCTTGCCATGACAGCGTCGATCCGAAAAGTTTTTGTTGAAAACCCTGAATATTTTGACCCCCGTCAATATCTGGGACCTGGCAGAATGGCCATTAAGGCCATGGTTGCTCACAAAATTAAAAACGTCCTGGATTGCAGCAACAAACGATAGCAACCATTCATTTATCAGCAGCATAAAAAGAGACCAAATCATGGTCTCTTTTTTGTGTTTTATTCCGAACTCTTAACACTATTTTTGCCCTTCGTACTTCTTACATGATATAATAATATAAAATAACAATAAAGGATAACCAATGAAAGAAATAATCATCACCGAAAATGAAAGCAACCAACGTTTAGATCGCTTTCTGGGGAAGCTCATGCCACATGCATCCAAGGGCTTTCTTCAGAAAATGCTGCGAAAAAAAAGAATTAAACTTAACGGTCAAAAATCCGAGCCTAATACCATGATCACCCCTGGGGATAAAATTCAAATTTATTTCTCTGAGGAAACCATTTTAGGCTTTCGGCAATCAGATAATGCTGAAATAAACACATCCCGAACCGCACCCCTGGATATTCTCTTTGAGGATGAAGACCTTTTGGTTCTCAATAAACCGGCCGAACTGTTGACCCAGCCCGACAAAACCGGGGAAGCCTCGATTATTGATCTGGCGGTTTTATACCTTACCGAAAAAGGCGATTATAACCCTATTGAAAATCTGACCTTCACACCCGCCTGTGCCAACCGGCTGGATAAGAACACCACCGGTATCGTGCTAGTCCCGAAAAATTTTCCCACTCTTCAGCAAGTGAATGAAGCCATTCGCGAGGACGCCACCCAAAAGATTTATTTTGCCATGGTTCTGGGCGAGCCCCCGGAAACCGGTGAAATTGTGGGTTATCTAAAAAAAGATGTTACCACCAATACGGTGACTTTTTCAGAAACTCAAACCTCGGATAAGGATAAAAAAGCAGAATTATCCTACCAGAATCTGGGCAGCCGCAGCGGCTATTCGCTACTAAAAATAGCCCTTGCCACCGGCCGATCCCATCAGATCCGAGTTCAGCTTGCCGCGATGGGTTACCCTATTCTGGGTGACCCCAAATACGGGAATCGGCGGCTCAACATTCGTTTATATGAAGATTTTGGCATCAAAAGCCAGCTTCTTCACAGTGCCAGATTTACCCTGACGCCCATGAAAAGAACCTTTACCGCACCACTTCCCCTCGCTTTTGAAAAAATTCTCAGGAGTTTTGGCTTTAAACCAACCCTTACCATGGAGATTTAGTCATGGCCTATTGGAATAGCCGCGGTCTGCGGGGCAGCCAACTGGAAGAAAGTTTAAACATCACCAATAAAATCTATTTGGAACAGGGGCTGGCGGTGGTTCAAAAAATCCCTACGGCCATTAAACCGGTGGAATTGGATCCGGGCAAAGGCACCATTAAGCTGGCTTATTTCGAGGAGAAAAGCACTGTCGATTACCTGGGGAATATCCAGGGCATTCCGGTCTGCTTCGATGCCAAGGAAACGAGCCAAAAGCGTTTGCCCATTGCCAATATTCACAGTCACCAAATTGATTTTATGAAAGCCTTTGAAGAACAGGAAGGACTTTCCTTTCTGATTGTTCATTTCAAATTTTGTGATGAGACCTTCCTGCTTCCTTTTAGCATCCTAAAGGCCTACTGGGACAATGCCAAAAAGGATGGCCGGAAATCCATACCTTATGCCGACTTTGACCAGCAGCTGAGAATTTATCCGTCTCATAATATCCTCCTCCACTATTTGGAGGCTGTTAATCATTACCTCAATGGAAAGGAAGAAAATAAAAAATGAAAAAAATTGCCAGCTTCACCATTAACCATCTGGATTTACTCCGTGGGATCTACATTTCCCGTAAGGATTATTGCGGCGATCACTGTATTACAACCTTTGATATCCGTATGAAGGAACCCAACCGCGAGCCGGTTATTAATATCGCCGAGCTCCACGCTTTGGAACATCTGGGCGCCACCTTCCTGCGAAATGATCCTGTCCTCAGCGATGAGATTGTCTATTTTGGACCCATGGGTTGCCGGACCGGCTTTTATCTTCTGATGAAAGGCGAACGCACCCCTGAAGAAATCATGCCTTTGATCATTCAACTGTACACCTTTATGGCTGAATACAATGGCGAGGTTCCCGGCGCAACTCCCAGAGATTGCGGAAATTACCTGGATATGAACCTGCCCATGGCAAATTACGAAGCCAAGAAATTCCTCACCGAAGTGCTTGAAAATATCCAGCCCGAAAACATGGTTTATCCCAAATAAAAAAAAGCCCGTATAGGGCCTTGAGTTTTATTGAAAAATCCGTCCCGGGGACAATGGTAAATCGTTGTCGGCTGCATGATCGGACAGGCTCTGGCCTGTTCGCCATGATGCCGACAACTGATGTTACGATTGTCCCCAGGACTTACTTTCTCACTTCTCAACAATTAGAAAGCCCTTGCGGGCTTTTTTTATTGCTTTTTATCGGGCTTTTTTCCTACAACCTTATTGAATAGCCGTTCTGAATAGGATATTCTATCTCTTTGAAATATTTCATGATCACGGGATTGTTTGTTGATGCGATCTACCCATTTTTTTGCGGAAGCAATCATTTCTCGATTTTCAGGCTCGGGAATAACCGCTGTCCATTCCTGGAAGAGCCGTCCATTTCGCGTCATTGCTTCATAATTAATGGCTAAAACCTTGTATGTGCTTTCGCCGTTATCAAAATTCTTTATTTTTGCCTGAGCCTTGGTCCATTTGTGAAAACGTCCCATAATATAGGCACTGTCCCGGGAAATAATGGTTACGTAGGGTTTTACCATGGCCTTGTATTTAAAACTCATGGGCAGGTAAAGTGTAAACATCATGGAGACGATCCCAAAGAAAGCCAAAAACAGGACACTCAGCCACTTCATTTCCGGTGACAGCAGAATAAAAAGCAGAACCGCAATAACAAGTTCGATTCCCAAAAGAATCCAGACCTTTTTCTTGCTGCTTGTTTTTTGAATTTTATTTAATTCTCCAATAAAAGCCGTATACTGTTCCTCTTCGTATTTCCAAATTAAAGCTTCATCCTTTTTCTCTAAGAAAGAATCAAATTGTTTATATCGGCGAAAGTAAAAAAAAGCAAATCCTAGGGCAAAAACAATAATAACGATTCCAAAATATGCAAAATAAAATTGATATGCCGCCACTGTCACGATGACAAATGGTATTATAGTAACGATGATCCCTAAAACAGCTGCCAATAAAGCAAAAATTATGTTCTGTTTCTCAGGGTTTATAATGTGTTCCATCCTTTTTCACAACCTTTTCATATTAAATTAGTGTCATAATTGACTAGATCTGACTAAATTTCTCCCGGACTTCCTTAATCTGACCGCAGGTCATCGTTCCTTCAGGACATGGACCTTCCACACAACGCGGTCCTCCATTTTTAAAGAGAATCGGTGCGACCTTTTTACAGGCTCTGAGCATTTCTGTGGCAAGTTCCTGGATTTCCCACTGGGCCCGGTTGCAGCAGCGCTGATTAAAGAAGTGCAACAATTCCCGGGCATTCATGGAGACCACAATTTTGGTTTCACAGGCATTGGGTAACATGAAACGCGCATCCTCAATCCCCAGTTTTTCCGCTGCCATAAACGCCTGTTTTTCTGCTATACCCTCGGCCATCAAGGCTTTTTTATGTTTTTCAATGAGCATTCCAGCCAAAAGATCGTAGGTTTTCTGGGCGTTTTCCATTCCCTCAATAAAGGTCGCTTCGCCGCCGGGCAGTGCTTTAATTTCAGGTGGTATGATATAATTGAATTGGCCCTCATTTACATAGCGTTGGGATTTCTGGCTAAAGCTTGCCATGCGATGACGGACCAACTGGTGGGTCAAAGCTCGACTGACCCCTTCAATGGCAAAGGTAAAGCTCGCATGTTCAATGGGTGATGCGTGGCCCATGTCCATTAAGCGGCTTAAAAAGCGCTCAACATTTTCATCGGTGAGATCATCCATAATCTCCCCTGCGCCAGCTTTGGAATAACATAATTTTGCGGCTGCAGCCACTAATTTTTCCGGTTCAGGTGTATGCTGAATCAAAGTAACACTTAATTTTGTTTCCATAACATCCTCCTCTCACTTGATCAAAATACAATACCTCATTATAACATTTTTGGGGTAATTGTACAGTTATAATCCTTTTAGCGTAAAATTTGCAGGCGCATTACTAATTCTTTCCCTATGGTGACAACAATTTTCATTCTGAATATCTTCCAACAACGATATAATGGTTTTCAATCAACCAGTTAATAAAAATGATGGAGGTGCCCACATGTTTGGCAGTCTTGATACCGTACCTGAATTACTCAAAAATTATCAATACACCACCGGCGAGCAACACAAATTCCTTGGCGACTACTACCGTCTCATGGTTTCTGAATCTGTTGAAACCGGTGTGTTGCTTAATAATTACAACATGATCCTCAGTGTCCAGGATCTTAAATCCATCCAGCATAAAGAATTTATTTTGGATATGTGGTACCGCGAACAGGCTCGGGAAGTTTTTGTTGAAGCCATGGCCACTGCCATTGTCACGTCAGCTCCTTATCAGATAAGCTTTCCTGATCTGAAAATCTATCGGCTTGACAATCGATGGGGATCCTGTTCGCCTAAAAGCCAGCGGGTGATACTGAACCTTGAACTGATCAAAACACCTAAGGAGTGCATTGAATATATTGCCCTCCATGAAATGCTTCACTTCCGCTTTCCCAGTCATAACCTGGCTTTCTACGGTGCCCTGGGGGATCTCATGTCCGACTGGAAAGAACGGGAAGACATGCTGAATCGCAAATATCGTCTAACCTAAAAAGAGCCTTTTATAAAAAAAGATACATGGGTAATTCATGCATCACTGTGTGTCGACAAACCTCGTCGCGGACATTTATTTATCGTTGTGTGCTACAAGATCGGACAGGCTATCGCCTGTTCGCCTTGATGCACACAACCTGATGAAATAAAAATTCGCAACGAGGTTTGTCACATTACGTTGTCTACAACCTCAAATGTATGATCACACATGCATTTTTTTCTTGAGCATTTTTCGCGTTTTCTCAGGGATTTGATGATAAATCCCCTGGAGCAATCCAATGATGCAAATTCCCGAAACCGCAACAATTAACGACCATGTCAAATCAAGGGTGCCGAGGTAATTAATGCTGATAATGGCATCTAAACCAATGGTAAAAACAATCACCGAAAGAATCAGATTGCTGGGAATGTAAATGAATTGGCTGCGATGTCTGGTATGCTTGAAAATCAGCATAAAAATCATGATATCTAAATAAAGCAAGGTGGCAATGGGAACCGCGTAGTTTAGAAACCAGTTGTTTTGACTTCCGCCAATTAAATAAATACTCCAGGTGGTCACTAATACGGTAATATAAACCCCTAATAAATTATACTTGGGTTTTAAATACCCCAGCGAAAAAAAGATTATTGCAAAAATACTTAAATCTGCTACAATGATATATTTTATCAGCGCATGGTTCCAGGGATAAACCAGATAAATCACCCCCAGAATGATCAGCAGGCTTACAGCAATAATGCCAATGGAGAAAAAAGCGATGTTTTTTTTCTCCTGATGATCCTCATTGTAGGTATTAATTGCCTGTGGGTACTTACGCACCTCCTTTTCATCTTGCTCTCCCACATCGGGTATGGGAAAATCACACAAAGGGCAGTTTTTGGTATCGCGTTCTACTTCCACTCCACATTTTGGACAATAGGCCATTTTCTTCACCTCTTATTCGTTACAATTTTCACTGGAATTCCCAATTGCCGTATTTTTCTGAAAAAGATTTTTTCAATTACTGTTTCCCCGGATGTTTTTCCAAAGGAAAGAGATAAATTCTTATTATAGCTTACCATCACCAGCTTGAGCCGGCTTTCCACACTGGGAGGAGGGAAAACCTCCAAACTTTTGATATATGGCACCAGTTCTTCCGGGAATGATACATTGCCCAGGTTGGAAAGCCCACTGGTGTATCCGCGTTCACCAAAACGTTTGTAGACAATGGGCATGGCAAGCTTTTTAACCCACAAAGGAATGAGCCTTAAAAAAATCAATTGCTCATTTCGCACATTTCTTGAGATATAACGGTTAATATTTTTTCGATTCAAATATAAACCCATGTATCCTTTAATTTGCTCAATAATTTCTTCCCGGGTAAAGTATCCCAATGCCAGATCAATTTCTGGATTTAAGCTCATAAAGAAGTTGCGCAGGGTAATGGAAGGGAATATTTTTCGCAAGTCAACCGGTACATTAATGGCAATCCGCTGTTGATGCTTCTTTTTTTCACTCATAGGTGAATTTTGAATATATTCCTGAATGCTTTCAAAATACAACGCCAACATAAACTGGGTTAGCGTACACCCGTATTTCCGGGCTAAACCCAAAATTTGGTCCACCGGCACAATACCTGTGAGCAAGAGATATTCTCCCTTGTCCAAAAGTTCAAAGGGAAAATGATAAACTTTTTTATTTCCCGGCGGTGGTGGCACCCCTTCCTTATAATATAGTTTAAACGCATCTTCGTACTCCCGGGGGTCGATTTCCGAATCAATATCCATGGCTTTACCCCGGTTCACAGGGGTAATCCCCTTATTCTCCTTGAAATATTGAATAATCAAGGTTTGCAGAAAGATCAGCCCGCCGCTGCCATCACATATGCTGTGGTTAAATTCGACGTGGACATAGGAATTATAATACAGCACCCGGAATGGAAATGTTTTTCCCTGACGCTGCCTCATAATCTTGCAGGGATAAAAGGTTTCCTCTTCCACCTTCGGTTTCACCTCGGTATGTTCATAATAATACCAGAATAATCCACGCTTAAGTGTTACCTGAAAATATGGAAACCGGGGAATAATCACATCCAATGCCTTTTGCAGCATAGCAGGATCCACGACTTCGTTAAGTCCCACCGTCATTCGATACACCGTCGACATCCGGGAAGAGGCGATGGCCGTGTACATAACCCCAGCATTGTCTAAAGAGTAAAACTTAAGTTTTTGGGGTTTATCTTCCACACTAAGCACCTCCACGCAAAAAGTTTTTTCGATAGGTCATTAAGAAATCATCAAATATTTCTGCTTCTACTTCCATTGTCACATCCACAGCAACAATAAAACAGCAACCCACTTTTTCCTGGCGCTCCTCAGACAGGCTTACCTTCCAGCCGTCACCATAATAGATATCCCCCACCACTTCTTTTCCCTTCTCCTTAAAGTAACGTTCAAATGATCGTTTAGGAATACTCCGGGTTTGTATTTTCTTGGCAATTATAGCCTTACCCTGTTTTAGCTGATTATTTATTTCCCTTGTTTTTATTTCCTGATCTTTCATTTTATCCCATCCTTTTATTCAATGCTTAACCATTTGTTAATTTTAACATAGGGTTCTTAATAAACCTATGACAATTTGTCTGGACTAAACACCTTCATTTCGTAATAATAAGTAAAAATATGTATCTTCATTGACTTATTTTTCTGATATTTCCATAGAATCATGTCAAATTAATTTCATTTTCTGTTTTAAACTGTTTTAAAAGCTCTAAAAAACTGTCAAATATAAATTTTTACCCTTGTTTTCTCTAACTTTCTATTGATTAAGTTCATTCAGCCTGCTAATCTTACCCTTGTAAACGATCACTGCCCATGTTAAAATACAGACAATTGAATATAAACAGAGTAGATGAGATGCGTAAAGTGTTAGAGGATGGGAAGTTGCCTTTAAACGAAATGAAAACATTGCGATATCTTATTGCTTCCGCTGGACCCCTTGACCATAAAATCGAGGGTTGCGGAAGCATTGCTTAAAACTTTTTGTTTTATTTAAGTAATGCTTTTTTTATTTGGTTTTAGTAAAAACCATTCCGAACCATGGGCACACCCGAGGTTTGGCGATAGGAGAAAAATGATCGATCAAAAGAAAATCAGAGAAGCTGTTGTTATGATACTTGAAGCCATTGGCGAAGACCCCACACGTGAGGGACTGATTGAAACTCCGGACCGTGTTGCCCGGATGTATGAAGAAATTTATTGTGGTATTGGCCAGACCGCTGAAACCCATCTTTCAAAAACCTTTGCGGTGAAATCCGATGACATTGTGATTGAAAGGGACATTCCCTTTTATTCCGTCTGTGAACATCACCTGATGCCATTTTACGGAAAGGTGCACATTGCCTATATTCCCAACGGCCGGGTTGCCGGACTTTCGAAACTGGTACGAACCGTGGATGTTTATACTAAAAAACTCCAGATCCAGGAAGCCCTGACCACTGAAATCGGCGAAGCGATCATGGAATACCTCCATGCCCGGGGTGTGATGGTTATGATTGAAGCGGAACATCTTTGCATTAACATGCGTGGCGTTAAGCGCTGTGGGACAAAAACCATTACGGCCATGCAAGCCGGTATATTTAAAAACAATAAAGAATTAAAGGATGAAGTTCACAAGCTTATGTCCATTCGATAGGAACATTTTCATGAAATCTTTGAAAAACACGAATAAACTATTTTTGAATCAAGATTATCAAAACTATCTTGAACGCATTAAGAAACATGAAGAAACGCGAGAATTTTGCCACCATGACCTTGCTCATTTTTTGGACGTGGCGCGTATTGCCACCATTAAAAGTCTGGAGGCTCAAATGAGTATCCCTAGGGACCTCATCTACACGACAGCCCTGCTCCACGATATCGGGCGTTTTGTTCAATACGAGGACAAAACACCCCACGAAGTTGCCTCACATCGCCTGGCAATTTCTTTATTAGAACCCTTGGATTTCACATCGGATGAAAAAGAATTGATTCTTGACGCCATCCTTAATCATCGCAACCCTGACACCAAGGGGTTTAGTTACATCTTTTACGAAAGTGACAAACTCTCACGGGAATGTCTCTGTTGCCCGGTGGAACAAAAATGCGATTGGAGTCTTCAGAAAAAGAACCTTCTCATCGGATACTAGAAAACCCGGGACACCGGCCATATCAAAACCCCAAAGGAGACCAAAATGCAAATTGGCAATAAAAATTTTGACCTGGACAACTGCGTGGTCATTATGGGAATTTTAAATGTCACCCCGGATTCATTTTCCGACGGCGGCAAATTCAATTCTCTGGATACAAGTCTGAAACACGTTGAAAAAATGATACATGAGGGTGCGGACATCATTGATCTCGGCGGCGAATCAACTCGGCCAGGTCATGAACCCGTGGGCGAAGCCCAGGAAATCGACCGTGTGGTACCTATGATTGAGGCCATTCGCAGCCGCTTTGACATTCCCCTTTCCATTGACACCTACAAAAGCAAGGTCGGAGAACTAGCCATTAAAGCCGGTGCTGATCTGATTAATGATGTTTGGGGCTTTAAAAGGGATCTGAAACTGGCTGAAGTCACCGCCAAATATGAGGTTCCCTGTGTGCTGATGCACAATCGGGACAATCAGAATTATGACCATTTTATGATTGATGTGTGTCATGATTTGGAAGCTTCCATTGCCATTGCCGTAAATGCCGGGGTAGCCAGGGATAAAATCATCCTCGATCCCGGCGTCGGCTTTGCCAAGGATTATCAGCTGAATATGACGATGATGAAACATCTGGACAAGCTTCAGGATCTGGGTTTTCCAATCCTCTTGGGTACTTCCCGAAAAGGCTTCATCGGCATAACCCTGGATTTACCGGTAACCGAGCGTATTGAAGGCACCGTGGCCACCACCGTTATGGGCATTATGAAAGGCGCTTCGATTATCCGTGTTCACGATGTGCTGGAAAACAAACGGGCGGCCATGATGACCGCGGCTATTTTGAAAGGAAAAGCATGGACAACCTGTATATAAAAGACCTTGAAGTTTTCGCCCATCATGGGGTTTTTCCTGAAGAGAAAACCCTGGGCCAAAAATTTCTTATTTCGGTAACCCTCACTCTGGACATGCGTGAAGCCGCCATTACCGGCGATCTTACAAAGTCCGTGCACTACGGTGAACTTGCCCATGCCCTGGAAAAAGAATTTCAAAAGGAGAGTTACGACCTGATTGAAACGGCCGGAGAGATGCTAACCACCTATGTATTAAACCACTACCCCATGGTTTCGAAAGTGACCATCATGATTAAAAAACCCTGGGCCCCGATTCTCCGGTCCATGGATACCGTGGCCATTGAGATCACCAGACAATGGCATCGCGCCTTCATTGGCTTTGGTGCCAATATGGGCGATAAGCTGGAAAATATAACAACCGCCATTGCCTCAATTGAGGCCACCGACGGCATCGTTATTGTTAAGCAGTCCACCATTATCGAAACCGAACCCTGGGGCTATGAGGATCAGGATGTATTTTTAAATGGTGTTCTGGAAATCAAAACATTTTTACCGGCCAACGAGCTGATGACCAGGCTTCTTTCCATCGAAGCGGAACTCAAACGCGAGCGTTCGATTCATTGGGGACCACGGACTTTGGACCTGGATATCATTTTTTATGACAACTGCATCACCGACGATGTGCATGTCACGCTACCCCATCCACGGGCTCACGAACGGGGCTTTGTCATGGAACCCATGGCTGAAATTGCTCCTTATTTTATTCATCCCGTGCTGCGCAAAAGCATGACCGATATTCTTAAGGAATTAAACACCAACGAAGCCTAAGTTACGAACAATAAAAAAAAAGAAGAAGCCACTGCTTCTTCTTTTTTTTATTTAGGCAAAGTTGAAAAGTAAGTCCTGGAGACAATCGTAACATCAGTTGTCGGCATCATGGCGAACAGGCGCTTAGCCTGTACGATCATGCAGCCGACAACGATTTACCATTGTCTCCAGGACGGGTTTATCCACAAAAAGCAGAGGCCATAACCACCGCTTCTTCTTTTTTTATTTCAATCGTTTATTTTTTGCCAAAGCAGATGGAATAGGCTGTTCGGCTGGGGGTAGGTAATCCCGTTTCTGAAATGGTTACGCCTATTGTCTTTTCAACATCATCAAACAGATCAAATAAATTCTTGCCGTAATCCAGGTGAAAACCTTCTTCCCCGGGATAGAGACAATCAACCAATTCAGTACCATAGCGTCTTTTTACATCTTCTGCCATGGCATCCTGGGCAAAACGACAAGCAGAATTACACAGCTCCATAGTAATATACTGTTCCAGCATACCATTCATGGTCATACAATAATTTTCAATTTCAACACCCGAGGTCACGATATTGGGAAAAATCAAACCACCTTTGCGAATTTTATCGACCACAAGGGCACTTTTAAATAAGATACCATCCAGGGTGAAAGAGTTTGCATCAATAATTTTAGCTTCGGAGACACGGTATAAAACCTTTGGGTTAGGAATTTCTTTTGCAGCTTCTAATATTCTTTGGATAGGTATTGCCCGGCGCGAACCTTTTTTCATCCGGAGATGGCCGTAAAACTCATCTTCGTTCAAAGAAAATTTCAGCTCCGTCAATGCAACTACGCTCATATTGTCTCGCTTTCCTGAAACCTAATAAGCCCGTGCAAAATAAGCCATCTTATTTGCCGGCTTACCACAACAAACACACTTGCCCTCAAAAAGGACTTCCTGTTCATCATCGAAGGGAACACAACGGATGGAAGCACCGGTTTCTTCTTTAATCATATCTTCACAGTCCCGTTCACCGCACCACATGGCTTTAATAAAACCAGGATTTTCTTTTAAGTTCTTTTTAAAATCATCCAGATTTTCTGCTGTAGAGGTTTTTTCCTCACGCATTTTCAGAGCCTTGTCAAAAAGATTTTGCTGAATTTCAGCTAACAGCTTGCCAACGGTTTCGCCGATATTCTCAAGACTGACCTGAACTTTTTCACCGGTGTCTCTGCGGGCCAGAACACACTGTCCATTTTCAATGTCTCGGGGTCCGATTTCTAACCGGATGGGGACACCTTTCATTTCCCATTGGTTAAACTTCCAACCTGGCGAATAGCCATCCAGATCATCCACTTTTACCCGATAGTCTTTGTCCAGCGCTTTGCTCAATTCCCAGGCCTTATCTAAAACACCTTCTTTGTGCTGGGCCACCGGAATAATCACCACTTGGATTGGTGCAATCTTGGGTGGCAGCACTAATCCGTTGTCATCCCCGTGAACCATAATGATTCCACCAATTAACCTGGTTGATACTCCCCAGGATGTATGGAATGGGTAGGACTGTTCATTATTACGATCAAGATAAGTAATATCAAAGGCCTTTGTAAAATGTTGACCGAGATTATGAGAAGTCCCTGATTGCAATGCCTGGCCATCATGCATTAATGCTTCCATGGTATAGGTGGCATCCGCTCCGGCAAATTTTTCTTTTTCGCTTTTTTGACCAACAACCATGGGCATCGCCAAAAATTCCTCGGCAATTTCCCGATAAATTCCTAACATCTGCATGGTTTCAGTTTGGGCTTCTTCCGGGGTTTCATGAAGGGTATGACCTTCCTGCCAGAGAAACTCTGAAGTACGCAAAAATGGACGGGTTGTCTTTTCCCAGCGAACCACTGAACACCATTGATTATATAAATAAGGCAGTTGCCGGTAAGAGTTAAGCCACTTGGCATACATGCTGCAGATAATGGTTTCTGAGGTTGGACGTACAGCCAGGCGTTCGGTCAGCTCCTTGCCGCCGCCATGGGTAACCCAGGCTACTTCTGGAGCAAAGCCTTCTACGTGTTCTGCTTCTTTTGTCAAAAGACTTTCGGGAATTAAGAGAGGAAAGTACATGTTTTCATGACCGGTTTCTTTAAAACGTTTGTCATAAGCACTTTGGATCAGCTCCCAAATGGCGTAACCATATGGACGGATGACCATAAATCCTTTCACAGGAGAATAGTCCACCATTTCTGTTTTTGAAATAACATCGGTATACCATTGAGGAAAATCAACTGCCATAGAGGTGATTTCTTTTACATGATTATTTTGCTTTTTACCCATTATTTTTCTTTCTCAGACATTTGTCTGTTAATTAATGTTTTTTTGCTGAAGTCATTGATCATTCATCGAATATACAAAAAAATCACTTGCGCAAGCAAGTGATTTTTTATATAGGTATCGAGGAATTATTTTACTTCGATGCTTCCGCCTACTTCTTCGATTTTAGCTTTAATTTCTGCAGCTTCTTCTTTAGTAGCGCCTTCTTTAACTGGTTTTGGAGCTTCATCAACTAATGCTTTTGCTTCTTTCAAGCCTAAGCCAGTGATTTCACGAACAACTTTGATGACTTTGATCTTTTGATCGCCAACAGCTGTTAAGATCACGTCAAATTCAGTTTGTTCTTCAGCTTCTTCAGCAGCGCCAGCAGCTGGAGCAGCAGCAGCAGCCATAGGAGCAGCAGCACTTACACCGAATTCTGTTTCTAATGCTTTTACTAATTCAGATAATTCAAGTACAGTTAATGCCTTTACGTCTTCGATTAATTGGGTTACTTTTTCACTTGCCATTTTTATAATACCTCCAAATATTCTTTCTAAAATTTTAAATTACCTATAAACTAGGCTTGTTTTTGTTCTGCAATCGCGTTTAATGCAACAACCAATCCACGCATGTTTCCGTTTAAAACGTTGACAAAACCTGTGATTGGGGAATTTAAGGCGCCTAAAACTCTAGCTACCAATACTTCGCGTGGTGGTAATTCTGCAAGTTCCAAAACGCCTTTGACGTCTAAGACCTTACCATCAACCATACCTGCTTTAATTTCCAATGCTTTATGCTTCTTTGCAAACTCACTGAGCATTTTTGCTGGTGCTACTGGATCTGTATTACAGAAAGCAATCGCTGTAGGACCAACCAAAACATCAAGAAGACCATCAAAACCAGTTTCTTTGGCTGCAAAGCGCATCATTGAATTTTTGTAAACCTTATATTCGATACCTGCGGCTCGCGCTTGGGCACGAAGTTCAGTAACTTCTTCAACAGTTAAACCACGGTAATTAACGAGAACCGCTGTTTGGGCGTTGCGAAATTTTTCTGCAATTTCTTGTACAATGACTTGTTTTACTTCAATCTTTGGCATATATTATGTGCACCTCCTTTTATAAATCGTATCAAAAAAGCTCACTCCACAGGCGTGAAGAGAGCTTTATATTTTAAATAAGCTTTTCTCTTCAACCTCGGTAGGATTTATGTAAAACACCTACTGTCTATGGATGAATGCGTCTTTAACAACGACGTTATTGTATCATTTGTCATTTTCTATGTCAAGTCCATTCGAGGTTATGTTAAATATAATTAACAGCCTCTAGATTTTTGCTGTGTTGATTTTAATACCAGGACTCATAGTGCTTGCTAAGGTAACAGTTCTGAAGTATAAACCTTTTGAAGCCGAAGGTTTCGCTTTTTTTACTGTATCCAGTAACACTCTCATGTTTTCAAGTAATGCTTCTTCGGAAAAAGAAGCCTTTCCAATAATAACATGAATGATGTTGGTTTTATCCAAACGATACTCAACCTTACCGGCTTTAGTATCAGCAACCGCCTTTGCGATATCCATGGTAACTGTCCCTGATTTAGGATTTGGCATTAAACCTTTAGGTCCTAGAACTCGACCTAAACGACCAACTTTACCCATCATGTCAGGTGTAGCAATCATTACATCAAAATCAAACCAGTTTTCTTTTTGAATTTTTTCAATTATATCGTCTTCACCAAAGAAATCCGCACCAGCTTCTTCAGCTTCTTTTAACTTATCGCCTTTGGCAATAACAAGAACTTTAACTGATTTACCTGTGCCGTGTGGTAGAACGATCGCTCCACGAACCTGCTGATCTGCATGACGTGAGTCAACACCCAATTTAATATGCAATTCAATGGTTTCATCAAACTTTGCCGTTGCAAGTTTCTTTACTTGTGCAATAGCTGCATCAAGATCAAATAATTCCTGCTTATCATAACTTTTTACTAATTCTCGGTATTTTTTTCCTTTATTCATCTTAGCCTCCTTGTGGTATTAGCGGTATCCCTCCCACTTAAGGTATTCTACCTTCTAAAAATTATTCTTCGATTGTGATGCCCATGCTTCGGGCGGTTCCAGCGATCATTCTCATCGCTGATTCAACAGTTGCTGCATTTAAATCAGGCATTTTCAATGTTGCGATTTCTCTTATTTGATCCTGAGTAACCTTTGCAACTTTGGTTTTATTTGGAACAGCTGATCCTGACTCAATTCCAGCGATTTTCTTTAAAAGAACGGCAGCTGGTGGAGTTTTTGTGATAAATGAGTAAGATCGATCCTGATAAACAGTAATTACAACAGGAATAATCATTCCTGCATCATTTGCAGTTTTTGCATTGAATTCTTTACAGAATCCCATGATGTTTACGCCGTGTTGACCAAGTGCTGGTCCAACTGGTGGTGCTGGTGTTGCTTTACCGGCAGGTATCTGTAATTTAATCATACCAATTACTTTTTTTGCCATATTAACACCTCCTTCATTTTAGTATTATATTTTGTCTCCCGGGGGAGTAAGCATGAAGAATAGTTTTTCCTTAAGTGTTTAATTTTTCTATTTGTTCAAAGCCCAGTTCAGCAAGAGTTTCCCTACCAAACATCGAAACATTGACTTTGACCTTTGATTTTTCTGGATGTACTTCTTCAATAATCCCGGTGAACCCTTCAAGCGGTCCTTCTGTGACCTTAACTTCTTCGCCCACATGCATGCTAATTTCCACACGCTGCTGTCGAATGCCCATGCTTTTTAATTCAGCTTTGGTCAACGGCACGGGTTTTGAAGCTGGACCAACAAATCCAGTAACACCACGAGTATTTCTGACGACATACCACGAATCATCCGTCATGAACATTTTAATCATGACATAACCGGGAAATAGTTTCTTCTCTTTAACGACCCGCTTGCCGTTTTTGCTTTCCACTACTTCTTGTACGGGAACCTGAACCTCTAGGATCAAATCCTCCATATTTCTGTTTTCTACTGTGGCCTCAATGCTCGCCTTTACCTTATTCTCATATCCGGAATAAGTGTGGGCTACAAACCATTGTGCCTCATCGTGTTGATTACTATCCATGGCTCTCCCTTAACTATTTGTTGAGAAATAGTGCGGCAAGTCCACCTAGTCCTGTATCAACAACCCAAACGAGTAAAGTGAAAATTGCAACAATACCGGCAACAACGCCAGTTTTCTGTGTCAATTCTTTTTTATCTAACCAGGTAACTTTTCTTAACTCATGATAAACGGCTTTAATGAAGTCCACCATTTGCTGAAAAATATTTGGTTTTTTACTCTTGTCGCTTGATTTTTTTTGAGTTTTTTTCTCATTTTTTGCCGTCGTTTGGGGCGCTTTTTTCTCTGTTTTTACGAGATTTGCAGCCTTATCTTCGGATTTTTGTGCCTGTGGCTGGGTGTTATTTGTTTTTTTCTGTTTACTACTGGCAGTTTTAGCTTTTTTATTTGTTGCCATGATATACCTCGTTACCCATTATTTCGTTTCTTTATGGGGGGTATGCTTCTTGCAAAATCTGCAATACTTATCCATTTCTAAACGATCAGGATTTGTCTTTTTGTTTTTCATGGTATCGTAATTTCTTTGCTTGCATTCTGTACATGCTAAAGTAACTTTTACTCTCATTCCAGCACCTCCTACATCCTTATATCAACACCCGAAGGAACACGCAGGCACACGTTCCCTATTTTCATAGTCACTAACATAGAATACCATGGAAAAGTCATTTTTGTCAATTAAAACATCAATGATTATTCCGTATTCTTCGTATTTTTTTCAAATAAAAAAAGGCGCGTGGCCTTTCAGTTGGTTTCTCCATTATATCAGCAATCCACTGAATAATCAAGGCGGATTTTCACTTTTACAATTTTAATCCCCAATAATCACAATCAACCACTTTCCCATCAATATCCACTACACCGGGAAGACGGCCCCAAAGTTCAAATCCGAATTTCTGGGCAAGCTTCTTGCTTGCTATATTGGTATCAAATATGACGGCAATGAGATTTTTATACCCCAGTTCCCGGGCTGCTTCAATGGCATGCCCCATCATAATAGTTCCATATCCTTTGCCCTGAGCCCGGGGGTCAATATAATAACTGATTTCTGACGTATACCTGAATCCTTCCCGTCCAGCTCGATACTCGGTTAAGGTAATCCATCCCATAACTTCACCTTCCGCCTCGATAACAAACATTGGATGTTTGGGATGAGCGTGATGAATAAACCATGACTTACGTCCTTCCATGGTTGCCTTCGTCAGCTGTGCCGTATAAATCCGTTTTTCAATGGCATCATTGAGAATGTCCAGCACCCGCTGATAATCTTTTTCTTCTACTAGTCTTATGTTCAAGCCGAATCTCCTGTTATTTAGTATATTTTTATTTTCGTCCGATTTTCCCCTTCCAGGCAATGATCACTGTGATAATAAAGATAATCGCAATCACACCGATGGTTGAAATATAGGGGGAAAGCACCAGGGTCAGCCAGGCAATAATCACAGGAGAAATGATGGCAAAGAGCATCAGGCACCCTGCAATGATTAGAATTTTTTTAGTACTTCCCAAAGTTACCTCCGTATAACCACCACGAGTGACGGCTTTTTGTTACTTAAAGAGTATAGTCCTAGTTACCGGTTAATGCAATGTTTTTTATATGTAATAGCTGAAATATTTATTCTTTAATCAGAGAATTTTGAACCGAAGCAGTAATTAATATGCCTTCCCTATAAAATAATCAGATATCATTGCTTTATTGGTTTATTTGATTATTTTTAAGTCCCCAAATAAAAAGCAACCTCTTTCGAGGTTGCACCAGACTTTATCCAAAGCAGAAAGGTAAGTCCTGGGGACAATCGTAACATCAGTTGTCGGCATCATGGCGAACAGGCTAGCCTGTACGATCATGCAGCCGACAACGATTTACCATTGTCCCCAGGACGGGTTTGTTGACAACCTCTTTCGAGGCTGCTTTTATTTTTTTCCATTATTCAATTTGTATTTGTTTTTCCCTTTCCAGTTCTTTCGCTTTGGGAACGTGAATCTGCAAAACGCCATTTTCAAACTTCGCTTTAATATCACCTTCCGCTACATTTGGAAGATGTATTTGTCTTTCCATGGATCTAAACGATCGTTCTCGATGAATATAACGTTCATTTTCATCATTTTTTTCTTCTTTTTTTGATGCCGAAATCAACAAATTGCCTTCATCGAACTTAACATGAATATCTTCTTTATCATAACCGGCAAATTCTGCGTCAACAAGGTATTCATCGTCTTTTTCCTTTACGTCAACTTTAAAATTGTCGGTTGCCAAGCTCCTTAGGGGTGACTCGGTATCATTAAAAAAATTATCAACCATATTATAGAAGTCCACAACATCATCAGTCCGGGCCAGTCCTCTGTTTTTGTTATAAGGTGTTAAACCTAACATCAATAACGCCTCCTCTAAAATATATATTTGTCAGCACTCTTATTCTTTGAGTGCTAATTTAATTTTATTATAAGACTTTTTCTCGAATAGTCAAGTGATTTTTAATTTTTTTTATAAAAAAACCATTCCTTTTTTTCAGAAATGGTTTTCGTGAGATAATTTAATTTAGTATTTTACGCTTATTAACTGATTTCGTTTTAAATTTGGTGCACCCGAGTGGATTCGAACCACCGGCACGCAGTTTAGGAAACTACTGCTCTATCCACCTGAGCTACGGGCGCATGAATTCCAAAACTCATTATACCAAAAAAACACTTTTTTTTAAACTGTTTTTTTATAAATATTAATGCTCATAAAAAGAAGGCTGCTGACACAGTGAAAAAGTTATGCCACAAACCTTTTTACGAATTTTTATTTCATCATGTTGTGACCAAGGGGTCAGACCCTATGCATCAAGGCGAACAAGTGCTGACCGGTACGATCTTGCAGCACCCAACGATAAATAAATATCCGCGAAGAGGTTTGTCGCCACACTGCAAATTGTCGTGCTGAGCTCTTCATACCTAGTTTACGCCATAATACTCTTCCATGGTTTTCCCGCTGGAGTAAATATCCGTTGCCACATCTACGCCTACGTAACGGAGGTGCCAGGGTTCATAAGCATAGCCGGTGATATTAGTTTTACCCTCGGGATAGCGGATAATAAACCCGTACTTGTGGGCATTTTCCTTAATAAACTGGCCTTCGGGCATACTTCCAAAGCTTTCCAGAAGATCAAAGCCTGCTGAGGCACTGGTGACATCCATGGCCAAGCCCATTTGATGCTCGCTCATTCCCGGCCGGGCACTCACAAGTTCCGCCCCTTCAACCCCATAGGTTTCGACATTCCAGGCATATAACTCGGCCTGGGTTTCGTAGGAACGATATCCCGAACAGCAAAAGAGTTCTAAACCTTTTGTTTCCGCCGCACCAAAAAGACCAGTTAAAGCCGTCGCCGCAACCTCACGCAGCTGTGTATCCCGGGTGGATGGGAGGTCAACCGAAACCAGATCATCCGGCTTAAAGTCCGCGGAAATGCTATGATTTTTATTAACGACCTGGGTAATTCCTTCACCGACCTTTTCGCTGACTTTTTCTCCGGCCTCATTAGAGGACGCCACAGGATCAGCTACTGGACTTGTTTCATTTTCAGTATTGACAACTGCTGTATTCGCAGATGTTTCCTGGGTGTTGGTTGCCAGAGCATTTTGCTTTTCATCCGCTGCCGCAGCACTGGTGTTCTTTGCATTAAATCCGACAAGCACAACCACAATAATTATAATAAGCAACACTGCCAAACCGGCACATGCTATAATAAATCGTTTTTTATCTTTTATTCTCATTATTTATCCCTTTACTTTTTCTTTTATTATACACTAATTCAGAAAATATCTCAGTTCTTTTCTCACTTTATCATTCATTCAATAAAAAAAGCAGAACTCATAAAGTTCTGCTCAGACTGTAGATAAAGTATAACAATAGATCCCGGGGACAAGTTTTTACGCAAATTAGTAAGTCTTGAGGACTAATCGTAACATCAGTTGTCGGCATCTTGGCGAACAGGTATGCCTGCATAAGCATGCAGCAGACAGCGATTTACCATTGCCCACAGGATGATTTGTCATGCCCTGCCAACCATAAAAAAAAACAGAACTAATAAGTCCTGCTTTCAAGCATGGTTTTTTTAATAATATTCGATGACTTGCAGAAGACTTTATCTGAAATGAATTTTCGCTTCCATCAATTTTCTTTGTACCGCCGTCATTTTCTCAATGGCCAAATATATTTCATTTGAGACCTGGTCCTTTGAGGTACCCTTAAGCTGAACTGCCCATTCTTCATAACCTTCAATATGATCCCCGGTATGATTGATCCAATGAGCCAGAAATACTTTAAAGATTTCCTCTTCCTTTTGGATATTCAATACATCACTCATCTAAACATCTCCCAGTTTCAATTCTCTTTTGATCAGAGCCACTGCTTCTCGTATTTGAAGCATCAATGGTTTTTGTTCCAGGGACACAATATAATGATTTTCAGGCAAAATTGGAATGTAAATTTTTATTCCATCACTGCCTCCAATGGCTTCAACCATCTTTGGAGTAACTTCTCCCATCATCGCATTGGGAATGGTCATTGCAATGGAACCAATAATAATATCGGCCTTTTGCACAGATACTGCAATGGCATTTTCACCGGTGGCACCTTTATTGGCACCCTTTTTTAACATGGCGGCTGTGGCCAGCGCATTCGTTCCCAATCCATACACTTCAATGTAAGCTGGGATTTCCTCTTTGAGGATTCCAACAATACGTGATCCAATGCCGCCTCCCATACCATCAAGCACAACAATGTTCATAAACTAAACCGCTATTCCTTCAATAATAATTTTGTGTTTAAGAAGTTTAACTTCTTTTAGTCTGCCTTGAACAATTTTTGTACCACCTAATAAATCTGACAAAGTTAAACTGCCATCGTCGTTTGGAATAATGTCAACGACATAATCCATAATTTTTGTTTCTCCTTCAGGAGTAATCATATAAGCTGAAGATTCACACATGTTCGTAGCCTCCTTTCATTACAATATATTTTTGTACAAGCCACCCCATAAACCAAGGCTTCTGGAGTGACTGTACATTTATTTTATCACAATAATCTTAATTTTAATAGTTGCCTTTTAATCTTTTTAAATTTTAAAACAGTTACATAATTGGATCCATGGCCAGAGCTGGGTGTCCTTGTGCTTCCAGGTATGCCAGAACCGCTTCGGACTCGGTAGCAATGGTTTCATCACACACCATATCCACAAAATTTTCAATCCCGGTCATTTCAAAGACTGCTTTATTTAATCGTTCCCCGACATCATCCTTTAATTCCTTTGGCATCCAGACAATCCGTGTTAAACCGCCTTCGGCTGACATGAATTTTTTGGAACCGATAAAGTGACGGCCATGTCCCATGAAACCAGGTGTTTGAACACCGCCACCGGTCATTGATGCCAACTCTCCAAAAGTCATCCCCACTGGAGAAATTGCACCAAACTCGCGGTTTACAATAACCACACCATTGGCTTCCGGCATAATCCCGCAGATACATTCGAAACAGCCGCAGGAAGTCATCGGATCTTCTAAGATCGAGTATAATGTAACCTTTTCAACAGCTCCCTGGGAAGCCGCAGCAACCGTTTCATTAACGGACTGCCAAATGCCCGCACAGGCATCAATGGCTTCGCCTTTTAAGATCGGTTGGGAAGGCCCGGCTGGATCCAGTTCTTTGGTTGCTTTACTATCCAACCAGGAAACGGCCCCGCAAAGACCTAATCGTTCAGGTGTTACCACACACACGTGACTGGGTGCAAAGGATTGACACAGAGTACAGGTGTAGAACGTATCAACGCTTTCATCCGTCAGTGCATCCAAACGTTCGTCACGCTGGTTGTAAATGGGCTTAACCATTTCAGTTTCCAGACGTTCAACATCCTCAAGATTCGTATACAAGGTTACCTGACATTTATCGACAACATTGTTAAAGTCTGCCCGCATTTTTGCATACAGCACTTCACCGATATGTTTTAATCTAAATCCTTTTTCGTAAGCTTCTTTGGTAATACGAATCCAGGCAATATTTCGTTGGCCTACATGCATAGCACCATCGATGTAATTGGTGAAGTAGTGAATTCTTCGTTCCAAGACGGATTCAAAATCTTTTTGCATGGCTTTACCGGCCACTTCAACAAAGATACCAAGTGGCAGACGTACAACATCAGCGCCTGCAAACATGGCATCATCCATATCCGGTCCAATGAGGGTAATTTTGTGATCCTCAACATCGGCAAGGTCTGCTTCTTTGACAAGTTCCCAGCACTTTGTTTTATTGCCGCCAAATTCAGCAAACATGGTGTCTTTTCGAACACGTTCGCCTTCGAAAGCAGATGCCACTGAAACAGGCACATCAATTTTCGTTACTTTTATTTTAATACTGCGCGCTTCCAGCGATGTTTCCACGGTTTTAGCATGATCAGCCTGGGTCATCAGAGCGCCGGCAACTTCGGGTACTACAGTATCGGCAATTACCGGGAAACCTAGGGCAATGGCACCGGCACCAACAGATACCACGACTTCATCCAATGGTCCAAAGGTATTAATAAAGGCAGGCACCCGTTCTTTAGTATAGGTTAAGAAATCCCCTAATTTACCCGGTTCAACGGCACCAAAAATCAAAGCTGCACGAATAGCAACCGATACCACGTGAATCACCGAGGTCACTTCATGTCCCAGGGGAATAACACGGTAATCAAGGCCCATTTTCACGCCTGACGCCTGAGCCTGTTCGATGATATTACCAACCATAAAGGTCAACAAACCTTTTTCCTGATAATCTTTAACAATGGCCGCCAGACTTGCTGGATCTGCCGATTCGCCCAAAAGCACGGCAATCCCAGGGATATCACCGGTTACCAATGGAACACCAAGTGATCGAATCACCGGATCCGGCACAAAGCCAATCCCGGAATCATCGGCATAAGGATCACCTTCAACGTAGCGAAGGGCTTCAATAATTTCTGCACCCACTGCGGTGGCAAGACCAGCATTAAGAGCATCTCCTAAATCATCCTTATTGGTAATTAAGCTTTTTAATATAGCAACGGCAGCTGGCAAATCCCCCAACTTTTTTATTTTAACCCCTGTAGCAGCATAAATAACCGGCAGAAAATAAGCCGTATCGGGGAATCCTACAACATGACCTTCACCATGTTTTTCTATGGCATCCTTTACTGCCCCCTCTGTTAAACCTGCAACCGCATTGGAACCTGCATAAATTAATTCTGTCAAACTCATAATAATTACTCTCTTCCTTTTCTAAAGAATTTCAACGCCTTCAGACATTGTAATAAATACTACACTAATGTATTTTTTGGTAAATTGAAAACTAAAGTACTTTTTTTGCTTCAACCAGGTGTTTATCAGCTTCGGCGATTAAAGCTATGGCTTCAATTAAGTCTTGTGCCACTTCATTTTTACCCATTTGTTTCATTTTATCCACCCAGGTTTTGTATTCCTTGGCATGATCCTGATTATGGGCAACCCAATGTTCCAGTAAAAGACCTAAAATTTCCACATCTTTATTTTCTACGTCGTCGACGTGTACATGGCCATGAGAATGCACATGAGGATGGGGATGAGCATGCTGATGAACGTGTTCATGTTCGTGTTCACTGTCATGTTTATGTTCGTTACCGTGGTCATGGTCATCGCTGTGTGGATGGCTATGTTGATGTTCATGTTCATGATCATGATTGTGAGAATGATCGTGACCATGAAGGTTTGTTTCCTCATGACTGTGTTCGTGTCCTACTGTACCTTCGTGAGCATGACCTTCTGTATGTTCATGGTGTTCACCATGAGAGTGAAGTTCTTTATTATTACACATTTTGTTAACCTCCTACAGTTATAATTTAAAATTTATTATATCATTTTTTCCATAATAAATAAATAGATTTAATTAGAATTATTCTTATCTATATTATTTGTTAGAAATATAATTGTAAAAAGGCAGAGCACATATGTGCTCTGCCTTCAGGCATAATGTTATTTTTGACACAGGTCAAAAATTAATTACATAATTTCATCCATTGCTAATGCTGGATGTCCAACTTTTTCTAAGAATTCTAATACTCCTTCAGAATCATTGGCAATTGTTTCATCACAAACCATGTCTGCAAAGTTTTCAACGCCAGTCATTTCAAAGACTGCTTTGTTTAAACGTTCTGCAACATCGTCTTTTAATTCCTTAGGCATCCATACGATTCTTGGCAAACCGCCTTCAGCTGACATGAATTTTTTAGAACCAATGAGGAAACGACCATGACCCATGAAACCTGGAGTTTGAACCCCACCACCGGTCATTGAAGCCAATTCTCCAAAAGTCATACCTACTGGAGAAACATCCATAAACTCACGGTTTACAATTACAACGCCGTTGGCTTCTGGCATAATACCACAGATACATTCGAAACAACCACAAGATGTCATTGGATCTTCAAGAATTGAGTAAAGTGTAACTTTTTCAACTGCGCCCTGGGAATTAGTGGAAACTGCTTCATTAACTGAATCCCAAACACCAAGACGTTCGTCTATTGCTTTACCTTTAACAACAGGTTGATTTGGTCCCATTGGATCCAATTCTTTTGTTGCTTTGGCATCCAACCAGGAAACGGCACCACAAAGACCTAGACGTTCTGGTGTTACGATACAAACATGACTTGGAGCAAAGGATTGACATAATAAACATGTGTAGAATTCATCAACACTGTCATCTGTTAAAGCGCCCATTCGTTCGTCACGTTCAGCGTAAATTGGTTTAACCATTTCTTCGCCAAGTTTCTTAACTTCATCAGCGTTGGTGTAAATAGTGATTTCACATTTATCAACAACTTTATCAAAGTCAGAACGCATTTTTGCGTATAAAACTTCACCGATATGTTTCAGACGGAAGCCTTTTTCAAATGCTTCTTTTGTTAAACGAACCCAGGCAATGTTTCTTTGTCCAACATGCATTGCGCCTTCAATATAGTTTGTGAAGTAATGGATACGTCGTTCAAGAACGGTTTCAAAATCTTTTTGCATTTGTTTGCCGGCCACTTTAACCACGATGCCCATAGGTAAACGAACAACGTCTTTTCCTGCAAACATAGCGTCGTCGATATCTGGTCCTACAAGTGTGATTTTATGATCTTCCATTTCTGCAAGATTACCGGTAGTAACAAGTTCCCAACATTCAGTTTTATTTCCGCCAAATTCAGCAAACATAGTATCTCGACGAACACGTTCACCTTCAAATGCTGACGAGACAGCAACTGGACAATCTATTTCGGTAACCTTGATTTTAATATTACGAACTTCCAGAGAAGTTGCAACAACTTTACTGTAATCAGGTTGGTGTAATAATAAGGTTGGTACTTCATTAATGTAAGTATCTACAGTTGCTGGGAAGCCCAATTCGATGGCAGCAGCACCGGCAGCGATAATTTTATTATCCCAAGGTCCAAATACATTGACAAATGCTTTTACGCGATTTTTTGTGTATGTTCTTTGAGCAAGAAAATCGCCTGGTTTGGTTGCGCCAAAGATTAAGCTGGCACGAAGAGCAACGGAAACAACATGGATAACAGATTCAATTTCATATCCCAATGGAATAACACGAAGGTCAATACCCATTTTGATTTTTTGTTCGATGGCCTGATCGATAACTTTACCAACCATAAAGGTTAATAAACCTTTGCCCTGGTAATCTTTAACGATACCGGCAAGTGTTTCAGCATCAGGTGCTTCACCGATAATAACGGCAACACCTGGGATATCTTCTGTTACTAATGCTACACCGAATGAACGGATTTCTGCATCAGTCAGGTTACCCAAAGTACGTACATCAGCTGTATTTAAATCTTCAGCTTCACGACCTTTATAAGGTGTTGGGTCATAAACATATTTTACTGCTTCAATAATTTCAGCTAACATTGCAGAAGCTGTACCAGCATCTAAAGCAGCCTGTAAAAATTTAGCAGGGTGAATGTATTCTTTGGCCAGTGCCAATGCATCTTCCAATTCACCTACATTGGTGATTTTCTTGCCTGTGATGGCGTAGATGCAAGGTAGTGCATAGGCAGTACCTGGGAATTTAACGGGAGTTTCTTTTCCCTTTTCAGCAACGACCTTCGCAACCATTTCTTCAGCACGTTGAAGGTATTGAGCTTGACCGTCGTAAATAATATCAAAAAGATTCATATTCATATGGACTTTTTCCTCCTTAGATTAATTCAATTAACATTTAATTTCTGTCTTTTATTTCTTTTTATCCTGCACAATCTCCTGAATTCTTTTGCCAAGAGCGGCAATATCTGCCTTCATGACAGGATCGTCATAGGGTGATTGGTTGTTTCTGTCAGATTCTGAGATGGCATCACGATAATTCATAAATCCGATGATGTTCTCTTCTCCAATTTTTTCTGTAAGAAAGGCAATATCTCCGTCATTCCGGATTTTATTTCCAATAACATAAACCTGTTTCACGCCGATATCCATTGCCATGGATTTAACTTTTTTATACGTTTGAATACTGCGAACCCCCGGTTCAACGACAACAATGAATGCATCCACTGCCCCAGCTGTTCCGCGGCCCAAGTGCTCAATCCCTGCTTCCATATCCATAATGACTACATCCTTTTGGTAAAGCACCAAATGACTCATCAGCATTTTTAATAAAACATGCTCAGGACACACACAGCCGGATCCTCCGGTATCTACGGTCCCCATGGTTAAAAGCTTAACTCCTTTGAACTCTTTGGCATAACGTTCGGGAATATCCGCAACTTCGGGATTCATTCTAAACATTGAACCGAATGATCCCTGTTCAGCGGCGGTCCGTTCTTCTACCAAATCTTTCATTTCTGAAATCGGAACGATGCTTTCGATCATCTCTTCAGTCATACCTAAGGCAAGACCAAGATTTGCGTCGGGATCAGCATCAACGGTTAATACATTATATCCTTCGTCGGCGAAATATTGGCTTAAACATGCTGAGATGGTCGTTTTACCAACCCCGCCTTTTCCTGTTAATGCTATTTTCATTTTATCACCTGTCTGTTTCTATTGATTAAATACCTAAAGCTGTTCTTTTTTCTTCGATATCAACCATCATTTTTTCAACTGCAACCAATGGATCTTTTTCGAATACATAAACAGCGCCAACATTTGCACGAACGCCTTCATTTAATAATTCGGTAAATTCGACGCTACCAAGAACTTGTGGAATAATACCTAAGTATGTATTAATACCGGAAGCTACAACATAGCTGGCAATGGATACAGCTTTTTCTGACATCCATTCTGGTGCAGATCCAACAACTGGTAAGTCACAAATATCAACGCCCTTTTCAACTGCAACCCGAGACACAAGATCAAGGATTCGACTACAGTCAACACATGAACCCATATGTAATACAGGAGGAATGTTTACACGTTCACAAACTTCTTTAAGACCACGGCCACACAATTCTTTGGCTTCTAATGTCAATAACCCTACTTTAGCAGCAGCCTGTGCGGCACAACCGGTAACAACGACAATAACATCGCGTTTGATCAGTTCTTTAATAACTGTTACGTGACCTAAATCATGTTCTGTTTTAGGGTTGTTACAACCAACCACACCTGCGGCACCACGAATAACACCGGCATAGATAACATCTGATAATGGTTTAACGGTTCCCAATTTGTCTTCTAATTGGCTGTTTACAACTTTATCCAAATGGTCAATAATTGTTTCTACTGAATATCCTGCAATTGTTGGTTCTTTAAAGTTTGGAATTTCAACTTTGGATGCATCTCTGTTTGCAAAATTCTCAACAGCTGTTTTAACAATACCATATGCACAGTTAAGAGCATCGGATTCGCTGAATTCAATATACATATCACCGGCAATTTTCGCTTTTTGTGAAGTACTTACGAAATGTGTGTGATATTTTTTCGCTAAAGCTGGTAACGCTGGGAAAATACACTGAACATCTACAATTACGGCTTCAATAGCGCCTGTAATAATCGCTAATTCCTGTTGGTAGAAGTTTCCGGCAATTTTAATACCATGTCGCATGGTAACTTCATTACCAGTACAGCACATACCAACGACGTTGATGCCTTTAGCTCCTAATGATTTTGCCAGTTCCAATAATTCTGGATTTTTGGAAGCAACTACAACTACTTCAGCAAGATTAGGATCATGACCATGAAGCACAATGTTAACCATTTCTGCATCAATAACACCAAGATTTGATTCGGAAGCACATGCTTTTGGTGTACCATAAAGAATATCTGAGAATTCAGTACCGATCATGGAACCGCCCCAGCCATCGCCAAGTGAAGCTCTCATCCCTCGGTTTAATAAACTGTCAATATCGCTTGCACAACCAATGTGGGTTGAATGCATGATGGTTGTAATTTCCTGGTCAATGGCTCTTGGTTCCATTCTTTCACGTTTCCAAATATCCTGACGTTGTTGCGGTGCTCGTGTTAAAAATCGTTGTGTACCAAAAGGTTTACCAAATTCTTCTAAGGCCATTTCAGCTAATTCATGGGCCAAAGCATAGGTTTCTTTGGTATCAGCGGCTTCAATGCCCCATTCTGCTGCAATTCGTCTCATTTTAGCTTCGTCACGAATCTTAAATGGACCTTCAGCACTGGCTAAATGCATTGCATGAACGATATCACGGGCATGATCAGAGTGAGCAGAAGCTCCGCCGGCGATCATTCGTACAAAGTTTCTTGCTACAATAGTTCCAGCGTTAGCACCACAAATCCCTCTTTCAGCACCTTTACCAGGAACTGGGCTGACTCGACATGGACCCATTGCACAGATTCTGCAACATACCCCTGCTTCTCCAAATCCACATTGTGTTTTCTGAGCAGCTTTTCGATCCCACATGGTTTCGACGCCGTCTCGTTGAGCCTTTGCGATTAACGCTTCAGCTGTTACATCACTCTTTAATAATTCATTGCTCATATTTTTCTACCTCTCTAAATCTAAATTTATAATTACTATCACCGCAACAGTTTCGTATAATATTTATTTTTACAACATTGTAAAAATTACACTTTACAAACACTATTAAATGCTATACAATATAGGGCGAGTGATACATTATACACTATTTTTTTTGCTCCTGATTTTTTCCATTTTATTGCGTACCAAGTAATGGAATTGAATCAGGAGCTTTTTTTTTCGAGTATTTTCAAATACCTGTTATAATTTTAGAAAGGTATCCTAGAACTCAAATACGGAATCTGCATAAAGGATATTATTTTTGATAATATCGCAAGCTACAATTGTTTCTCTTAATCGTTTGTCGCAAGGATTTACGATTGCAGAACTAAATCCACATTGCATGGCCATTGCTAAAACAGAACAGTCTAATATAGGACGGATATGTTTTGGAGCACCGTTAGATACGTTGCTTAAACCACCGGTAGTTAACAAGCCCATGTCAGTAATCATTTGAATGGCTTCTAAAACATCAACTAATTGATCTTGCATTCCTTTGATAACAATGAATAATGGATCAAATAATAAATCAGTTGGTTCCATGCCACGTTCCATACCACGTTCCAGTAATTCTGAACAGTATGTAATACGTTCGTCATTATTAGCTGGCACGCCTTCTTTAGAACAAAGAGCAATAACCATAGCGTCATTAGCTGCTGCTAAATCCACATACTCAATACGATCACCTGCATCTGCAGAGTTTACGATTGGTTTTCCTTTTGATCGGTTATAAACCTGGATACCAGCTTCGATGGCTTTCATGTTTGCGGTATCAAGTGCGATTGGCACATTATCAAAGTTTTCCTGGAGTAATTTAACACCCCATTGCATTAACTCTTCGCCGCCTCTTTCAGCAGGTCCGATGTTTAAATCTAAATAGTCTGCACCAGCTGCTAATTGTTCTTTAGCTCTTAGCAGAATTGGATCTGGGTTTCTATCTGCGAATGCTTGTCGGATTGCTGGAGAGATACAGTGAATTCTTTCACCAATTACCATGAATTTTGACATATTGTTCCCCTTTCAAATTGAGAAAATGTATTAGGTGTGTCCGGGATAAACCCGGACACAGATTGCATATTATGCTTGCAAATCTCTTAAGAATTTAGGTATTTGCATTGCTTCGTTTGGTCCGACAATTACTTCCCATTCAGGTAGTAATTCAGCCAAATCGCCTTGAAGCACAGCTACTTTACCAGGTAAAATTAATTTACGTGATGTTGTAAGCTCAGCTACGTTTGCTTCTTTAATAAAGTTGGCAATAACGGTTGAACCAAATTTACCAGCAGCCCAAGCTGTCAATACTGAATAACCACCAGCATCTGGAATAGCAAGGTAAGCAGGTACTTTAGAACGTTCGATTTCGCCAGCAACAACAAAGTAAGATAATGCGAAATCTACAGTAACCAGTACTGGATCTTTTCCAGTTGGTTTGTTGAATTCATATACCTTAGGTTCAACACGCATTGGTTTTTGAGGATCTGTGAAGATGTTTTGTCTTAAACCAAATAGTGGTAAAGCTGCGTTGAAGTCCATTTCTTCCATAACAATGATTGAACCGTAACGAAGAACAAATGCAGATGCCAATGCAATTTGCATGTTGATATCGCCAGGTGCAAGACGGTTAGTAAAGACAACTGAAGGATATCCGAATGAACGGTCATTGCCTTTAATTGCAGCTGTTCGAATATCTACCGCGTTTGCGTATGCTTCTTTAATGGAAGTATCGCTTACTTGTAATACCAGGTTTTTGTAACCTAATTTTTCAATTGTTTCAACTAAGTCATGTAAAGCTTCAATGCTATCAGCACAAACACCAAGAACAGCATCAGCTGCTTTAGCTACTTCTACCATTGCTGCTGCATTATCGACAGTTGCACCCATAAGGATGGCTTTGGCGCCAGCAACTGCAACAGCTGCCTTTGCTAGGTCTGCATCAACTGTGATAATCATGGGGATTTTGCCGCATTCAGCTACTTTTTTCACTAAAGCCACAAATTTGTCTTTGTCAGCTGCAAAACGAACAGCTACAACTTCTACATACATTGCTTCGCTAATACGTTCGTATTTAACAGCTTCAAGTTTTGCACAAGCTGCTGCCACTTCGTCATCAGTCATTGCGTCTGATAATTCAACTGCAAACAAGTTTCTGTTTACCAATGTTTTTTCATGTCTGAATAATACTGTTTCACCACCAAGAGTATGTTCAGCTGCGCCGGATCCAACTTTGATTGATTTCATTGGAGGAGCGGTTGCTTCTGATAATAATGCCTTGGATTCGTCTGAGATGTAAGGACATTTTTCAATGGGGACAGCGCCTGTGGCTGCTTTCATTGAGAAAGCCATACATGTTGGGAAACCACACTCTTTACAGTTTGTCTTAGGAGTGAGTTTAAATATATCTAAACCTTTTATTGCCATTTGTATTCGCCTTCCTTTCCTAACCTATTAATCCAGCAATCAAGCTTTTTATTGTTTTAGCTGATTCTGGATGTCTTACGATAATAGCGTTTGATCCGCCAACAACACAAGCTGCAGCTGTTGCAACTTCCATACCAATACCGCGGGCTTCTTGATCGCCCCATTCTGGTGCATCTTCAAGTGTAGACACAGCTTCTTTAACACCCCAGGATTCTCCTGAAATATTGGTAATAATTGGCATCTGTAAACTTTCATCGTTTTGACCTAGGCCAGCAAGACGAATACGATCCATGGTTGAAGCAACATATTCAAATCCGTAACCAACTGCTGCTGATCCAACGTCCATGATAATATCTTTGCTCTTAACCCCTAATTGTGTTAATAAGATATTCAATTGTTTTGCAAGGTTGATATCAACTGAGGATTCAGCGGATACTTTTTGTCCGTAAGCCATTCCACCAGCAGCACCGATTGTTTTGTAATTATCTTCAACTGCAGAGAATAAAACAACATTTTTTCCTTCAAGCGCTTTTGCTACTTCTTCCAGTAACTTAGCATCTTTTTCTGCGTTTTTACATCCTTCTACAACCAAAGGTACGTTAATTGCACCTTCTACTGCAACAACTGTTGCAACGCAGTTTTCCACTGAATTGTTAGCTCCGTTTGGATCTGCACTTGCTAGTTTAACTAGTAAGAAATCAGCACCTGATTTTTCAACTGCTGCTTTTGCCCAAGCTGCTGGATTCTTCAAGTCGTCACCGAAAATATCAGTGAAACAATCAGACCAGTCTTCTGGTGAATCTGTGATTGCAATCCCAACTGCAGGTTTAAAACCTTCATCACCTAAAAAGAGTAATGTGTTTTCGCCCCCTATGCTTATAGCTGCATCTCCTGCACCTATCTCACACGTGTTGATCTTGCCATTAAATTTTAGTTCTGTCTTTTTGTATGGCATTTTTTTGTTTCCTCCTAACCTGTTACCTTTTTTCAAAATATTTATTCCAAAGCATCACACTTTAAAACACACAATTAAAACCATTACATAATGCAGTGTTTAACCTGTATATATAAGTATACACAGATTGTACTATACTAGTTAAAAGATTGTCAATTATTTTTCAGGTTTTTATTAAAATTTATTATGTTTTTTTTTGTTTATAAAGAGAAAGTAAAGGTTTTCAATGAAATCATAAACACATCACCTAAAATTGCCAAATCCTTTATATTAAACACCTTTGTTAAACTTTTGTCAAATAGAATCTGACCCTCAGCTTCAAATTCATCATCGCCAAACCATAAAATACAGGCAATTTTCACTCCTGGCATAAAAGTAAACTGCCATGACAGGTCCCCTTTTCCCATGGGACTGGCGTTTATGGCGTCCATATATTTTTTCAAGGCCTCGGGCATCTCATTGCCAATATTTGCAAAAACCTGAAGGCATCTTTTATAAAAATTGGGGTAATATAAAGCACCATCAGGAAATTCCTTAAAACTTACCATTTCTCCAGAGTTAATTCCGGCTTTGGCGTTCATCAGATAGCGCAAAACAATGATTTTTACCGAATAATTGTCAAAATCCTCACCCTTGCTGTTTAATACTTCGCCGCTGGGATAATGCACAGAATAGCCTTCGCCTAAAACCGGAACGCTGAACATTCCCTGAGCGGCATCATAGGAACATTGAGAATTTTGACTCATTACCAGCGGATCATGGTTTTTCACCAGATCCCTGCTGACAATGTAACTACTTTCAGAAAAATGCGGATCAATCTCCTGAATTTTTGAAGTTTTCATTATTTTTTACCTAATTCTTTTAATGCCGGTATGAAAATATCACCCATGACTGCCATGTCCTCGGCACTGAAGGCTGTTGGAAAATTGGCATCAAACAAAATCTGCGCTTCCGGTGGAAATTCATCATCCCCCACCCACAAAATAACCGTCATGAACATATTGTTAATGACTTCAAACCGCCAGGACATATCTCCGATGGTCTGCGGCTCGGCGTCCAATATTCCCATGGCTTTTTTTAGACCGTCAACATTGTAATTAAAGGTAAAGGCAAAGCGTTTGAGACAGCGTCCTTCAAAACAGGCAAAATAGGCATTCCCGCCGGAAACATCCCGGTAGGAAATATTCTCACCGGTTGCCGCCGCACCCTTGGCATTGATTAAATACCGGAGAATCATCGTTTTTAATTTGTAATTATCAAAGTCTTCCCCTGCTGAATCAGTCACATCTCCCTGGGGATAGGTCACCATATAGGGTGAACCCATAACGGTGACCGTAAATGCATGGGTTTCCTGGTTATAGGGACAGGTGGTTTTTTTTGACACAACCTGAGGATCATTGTCTTTTAATAAAGCTTTATAATGATCGTAAGGTATTTTATCTTTTCGTTTCTCTTCAATTGCCACTTCATCGCGCAAAGTATTTTCCATAAAACTCTCCTAGTTTAATTTTTTAAGGAAGGGAACAAATCCATGTTGGTATGCGGAATAAAACAGGCCGCTATGAATTCATCCATATACGTTGGATGAATACTTAATTCCATATAAGTCATATTTTTAGAAATTTCTCGAATCTGGTCTTTTCCTTCGGTAAGGGTCAGTGCCAGATAGCACCCCTGCATGGAGCTGTTACCGATATAATAATATTTTTCCACCGGAATATCCGGCAGCATGCCCAAAGCAATGGCATTTTCAATGACTAAATTGGTGCCAATACCGCCGGCAACATAAACGTTTTCCAGCACATCGATGGACATATCCAGGCTTTCCATTAAAGTATAAATCGCGGAAAAAACAGCGCCTTTGGCCTTAATGAAACTATCGATGTCTATTTCCGTGATATAAACATCTCTTGAACCATTATCCAGTTCTTTGCAATAGAGAAAATACTGGCCAATTCCATATTCGTCAAAACGAATTCTGGGATTGTTCAGATCCCGATCCATGCGACCTTTGCCGTTGATAATTCCAGTACGTTTCATCTCGCAAATCAGATCAATGATACCGGATCCGCAAATTCCAATGGGGCTCACGCATCCAATGGTGTTATAAAAGGGTCTGAGGTCACCCTCATTGATAATAACCGCTTCGATGGCTCCTGGCACCGCACGGGTACCACAGCTGATTTCTCCGCCTTCAAAGGCCGGTCCTGCCGAACAGGCACAGGTCATCAGAAAATCCTTGTTTCCAAAAACGATTTCGCCATTGGTTCCTAAATCCACCAGCATGGTAAACTCTTCGCGCATCCATACCGGCACGGCAAAGACTCCGGCAGTAATATCGCCGCCAACATAACTGGCCACCGAAGGTGCCAAATATATTTTCCCCTCAGGGTTAATTTTAATGCCAACTTCTGAACATTTCATCTCTGGGATGTCATTAATTGCCGGGATAAAAGGTTCCCTTCTGAGATAATTCGGGTTGATTCCCAATAACAAATGATTCATAGTGGTGTTTCCCGCTGCACATACCTCATATATGTCCTCGGGAAAAATGCCCAGAGCGCTGACCATTTTTTCAATGAGGTTATTAATGGTTTCATCAACAATAGCATGCCTGAGATTTTCAAGTCCACCGGGTTTTTCTGAATAAACCATGCGATTAATAACATCCGCTCCATATTTTACCTGGGCATTGCCCATGGAGATTTTGGTCACAATTTCATTGGTATTCATATCCACCAGACAGGCTGAAACCGAGGTGGTGCCAATATCCAGGGCCATTCCATAAAGCACGGTTTTTTCAGCATTTGCCGGTTTAACGTCAAGTATTTCTGCCACTTCTCGGCGTTTGAGATAAACAACCTCAATTTTGAAATTATTGAACCGGAATGCATCCGGAAGTTTCCGAATCAGATTTAAGCTCATGGAAATATCCTGATAACCCAACTCATGCCTGAAATAAAGCTTCAGACGGTCTTCATCAGCAAGACTGTCCTCAATATTGGGCTCCGGTAATTGAATCACTTCGGATCTCAATCGACTGGCATTGGTCATACCCCGCTTAATCATCTTCTTACGCACATAGCTAATGTTTTTATTCTCATTTTTCGAGAGATCCGTAATCTGCATTTCGTTTACAAAAGAGGATGCCAAATCGGGAACTTCCACTTCGATGTCTTCAATAATCGTGGAATTACAGGAAAGCACGATTCCAGCTGCTGCTTCTTCGTCTGAAATATGCCGGGACTTTGTTGTTTTGACTTTTCCGGCGACTATTTTAACCTTGCATTTACCACAGGTGGCATTTCCGCTACAGGGCGAATCAATCATCACACCGGCTCTTCTGGCCGCCTCCAATAAATTTTCATTATCACTGGCTATTAATTCGACGCTTCGTTTACCTTTTACTTTAAACCGTACTTTTTGCATTTAACATCTCCCCTTTTCCGCAGTTCCTATTTAAACAATCCCGGGAGGGCAAAGCCCTCCCGGCAGATCATATATTCTTTATTTCTTTTTATTTTTAATAATTTCCAATTTATCAACAATCCCTCTTAATGCGACCTTTGCCGGTGAATCTGAGGGCAGGTCAACCAATGGTTTCCCATAGGCATCAAATTCAAACACATTTTGATCCAAAGGCACAACCCCAATTAGATCCAGACCCTGATTTTTAATTTCTTCAGCGGTTCCATCATTCAGAACGCCGTCTGGTGCACGGTTAACAATCAGCTTAATGGTTGGCACCTTTAATTTCAGCTCTTTAACCAACTCTTTAATTCGGCCAACCGCCTGGATGCCCCGACGGGAACAATCACTCACAAGAATGAGCATATCAATTTTTCCCAGTGTGCCTCGGCTTAAATGTTCCATGCCTGCTTCATTATCCACAATGATGTATTGATAATTTTTTGCCAAAATGTCTAATTGATGCTTTAAAATACCGTTGACATAACAGTAGCAACCGGCTCCCTGGCTTCGCCCCATAACAAGCAGGTCGTAGCCATTCCCTTCAGCAACCGCCTGATTTAAACGCAGCTGAAGAAAATCAGATTTTGTTACTCCCGGAGATAATGGGACACCGTTCATTTCAGCATGATTAACTTCCTCTTTGATTTCACCGATAGATAACTCAACTTCTTCACCTAAAACTTCATTCAAATTCGCATTAGCGTCAGCATCCACTGCTAAAATAGGACCCAGACCTTCTGCAACCAAATATTCAATGAGCATACCGGTAAGACTTGTTTTACCAACTCCGCCTTTACCCGCAACCGCAATATTAAAAGCCATAATTTTTTCCTCCAAAATAATTTTTTCGCATTAATTTGTTATAATCCAGTTTAAGTTATAACATATGAACTTACAACAGGAAAATTTTGTTTTCTTATCAACTTGTATATATATGTATCGACAAGCACATCATACCATAATCATTCTTGCTTTACAATAGTGCATTCTTTCATAAAGATCAATTTAAGCCATCGAAAAAAGCGGCCACAGACGCCTATCGATAGGGTCTGTGGCCGCTTTTTATCCATCGGTTATTCAACAAATATTTAAGCTAAAAGTTTTGCAAGATCAGCTTCAGGTGTGGAGATTGGTCCAATATTATAATTGTCAACCAGCACTTTTAACACGTTAGGTGAAATAAATGCCGGTAGTGTTGGTCCAAGCAGAATGTTTTTAATGCCCAGCGACAAAAGGGTCAGTAAGATAACAACGGCCTTTTGTTCGTACCATGACAATACCATGCTCAACGGTAAATCATTGACATCACATTCAAAGGCGCCTGCCAGAGCTACGGCCACCTGAATAGCGGAAAAGGCATCATTACATTGACCCATATCCATTAAACGCGGTAATCCACCGATGGTTCCGAGATCCAAATCATTGAAACGGAATTTACCACAGGCAAGGGTCAGAATAATGGAATCTTCCGGCGCCTTTTGAACAAATTCAGTATAATAGTTTCGACCGGTTTTGGCACCATCGCAACCGCCAACCAGGAAGAAGTGTTTGATATCCCCTGCTTTTACCGCTGCAACGACCTTATCAGCAACACCCAGAACGGTACCATGCCCGAATCCGGTCAACAATGTTTTTCCGCCATTAATGCCTGTCATTTCGCGGTCTTCAGCATAACCACCTAGTGCTAATGATTTTTCAATAACTGGGGTAAAGTCTTTGTCTTTTCCAATATGGATCATACCCGGATATTGAACCACGTCAGTTGTGAAAATGCGGTCTGAATAGGTTTCTTTTACCGGCATAATACAGTTAGTGGTGAAAAGAACAGGTGCTGGTACGTTGGCAAATTCTTTTTGTTGATTCTGCCATGCCGTCCCAAAGTTTCCTTTAAGCTGTGGATATTTTTTAAGTTCGGGATACGCATGAGTCGGCAGCATTTCGCCATGGGTATAGATGTTAATGCCCTTACCTTCAGTCTGTTCTAACAGCAGCTTTAAATCGTGAAGGTCATGGCCCGTAATAATAATAAACGGTCCTTTTTCAATGGTTAACGGTACTTCAGTTGGTACCGGTGTACCATAGGTTTCGGTGTTGGCTTTATCCAAAAGTGCCATACAGGCGAGGTTTACCGTTCCGGTTTCTAACACAATGGGCAGTAATTCATCCATTCCCATATCCGAACCCACTGCAACCAGCGCTTTGTAAAAAAAGGCATTCACTTTGGGATCTTTATAGCCTAAGATATCGGCATGATGGGCATAGGATGCCATTCCTTTAATACCTAAAAGAATCAGTGTTTTTAACGAACGAATGTCTTCATTCTCTTCCCATAATTTTTTCATGTCATAGTTTTCCGCTGAGGGATCAAGGTCTGTTTTCATTTTTTCAACACAGGCAATCATTGCCTTGAGGCTCTCGTCATCAAAACTGACATTGGTAACGGTTGTAAACAAAGCTTTTTCGACACAGGCATCGGTGGCCTCAGTTTCTTTAGTATTGGAAACCGCACGTGCCAGACCAATGGTTGCACCTATTAATTCATCCTGGAGATTCGATACCGGTGGTGTTTTACCACACACGCCACTTACTTCACAGCCAGTTCCCTTAGCTGTTTGTTCACATTGAAAACAAAACATATCTTTCATTACTTTTACCTCTTTCCATAAATATTATTGAGCATTTATATACCTAACTCGTATCGCTACGAGAAATAGCCGATTAATAGGAATGTTCTATTGCTGTGGAAATACCACCACAAGAAACATTTTAAATGGTTCTGTCGCATAGACTGCGTGTGGTTTTTTTGATGGCATGACAATGGTTTCGCCTTTTTTCAGGCTGTATTTTTGCCCTGCTATGGTAATTAAGGCTTCACCATCCAAAGCCACAATCATCGCATCGCCATCTGATTCGTGAGAGCTTATTTCCTCACCTTTATCGAAGGCAAACAGGGTTAAACTGATCGCCGGGTTTTGTGCCAAGGTTTTACTGACAATCTGATTGCTTTGGTATGATACTAAATCCACCAGGGTCGATACTTCAGCAACATCAATATTTTTAATATAATTTTTTTCCATGGTAAACCTCCTGTTTTTAAGTTCACTTTAATTAATACCCCTATTAAATCCCCTGAAACGTTTTTAAGCGTTTTCTAAAATTTTACCGTCGGTAGTAATGGTGACAATCTGCCAGGGAATCATTTTCCCGGAGTTTTTCAGGGCTTCGGTAACCGCTGTAACAATACCGCCGCAGCAAGGCACTTCCATCCGCACCACGGTGACACTCTTGATATCGTTAATTCTTAAAATTTCTGTGAGTTTCTCGGAATAATCAACGGAATCCAGTTTCGGGCATCCTGCCAGAGTAATTTTATTTTTCATGAAACGGTTGTGAAAATCCCCATAGGCGAAGGCAGTACAATCTGCTGCAATCAGTAAATTGGCACCATTGAAGTAAGGTGCATTGACCGGAGCAAGCTTAATTTGAACCGGCCATTGGTTAAGCTGAGCCATTGGCACATCGGCGGCGGTGGCTTTTTCTTCGGTGCATTCGCATTCACATCCATCATTTTCCCGGACAATCGGTTTCGATGATGAGCCTGGACATCCGCAGGCTAACGGTTCCAGACCATCATCCTCTGGTGTAACATCGCGTTCAATGCTTTTAGCCTGGGTTCCCGGACATCCCCCGGTTCTTGTTTCGATTTTCATTTTTGCTACTTCCTTCTTTTTCATGTTGGCCAGGACAGCGGCTTCATCATAAGCATCAGCTTCCCGTTCCACAAAGCTGATGGCTCCGGTTGGACATGTTGGCAGGCAATCCCCCAACCCGTCACAGTAATCATCTCTTAAAAGAGTTGCAACTCCATTTATCATTCCGATGGCATCTTCGTGGCATGCTTCAGCGCATAAACCACAACCATTGCATTTATTTTCATCTATTGTAATTATTTTTCGTATCATTATTTTTTCCTCCTACTTGATTTCTTGGACTAATCATACTATAATCTACCCAAAAGAACTGTTGCATATGCAACACAAAGAGGAATTATGGAAAATAAATTTCAAGTTTTAAGAAAAGTTAAATTATTTGAGAATGTCGGTGACAGTCTGGAAGCCATGCTCCAGTGTCTGGGCAGCCAGGAAAAATGCTTTTCCAAAGGCGAAATTGTGCTAATGTCTGGAAACCCCGTCAATTTCGTGGGCATCTTATTATCCGGGGAACTCCAGATCATTCAGGAGGATTATATGGGGAACCGCTCCATTCTCACTGAAGTGCATCCCGGGCATATTTTTGGCGAAGCGCTGGCCTGTGCGGGTGTGGATGAAAGTCCGGTAACCGTCGTTGCCAAGGCCAACAGTCATATTATGTGCCTGGGTGTTGCTCGAATTATCACCACCTGTCCCTCAAGCTGCCAGTTTCATAACCAGCTCATTGAAAATTTATTAAAAATACTCGCCCGAAAGAATCTGCTGCTCAGCAATAAAAACCAGCTCCTTTCCCGCCGAACCATTCAGGATAAGGTACTTTCTTACCTGTCTCTTCAGGCCGAAAAAAAAGGGAATTCTCAATTTGAGATTCCCTTTACTCGAAACGAATTGGCTGATTTTCTTTGTGTAGACCGCAGCGCCCTGTCACGGGTGCTGTCAAAGCTGCAGAAGGATGGTGTCATTGAATACCAGAACAAGAGTTTTAAGCTATTATAATCAGAATAATTGCCGTAAAAAGATGACCCCTGACGAGGACAGTTTCGATACAAAATTTTGTTTTAAGCAGGTACAGCGTTATTATCTAAATTCTTTTCAATATCCTGATAGAGTGTTCGGGTGACCACAATGGAATCGCCCCGTTCGTATAAACGATCCAGATAATCCAGATATGCGCCAGGCGTGATAATGCCGTTGATTTTCAAAAGGTCAATCCCGGTTTTGCCTACGATGGTATCCACCAGCTTGACGCAATTTGTCCCCATGGCATAATAAGTTTTAAAGGGATTTCCGAACCTGAATTTATAAAAACGGGCTCCGGTATCTTTATACAGCTGGCTGGAAACATCGTTGTAGTCCTCAGGTTTTCCTTCTATTTCTCCTTTTTCACTTTGCTGGGCCAGGGGTTCCCAGGGCATTAGATCGTTAACAATTTCATCAAGCTTGTCCTGTGCGCCTTTCTTATGTTCCGGCGTTAACGCTAGGCCATAAGCCATAAGAATTTTTTTCTCAACGTCCAGAGCCTGTTTAATATGGGCCTCTTTGCCCATTTCAACCATAACACCGTCCGCAAAAAATCCCCCCATTTTCCAGGTGGCATCATCGTAATTCCCGTAGCTGTAAACCAAACCATCCATACTAATATCCACATGCCCCATTCCAGGAATCAAGCCCTCCCGGGTATGAATGTAAATAACTAAATCCGGAGTCTTTTGCTGGTTTTTTTCCGAAAGCAATAATAGCTCCTGGGGCTCTTCTTCCACCAGTTTATTCACCTTTTTCAACAATCGTATCGGTAAAAAAGCGGCAAATATCACCGGTAGTGATACCCGAACATGCTTTTTCATTTTTTGCGCACCATCATTATGTTTCATCAGACTTACCATGGCATCGCCGAAAATATTAAAAGAAAAAAAGATAAGATAAACACCAAATATTATTGCAAAAATTTCGGCATTTGTTCCGAAAAATACCATGTCAATTCCTAAAAAGATATAAACAAGGGCTTTAATCAGAGTCCCAATCCAGGATGCCCCATCTTTTCTTAACTTCAAGCTGTTGAGCAGCACAAAAAAACCAATGGCAATACCCAGCATCCCCACTGCCAAGCTAAATGTTCCTTTTAAAAATTGGGGATATGCATAGGTGAAAATCCCGCCAAAGATGCAAAGCAAGCCAATCCCAAGCTCTCTAAACTTACTTTCGCCTTTTTTTAAAAAAATAGATGCCAGATACATAATTCCGACCATAAATATCAAAACCGATACAACCGTCACAATAATCTCCAAAGCCAGTCCTATGTCAAATAATACAATAACACCGCTTATAAACACCGCAATTGCTATCAATATCCAAACAACCGGTGCCGTGTTTTTAAAAGCAACCATGGAAAACCTCCTTTTTGCTTCATTTTATCAGAATTAATTTGTATTCACAATCATAATATGTGGGAATATTCATGAAGTTATAAAAATTTCATCTTGATTAATATACAAATAGAAAAAACTTAGGTATAATATCTTAAGAGAACCGTAACAGAATCTTCTGTATTTAAATTGTACTATTTGATGGTAGTTCATTTAATAATTCGCCGAACCATAACATATGATGTAAATAGCCCACCTAGATTTTTCTAGGTGGGCTATTTTTGATGGGAATAATTAAATTTCAATTTAATATTATCATGTACAATTAGTTGGTATATTTTTATTTATTTTTTATTATGTATTGACAATAAATTTATTCCAGTGTATGCTATCCAATAAGGAGGTAGGAGCAATGAAAATTTATTCATATTCTATTAAGGTATATGTTTTACAAAATATTCACCACACCATGCTCATGCAGAAAATATGTGAATTGATCGATTTTAGCTTTACAAGTGACCAAAATTGGTTGAAATGGCACGAGAGTAATCAAGTCAAAAATTATACATTTTCCGGTTTAATTCCCTTGGAACAAAGTAAAATATATGGTGAAGGTAAAATATATTCTTTCACTCTTCGAACCGTTAATGAAGAACTGGGGCGCTTATTTATGACGAACTTACAAAATTCTTATTCCCCATTTTTAAAAGTTCTAACCATCAAACCAACAATATTACCATTAGTTCACCTCTCCAAAATATATACCATCACTCCATGTGTACTAAAGTCAGATCAAGGTTATTGGCGAACTAATATGCATCTTGCCAAATTTGAACAACGGTTAACTGAAAACCTCATAAAGAAATTCAATATTATTACAAATACAAAAATGGAGGAAGACTTCCAGTTCTTTTCTCTCATCAAATTCGATAACCATAAGCCGATCGCCACTCAATACAAAAATATTAAACTTTTAGGAGACAAGATAACCCTGATGGTTGAACCTAATCCATCCGCCCAAAAACTTGCCTATACGGCCTTGGGTTGTGGATTATTAGAAGCAGGCTCCCGGGGCTTTGGATTCTGTGGTTATAAATTCGCCTAGGAGGTGATGTAATGCTAAAAGACTGTATTGGTATTTTTGAGCAAAAATTTGCTGAAGCCGGTGATGCCTTGATCACTGACAATTATACCCTTGATCCCGGCACTTATATTCTGGTTGATCTGCAAGGCCAAATCATTGATCAAAAAGATGTGGTCAAAAATAAATTTGAGCGGATTGGCTTTGATGACTTTATTGAGCGCGATTATCTGTCTAAATTATTGGATATGAACAAGCCGATTGATGGAAAGAAAGTGATTCATAGCAACAACTATTTATCTTTCTGGATAAAAAAAGATAATCTACAACCCGATCATAACGGTAATACCAAGCTTAACCTCGACATTATTAACAACTACTATGCTATTCTTAAAAATCCTCGTCTTAAATACAAAGGAAAGAGTCTTGAAATTTACAACAATATTGAAACATCAATTGGCGCTCCTGATCTTCAAATCTCTGATTTTTGTAAAACCTGGATCACCAAGCATATTTTTTCATTTATCGACGACCCCAAAATCAAATTTGATAAAACCTATCTCAAAATCTTTTTTATGGCCGATCTGAGTCTGTATCACCAGGAAAGTCAGCGTTACTTCCTGCCCAATATCTATAACACCACCGAGTACAATATTTTAATCGATGACCAAATTTTCGGACTCCCCAACAACAATATGGGAATGAACGCCAAAAAGCCATATCTCGAGAACAAAACCCGCATCAAAAGTAAGGTTCCCTACCTCCTTTCTACTGACGATGTTTATACGCAAAAAAAGTTTTTCGATTACTTGTATAATTACGCCAATCAGGGAAAAACAAATGTCTATTTCAGCACAGACAGGAATGATCCGGATCCCATCTATCCCTACGAAAGCAGCGAAGCTCACGCCAAGAATTTTAGTGGCTATTTTCTAAGAATCCAAAAAGGAAAAGAACTAGAAATACGGGATTATGATTTAATCACCGGCTATTCACCCGATCTTGATCAATTTACCATTCGTCAGGCCATCCATCTTCCTAAGGATGCCCATACCGACCTGACCTACGGAGAGAGCTTTAATTTAAAAAGCGTTCAGCATCTGATCAATACGACTTTTTTCAGAAAATTCTTAACCACCAATTATTTTACCGATGCCGGCGATATCAGGCTTAATGATTTTAGAGTCAAAGAAGAGCTCTTACGATGCCGAAACGGTTTTTTTACCTGGTTTTATAAGGGGGATGCCCGGACGATTAAGAACCTCTTCCCCAAAAGCTCCCTTGAACTGATTAAAAACTCGATTGGTAATGGTCATTTTATTAAAGCCATTGAACAATTCAATGTGCGCGACGGATTTATCACTTATTTTAAAGGAGGAACAAGTATGGCAGATCAGTTAAGTTCAATTAAAACAGGATTACGCGAAAAAATAAACAGCACCGGGGATCATTCCATTGAAAATGATCAGGAATATTTTTATGCCGTTGGTCAGATTACAAACTATTATCTATCTAAAAGTAAATCTAATCAACCTGTATACTCAACCGTTAATCCGGTTATCAATTGCAAAACGGATGAAAAATTAAAAGACTTGGTTAAACGACTTTTTCTGAAATACAATTATATAATCCAACCGAGTCGTCGTTTTGGGAATCTTCAGAGTATGATTTTTTCATATATTCCTGATGGCCCGATAGATTCAACTACATTGATTGCTGGTTATTTAAGCCAAAATCTACTCTATGAATCAAGCAAAGAAACCAAAACACAGGAGGAAAAGACTAATGTTAAATAAACGAATTTATGGTGTTCTCGGGATTAAATCGGTGATGGCAAACTGGAACGCAGATTTTACCGGGTTTCCTAAATCCATTTCTACCGGCGAAGTTTTCGGCAGTGATAAAGCGCTAAAGTACCCGATTAAACGGATGTGGGAAGATCAGGGCGAAAAAGTGATGTATATAAAATCATACAAAACAGAAACAACTACTGATAAAAAGAGCAACCAAGAAAGCACAGATATTCGCCCAAAAACCCTTAAAGAACGTTATGAAGAAGTTTTTAGCGTGAAAAATCTCAAAGAAGAGCGGGACAGTACGAATATTCTTAAGAATCTATTCACTGCTATTGATATCAAAAATTTCGGCGCTACCTTTGCAGAAGAGGGAAATAACCTTTCAATCACTGGCGCTGTTCAGATTACTCAGGGATTTAATAAATACGACGGACATAACGTTGAAGAACAACAAATATTATCACCTTTTAGAGTAGATAAAAAAGTCAACAAGACTTCATCCGATGATAATGATGAAGTTGAAGCTGCAAATCAATCCACCCTGGGAACAAAAATCGTCAGCAATGAAGCCCATTATTTTTATGGTTTTGCGATTAATCCCAGTGTTTATAAAAACTTCGTTGAAATGGGTGTTACTGAAGGTTACACCCAAGCAGATTATGAGAAATTCAAAACCGCTGCATCTATTGCCGCCACTTCATATAACACTAATGCCAAGGTTGGCTGCGAAAACGAATTTTCACTTTTTATTGAAACGGAACCAGAACTTTATTTGCCCGACCTTGCCCAATATATTACTTTTGAAAAAAATCCAAACAGCAAAGATATTATTCACTTAGGAATGACCGATTTAATCAACAGTCTTGAAAACCGCGTTCAATCTGTGGAAATTCATTATAATCCCTATACGACCATTCTTGAAGGAGAATTAAACAAAGCCAAACTATTTAATATCTTTACAAAAGCTGAGGTATAAGCATGGAGACACTCACCTTTAAGCTCAGCGGCGAAACCGGTTTTTTCAAACAACCAGACGTCAACACCTATCAATATTACACCTATGGGCATATTCATAAGGTTGCATTATTAGGAATTTTAGGTGGGATTTTAGGATTAGACGGCTATAACCAACAAAGTAAATCTGACTCTTATCCTGAATTCTATGCTCAGTTACAACATTTGAAAGTTGCCATTCAACCTTTAAACAAAGAGGGCTACATTCCCAAAAAGGTGCAGGTTTTCAATAATTCTGTTGGTTATGCATCTAAAGAAGCGGGTGGTAATCTAATTGTTAAAGAGCAATGGTTGGAAAAGCCCGCCTGGCAAATTTATTTGTTGTTTGATAACTCAGATGCAGACGTATTGCCTCAAGATTTAAAAAACCGGTTCCTCGAAAAACGTTTTGTCTATCTCCCCTATCTTGGGAAAAATGATCACTACGCCAATATTGAAGGAATCGAGGTTTATCCGCTTGAGGTGCTATCACCTGATTTACCAGTTCGCATCCACAGCCTCTTCCCCAAACTATCCGGGTCTCTGGTTCCTCCTGATGATTTGTTTTTAGACGATACTGACGAACTTGATTTTAAATATGAAGAGCGGCTGCCTCTGACAATCGATTCTTATTCGAATCAATATCAGACTATCCCATTTATTTATACTAATATTCCGGTAAAATTATCAGCTACGACAACCGTACACCAGGTCGCTAAAACGAATCTTATCTTTTTTTAGGAGATTGCCATGTATTTTGATCAAATACCACTCTTTAATTTCAAAGAGAATTTTAATACAACTGCTCCATTCCATGCCCATCTTAGCGAAGATAGGCATGGAAACATTAAATCGGAGTTGCTGGAAGAACATATAGACCTTACCATGAGTTACTTTGCGAAACTTTGCGCCGAAAAGAACTTAGACCCGATTTTTCATCATTTCGAAATTCAATTGGTTGGCGATTTATCCGATCCAGCCAAAGCCTTGTGGCAAGAGCTTCTTTATAATGCTATCTATGCCCATGACCTTGGTAAAACCAATCCAAATTTTCAATGCCAGAAAATGAAGAATCACGCCCATCAGGCTACCCTCTCGAAAAACACAAATCACTCTTACTTTTCAGCGCTCATTTATGCAAATCACTATCTCAATAAAGTCTTTGTGTTTAAAGGTAAAGAACAACGTATCCTGTTCTTTACCTTAGTCTTTAATGCCTATATCATTAGCAAGCATCATGGTTATCTCAGCAATTTTCCAGATTTTTTAGAAAAAATCGATCAAGATTTAGTTAATGAAAAACCCGATGACTGTATTTTCTATATGGAACCATTTCACGGCATCTTAAAAAAGCCGGGAATTATTGAGCAATCTCATCATAAGATCCTAACTGACCTAAAAAGAAATGAACTATGGAAGTCGATTCCCTGGATCATCTATGGACGATTTTTGTTTGGTCTTCTGGTTTCCTGCGATTTTTATGCCACCTCTGATTTTATGAACGGCCCCATTCAAAATTTTGGCACCCTCAATGATATTAGCAACTATCTAACTGCATTTAATCAATCGCCCATTACTCAAAACATCCACAAACACCAATTGAGCAAAGACAGAACCATTGTAAGTCCATTTGGAAAAGACGATATCAACACCTTGCGTAGTGAACTTTTTTTAGAGGCTGAAGAAAACCTATTGAAAAATTCCAATGAATCACTTTTCTTCTTTGAAGCGCCCACCGGAAGTGGTAAAACCAATACCTCTATCAATCTTGCCCTAAAACTATTAGAATCAGATTCGAGGCTCAATAAAATCACCTATGTCTTTCCTTTTAATACCTTAGTCGAGCAAACCAAGAGCAGTTTAATAAGTGCCTTTAATGCTGATCCAATCATTGCTGATGCGATTACGGTGGTTAATGGTATTACCTCTATTAAAGCGTTGACAACTCCTGGCAGTGATTATCCAGATGGTGAATTGTATGAATCCGATAAAGAGCTACGTACTGATTATGAACAATCTCTTTTAGCCCGGCAATTTTTGCATTATCCAATGGTTCTGACCACCCACGTCAATTTTTTTAATACGCTTTTTGGCACTGACCGGGAATCGGTTTTTCCCTTGGCACATCTTGCCAACAGTGTTATTATCATGGATGAAATCCAAAGTTATCCTAACCATCTTTGGAAAGAGATTATTCTATTTCTTCAGGATTATGCCCAGCTTTTAAATATGCGCATTATCATTATGTCCGCTACCCTACCAGATTTGGGACAGCTTAGTTTGGATGACGCTCCCTCTGTGCCAAGACTCATTAAAGATCCACAACGCTACTACCAGCATCCCCTCTTTAAAGACCGCGTAAGTTTAGATTTCTCATTGCTAAAATATGACCGGGAGACCATTCTAGATAAGCTTTTAGACAAAATAATCGAAACCAGCCTTGCACTTGAAAACAATCCGGATTTTATTGGTTTTGAGAACAAAGTTCTGATTGAATTTATTAGGAAATCGACAGCCCTAGATTTTTTTGCACGATTAAATGACAAACTCAGCTCACGGGGAATCAACCGCGAAGTTTTATGTATGACTGGTGATGACAATAAAGCGGAAAGAAAGCGCATTATTGAAAAGGTGCGAACCGGAAAAAATTTGATTCTGGTCGCCACTCAGGTGATCGAAGCCGGCGTCGACATCGATATGGATATGGGTTTTAAAGACATTTCACTTTTTGATGCAGAAGAACAGTTCCTTGGACGTATCAATCGTTCCTGCAAGAAAAAAGGTGCCAAGGTTTTCTTTTTCAACTACGACCCTGCTGATCTTTTATACCGCAACGATTTTAGAAAACAGGAACACCTCACCATCCAGGATCAAACCATGTGGAACCTGCTTGAGAACAAAAACTTTACTGCCTTTTATGATATCATACTCAAAGAAATCAATGCGTCCAAACAGGCTTATAATGAGTCAAATATTGAAAATTTTGCCCGGGAAACCTTATGGAATTTTAATTATTTTGAACTCCAAAAACATATGAAGCTCATTGATGATAATCGCCAGGAAATCTCTTTGTTCATTTGCGGTGATCCTGTCGAAATTGAGGGGATTCTTATTGACAGCGATGCCTTGTGGAATGACTATATTGATTTACTTAAAGACAATTCCATAGGCTATGCCGAAAAACGGGTACGACTGTCTAATTTTTCAGAGAAAATGGATTATTTTATTTATCAGATTTCAATGCCAAATTATTCTTTTGACAATCAAGGACAAATTGGTGATCTTTATCGCTGTGAACGTGATGAAGCGTTTTTCCCAAATGGTAAGTTTGATCGAAATGCATTTCGTGCCCATCATGAAAACAATCTTTTTTTGTAAAGGAGTAGCTTATGGGAATAACCGGTACCCTGGTGAATTATTATATTCATTGCAAGCGACAATGTTGGCTCCATGGCAATCGGATCAATCTGGAAGACAACAGTGAGGATGTTAAAATTGGAAAGGCGCTGCATGCGGTTAAAGCTTCTGAAAGTACCGGAACGGAAATCGCTGTTGAAAATATCAAAATTGATAAAATCACCAAAGATTATCTGGTTGAAATAAAAAAATCTGATGCTGACTATGAAGCCGTTAAGTGGCAAGTTCTTTTCTATCTAAACATTCTGAAGAACAAAGGAATTGAACGCCAAGGAAAAATAGAATTTATTGAAAAAAATAAAAGTGATCGCAAAACATATTATGTGGCCCTGGACGATGAAAACATTCAAAAGCTATCAATCATCGAAATAGAAATTATTGAACTGTTGAACCAACCGGCACCACCGTCTATTGCTATTAATAGGAAGTGCACTAAATGCGCTTATTACACCTATTGCTGTATCTAAAGGAGGTTTCCTATGGGACATACCCGATATCTGACATCGATGGGTGAGTTGGCCAGAAAGGATAATTCGCTCTGCTTTCGTGTGAACGGACGAAATACTTATATTCCCATTGAAGGGATACGTGAACTCTATTGTTTGTCTGAAGTTAGCATTAATACTAAGCTTCTTGATTTTCTCTCGAAAAACAATGTCATTATTCACTTTTTCAACTATCATGAAGGCTATAGTGGCACCTTTTATCCTAAAGAAACTTTGGTCAGCGGCCGTTTGTTGGTTGCTCAGGTAAACGCGTCAATAAATAAACGTCTTGATATTGCCAAGGCAATTGTTCAGGGCATCGCCTGCAATATTGATGAACTGCTCTATCATTATTATAAGCATGAAAAGAAAGAGGTAAAACCCATCATTGACTGGATTCGCAAGGATTTGCCATTAAACCTGTCTCGTGCATACAATATAAAACAAATTTTACAAATTGAAGGTGAATTATGGCAGCGTTTTTATTCATGTTTTAAGTATTTCTTGCAAGAAGATTTTATGATGAACAAACGCGTCAAGCGTCCTCCTGATAATCCCATCAATGCACTAATTTCTTTTGGAAACAGTTTGCTTTATTCCAAGACTATATCTGTGATTTACCAGACTCATTTGGATCAGCGGATCAGTTTTCTTCACGAGCCATCGGAAGGCCGGTTTTCTTTGAGTCTTGATTTATGCGAAGTTTTTAAACCCGTAATTGTTTTTAAGACAATCTTTGATCTTGTAAATAATCGACGTCTTCAAGTCGATAAACATTTTGAAAAGAAGTTAAATTACTGTATTCTTAATGAAGAAGGCCGCAAAGTATTTATCGGAGCCTTTGAAGAACGTCTTGAAAATGTTTTTCAGCATCCCAAGCTTAAGCGAAAGGTAAGTTATCGAACCGCCATCAAGCTAGACTGTTATAAGCTAATTAAGGAAATCCTAGAGGAGCAAACTTTTATACCATTCAACAATAAGGAGAAGCAGTAAATCATGGGAAAATCACTCAATTATAACTATGCCTTTGTTTTCTATGACATTAACGAAAAACGTGTAACCAAGGTTTTTAAAATTTGCAAAAAATATTTGGTGCATTACCAAAAATCGGTTTTTCGCGGTGCAATTACGCCCTCAAAGCTCATTCAACTTCGACAAGAATTAAAAAACATTATTGTTGGCGAAGAGGACTTTGTGTGTATTATTAAATTGCTTAATGGGGATGTTTTTGAAGAAGAAACTTTAGGTAATTTTCAATCTGCCGAAAATCTTTTTCTTTGATTTACCAGGTGAGTTTGCTCATTTCTATCGAAATCACCGTATTAATGGGATTTGAGGAACTTTATTGATATTCCTTAAAAGGGTGGGAAATATTCTGAGATGCCTATATTCATCTGATTTAATGGGATTACACCATTATTTTTTAGCGATTTTGCTATAGCCGAACCATAACATATGATGTTTTTAAATGGAGCTGTGAAGCGGCAACCGTGGCAGCGTATGCCGCCGAACCATAACATATGATGTTTTTAAATGTAATAACTTTTTATGCTTATCATAGGCGTTTTCCGCCGAACCATAACATATGATGTTTTTAAATGTTATATTGCATCGCCTACGACCACCAAACGCATTTGCCGAACCATAACATATGATGTTTTTAAATAAAACGTTTCCGCATAATCAAGCCGATGGATTTCCCGCCGAACCATAACATATGATGTTTTTAAATGGTCTAAGTAACACCTGACGCGAGTCCCATGGGTGCCGAACCATAACATATGATGTTTTTAAATTCCGGTAGGGGCTATATTAGCCGGATTAGCTGGGTTAGCCGAACCATAACATATGATGTTTTTAAATAAAACCTTTGGGGCTGTATTCCCTGATGCTTTGGAAGCCGAACCATAACATATGATGTTTTTAAATATGTATCCATCATTAAAAAGTAGACAAGATATTACCGCCGAACCATAACATATGATGTTTTTAAATTTGTCT
>NZ_LGYO01000016.1 GCF_001263355.1 Acetobacterium bakii
GCCAAGGTCAACCATATCAAATCCGGCACTTTCAATCATCAGCGAGACCAAATTTTTACCGATATCATGTAAATCCCCGGCAACAGTACCGATGACACAGGTCCCTAATTTAGAGGAACCATCTCCGGCCAGGTGTGGTTTAAGAACGTCCACGCCCTTTGCCATGGCTTTGGCGGCGATCAGCATTTCCGGTACGAAAATTTCTCCGGTTGAGAATTTTTCGCCGACCACGCCCATGGACTCAACCATGGCATCGAGAATATCCTGGGGATTATTCCCGGCATCCAATGCTTCCTGGACCAGACCCGGAACGAGTTTGGATTTTCCTGCTTCTACCTTGGCTTTTACTTCTTCAATTTTAGTCATGTTTTCTTCTCCTATTAACTGTATTTTATTTTCTTACGAAACATGGGTAACAAGATGATTTCTGATAATATTTATTGATTTTTTCTTTGGGGCAATTAAACCCGTTTAATCCATTAATATGGGACATATTAACGATTCATCGGGGAATCATCACCACATAAATTGTTTTGATGCAATATGCTTAACCGGTTCAGTATTTGTATTGTAATCGTTATTTTACGAAATGTCAACACATTTTAAATGAATTTAATTTTCCCGATTTTAAAAGAATTTGCTTGCTTCCATTCTCAAAAAATGCTAAACTGAAAGATACATAAATTATCATCAAAAGAAAGAGATATTCATGAAAAGTCAAAAAGAAAACATTCTCGAGACCGCCGCCCAGCTCTTCTATGAGCAGGGCTACAAAAAAACTTATCTGGATCAGATTGCCGAGATTTGCGACATCACCAAACCGCTGATCTCCTATCATTTTGGTTCTAAATCTAAATTAGCCCGCAAAGTGAGTGATGCTTTTTTATTTGATTTTAAAAATAAAATCGCCCTGAAACTATATACGGACTATTTTAAAGGCCGCCGAACCGATCTGCAGGTCAGCACGGCGGTCGAAATCCGTTTGTATAACCAGTTATTTCTTTGCGATGCCAAAGCGATGCGCTTTATTAAGGAACTGGCCGACGAGAAGTATGAGGATCTCTTCAGTAATGACAGTATCCGGCTTTATAAAATGCATGATCGCCGGTATCATCTGAATATTCACCAGGACATGGATGAAATAGCCATGATTGCCACCGCGGCCCGTTCGTCCACCTTCTCCATCCTCTGGGCCTATGACCGGGGGGAATTCAATTGCCCGATGGAAGACTGCCTGGATTATATCACCCGCCTCAATTTTGTGCTGATGCATATTGACACAAAACGCATCGATGCCATCCTTGCTGAAAGCAAACAAGTCCTGGAGCAGGTTCACTTTGAATTCAAACCCTACTTTCAGATTGAATAATGAGTGGTGAATAAAACGATTCCATTAAGTCCAAGACAAACGAAACGTCCCCATTATAAAAAAATAAGTGCAAATGTTGAACCATAACTGGTTTACATTTGCACTTATTATGTTATTTAATATTTTACTTAAATCTTTAGCTCATTCTTTTTCTTTCCACCTTTGTAAACAAACCAGTAGTAACCAGCGACTAAAATCCCACCACCAACGATGTTTCCCAGAGTTACTGGGAGTTCATTATTGAGAAAAAATGAAGCCCAGTTTAAACTGTCCAGTTTTTCCGGAGTCACGCCATGTTCCATAGCGGCTGCAACCCACTTGGGATTGGATTTTGCCAGGATTCCGGCCGGAATATAATACATATTTGCAACACAATGCTCAAATCCGGAAGTGATAAAGAGCCATATCGGGAAAAAGATAGCGAATATTTTACCGGTTATATCTTTAGCTGAAAAAGACATCCAGACTGCAAGGCACACCAGCCAGTTACACATAAGGCCAAGCCAAAATGCTGACATAAATGACAGTCCTACTTTGCCGACGGCGATCTTGATGGTCATGCCGCCAAGTAAGTTGTCGCCGCTGTTAAAGAGACCAGATTGGACCATCATATAAGCCAGAAATATTCCACCTACAAGGTTTCCGATCCAGACCAGGCTCCAGTTGCCCAGCATCTTTGATACTTTTACTTTGCCTTCCAAAACTGCTGCCATAATGAGGGTTTGTCCGGTAAACATTTCCCCACCGGCGATAATTACGAGCATCAGGCCGGTACCGAATATCGCTCCTGCAAGGCATTTGCCAAGACCATAAGTGCCTGGATCTGCAAGAAGATTGAACGCTGCCATATTGGAGCCTTCAGACGCAAAACCTATGAAAACCCCTGCTAGAATTGCTAATAAGAATTCTTTGAAATATGGGGTTGATACTTTTTTAATTCCAACGCCAACTGCCACATCTACAATTTCCGGTGGTGAATAATAATTTTTATCCATCTACTCCTCCTGTTTTTCTGATATCTATTTATGTAAATCAGTAGCAAAGTTGATAGCATTTGAAGCACGTTTCGAAGAATTTCGAACTTTACATTTGTCCAAATGGAGTAGGCTAGCTGAGGTTTTTTACAATTCGATTTTTCGGTCCTTGTCTAAGGATGATAACCAATAGTGTCATTATCAATAATATTTTAAGTATAAATAATATTTTCTTTCATGAAGGAATATAGCACGGAAAACGTTTGCCTGTCAAACATTAAAGCGATTTTAACAAAAATCTGCAGAATATAGATATAACCTCATATTTTTCCAGAAAACGGGTAAATTATAGAGGCCTATTTCGTGAAATAAAAATGCAGCCAAAAAATTGATTTTAATATTAAATAGATTCAAAAAAGGGTAATATATTGATTCTCATCCTGCCAGAAATGGCTGAAGGTACAAATATAGCAATGATATTTTAATGGTTCAAAAGAAGGGTAAAATTTAGAGTGAAAGTCCTTTTAAAAAAGATGAAATAACAGAAAATCCACTCCGAAATTTATAGCTGTAATTGCTTGCGCTAACCCAAGGTATTATGATATGGCACTGAGTTTCATTCCTGAAAATATAGTAGATACTAAATTGCCACAGCCAATATTTAGGCTGAAATTTATTTCAACGGTTTTAATTCGCATATTATACCACTCATTTTTACTCTAAAAACCTTGTGCTGCTGTTTTATTTTAAATCGGTCTAATTGTGTTCAAATGGTACTGCCGCTGATATTTCAAGTAGCATTCGGTCTGTTTAATCCAGAAATCATCGTGCGGTTTTAGGGAATATCTCATAAAACCAGACAATTGAAACAAAGGGTAATATCTCATTATGCTAATAATCTGTATCCTTTTTAATGCAAAAAAAAACACAGCATTTTTTACTGTGGACGAATCGCTTATACCGCGAGTATACCGCGGGGACGTTTTTTTGTCATGCCCGCCATTTCAGCCGCCTGCTTGCTGGCGTGTCAGCAACCATCTCAAACAGAAAAACGCACAGCAATGGCAGATAGCCACAGCTGTGCGTTTTAAATTTTATTCATATAAATTATCATCCGTCGTTCTAATGATGGTGGTCATGATCGCCATCGCAGTGATCGCTGCCACTGATATTTCTGATTAATGCCAGTTCACGCTGATCCATTAAAGCAAGTGCTTCGGTTCCAGAATGACCTGATCCCAGAAATCGCGTGATGTAGGCATCTGCCAAGATATCAAAGGCTCCCGGATGGCTGATGACGCCGGTGATGATGCCTTCACAATTAAATTCGATTACCTTTTGAGCCATGCCTTCCTGGGTAAGAGCAGCTGTATTTTCGATCGCATTGACGCTTAAATCATTGGTGTCTACCACTAACAGATACTTACATTCTTCAAATCGCTGAGAGACGTTGCTTTCCAGAGTTTTACCATCGGTTGTCATCGCTAAATACATTTTTGCTCCTTTTGCTTTCAATATTTTTTAACATATGTTGATTATACAATACTATTCAGAGATTTCAATGATTATTTGTGATTGCGTATACCCATCATTTCCGGTAATCGTTCTGATTAATTTTAATTCGCGTGCCTTCTCGTTAAAATTAAACCTTCCGCCAATTCACCAGACGTTTCTTTCGGGGAAAGCACATTATGCTTTTCCCCATTATTTTTGGCCTGATACATGGCATTATCGGCATCTGCATAGATTTTTTCAAAGTCATCCTTATTTTTTGCGACAGCAACCCCGATGCTGACAGTAAAATCCGGAATCATGGGACTCTTTTCGAATATATTTATTAGATTCTGATTGAAAACGGCTATCTTCTGCTCAATCGGATCATCATTCGGCATATTTCTAACGAGCACGATAAATTCATCGCCGCCAAACCGTGCAATGATATCCGTACTCCGAAAACTATTTTTAAGGTTATCAGAGATAGCTTTCAGCGCTTCATCACCAGCAGCGTGTCCATTAGTATCGTTTAATTGTTTAAAATGATCAATATCCAGAAACAGCAGCACGGCTGTTTCTTCTTCATAAAGACAGGTTTCCACCTGTTCCTGAAAGGCCCGACGGTTTGAAAGTCCGGTCAGAGGATCCGTTTCGGAAAGCCGCTTGTACTTCTCCATGTATTTAACCTTTTCTTTCATCGCGGTTTCGGATTGAAGCAGTTCATACTTCTGTGCCGTGTTACGCAAAGAAACATAGATAAAACCAAGGACAAGAAAATAAAGAAGATATGCAAGGACAATTTCAACCTGGCCATAAAGATCGCGATCAAAATACATGGTGGGATAAACGCTTAGCATCACAATAAGCCCTGTAAATACTGATACCAGCATCGAAATCAGATACCACTCGGAATCCGCAATATGAACAATGTATCGAAAGGGCTTTCGGATATAGTTGACTTCAATGAAGATTACCAGAGCAAAAACAACCACCCGTAACAGCAAATAAATGACTGGATCTGAGCTGAAAAAAATCCTAATGGCGGTGCCGCAAGCCATGCTGACACCAAAATAAATCATAAACTGGGTGAGAAAATTAAAATATGACACCCAGAATTTGTCTGCCGAATTAAATAACACCAGACTTCCAGCGATAAAATAATCATCGGAACATGTATTATTTCAGCTGTTTCCTCGCTAATATATTGGTAAACAGCGGTCAGATATAAACAACTTGCCGTCAAGATAATCAGTGTGATTACTAATCTTAATACTGCGCGCTGCCGTAAAATCCCAAACGCCATTGTCATTGCCATAAGTGCAATTGCTGTTTCAGCACAACGTAAAAAAAGCAATATATCCATAATTTTCTCAACTTTCTTGCCTAAAAAATATCCATTCGAATAATATCGCTATTATATCATATTCTTTGACTATTTTGATTTTATATAAACTAGGTGGCGGATGTTTCTTTTATTTTCCGCGCTCCGCCTGACCCTCCGCAAAGAAGGACGGCAAAACAAAAGTTTTGCCGTCCTTCTTTTTATTCTTATGCTTCAATGCCTGCTTTTTTAAATCATTTATCCATTCCCCGCCGACCTCCCCGTCTACCTTAACCAGGGTTAGATTCCAGCTGGTTTATTTTGCGCGAGATGGAAAAATCGAACAATAGTGCAGGTATCCGCCATTGAAATTGTATGTGTCAAAGCCATTCTGCATCAGGATTCGGGCGGCAGTATAACCCCGGGCACCAACCATGCAGGTCTCATAAATGGGTTTTTCTTTGTCGAGTTCAGCCAGGCGCTCCCGTAGAGAATCCAGGGGAATATTAATGAATCCATCGAGATGGCCGTTTTCGTTCTCCTGTGCGGTCCGGATATCCAAAAGCGTCACACTGCCATCATGGGGCAGCGTCTCGAGATCGTGCCAGTGAAAATTCTTCACCTTGCCCTTTAGGACATTTTCGATGGCAAAGCCCACGATGTTCATTGGATCCTTGGCCGATCCATAGGGTGGTGCGTAACAAAGTTCCAGTTTTGTCAGGTCGTAGGCGGTCATGCCGGCCCGGATGGCGGTTGCCAGCACATCACAGCGTTTGTCCACGCCGTCGTGGCCGACGATCTGAGCCCCCAGAATTTTACCGGTCTTTTTTTCGAAAATTGTTTTGATCCGCATGTATGAAGCTCCGGGATAATAACTGGCATGGCGGGTGAATAGATAAACAACTTATCATAGTCCAGCCTCAGCCGTTTGGCGGTTTTTTCATTGACGCTGGTAGGCAGCAACGGTGAGATCAAACACCTTGAGAATCGAGGACCCCTGGGTTCCGGTATAAACACTGTCATCGCCGGCAATATTATCCGCGGCGACTCGGGCCTGCTTGTTGGCCGGTCCGGCCAGGGCCACAAAACCCTTGTTGCCGGTGGCTTCCTGGAAATGCTGGAAGGGTTTGCTCTGGGTATAAATCCCATCGACGAGGCCATTTTCCAAGGCGGTTTCCAGGGGGGCAGTTGGTATAGTACACTTCTTTCCAATCCAGGGGCGCTGTGTGTAATTTCATCGCTTCCTTCTTCATTATTATATTTCTCCATTCATTTTTGTGTCATCACCGAACCTGTGATGCTTATGAGGCTATTCCCTGTGAATTGCCCTATTAATAAATACATACCTAATATATGAAATAAATAACAACGAAATTTAAAATAAAATAATCTTAAGGATAGGAATTGTTATTGACATAATAAAATTCATCAAGTATAATCATAGATAAATACAGTCTGCATTATCTTTGAGGAGAATATTATGAAGTATACAAAAGCAACGAATTATGCTTTGCATATCATGGCCTATTTCGTTAAGCAAGAAGGCAAAGACAATTTAAGTCTTCAACCGATCGCCAGTCACCTGAATATATCCCCTACCTACCTGTCCAAAATCCTGACGCAATTGGTCAAGGCTGACCTCATTCAGTCGGCACCGGGCGTAAATGGCGGTTATAGTCTAAGGAAACCGAAGACTGAAATCAGTTTTTATGATGTCATTCAAGCCATTGAAGGCAGCGGCGCGCTTTTCACCTGTGAAATGGAAGAGAATCATGGTTGTCAAATCGAAAAAGTTATGAAAGCTGCCGAAGAGAAAATGGTGAGCCATCTTAAAGAAAAACATATTTACGACGTTGTCTGAAAATGAGCTGAAAGATAGGCCGTTTCAACTGCTCATTTTATTAGCACAATTATAGATAATTACAGTCTGCATTATATTTTATAGGAGGTTCTATTATGAATCATACACATCATTGCAACCAATCGGATCAAAAGTTTTTAAGCAAAATTGCTGTTTTAGATAGCCGTCAAAGGGAGCAGCTCATCCCACCTGAAGCACTTATTGGCCAAATGCCAATTCAAAAAAACCATACGTTACTCGATGTTGGTGCCGGCTCAGGGTTTTTTACCATTCCCATGGCGGAAAGCACAGACTGCAAGGTGTACGCCATGGATCCTGATGAACGCATGCTCGGCGTCATCGCAGCTAAAGCTAAGGAAAAAGGACTTACCAATATTGAACTGCTTCAGGATCCCATTGAGAACCTAAGCATTCAAAATAGCAGTGTTGATTTTGTGATGGCATCCTTAATTCTCCACGAAGTAGGCTCGCTTTCAAAAGCACTCACAACGATCTTTGAGGTCCTAAAGCCAGGCGGGCATCTGTTATGTCTGGAGTATGAAAAGGACGACCTGGTAGTAGAAGGACCGCCCATGTCCATTCGGGTTGGTTCAGCGAAACTTGAAGAAGTATTGCCAGTAATTGGCTTTGAAATTGTAAAGAAGACTAAAATCAGTGAGGCCATCTATACTGTTTTAGCCGTTAAAAAGAAGTAAATCATGACTTGGGGACGTTTCGTTTGTCTTGCCCTGCCAAAATCCTAGTCATGAATATAAAGCAATTTAAGTTTTCTATAATTCATATATTTCGAATTAAAACGAATTGTATTTTTGCACTTGTTATCGCCTCAGATATATTTCCGAACATTTTTAAAAAACTATAATTCTATTACTTTTACAAAATTTCTCAATTTTTTAGTTGAGTATATTGCCTTTAATATTAATCTGTATCTTGTTTTTCCAAATATAAAATGAATCACAAGATATCCATTTTAATAAAACATTGCTGAGTTCAAAACTGGCCGGGATTTAATAGACGAGTCTTATAACTATTCAAAAAGTTATATAACAAAAATTTCCAAGAATTTATTTTTGTTATTTTTTTCGTATAATTGGCTTTATATCCCAATATATTTCATTTAAAACTTAAAAATCATTATCAAATAATATTTATGGCATAATATTTATGGCATAATATTTATCTAAACTTAATAACATTAAGGGTATAGGGAATGCAAATTGACGACAAAGTTTCTATGTGATATATTCTAAAAATCTTAAGTATGATCATGTTTACTAATTTTTTTTCGGCTTGTGAAGACGCTTACTTATATGAACTGATGCTCTGGCACATATTTTATAAGAAGAGTAAAAAAAACAAGATTAGGAGTAATTTATTGTGATCTTTTAAGTATTTTCCATTAAAAAAAGAAAGGCAGGTTTAATGAGTAAAATACAACTATAGTTAATCAAAATGGGCTGGATACTTTTTTAAAATAGAGGAGAAATATAAAATGGCAGCTGTAAATCCAAGAATTAAAAAGTTAATTGATAGCATATATTCAGTAACCCCGGAAATCGAATCGCAAAGAGCTGTATTAATCACACAGTCCTATAAAGAAACCGAAGCGCTGCCGATGATTATTCGTCGGGCCAAAGCATTGGAAAAAATTCTAAATGAAATGACTATTGTGATTCGCGATGAAGAATTAATCGTTGGTAATTTAACGGCTAAACCTCGTGGTACCCAGATTTTCCCCGAGTTTTCCAACAAGTGGCTGATTAGTGAATTTGATACTGTGGCTAAACGAAAAGGCGATGTGTTTCTTATTTCGGATCAAACCAAGGAAGATCTTGGCGAAGCATTTAAATATTGGGATGGCCGCACGGTCAATGAATTAGCCGAACAATACATGTTTCCTGAAACCAGAGAAGCCATTGCCGCCGGCATTTTCACGGTTGGAAATTACTTTTTTAATGGCGTTGGCCATATTGGTGTCGACTACGCAAAGGTCATGGCAGTAGGTTTTAAAGGAATTATTGCCGAAGCTGAAGCAGAAATAGCAAATGCTGATACTACTTTGCCGGAATACATTAAGAAGAAACATTTCCTTGATGCCGTGATCATTTCCGCCAATGCTGCCATTAATTATGCCCATCGTTTTGCGGCTCAGGCGAGGGAGCTTTCCAGTCAGGAAAAAGACCCCCGCAGACAAAACGAACTTCTGGAAATTGCTAAAATGTGCGAAACGGTTCCCGAAAATCCAGCGAATTCCTTTTACGAAGCCCTGCAGTCTTTCTGGTTTGTCCAGGCAATCACGCAAATCGAATCCAACGGACATTCCATTTCACCGATGCGTTTCGATCAGTATATGTACCCCTATTACAAACAGGACGTCAGCAAGGGCAACATTACTGATGAAAAAGCTCAGGAACTGCTGGATTGCCTTTGGGTTAAATTCAACGATATCAATAAGATCCGTGATGAAGGATCCACCAAGGCTTTTGGCGGTTACCCGATGTTCCAGAATCTCATTATCGGCGGTCAGACCCCGGACGGACTGGATGCTACCAATGAACTTTCTTTTATGAGTCTCATCGCTACCGCACACACAAAATTGCCACAACCTTCGCTTTCCTTTCGGGTATGGAACAAAACACCGGAAGAGCTCTTATTAAAAGCCTGTGAAATCAGTCAATTAGGACTGGGAATGCCTGCTTTTTACAGTGATGAGGTTGTCATTCCTTCCTTAGTCAGCCGTGGCGTGACCTTAAGTGATGCCCGTGATTACGGAGTTATCGGCTGTGTCGAACCACAAAAGGGTGGTAAAACCGAAGGTTGGCATGATGCGGCATTCTTTAACATCGCCAAAGTACTGGAAATCACACTTAATAACGGTATGGCCGATGGCCAGCAGATGGGTCCTGAAACGGGAACCTTTGAATCCTTTAAAACCTTTGATGACCTGATGGAAGCCTACAAACAACAAATGGTACATTTCGTAAGCCTGCTCATCAATGCCGATAATTCTGTGGATCTTGCTCACGGTGAGCGCGCTCCCTTGCCTTTCCTTGCTTCGATGGTAGATGACTGTATCAGTAAAGGAAAATCACTTCAAGAAGGCGGCGCCCACTATAACTTCACCGGACCACAAGGCGTTGGTGTTGCCAATGTTGGAGATTCCCTGGCCGCCATTAAAGAATTGGTCTATGACAAGAATGCCATTACCGCCAAAGATCTTAAAAAAGCCCTGGACGAAAACTTTGTGGGCATGGAAGATATGCGTCAAATGTTATTAAACAGAGCACCAAAGTTTGGTAATGATATTGATGCCGTGGATAACCTTGCTCGTGAGGGCGCCTTGATTTACTGTCGTGAGGTTGAAAAATATACGAATCCTCGTGGCGGCCAGTTCCAACCGGGTTTATACCCTGTGTCAGCCAATGTTCCAATGGGTGCCGGAACCGGCGCTTCCGCTGACGGTCGACTGGCCGGTACTGCTTTAGCTGATGGTGTCTCACCGGTTTCCGGAAGAGATCTGGCGGGTCCAACCGCAGCTGTCAATTCGGTTTCCAAACTGGATCATTTCATTGCTTCCAACGGAACCCTTTTGAATCAGAAGTTTCATCCCTCAGCCATTGCCGGGGAAGCCGGTCTTCACAACTTATCCTCACTGGTTCGCGGTTTCTTTGATCAGAAAGGGATGCATGTTCAGTTTAATGTGGTTGACCGTGCGAAACTGATTGATGCCCAGAAAAACCCTGAAAAATACCAGAGTCTGGTTGTCCGTGTGGCTGGTTACAGTGCCCATTTTGCCTCGCTTGATAAATCCATTCAGGATGATATCATTGAAAGAACCGAACATATTTTTTAAGACTATTTAAAAATTCTTAGCAGTGAGGGGATAATTGCCTCTCACTGCTTTTATAATAATTGGAGGTGCAAATATGCCGAGCAACATTTTAGATTCACAAGCAAAAGGAGTCATTTTCGATATCCAGCGATTTTCTGTTCATGATGGACCCGGTATTCGAACCATCGTGTTTTTAAAAGGGTGTCCTTTAAAGTGCGATTGGTGCAGTAATCCCGAATCCCAGCAAAGCCAGCAGGAGCTGATGTTTATTGGTCACAACTGCATTGGCTGCGGTAAATGTCTGAGTGTATGCCCCGCCGGGGCGATTGATATGGAAAACCCGTCACGGATCATTCAGGAAAAATGCACCCACTGCGGCAAATGCGTCGAAGTCTGTTATGCCGGCGCACTCAATATGGCTGGTGAAGAAAAAACCGTGGAAATGGTATTGAGTGAACTAAAAAAAGATGCTATTTATTATCGTAATTCTGGTGGCGGGATTACTTTTTCTGGTGGAGAACCCTTTTTTCAACAGGAATTTTTCGAGCAGCTGCTGATGGGCTGCAAGTCAAACGGCTGGCATACCACCATTGAAACAACCGGTTTTACCACCGAGAAAGTTTTAAATAAAATACTGCCTTTGGTGGATCTGGTTTTTATGGATATTAAACATATGGATGACCGAAAACATGAGCTATGTACCGGAATTTCCAATAAAACAGTTCTGAAAAACGCCCAGATTATTGCCAAGTCCGGGGTTCCGATGATTATTCGAATCCCCGTTATTCCGGAAGTCAATGATGACCTAATGAACATCCAGGCTACGGCTGACTTTGTAAGGTCTTTGGCGTCTGTTAAGGAACTTCAATTGATGCCTTATCATCGTCTGGGACAGAATAAGTACGACTATTTGGGACGAGAATATGCTTTAAATGAAATCAAACCTGCCAGTAAGACCAGCATCGATCAGCTGAAAGAAGCCGTCGAAGCATATGGTCTGAAATGCTCAATCGGAGGATCGTAATAATAGAAGAAATGGTTAAAAAAAGGACTGCCAAAACTCTGCAGTTCTTTTTTATTTTAATTGACTAGAAGATCCGTTTATCGTCACTGTCCTTTGGCGTTGCCGCTTTAATACTTAGATATTTGGGACTGACATAAAACCAGGCGTATTCCAGAATTTTAAGCGTGGCTTCGTTCTTGATAATTTCCGTGATTTCAAAAACGGGATCACGCTCACCCAGGTTGAGTTTTTCCCGGATTTCTTCCGATGGCATGGCCACTGTGATGTTCAGTGTCTTATCAAGGACAAATGCCAGTTTTTCTTCCACCGGCTTGAGATAGTTGGCAAATTTCAGCATATCTTCAATTACCGGCTGATGATGCACATAGGGCAGATAAATAATCTCCATGGCAATTTCTTTTTGATCGGAATATAAAATCCGCTTCACTTCGACGGCTTTCTGGTTTTCCGCCAACGCTAATGTGCGGTCAATCTGCTTAGTCGGATACAGCACCTTCACCGAAATCAGCTTGACCTCATCAATATGGGTGTTTAACCCGTCATACTTATTAAACTTAAACTGAAAAATATCCACTTCGGGTTTACAGACAAAATTCCCCTTGCCCGGCACCGAGTAGATATACCCTTCGTTGGATAAAAGCGACAGGCTTTTGCGGATAGTCATCCGGCTCGCGGAATACTCACTCATCAGTGCGGTTTCAGAATTCAGCATATCACCGGGTTTAAGCTGACTTTTTAATATTTTATCTTTTAAACTCGCTACAATTGCTAAATATAAAACATCACTCATTCATTTTTTGCTCCCTTATTTTTTTCTTCCAGAAAAACTTCACAGTATCTCAGCCCTTCATAAAAATTGTTGGTCATAAAATCGATCTGTGGAATTTTAACATAATCGTGATTCACCACCGCGCCACCCAATAAAAAACGACGGTTTTCCAGCAGATGTTCTCTTTCCAGGGCATTTCCCAATTCCTGCAGATAAGGGATGGAATTGGTCATCACACAGCTCACGGCGATAATATCCGGTTGGTGCTGCTTTACTGCATCAATAAATTTTTCAACTTTCACATCCACGCCCAGATCAATGACTTCAATGCCCTTGTTTTCCAGGGCATCAATCATCAAATCCTTGCCGATATCATGAATATCATCAAAAATCGTCCCAAAAAGCACCTTTCCTACGGGTTTCAACCAAGTCTTCCCCCCCTGATGAAGGTTGGCTGCTGCAAAAATATTCTTGGCAATCATTCCCGAGACAATCAGGTCGGCAATGTAGCATTCGCCCGTTTCATATTTTTTTCCGATTTCATTTAATCCTTCCATAACAATATCATAAAGATCTTGAGCTTCGATTCCCTGTTGGATCAATTCGTCTGCAAAGGCCTCTGCTTCGCTCAGTTTTAAGTCCGCAATCAGTTCGATCAGTTTTTCCTTCATCATTTCTCCTCAACTCTTACGTACAGATCTGTATCATTGATTCTATCATAATTGCTTTTTATTGCATAGCAACATTCACCAAATTTTGGGCTAATCCCTATAGAGCACTAAACCAAAATAGGTGACTTTATTGGAACCATTGTTATAAGTCATCCCCAAATCACGGCTTAGCGTAACCACATCGATGCCCGACGCTTCCAATGATGGCATGGTTTCATCAGGAAATCGACAGGGTTCCGCGGACAGGATGGCACAGGTTTCACAGATAGAGCAGGTTCCCGCGGTGAAAAAGAGATAGTCAAAATGTTCGGCTTTCGCTGCTTCGCTGATTTTTTGGATCTCTTCTCGAAATTCAAGGCCGGATTTAATCATGCCCTTGTGATCATATTTGTTTTTTAATGAATATATTTTTGAAAAAAGCAGTCCTTTGGGGTACGTCAGGATCAATTCCCGATAATACTCCAGATCTCCCACGGCCGGAGGACACATATAATTTTTGCCATAAAATCCGCAATAATTGTCAGCACAGCGATCTCGGACTTCCTTGGTGATGTGGATGCTTTGGGTATCATCAATCGCCTTTATTTCCGAAAAATTACCACTTTGAAGATACGCTTTCATTGATGGATCAACTCCTATTCTTTGATATTTTGATTAAAGGTCTGAATCAATCACAGCCCTTTCCCGAATGCGCCAGGAAAAGGGCTATGAAAATCTGACATGTTTTTATTTTTTGATAAACGCGATTTTTGCCCCAGTGGTATACTTCCGACAGAAGCGATCCCGGCCCAGCAACAGCTCAGTGGCTTTGAGTGACTCAATTAATGCCACATTCTCGGGATTGACAACTGCCGAATCCATGCCGGCTGCCACTGCCAGGGTCAAAAAGGTCCGATTGACCAGAGCCCGGTTTGGCAGACCAAAGGAAATATTGCTCAGCCCGCCAGTGATATGGGCTTCCGGATATGCCGCATGGATGGTTTTGATGGATTCAAAGGCGATCAGCCCGGCTTTCTGATCTGTGGCAACCGCCATGATCAGGGGATCAATGAAGACTTTATCGTCAGCTATCCCCGCATCCCGGGTGGCCTTGAATATATTTTCAAGTACAACCATCCGCTGTTCTACGGTTTTTGGCATCCCGGATTGGGATTCGTCCAGCGCCAGAGCGATGACATTGCAGTCTCTTTCCTTTATAAAGGGGATAAAGCTCTGCAGACGCTCCGGGTCACCATTGATGGAATTGATCATCGGCGTTTCTTTGACAGCGTGGATCGCTTCGCTGATGACTTCCGGGGTGGAACTGTCGATGCAGATGGGGGTATTGGTGACCGATTGCACCATCTCGATTAACCAGAGCATGTCCCCTTTTTCTCGGGAAGGATCGGTGCCGGCATTCACATCCAGATAGTCTGCCCCGGCATTGGCCTGATCCAGAGCTGTTTTTTTAATGAAGTCGGCATCCCGATTGATAATGGCTTCCTGGATAGCTTTGCGGGTGCCATTTATTTTTTCTCCGATAAATATCATAAATGTCTCCTTAATTCTTTAATACTCTAGTGCGACCTCATGCATTGCTACAAGATTTTCGAATTTTGAACATGTCGGAGCATCACAACCTGCAGCTAAAATTACCCCTTTTACACCAATGTCATCAAGTAGTCGACGTATATAATCCTTGACTTCATCAGGAGTTGATACGGTTAACATTTGAGCAGGAACGTCTCCCATAAATGCAACGTGGTCACCTAAAACTTTCCGGGCTTTTCTTAAATCAGTCATGCCATCGGTATTGATAATACATTTTTTTGCTGGTAATTCTAAAAATCTTTCTAAATCTCGATCCCAATTCTGGTCTAAATGCAAGATTGGTGTGATTCCTCGATCAATTAAGGCTAACGCAAGTTTATACATATAAGGCCATACCAAATTATCCCAAATCTTTGGACTGACAAGTCCTGACGCTCCACGCCAACCACCAATCCATTCACCTATGACATAATCCCTATCTGGCCGAGAAGCGATCATTTTCAGCTGTTCTTCCAGCATGGCATCTTGAGCTTCTTTAACTAAATCCGGTTTTCGATAGCAATCCATAAAAAATGCGGTCATAGAACGTCCGCCACATAATGTTTCAAACGGAGGACAGATCAATCCACTATTTAAAACTGGATATCCTGCATCAATATACTGTTGCGCAATCATTTCGTCTTTTGCATGGTATTCAAAAAATTTTTCAATCTTTTTCATATCTATGATTTGAGGCAATATCCGATTCATTACCGCTTGAGAACCTTCTTTAATGATAAGTTCATAATCGCCATCCTGAATCATTTTTTTCTCATCAACCTGCCAGATTTCGTTTTCTCCTAATTCCTCACCTGGCATTTTGACTTTAGACCACCATATCAGGCTTAATGCCGCTTGATGCGCCCCTGGATAAGCAAAATTAATACAATCAACAGGAGCGATTGTATTTATACGATTAACAAAATCGATGTAGTATTTTAAACCAGCTTCTGTATCTGACATATATTTAGCCAGTGTAATATCAGAATAGGTTGGTGGTACAGCTTGCCCCATATAGCAGGCAAGAACATGTTCGTTTTCATGATTAGTACAAGCTTGAACTTTTTTTAATCGTTCATCAAATATTGGGTTCGTTTTCATCATAACATCTCCTTACATAATTTAACTGCCGACTGGGCATCGTCACCGACGGCATCCGCGCCGGTATATCTGACAACTGATTCGTCGGTGGGTCCGCCACCAATGATAATTTTGACCTGATCTCTGAGTCCGGCTGCCTCAACGGCTTTGACAGTGTTTGAGATGGAATCATAGGCGGTGGTCAATAAACAGGATAATGCCAAAATCGGTGCTCCTGATTCCTTCAGTGCATTGACAAACGCTTCCGGTTTGGCATCAACCCCCACATCAATGACATCAAATCCGCCGGATTTCAGCATCACATAGACCAGATCTTTACCGATATCGTGGATATCTCCTTCAACGGTGCCTAAAACAACCTTAGCCAGAATATCTCCGGTTTTTCCATCTAAATAAGGTTCCAGCATCGTCCCGACTTCCTTGAACATTTCTCCGGACATCATCAGGTCGGAAACAAAATAATCTCCTGAGCTAAACAATTCCCCGACCTTGACCATGCCAGCTTCACATTCTTTGAGAATACTCACGGGATCGGTGCCATTTTCCAGTTCTTGCTGGACCAATTCCATCAGCTCATCCATTTCCAGACTTGCCAGTAATTCACTTATTTTCGCCATTTCTTTATCCTCCATGTTTTTGTTTTGTTAACTTTTTTTCGTTTGAACCAAACATTTTCAGAAGGAACACTCATCAGGTTTCAAGTATATTTAAAATTAATCCGATTTATGGAAAAATAATTTTATTTTCCATTGGGATTTGTGTTAATATAAAAGTGATGAGCACTCCTTTTAGCGCTTCCCGTGTACGTTATGGCCCACAATGCCAGTACCCGTGGAATTTTAAGGAGTCTCTTTTTTTGTTTCAAGCATGCATTGTACCTCCAGCTTTAATTTGTTTTGGTAATTGCGTTACAGCCGTGAGCTTCGCTGCCAGTTTTACACGAAACAATTTTTACACTCTACGGCGGACACTCTCCGAGATGTCCGCCTCGACGTTACAAAATTGTTTGTGAAAACTGACATCAAAGCAGCCATTGTTCATCATTTTTTAATTTCGCAATTACCAGAAATTTGCTTTATAATACCGATGGTTTTATCGGTTATTACCATTTAATGATGATGCCCACAGGTTTCGTCATGGGGATGATGTTCATGGCAGACTGGACAGGGTTCCGGATTTGAATTGGTTGTTTCTTCATCACCGGGAATCGCTTCTTTATAATCTGTCGTCAGCCCGTAGACGCTGCAGGTTCGCTCCAGTGCCATATGAAAGCACTGGATATTGGTGTCTTTTGAAATATTGGAAATAATGCCGTTAAAGGTTAAACGCCCTTCCCGGCTGTTGCCATGAGTTTTAGGGATTTCAGCGTTTACCGGGCGGTCTGCACGAACGCTGCTGAGTTTGATGAAATTCTCATCCTCCAATTCAATCAGCCCTTTGATATGACCAATGACCGCATTCGGGGTTTTTCCGAGCTGCTCCATATAATTCCGGATAAAAAAGCATCCGATCTCCTTCCATGTTAAATTCTCTATGGTCTGCCGTGAGAACAGTGTGGTCTCCACCGCCAGTGTTTCAAATGTATTCTGATACATTGCCATCTCTCCGTTTCACTTTATTTAAGTATCTCTTCGATCTGATTGTCACTCAGTTCATTCACATTGATTTTCAAAACCGGAACCGTCTGATTGTATTTCCGGATGATGGCTTCTGATTTTTCCAGCTCTGGTGCAGTTGCCACATCGATTTTATTGATAACGGCAATATCTGCCAGCGGAATGGATGATTCAAGATAGGGTTCCAAAACCGCTTCAAACATCTCCACCCGGGTGGGATCCAGGATAAACACATTGTTCAGATTTTCTTTGGCAAAGCCACAGTGCTTCAGTGGCTGAAACAGTGCTTTGGGATCAGCGGCGCCGGATGGTTCCATCAGAATGTATTCAACCGCATAATTCGCCGTCAGTTTTTCAATGGTTTCTTCCAGACTGACTGCCAGAGTGCAGCAGACACATCCCCCAAATATTTCCCAGACGTCATAGCCCATTTTTTTCATCTGCAGATTGTCAATTCCGATCTCCCCAACTTCGTTGACGATAATGGCACATTGTTTTTGCTGCTGTGCCAGATGTCTGGCTGTTTTTAAAAGTAACGAAGTCTTCCCCGAACCAAGAAAACCGGTAAAGAGTATTAATTTTGGATTATTCATGATCCATCTCCTTAATCAACCTATACGTACAAGTAAGTATGGATTAAATATAAGCCTTTGTAAACGTTTTGTCAATAGGCAATTTCAAATATAATTATTTTAAGCATTATTTATACATACAAAAAAATCACCTTCTTTTGAAGATGATTCTGTTGCGTCATTTGAATTTTTCATTACTTGTTTTGTGCTTCGATATATTTTTCCATAATCGCTGCACCCATCCCTACCAATGCTTCACAGTGTCGATTCTGATAATAATCTTTACTGACTGTTTAAAATAGGAGCAAGAACAATACAATTATTATTTTCTAAAATATCAAAATACATATTTTTATTAAACACTTGATTCTTTTGGGGATAGATATTCCAACATTCGGTTAACATATTCAGCAACACTTTCTCCGATATTTTCCACGAAATTGTATTGTTCAAAAGTGATTGGTACAATGCCATTAATAGCATAATAATATTAAAATCTCTATTATTATAATTATAAGCACTCAAAAAATACTTCTTTCTAAAGATATCAAGATTTGTCAAAAAATTTAAGTATATCGTATCACTTCGAGAATCCCCGCAAAACTTACTTAAAATTTTGTAACACTTATAAAAGACAACTTTTTCTATTTTTTCCATAAAGTCTCCTTTTTTGCTAAATATGCGTTCACTCTCTTTTGCGCATTTTTTCTTAAATCGTAATAATAAAGCGAATAATCGCCACTATGTAAATTCCCCAGAGGAAAGTATTTTTCACCGCCAATGATCCGAAAATCTTCAGGATTTGCGGTACTGCAAATGACTACACCGCGATTCATATCAATTCTGGCATCGGCATAATGAAGCTTGTCAAGTATATCAATCAAGTGTCCCTCTTCGTCGCGTCTGACAATCCGAGAACCCAGGCTCAAGCTGGATGATATTTCTGTCTCGTCACATTTCCAGGAAATTGGATTTATTGCAATCGTGCCATGCGGTACGGTGATATTTTCTGCAGTAATACCGGGTGCTTCTGTATTATACGAGATGATTACTCCATAATCGGTCTCGCCGCTGGCAAATCGAAGATGCGGATTATTTTCTAAATACTGTTGGGTTATGCCATAACCAATGATATAGGCAGCAACCATGGATTGGTTGTATTCCGGATGTTTTTTAAATGAAGTAGCCAGCAGAATGGAAATTAAAATAGATCCCTGTGAATGACCTGCCAGAATAAACGGTCGTCCATTGTTAAAATTTTCCATATAATAGGTAAACGCCTGAATCACATCGGTCACAGGTCCGGCAATGAACTCTCTGATATCATTTTTTTTCTGATCGATCAGATATTCAAGACTTATTTGGCGGTAATATGGTACAAAATAGTTACCGACAGCCTTAAATACCGAGCCTTTATTGATAACATTTTCCCGGGCTCGCTGACGCATTGCGCCATGGGTAACAGGGCAGATTGCCGGTTCGCCCGGGCTATTATAATAAGCGGTTGGATACACATAAAATACATCAACTGGCAAATTCGAATCGAATGTGCAAAACATCCAGTTGTTACGGTCTTGATAATCGGTTGTATATTGGTGAACCATTTTTATTCCTCCCTCTAAAACATTTCTCCTTAAAACCTGTTGAAATGTTTATTTTAAGGATATAAGGGACTGTCACTTCTCTGAAAATCAGATAATTTGTGACAGCCCGAGTGATACTTATCTTGATGCATCGTTACGCATATTTTATCCTTTTGAAAAAAGATTGTTAAAAACTACTATCTTGTACCACTTCTAACATTGAATTCTTTGATCAAAGCGCATCGGGTCTCCCGAGTAAATGATTTAGGACGTGTCAGACCTTCACCGGTTGGTCCGGCAATCGTCATGGTTGCATATCCTTCTCCGCCATAACCAACACCGGCAAATGACGGCCCATTTTTGACAAGAATTGTCGTTTGGATTGCTTTCGCATATTCAGTAATGGTATGGACATCTCGTGAATGCAGCACCGCACTATGTCTTCTGCGGCCTTCGATGATAACTGCTTTTTCAATTCCCTCATCGACATTTTTAACTCTGACGATGGGCAGCAATGGCATCAGATATTCTTCCATGACAGTAATATGATCGGCCGGAACTTCATAAATAATCGTTCTTATCTCATCGCCAACCGTGATCCCGATATCCGTTAAAATGATCTTAGCGTCTTTTCCAATATATTTCCGATTAACACCACCCTTATCTGTCGTGACTAAATCAGTTAATTTATCAATCGTTGCCATATCCTTTATCAGATATGCCCCATTCTTTTGCATTTCGCCAATCAGTAAATCCGCAATGCTGTCAATGACCAGGCACTCTTTTTCACCGTTGCACTGGATGCAGTTCTCAAAGCTGTTACCGGCAATGATATCTTTTGCCGCTTTGGGAATATCCGCGGTTTCATCAACAAATACCGGTGGATTACCGGGTCCTGCTCCAATGGCCTTTTTCCCGGATGATAAAATAGCTTTGACAACACCTGGTCCACCGGTGGCAACTAATAAATCAATTTTAGGATGGTGCATCATTTCATTTGCTTTATCAATCGTCGCTTCCTTGGTTGTAACAAAAATATTTGCCGGACCGCCAGCTTCCCGGACCGCTTCATTCATCAATTCTAATACCGCATAGGTCGTGTTTTTCCCGCCTGGATGCGGACTAAAAACTACACTGTTTCCAGCCGCAACCATACAAATGCCATTATGGATCGGTGTACACGATGGTGCCGTTGAAGGCAACACGCAACAAGCAACGCCATAGGCTCTTTTTTCAATTAACGTCAGACCATCGTCCCCGGTATATACTTCCGGTTTTATATCTTCCACACCAGGCGTTTTATTGATTGTGAGCAGATGTTTAGCAACCTTATCTTCATAGCGGCCATAACCCGTTTCATCAAGTTCCATGCGAACTAATTGGGGAATATTTTCTCTGATTTTTTCACGGATCGCGTTAATTATCTCAGCACGTTTGGCCAATGAACATTTTACTAATTCCTTTTGAGCCTTCACTGCCGCTTCAACCGCATCATCCACTTCATCAAATAAGAATGAATTTTTTTTCTCTGCTGCTTCTTCATATTGCTGATTTCCGGAACATACCGTAGCATCAAACGATAATTCATTATTGGTTGATATATTATGCGTCTGTGATTCTGTATCGCAATTGAACTGATTCAATAAATCATTGATGAAATTATTTACGTACTTGTTGTCATTATTTTCAGATGAAAACATCGTTATACCTCAAAACTTTCTGTACTCTCTGTCTAAGATTGTAAAATAAGATTCGCCAACCGGTTCAGGTTTACCTCCCCGAATTTTGAATCATTCGAAACCAACTTCCGGCCACGCTTTAACAAAGCCCTTCTATTTATAAAACGAACGACTTACGCTGCATCGCTTTTTAATTAAATATAGGGCGTTGTTACCGATGGGCAAGGACCGCCAAGTGCTTCCAGTGCCTGCTTGCCAACTTCTCTGGCAGCATAAATCGCTTGACGGACTGCTCCGGCATCACCAGTGATGAAGATCATTGACTCATTCGAGTATTTGGTTCCGCCATTATCAGGAGAAGCGTAACCAACGAGTTCGACATTAGCCGATTTTAATGCGGAATCAGCCATTAATACGCCGATCCCTGCCGGAGCACCAACAACGATACCAAAGGCTTTTCCGATCGGAGCGCCCAGTGTCATGTTACAGGCAAAGCTTGCGCGCGCCGTATATTGGAATTCCAAATGACCGGCCGAATTCGAATATACATCTCCAAAGGTTCTGTTCAAGTCATGAAGTGCCACTTCAACCGCTCTTTTTGCATCTGAAACATCTTCTGCGCCAAAGATAATCAAAGAACCATGGCCGGCTCCACCTTCAGTGTCTCTTGCTAATTCGCAAGAGACAACTTCGCAATTGGTTGCTTTTACTGCCTCATCCGCTGCAAATATTTGGGGGCCAGCACCAGTTCGGGCGGAAAGAATACCGATTGACCGGTATTTTGGATCAATTTTCATTGCTTCGTGCAATGTTTTATCGACGTTTGCAATAACAAATCCAATGGTATTACCAATAGCGGTTCCTACGAATTCGGTTAATCCACATACCCCAGTGGCCGCAGCTACAGTACCGGTTTCTTTAACATCGCCCATTTTCTTCATAACTTCTTCCATCAATTTGTTCATTAAATCATCTTTCATTAATTTACGCCTCCGTATTTATTTTAATAATTATAGATTCGGCAAAATTTTCTCTACATCACCATGTGGTCTTGGGATCACATGGACTGAAACAACTTGTCCAACTTTATCAGCTGCCGCAGCACCTGCATCAACCGCTGCTTTGACCGCGCCAACATCGCCGCGAACCATTACGGTTACTAATCCGGAACCGATTTTTTCGTAACCCACTAATGATACGTTTGCTGATTTTACCATTGCATCCGCTGCTTCAATTGCTGAAACCAGACCTTTGGTTTCAATCATACCCAAAGCTTCATTTGTCATAATTTTCACCCTTTCTGAAAATAAAACAGTATTGGTGGTGTGAACACGCTTTTGCGTCACACCACCGATTACTTTTTAATTATCTTTTAGATTTCATCGAATGCGTTACGGTGAATTAAATCATCCTGAAGGGCTTTACTCAATCTTGTAAAGTAAGCACTGTATCCGGCAACCCGAACCAAAAGTCCTTTGTAATTTTCGGGATGTAATTGGGCATCGATAAGCGTTTCGACATTCTGAATATGGAACTGGATATGGAGTGGGTTTTGGTGGAAATAGGAATGGATAAACCCAATCATATTTTTGGTGCCCTCTTTACCGGAAACACTGTTTGGCGTAAATCTGATATTTAATAATGTTCCGTTGCCGGCTTTTTGATGGTCATACTTAGCCGCTGAATTACACATTGCCGTTGGACCATTAACATCATGGTTGCCAGCCATTGTATTGACAGCACCGATACAATTTGAAACAGCTTCGTAAGCTTTTCTTCCGTCAGGAGTAGCCGCTTGGATCATCCCAATACCGACATTGGCTGAGACACTGTATAAACCGGCTGCATATTTACCGCCTCTAACATTTTCACGTCCATTGATGAACTCAAAGTAACATTCACTTGCAAAGACAGAATAGGCATCAGCTTCATCATTATCATTACCGAAATGCGGGATACGATCGCTGTTGGCAAGCTGATATATTTCTTCATAACCTTTCCAGTCTTTTCTCAGACAATCCAGGAATTGTTCCCCGGTGATTCTTTTATCTTCAAATACTATTTTCTGGATATTGATTAAGGAATCGCCAACGGTGGCTGGACCGACCCCTTGAGGACCTGAAAAATTGTATTTTGCACCGCCGGCGGTTAAATCCACACCATTTTCAATGGCACACTTGTTCATACCCGATAAGAATGGCAATGGTTTAAGATCTTTATGAGCCTCTTCAACACAGTTCATACAGCTAACCATGCGATCACACCAGTATTTCATTTGTTGTCGATAAGAATCTTTTACCTCATCGATATTTTTTGCGGTTGCTAAGCTGCCGGTATTTGGTCCCAGTGTTTTGCCTGCTCCGACGCAGATGCTGAAGCGCGGACAATTGGGACTGCAATCGATACACTGACCGCCATTTAAAGCTAGTTCCATGGCTTTTGGCAAACTGTAGTAACATAAATCATGGGCACCGTATTCTTTGCCGGGTACATCAAGTTCAACACAACCTACCATTGTACAGGTTCGGGCATCTTCCAATGAAATACCTTTAGCCAATTCAGTTGGGATAATGCCTTCAATATTAAATAATTTTGGCTGACCGGTACCAATTTTAATGGCTTCAACCATTTTAACTTTAATTTCCCAGGGTGCGGCATCATTCCATTGGCAGGCAAACCAGGGATCTGGTAAACAGGTATGGTTATGGGCTTCGATCGCTAAATAGGTAAGGTCATTCGTTGCATCTGAACCATCTGCTTTCTGTCCGCCAACAACGAGACAAGGACCGCCAATGCCAACTTCACTGTTTAAGGTTGCTGTTTCTTCATCACGCAGTTTACGCAGTTCGTGAATTTTAACATAGAAACTTTCCATACATTGAGCGACAAAAGATTTGGTGATTTTGCCCTCTTTCATATCTTTTTCATAGAAAGGATATAATACCTGATCAAAATTAGCATAGGTGATTGAATGACCATTACTTTCGATCATGGTAATATTTGAAGCCAGGTGGTATAGTTGCAGGGCATCCCAATAACCTTTTGGTTTATTTTCTGAAACCCAGTCGCAGTTTTCAGCAATCTGTTGTAAAATTTTCTTTTCGTCCGGATTTGTTTCGGCAGCAGCTTTTGCTCTTGCACAGGCAGCGTATCTTCTGAAAAATTTAGATGCCGCTTCCAAGCTTATCAGTGCCGCCGTATAGAATTCTCTTTTCTTAAGATTGGCCAGTGTCGTAAAGTCATCAATTGCTTCCAGCTGTTCGACAATCATTCTTTTTAATCCGCTGTAGCCTTCATTTAATATCGTTTCATAATCCAGACAGGTATGACCGACACCGCCATACACATACAGGTTAGGCATGAATATTGGCCGACCGCCTAAAGATGATCCTTTTATTTCTTCCTGAGTCAGATAATTATTTACGACATGGTCTTTCAGGTTTTTACCTTCCCAGTATTCAGCTATGCTTAATAAATCTGCTTTTGTTTGATCTGAACATGCAAAAATGTCGGTTTTTCGATTGTACCATGGTGAATTATTTAATTCATCGACGATCCAGTCAAATGAGAATTCCGGAAAAAATGGGGAACAACGCGCGGGAGCACCCATTTCACCAACAATTAATTCATCCGGGTAAATGTTAATTGTTATGTTGTCAAGAATATAATTTAAGATCTTAGCATTGGTGATAATTTGCGAACCACCATTCCCCCCAAACATCTTATGCGCTTCGGTATAGAGCATCGCTCTTTCGGCATCGGCAGCTTCGGTGATTGCACAAACCCGGTGAAGAATTCGGTTTGTGCGATCATAGGGACTTGGACTTGTTTTAGTGGGATCGCCAAAATTCATCATTCCATATTCTTTATCGAATGGTTCACAGCCACCTTCGCCTAAAACTTCATTAAACTGACTATTTGCAGCACTGCTGCCTGTCCGCGGACTTTTTGCCATTTGGCACATAACCTGTTCCACTAATGCTTGGACTTGTTGTTTCGACATTTCCATAATAAAACCTCCTAAATTTTTAACACTGTGTATTAACTTAATTACATCATACTGTTTTAACCGATTACAATCGAGTTCCAAAATTGTTCAGACCAATTCATCTTTTGTTTTGTGCTGAAGCGAACAACCAATCATTTTTTAACACCAATCATTTATTGACAATCATCATACCTCCTTATCGCAATGGCCTGACAAAATTACTTACTTAAACAAATGAACACTATCTAATTTCTCCCAGGGAAGATCCAAATCATTTCTGCCAAAATGGCCGTATGCCGCTATTTGTTTATAAATCGGCCGTCTCATATTAAAACGATCAATTAACGCCGTTGGCCGCAGATCAATATTTTCCCAGATGATTTCTCTTAATTCCTGTTCCGTCCATTTCCCGGTTCCATAGGTATTGATGCAGAGTGAAACAGGTTTTGAAACACCGATGGCGTAGGCCACCTGAATCTCGCATTTTTTTGCTGCGCCGGACGCCACAATGTTTTTAGCAAGATAGCGCATCGCATAGCTGGCTGTCCGGTCCACTTTTGTCGGATCCTTTCCCGAAAATGCACCACCACCGTGTCGGGCATACCCACCATAAGTATCCACAATGATTTTTCTTCCTGTCAAACCGGTATCACCGGTCGGTCCGCCCACAACAAATCGCCCGGTAGTATTTATCAGAAACTTGGTCCGATCATCCAGTAAATGCGCTGAAATTTCTGACTCGATTACCTGACTGACGATGTCTCGTCTAATCCGTCCCTGACTGATGCCTGAATGATGTTGAGCCGCGATCACGACGGTATCGACGCGGACCGGTTTATCGTCGTCATATTCAATGGTTACCTGGGACTTGCCATCCGGACAAAGATAATTGATCGTATTGTTTTTTCTGACCAACGCCAGCCGGTGGGTTAATTTATGCGCCAAGACAATGGCCATCGGCATAAATTCAGGCGTTTCATCACAGGCATAACCAAACATCATGCCCTGATCGCCTGCCCCAAGATCTGACTTTTCAGCGAAAAACTCGTTTTTTGATTCAAAGGAATGATTGACCCCTAAGGCGATATCCGGTGATTGAGCATTAATCGAGAGCAGGACTGCACAGGTATCGGCATCAAAACCATCGGTTTTGCTGACATAGCCAATTTCTCTAACGGTGTTTCGTACAACTTTTTCAATATCAACATAACCGTTAACGGTGATCTCACCCATCACATGGATCAAACCGGGTGAAGCGGTCGTTTCACAGGCGACTCGCGCATTTGGATCTTTTTCGATCATTGCATCCAAAATCGCATCGGATATCAAATCGCACATTTTATCAGGATGACCTTCGGTTACCGATTCAGAAGAAAAATAATTTTTCATCTTTATATCCTTTGCCTTCTTATAAAATAATTTTCAGAAAATCGCCGTTTTTAATGCTTGCTGCATTTGCTTCGTCAGAATCCAAATGCAGTTCGGTGCGGAAAGCTTCGCCGATTCTAATTTTTACATTTGAAAAAATAATTTCCCGTTCGCCCTGGGTCTTCACTTTTACATAATCGCCATCGCTAACACCCAGAAGTTTCGATTCATAAGCGTTCATATGGATATGGCGCCATGCAACCATCCCGCCCATGTTATTAATAACGGTACCTTTCGGACCGACAATGGTAATCGTCGGGGCCACTGTCGGTGACCCTGATTCTCTGACCGGCGGTTCAATTCCAAGGGTAAATCGATCGGATGCCAATACCTCAATTTGGGTATCGTTTCGCAAAGGGCCTAATAATCGCACCTTGTTTATCGCACCTTTTGGACCGACCACGGTAACGGTCTCCTTCGCTGCAAAATAACCTTTTTGGGTTAATTCACGATATTCTGTCAATTCACTTCCTTCGCCAAATAGCACATCCATATCTTTCCGACATAAATGCACATGACGATTTGAAACACCAACCGGTATTCTCAATAAATCATCGTTAATATTTCTGGAAAATTCATTATTTTGATTGTCCTGTAATATGTTTGTTACAATTTCCTGAATAACTTTTTTAATATCTGGATTTTCAATATCTGTTGTCATGCTGCCATTCCTCCTATCCTCGCATTTTTTCTGATAATTTCATGGCTCCCGGCACCGCCGGTACCCCATATTTCTGTAATTCTTCGGCAATTTTTGTCAGCTGCTCGGTATAAAGATCTCGATTACTTGGGGTTCCTGTCATGAGATATGAAATGCCAAGAGACTCATATTTATCTTCTCCTAAAGGTCTGAACGGCAATAACTGTAATTGGATGATTCTGTTATGCAGTTCATTTTGAATAAATTCTCCGGTTTTGCGAATGTTTTCGTCACTATCATTATAGCCAGTGACGATCGGGATCCGTAAAACAAGCGGAATATTCTTACTGACGAGATATTGAAGGTTGCCCAGAATAATTTCATTCCCGGCATTGGTAATCTGGCGATGCTGCTTGCTGTCCATATGCTTGATATCTGAAATAAATAAATCTGTGCACGGGATAATTTCATCCAAAATTTCTTGCTTACAGAAAAGCTCTGATTCCACACATGTATTGATATTAAGTCTTTTGCATTGCGCTAAAACGTCACGAACAAACTCCCATTGTGTAAGGGGATCCCCTCCTGAAAATGTAACGCCGCCGCCTGATTGATCATAGTATTTTCGGTCGGCTCGGATAATCTTCATCAATTCATCCACGGTTAGATCGGCCCCGAAGATTTTCAAGGTATCGTTAACACAGGCTTTTGCACAGGCGAGACAATTTGTGCATTTTTCTCGATCAATTCCTGCAATTTTATCGCCGGAAAACATCAAGGCCTCCTGTGTACATACGTCGAGACATTTACCGCATAATTCTTTTCCAATGCAGCTGTCACGATTCACGCCGACCTCAGAATAAGGGTGCCTACTTTCCGGATTACTGCACCAAATACAGTGCAATGGACATCCTTTTAGAAAAATTTCCGTTCGAATTCCGGGCCCATCATGAATAGTGAAGCGTTGAATATTGATTATCTTTCCGATTCTATTATTGGCCATAACGTGTCCTCCTGGTTTTCTTTTATATATATCCGTGTATTTATTTCCTTATTAAGGACGCGTAAGGCACCTTTTGCCAATGCTAATGCTTCATTCTCACCTGGGAATATCAATACCGGTGCTAAAAACCCCATATAACTAATAATTTTGGATGTGAATTTTTCTGAATAAGCCAAACCACCGGTTAAAACAATTGCATCAAGTTTTTCTTGACTGACGACTGAATAAGCACCAATCTCCTTAGCGACTTGATAAGCCATTGCATCATAAGCTAAAATTGCTTCTTTATCCCCTTTATCGATTCGGTCCTCAATTATTCGCACATCTACTTCACCCAGATATGATTTCATACCTCCTTCCCCATTGATCATGCGAAGAATTTGCAATTGATCGTATTGTCCGGAAAAACATAGTCGAACCAGATCGCCAACCGGCAGACTGCCGGAACGTTCAGGAGAAAATGGCCCATCACTGTCAAAGCCATTATTCGCATCAATAATTTTCCCGTTATAATGAGCACCGATCGTAATACCGCCGCCCATATGGGCGACAACAAAATTGCATTCCTCATAGGGCTTACCAATTTGCAACGCGGCAATCCGCGCCGTCGCTTTATGATTTAGCACATGCATATTGGAGGTTCTCTTTAAAATTCTATTTCCGGAAAGACGCGCTTCAGGTATTTTTTCGTCAACAACAATCGGATCCGTTGTATAAGCTGGGATACCGTATGCTTTAAACAATTCATAACCGATGATACTGGCTAAAGCACTGGCATGAACGCCATATTGACCGCTTTCCAAATCATCGACCATATCCTGGTTGACCTGATAGGTTCCGCTTGCAATCGGGTGGACATTCCCACCTCTGGGAGCAATGGCGTCAAAAGACATGATTGACTCATTAATACTTTCCAGCCATTCTAAAACGGCTTTTTTTCGAAAATCTCTTTGATCAATAACGCTTTTAAATTGATTAAGCGTTGCTGTATTATGTGCGATCGATGTTTTATTTACTTCAACTTCATCTTGAAAAATTGAAATCTTCGAAGATGTTGATCCAAAATTCAGAACAAGAATTTTTTTCATTTTACTTCCATCCCTCCCTTTTTTTTGCCTGTTTATCTCAAATAATTGATTTCCTTTTTCCTGTACATAATTTTCAGCAAATGTTGCAATCAACGTTCCGTCATTCTTTAATGCTAAGTGGCGCAGAACTTCGTTTACAATACTAATAATCAATTCCTGATCCATCATTATTCCCTTTTCTCGTTATAGTGAAGACACTCTGTATGGGGTCTGCCTTTAATTCTGGGGCAGGTTGGATCTTTACACAGATTACATGAATACTCTTTTTCAGACACTACTAAAAAATTTTGATCATTGAACACCATTTTCGTTTCATTCCCTATTGTTTCACTGATACGGGTTTCTTCGACTTTGGGTTTTAATCCCATATCTGATTTCTCAAAAACAATCAAATCGGGTTCATCATAATTTTTTTCATTCATCTCATTCTCAGTTTTCTGATTATCTCTCAAAAACGTCGATTGAACATTCTGGCCATTCTTTTCTTGATTCATTAAACTGTGCATGACATAATCATTCTTCAGCATACAATTAATATTGTCATGAGGCCGGGGAATAATAATTTTTCCCATGATCCCGCCAATCGTATCTGCAATAATTATTCCAGCTGCTATCGCAGCTTTCACGGCACTAACATCTCCAATTAACTTGACATCAACCATCCCTTCTCCTTTTGCCAATTCCATTCCTAATAATTTTACATTGGCAGATTTCAAAGCCATATCCAGAAAAGCAATTGCTGTTGGCAATCCATTACATTCGACGATGGCCACTGCTTTACCTTTCTCCATGTTTTCACCTCACTTCAATCATAATTACAGCTAAATTCCATTGAATACACTTATGATACTCTCTTTTTAAACCTCAAGTAGTTATCATTATTGTCCATTAGTATTCCTTTATTGTCTGACAAAATTCAATATTCAAGTATACTGCACTCTTTTATTACAAATAACCAATCAATTTTTGACATCTTAATCATTATTAATTGACAACATAAATTGATAAGGTTATATTGAAAATATGATATAATTAAACTAATATCGTGGAGTGTAAACCTTTACAATAAAAAAGGGGGGATCATCATGCATGTCATTCATTTAACTGATTTGGTTTCCGTAGAAATCCTGGAAGAACTCTTGCAACAATACTATGAGGCTACCGGCATGGCTTCATCCATTGTTGACTTTCAAGGGCGTACAATTACCAGTCATAAATTTCTACCCGTTTGTGAATCGATCAGAAGTATTCCAGAACTTGAGAAACTGTGCATCCAATCAGATGCTTATGCCGGATTAACCGCATCCATCACTCGAGAACCATATATTTATCAGTGTCCCTGCGGATTGATTGACTGTGCCGTCCCCATTTTTGTAGAAGATACCTGCGTCGGGCAGATAATGACTGGTCAAGTTCTTTTAACCGGTGTGGATTTAGATAAAGTGCCAAAGATCTTTGATTATTTACCGGATATATTTAAAAATTCGAATGCTTTTCACTATACCGATATCTATCATGAAAAAATTCTGGCCCTCTCCCTGAAAGAAATCACTGCCTATACAAAACTGCTGAAAATTATTGCTCAATTAATATCTGTCATGGGATACCAAAATATTTTGAATGAACGATATAAGGAACAGCAAATCAAATTATTGGAAGAAAAAAAGGAGATTGCGGAGACGAAAGCAAATGTGGCGAAATTGAAGTTTAACCTTCTTGAGAACCAGTTACCGATAACATTTCTAGTTGAAAGTTTTAATTCTATTTATCAACAAGCAATCATTGAAGAAGCAACTGAAACTGCTGATATCATCTTTTCAATCTCTTCTCTACTGAGACGGACACTTTATCGCAAAGAATCTTTAGTTCCTCTTGAAGAAGAAATCGACTATATACAAAATTATATTACGATTAAAAATCTATCGCGAAATTTTAAAGTTACCATTGAAGAACAGATTAATCAGGAGTGTGCAAAAAAAAATATTCCGATCACATTGATTCAATCCATTGTCGAACATCTTTTTTTTATAAACATTGATAAGCAAAATATTTCCAGCATAATAATGATTTCGGCTATTGAAATTGATAACAAAATGGTTCTGGCATTATCCTGTAATCATGTGAAATTACCAATTGTCAATATAAAAGAAACGACGAATCGCAATATTTTAAGTTCGCTTTTCTCGCGAACAACCTGTTTAACACTTAACAACCTCCTGCGTATGCTTTCGGCATTCTATAATGAATCATATGATATTACTATTATTGAAACGGAAGATAATTGCGGGAAAATTGTTATCTCTTTACCTTTAAACCTCGAATAATTTATTATTAAAGGAGTCCATAATATGATCAATTACTTTGTTATCAGTTCGAATCCTTTGGATGGAGAAATGTTCAATCATTTATTTAAATATAATTCAAATATTCAATACAGTGGCCAGGCTTTTTCTTTCAACTCTGGATTGACCGTCATTAAAGAAAAGAAACCTAGACTTGTATTCCTTGAAATCAAGCCAATCGACAACACTTTTTATGTTGATATTGTCAAAATGATCAAGGATCTTGACCCGTCAAATTTTCTCATTTGTTTTTCAATTTCCGAACAGTTTGAATTACTTCAATCGGCAATGGATTTCGGAGCTTATTCTTTTTTATCAGCTCCTATTGACCGAAAAAGAATCATTCGAATCGTAGAAAACATTAATAAAAGTGTTGAGAAGAAAGAATACTTCTTCAATGATTCAGCTAACAGTATTTCTTACAAAAAAATATTTTTGGACTGTCTGAATTGTACTTGTACAGAATTAGAAATTATTTTTGATGAAATATGGGATACTTACTTAAATAAAGAAGAATATCATTTTTCTCGAGTTGTAAACAAATGTCAAAAATTCTGCACCGAATTATATTATTATCTTATTGATACCTACGTTGAAAAGATTAATGAAACGGTAATCATCATCTATAATAATTTTATGTTGGAAATTACTAAAATCAAAACAAAAATCGAGATAAAAAGTTTGCTGTATAATTTCATAAAAGACTGTAACTGTACAATCAACAAAGACCAGCAGGATTTATCCAGAGAGCTCATCATCAAAGCAAAAAAATTGATTAGTCAATATATTAATGAAGAAAAACATATTTCATTAGAAACCATTGCCGTTGAAATGTTTATGAGCCCGTCCTATTTAAGCCGCATATTCCGAAAAGTCGAGGGTATTAAATACATCGACTATGTAAACTTCTATCGACTGGATAAAGCCAAGGTATTGTTGTCAACAACCAATAATACTATTGAGAACATCGCTTGTATCTGCGGTTATAATGAGCCCAATTCTTTTCGCAGACTTTTCAAGCAAAAGCTTGGTATGACTCCAAATACATACCGTAAGGTACAAGGGAAAAACGACAACAGTCTCCGTGATCCATCCAAAATAATCACTGCACCAAAATTAATATGACATGGGTATGACGTGGGGACGTTTCGTTTGTCATGCCCTCTCTGCCTCCTTCTGCCATAACGCAAAAGAGGACTGCCAAAACTCTGCAGTCCTCTTTTGTATTATTTTTTGTTGTTTCAGTAATTCAGCTGGGAATAATTATAGCCTTTTTTAAACAAATCCATTGCAATATCTGAGTGCTTCTTGCTTACGATATTGCTATGAGAAAAATCGCCGCTTTTATGTTGATTTCAGTTGTCCTTTAATTCAGTTGCCATTATTTAGCTACTCCTGCGCACTGGAAATAATAACCCAGTTTGAATTTCTTTACACTATTATTATGAATGCGTCTCTTAATGCGTATAATCAATAATTTTTATGGAATCGCCCAGTTTTTTTTCAATGGCAGCTTTCATCTGTTCAACATTCGGACAAACAAAACCGATGGGATTTCCTCTGGTGATACACGAGGCCAAAACAATCGTATCGGCTCCGCGCTTAACCATTTCCGCAGCTCGTGTTACCGCTTTTTTCCCGGGACAACCGCCACATGAAGTGAAACCGATTATTTCAATTTCCCCTTCTACCCCTTCAAATGCCAGTTTCTTCTCTTTCATCACTTTAAAATCGGTTGTTCCGGGACACATATCCTCAGTCTGCATGCATCTGATTAATCCAACTTTCATCATTTTACCTCCTTACAGCATATGAATTACCGTTCATCATTTATTGACATATGTTAATTATGAGTTTATTATACAATACTCTTGTGTGATTTCAATTATTATTTATTTTTTGCAGAAAAGATATGATTGCGCATTCCCATCATTTCATATAAAATGAAACTCATTAAAAATATGTTAACGAATGTAATTAAAGGAGAAAAACGGAATTGAAAAGAAAAATCGTGATATTGATGGCTGCCGTTGTAGGTCTGGGCATTGTCCTGGCAGGATGCACTGCCCAGAAAGATGTAACCGATTACTCCCAAACTGAGCATTGGCTCAATGTCCCCACTAGCACAGACAAGAAGGTGGACGTTTTTTATCTCTACCCCACTACCTACGCCCCGGCCGATCAGACCAATCCCAGTATCAGCACCATTGATGATCCGGGCATGATGGCCAATGCCAAACTGGCCTATGACCGGCAGGCGACGGCCTATGAAACGGTGGCCAATATTTATGCCCCTTTCTATCGCCAGGACAACCTGTCCGCGGTCAATCGGGAGGAAACCATCGCCGGTATCCCCACCACCGATGCCACGGCCGCCTTTGATTACTACATCAAACATTATAACAACGGCCGGCCCTTTATTTTAGTCGGTCATTCCCAGGGATCCGACGTCATGAGCAACATCCTGTCCGGCTATTTAAAAGAACATCCGGATGTCTACAAACGGATGGTGGTTGCCTATGTGGTCGGCTTTACCATCACCGATGATTACCTGGCCGCCAATCCCCACTTGAAATTTGCCCAGGGCCCGGATGATACCGGAGTGATCGTTTCCTATAATACCGAAGCCCCCGAGGTGCTGCCACCGGGTAACCCGGTGATAACCGCCGGTGCTCTTACCATCAATCCGATCAACTGGAAACGGGATGAAACCCTGGCCACCGCGGCTGAGAATTTAGGGTCCATCGGGCTGAATAAAAATGGCTCAGCGGTACGAAATGCCGAGGGTTTCATTGAACCGGTCATGAATTTTGCCGATGCCCAGATCGATCTGGCAAAGGGTGCGCTGATCTGCAGCACCGTTAATGTGGATGTCTATTCGCCCGGCAGTGCGACCTTTGGCAAAGGGGTCTACCATACCTTCGACTATCCCTTTTATTATTTCAACCTCCGGGAAAATGCCGCGAACCGGACCAGCAAATACTTTGAAAAAAATGATGCCAAGGTGTAACACCGCCATGCTGACACTAATTCCAAAGAACGATTATCGGGGGGCCGAACCATCCCCCTGAAATCTAGGGTTCTCTGATAACCGTCTACCTTTTTCACAATTGATTAATTAGACAAAATATATATTGCTTCGTAATATTAGTTGCTGTAGAATAACATCAATGACAAGACCATGAATGCTGGGGTCAATTTATGTCAATATGAGGAGATTATGAAATCAGCTAGAAGAATCTTTTTCCAATTGTTTTTAATGCTTATTGCCCTTTTTTTGCTTGTTTTTATGCTTCAAACAATTTCAGGCAAAGAATTAAAGACTATTGAAGCCAAGGCCGCCTATGATGTCAGTAGTGCCACCCGCGGGGACCTCTTGTTTAATGAATTTTATCAAACCTTTTCAACCGTTGACTCGACCACTTTTCTTCAAAAATTAGGGAAAAGCACCACCAAGGAATCTGCCCAATGGTCCATGTCACAGCTTGGTTCACCAGAATTTCCGGTTAGTGCCTATATTATTGAATATGTCACCGTTAATCACGCCGGTGAAAAGATACCCTGTTCGGGAGTCGTTCTGATTCCAGAAAAAACCGATGCCACGCCCATGCCTTTACTTGTTTATCAACATGCAACGATCATGACAAATGGCACTGCTCCCAGTATCAGCATTCAAAAAGCTTCCGGAGAATCCAATACGATGGCAGGTGCATTTGCCAGTGACGGATATGTGGTCGCAATTTCCGACTATGTCGGTACCGGACAGCCCAATTGCCTGAAATATCCCAGTGAATATTTGTTTGCCGACAGTGAAGCTGCAAATGGTGTGGATATCTTAATTGCCACCCAACATTTATTGGAACAATTAAAGCTGTCCACCAATGGCCAACTCTTTTTGTCGGGCTATTCAGAAGGTGGTCAGGCCGTATCAGCGCTTGCTGAATTAATTCAGAATGACTATCCTCAGTATCCGGTTACTGCCGCTGTATTTATGGAAGGTCCCTATAACATGAATGCTGCCATGAATAACTTTCTTGAAACACCAGGGGGCGTTATCATGGATGGCCGGCCTGGCGGAAGCCTGGTGTGTGCCAAAGCGATTTATGCCTATCAGCAAATTTACAATTGGGGTACAATGGATGCTATTTTCAACAAACCTTATGATACTCGGGTTGAAAAAAACTTCGCCAACCCCGCAACTCCACTTATCATATTGGCTTCCAATTACCCAAAAGAAACAGACAACATGTTTACAGCTGCTTTCCTGAGCAGTGCCAAAGATGGCGATGTATCACAGGACATTGCCGCTAATGATACGGATAATTGGGTTCCGCAAATGCCTGTCACCTTTCTGACCTCATCTGAGGATGGATTGATTCCGGCATCGGTAACCGAGAACGCCTATGAAAAAATGCTGGCTGCCGGCGGAAATGTAAAAATGAGCTATACCCAGTATCCACTTAATCATCTGCAAAACTATATGCAAGCCATTGTTCAGTCAAAGGGAATCTTTGACAGTTATGTGAACGCAACAAATTGATGTATATAAAGGGGTGTCCAGAGTAACGACAATACCCTTAGAATAACAGTAAAAAATCATAACCATCGGCTCAGCCGGTAGTTATGATTTTAATTTTATACGTAATTATTTATGCCATGGGTATTCAATGGAGACGTTTCGTTTGTCATGTTCTCTTCACCGCCCCCTTTCCCCACAGCAAAAAAAAGGCAGCAAAACCAAATAAAGTTTTGCTGTCTTCTTTATTATTTTATGCTATATTGGTATTCTTCAATTCGTAGAAGAAGAAAAAATCTTATTTAAAACCCAACCGATCAAGGCCACAACCAGCATCGCAATCAGGGTTGCCGGCTCAAAGACAGCGGTGGCATTAATACTCGGGATGGGAATTTGGGCGAAAATGCCCTCAAAAATACCCACAAGCGGCTGAGTGATCATATAAACACCATTAACAATAACATTTCCCGGATTTGCACCCAGCAGTTTTAGAACCAGACGAATCAGCAATACCGCTTGAACTATTCCGACAACTAATCCAATAATCTTTCTTGCTCCTGAATTCATTTTTACACCTCTATTGCTAATCTATTTTTTTCAGTTAAAACACTTATCACCGACATCCATCGCTTTTCCCTCTTGATACCACCGACGGTCTTATCTTTGGCCTCATCAATTCTATCTTTTGGATCTGCTATAATTGAATTCTCCCTTAATACAATATTTTTGATACTATTTATATACCATATTTTTTAGTATTTATTCAGTCTATGTTTTATTTTTAGGGGTTTTATCTCACGAATATTTGGATGCGGTGGTACAAATTTCCTTTTGCGGTGTAGCCGGGTTGCCCATTGCCTTGCACCACCGAAAAAGAGAACTGCAAAACCAAAGTTTTGCAGTTCTCTTTTTAAATTCTAATGATTTAATGCCTGATTCTTTTAGTAATTCATTTCGGCGTAGCCGACCCAGCCGCCTTCTTTAACAAGGGTTTGATCAAACGCCCCGATTTTGAAGTCGATGGTTTCGGTTTTGCCGTCGGCGCTGATGATAATTTTATTGGCGTCTACATCAATTTCCATGGCGACGTCTTTTCCCGCATAATTGGCGAAAAGCGCATCGATGGTTTCTTTAGGCAGCTCAATGGCAAACATGCCGCAGTTGTACATATTCTGCCTGAAAATCCGAGCGAAGCTTTCGGCCAGCACGACGTTGATGCCGTTGACTTCCAGGGCCCAGGGCGCATGTTCCCGGGAAGAGCCGCAGCCAAAGTTTTCCCGGGTGACAATCACGGCTTTATCCCGAATGTCGTCCTTGTTGAAGCCGGTCATAACCAGATCTTCCAGTAAGTTTGGTTTTAAGGCCTCTTTGGTAATTTCGGTCAGGTATTTTGCGGGAATGATTTCATCGGTATTGATATCGCTTCGATCTAAAAATAATACTTTTCCACTAAATGTTTTCATTTTATGCCAGCTCCTAAACTTGATATAAATCGGAATTTGTGATGCTTCCGGTAATGGCGGTTGCCGCAGCGGTTGCCGGGCTCATCAGATGGACCATGCCACCCTTACCCATGCGGCCGTTGAAATTACGGTTGGTAGTGGACGCACAAACTTCCCCTTTGGCCAGGACGCCGTTGCTCATGCCCAGACAGGCACCGCAGGTGGGGTTGGTCACGCAGAATCCGGCTTCATGGAAAATTTCAATGATGCCTTCTTTGAGCGCCATGGAATAAATCGCCGGGGTTGCGGGGCTCACTATGGCCCGAACATTCTCGCTGATTTTCTTGCCCTTTAAGACACTGGCAGCGATGCGCAAATCTTCAATCCGGCCGTTGGTGCAGCTGCCGATATAAATCTGGTCGACTCTGGTGCCGGTCATTTCCTTAACTGTTTTAACCTGATCGGGTTTATAGCCAACCGTCACCATGGGCTCCAGATTTGTAACATTGTATTCGCAGATCCGTTCGTATTCGGCATCGTCATCAGATACCCATTTCGAATATTCTTTGAGGGCGTCTTCTTTGGTAGCGAACTCATCCTTGATGAATTCCCAGAGGTAGTCCACGGTAGTCATATCCGGGTAACAGATGCCCGAGGTACCGCCGGCTTCAATGGCCATGTTAGACAGGGTCATTCGGGATTCCATGGACATCGCATCCACGACCGGGCCGGTGAATTCTATGACCATATTGGTGGCGCCGTTGACGGTCAGCTCTTTAATGATAAACAGAATCAAATCCTTGGCGTAAACTCCAGGTTTTAATGAACCTTTTAGGACGATCTTAATGGTTTTAGGAAAATGGAAGGCACAGACACCCTTTAGAATCCCCACTTCCAGGTCGGTTGTCCCGATGCCGGCGGCAAAAGCCCCAAAGGCGCCATGGGTACAGGTGTGCGAGTCCCCCATGATGATGGTGAATCCCGGTCGGACAAATCCTTTTTCCGGAAAGATGGCATGACAAACGCCGTTTTTCCCGATATCAAAAAAGTCTTTAATGTCATGGCGTTTGGCCCAATCCCGGAGGATTTTTCCTTGTTCCGCGGTTTTTGAATCCTTGGCCGGGGTCACATGGTCGATGACGGCTTTAATTTTGGTGGGATCAAAGACCCGGTCCATGCCGCGTGCCATCAGATCTGTGATGGCGATTGGAGTGGTGATTTCATGGCAGAATACCCGATCCAGTTTTAACACATGGGTGTCCGGAAACGGCTCGTCGACCCGATGCGCATCAAATATTTTTTCAGCAATTGTTTTTCCCATTTTGTTCTCCTCGTTTTTTGATTCGTATTGATAGCATTATTATATAAGAAAACATATGATTTGTGAAATGAATGTTTTTGATCTCATCAATTCGTTTTACTGATTATATGAGTTTTGCACGAATGTACAACTTATGGTGTCTCCCTGGGGGGTATTATAACTTCCTGCTTTTAACTATATATTCATATGTGTCATTCACTATTATGACATAAAAGGTGTAACCTATCAATATATCCAGCGAAATCTGTATTAAAGATTTAGGCTAAACGGTGAAATTCCAATTGAAAACCTTTATCGTAATTCAAAAATTTCCCTAGTCTTATTATTAGGCCAAGGGGATTTTTTAATTACATCTGGGCAACTGTATGCCTGTCTTTAATATTTACGCGTTCTTTATCAATATCAGTAGCCTCGCTTTGTTTGTTCATTGAAATTTTTTATCACAATGCTGCGGTTGCTAAAATCAATGATCTCTTCGTCTTTTAATTTCTTTAATTCTCTGAACAATGAAGGTCTTTGAACGCCTAGATAATCGGCAAGTTCTCTTTTGCTGATAGGCAGAATAATGGTCGAAGATTTTTGAATCAGGGATTGTTGTTTCAGGTAGTACACGATATTTTCCCGAAGTTTTTTTTGCGTCATCATTGTGATTTTCCGATTCATGCTTTGAGAATTTTGGGACAATGATTTTATATAGTGCATTACGAAAGTGTAGTCATGTAAATACTCCGAAACCGCTTCTTTGGAAATGTGAAGCAGTCTGCAGTCAACCCGGCAATAGATGTTAAATGGATAGGCATGATTTTCTCCAAACAATAAATTTGCGCCGATTATGCTGCCCTTTTGAAACTCGAACATGGTTGTTGCCGAACCGTTTTCTGACAATGTATAGGCCACAACCCCACCTGATAGGACAATATCCAGGGTTTGACATAAGTCGCTTTGATTATAAACGGTTGCCCCTTTAAAATAGCTTTGAACATATAGGCAATGATTCATTAAATGTGTTTTAAGCAGTTCCATGCTTATATTTGAAAATATAGGAAGCTTTTGTATTTCTTCAGCCGTCATTATGTTCATCTCCTTTTTGATTATTATAACAAAAAGAAACATTGGTGTCTATATTGCAAACCGCCAATACTCTATAATCGTGTTATCAGTAAACACTTGAAGGAGGATTTAATGGATGTTTTTACTCTGTTAATATGGATCGGCACAGCTGTATTTCTGCTTGTTTCTTTTCAAAAGGATTCTGGAAAAACAAGACAGGCACTAAAAATGGCATTTGGTATGGGTAAAGGCATGATGGGAAGTATCCTGTCAATTATTTTTTTAATTGGTTTAATCCTGACTGTTTTACCACCGGAAAAAATTGCTGACTTTGTTGGCAATCAATCGTTAGTTACCGCCACATTAGTATCCGCTGCATTTGGTACGATCACGATTATTCCCGCGTTCATCGCGTTCCCGCTTGTCGGGACCTTGGTTAATGCAGGAGTTGGCATAGTCCCGGCGGTTGCATTCTTAACGACATTGACAATGGTAGGTATTGTCACTTTTCCACTTGAAAAACGTGAATTCGGATTAAAGTTCACCGCTGCCCGAAATGGTTTGAGTTTTGTCTTTGCCATTATTATTGCGTTGGTTATAGGGGTGCTTATATGACCGTTCTAAAAAAATTATACGACCATTTATTTGTTGTGGCAGTGGTAATTGCTTATGTCATCATGTTTATTTTACGACCGGGTATGGGAATTGATTCCCTCAAGAACAGTAGCTACTACCTTAAAGAAATGCTCTTAATTATGCCGGTCATCTTTGTCCTGACTGCACTTTTGGATTTGTGGGTACCAAAAGAAAAAATCATCAAATATTTAGGGACGGAAGCCAAAACAAAGGGTGTAGTGCTGGCCTTCGCTCTTGGCAGCGTATCAGCCGGACCGATTTATGCGGCTTTCCCAATGTGTGTCATGCTTCATAAAAAGGGGGCCTCGGTCCGCAACCTGGTTATTATTTTGAGTTCATGGGCAGTCATCAAGATTCCGATGCTTTTGAACGAAGTGAAGTATTTAGGGATAAAGTTTATGGTGATTCGTTATATTTTGACAATCATTGCAATCATCATTTTTTCTTGGATTACTGCAAAAATCGTGACGAAAGAGGACTTCCCTCAAACTGAAGAAATACCAGGTGGTCTTTCTGTTAACACGAGTGCCTGTATGGGTTGTCGGCTATGTACAAAGAATTATGCCGATCTTTTTAAAATGCAGAATAAGAAGGCTTTTGTTAAGTCTCAGGATGTTAAAATTGATATGGACCGACTTTTTACTACAATCAGCGCCTGTCCCGTCAATGCAATCACCTATGTTGAGACACCCCGATAAACTAAATATAGGCTGAGAGCGATGTTGCTTTCCAAGCGTCTTCCCAGCCTCGTTTATTAGTCTCCTAAGGACGACGGATTTGTAAAAATCTTTTTACAACCCGATATGATTGTTATACAAAGGTTTACGTTTTCTCTATTTACTTTTAAAAGTATGGTGTTATAATTAGGCCATATCAAAGATCAACTCAATCATTTTGAATAAATGATTACGACACTGGCCAATAAGATCAATAACCGACCCGAGGTTGAAGGAGAAATTTTGACTCGATGAAATAAGTTGATTTTGGCGGATAAAAAATTTGTATGAAAAACAGAGTTTGAATATTAAAAAGAGAAATCTTTTTAATCGAGTAGGAAAGTTCAACAGTGCGTGATGTTTATAAAAAAGTGAAAAAAAGATTTTTGATGATATCAAAAGAAGGAGTCCAAACGGATGACGACTGAGATTGTGAGCTAGGCCGATTTCGCAGGTACAATTGTGGAATCGGTTCTAGCTCTTTTTTGGCTTCAATTAATGCATTGTGAAACAAAGTTTCAAAAATTTACTTTATTTGTTGTTTCTTCTTGTTTCAGATACTCCCTCATGTTACAATCTCCAAAAGATCATATTTTGCTATGATTCTAAACTGTGTTTTTCTAAATTTTAGCTGTTGAAAGGATTGTATCTGATGGACAAAAACAAATCCGGATTATTATCCATTACCAGGGAAACCTTGTCGCTTCTTAAATTTAATTTTCGAATTCTAATCTTTTTCGAAGCCATCTATACCATGGTAGGCTCAATGGTTGTCTATCCGGGAGGTTTTTTTCTATTTAATAGCGTCATGTCTTTTTTGGGTTATCCTTATTTGAGCGGCGCTAATTTCACCCAGGCCTTAACCAATCCGCTGTGTCTGCTGACCTTTTTGTTTCTGGCGATAATTTTTGGCTTTTTTGCGCTGCTGGAATTGACGACCCTGATTCTGCTCTTTAATGAGAGCCATTTCCGCCGAAAAATACAATTGCTGCCATTATTAAAAGAAGGATTCAAACGAGCGATCACGATTGTTCGGCCTAAAAATTTACTTTTTCTTGTTTTTATCCTGGTTATTATACCGTTGACCGAGTTTTCCCTGTCTTCCAATTTCATATCTTCCATTTCAATACCTGGCTTCATTATGTCATATATTTCAGAAAACACGTTCTATTCCCTTGGGTTCACGGTCTTGTCTTTGATTTTGTTTTTACTTGCCGTTTACTGGATTTTTTCATTCCATTTTTTTACGCTTAATGGCCTCAGCTTTTTCGCGGCGGTTAAAAAAAGTTTCGTGCTGATGAAGGGTCACTTCTGGCGTTTCATCCTATACATTCTCTTCTGGAACATGCTGATATTAGTGTCGCTGCTGCTGGTTGTGATCATTCTAGAATTGATTACTTTCTTTTCACTGGAACAGCTCGACAACCATCCCCTGGGATTATCCATTTTTGTCGGAACTTTTGGTTTTTTTGTCTCGGGACTGTTTACCTTTTTTCAACTTATTGTGTCGTCCATGAATTTATCGATTGTATCCAATTTTTATTACGCCTATTCCCAATCTTCCCATGCATTTGTTTCAGCTGATCCTCTTATCAAAAACAATCGTCCTGCCCGACTAACGAAAAAGACCATCCTGACCATCAGCATTACCGCTGTTCTACTTATTGTAATACTAAACAGTGCCATTATTTTTAATTCCTTTAACGATATTTTCAATGATCGTTTTTTAACCGGTCCGTTAATTTCGGCCCACCGGGGCGCTTCCAACCTGGCCCCGGAAAACACCCTGGCGGCCTTGCAGAAAGCCATTGATGAGGGTGCGGATTATGCCGAAATTGATGTCGCCCAAACCAAGGATGGCATCATTGTCGTTTCTCATGACAATAATATCAAACGGATTTCCGGGCAGGATTTAAACATTTGGTCGTCCAACTATGCCGATATCAACGGTCTGGACATCGGCAGCTGGTTTGACCCCCAATTCCAAAACGAACGCATCCCCACCCTGGAAGAAGCCATTCTTCTTTGCCAGGATAGGATTCGCTTGAATATTGAACTTAAACCCACGGGACATGAATCCAGTCTGGTGGAGTCGACGGTTGCCATTATTAATGATCATCAGTTTCAGGATCAGTGCATTCTCGCTTCGTTGGATTACCCGACGCTGGAAAAGGTCGGAGCCGTGGATTCCCAGATAAAACGCGCCTATATTACGGCTGTGGCGATTGGAAATATTCAAACTTTGCCGGTTGATGCCTTAAGTGTGGAAGCCACCTTCGTCACGCCTGATTTGGTTTCGAATGCTCATCGCGCCGATAAGGAAGTCTATGCCTGGACGGTGGATTCGGAAGAATTGACGACGAAAATGGCGAAAATGGGAGTTGATAACCTTATTACCGATGATGTTGCTCAAACCCAGGCAATCATTGATGAAATGACTAAACCCCGAGAAATGATTGAGCGTATCAATAATTTTATCTTTGAAGATCTCGTTTTTTAGTTTCGCTTTTAAAATTTAAAATCACCGTCCTACAAATACTCCAGCTCACTGAACGCCTTGATAAATTCTTTGACGCCGTAATTTTCGAACTCTGCTTCGATCATCGTCTCATCCTCTTTCAGCACCGTGCCGATGCCGTACTTGTGATGGCGGACTTGTTTTTCCGGGACCGCAACGACGGTTTCGGCTGGCTCCGGCGCTTCGCTGCCCTCGCTTTGGGCCGCCTGAATCTGTTTCTTCAGGTCCTGCAAATTGACTTCCCCGCCGGCTTTGACTGATTCATTTTCGACCAGCTGGGGCGGGATCATGTTGATGTAGCGGCTTTCCCCGGCGATGACCCGGTAATCGTCGGGGTTGGTGTAATAGGACAGCTCCAGCACATCCTTGGCCCGGGTCATGCCCACAAAAAACAATCGCCGTTCTTCGGCTTCTTCGGCGGGGCTTTTCATATGCAGGGGGATCAGACCGTAATTGATGCCGGTGATGAAGACATAGGCAAACTCCAGTCCCTTGGAGGCATGGAGGGTCATCAGTTTAACCGAATCGGCCTGGCTGCTGATGTCCTTTTTCAGAATATTGATGCCGTACAGAGCCGAGGAATTGATAAAATCGGTAAGCCCTTCCAGAAAGGGCAGCTGCTTTTCCGCTACATATTCAATGATTAGCTGCAGCAGACCGTCAATGGCGGCCTTATCCTCCTGATAGGTGGATGCCGTCGGGCGAATCTGGCGGTCCAGTTCAAAATAGGTGTAAATCGTTGCGGGTGTGGTCATCTCCCCACCGTGGCTGACAAACCCGCGCATTTTTCCCAGCAGCCCGGACTGATTGGCCCCCGGGTCTTTTATTGTTTTTAGGGCCGCTTTTGCGGTTCTTTTTTCGCCGTAATCCTTATTACTCAGGACCTCGACACCAGAGGACCAGTCATTGGGATTGAGGGAAAAGCGCAGCAGCTTTATCAGCCAGTTGAGCACCGGGATATCCCGGATGGTTTTCTTCAGCGATACTTCAAAGGGAATCCCGTTTTTCAGAAACACATCTTCAAAAACCCGGGACTGGTTCTGGGTCCGGTAGAAGACGGCGATTTCACCATAGGGTGTCCCCTGCTGATGAATGGCGGCGATCCGGTCGGCCAGATAGCAGGCTTCGTTAAAGGGATTGTACTGGTTTTTGATAATGATTTTGCTGCCGGTTTCCCGGCTGCCGGTCAGATCGCTGCCGTCTCTTAGAAAACACTTGGCCGCTGCCAGAATCGATCCGCTGGACCGGTAATTAATGGGCAGGGACCGTTCCCGGGCATCGTATTGCTCCCGCAGGGCCGCAAACACGTTCAGGGTGCTGCCCCGCCAGCTGTAAATAATCTGGTTGGGATCCCCCACCGCAAACAGCCGGGTTTCGCTGCCTTTGAGCCGATTAATGAACTCCAGCTGGAGCTGATCGCTGTCCTGAACCTCATCGATGATGATCCACCGGGGCTTTTGCTGATCATTGGTCAATAGGGCCGTGGCATTCTGGATTAAATCCGCAAACGCCATCTTGTTCTGGCTGATTTTTTCTGCCCGCAGCAGCTCAACCAGCGTAAAAATATCATCCTGGTAGGGCGACACCTTCTGGGCTTCATCGGTGATGGCGGTGGCCTGTTCCAGCCTTTTCTTGAGCCGGTTTTTATATTTAACGGTCAGCTTCTTTTCCCGGATGATCCCCAGGGCAATATCCAGTTCTTCATCCGGAGCGATGACCAGAAAATCCCTGGTGTATCCCAAGTCTTGAACCGGTAACACGTCTTTGAGAAAATGCAGCGCGACGCTGTGAAAGGTGCCAAACCCGGCCAGATCGTCGGTGCAGATGCTATCGTCCGCCCGGAGCAGCCGCGCTTTGATTTCATTGGCAGCCTTATTGGTAAAGGTCAGCACAATCATATCCCGGTAGCGGATCTTTTTCGCTTGATGTAGATAGACAATCTTGGCAATCAGCACTGTGGTTTTTCCGCTGCCGACCTGGGCCTTGACAATGCAGACACCACTGTCATCCAGAACCGCGTCTTTCTGATAGTTGTTCAGCTTTTCCAGCTCTTTTTGATGCTCCATGGGCGCCTCCTATTCCACCAGATTTTTGTATCTTTTTTGCAATTTATTTTTCACATCATCCCGGTCATCAGCGGCGGGCTCGATGCTGACTTTAAGTTCGATCTCGGCCGGGGCCTCGGTGTAAAAGCTGATCATATTAATGAGGCTGCGTTTGTTGGTTTTTTCCATGACCCATTCCCCATAAAAATCGTGCTGGAGCATCAGCGTCAGCACCTGGCCGCTGACGGTCACCTCCGGCACGGCGCTTAAAAAGGCAGCCAGGGGGTCCCCTCTTTCCAGGATATAGGCACAGAATTCCGGCCATTTTTCCGGGAGTTCGTAAAAGCCAAAGGGCTTTTCAATGAATAGCGTCGGCGCATAGGCCACCAGTTTGATGCCCTTGGGCGCTTCCAGTTCTTCGAGAAAATTTCGCAGGCCCCAGAGAATCATGGCCTTGTCCAGATGATAGTCGCCGATACAGGCGGCGCAGCCATCCTTGCACTGGCAGCCGCTGACCATCTTAATGGCATTTTCGACGATCGGGGCAATCAGATCAAAGACCTTTTCGCCATAGCCGAGACCGCCGATGTACTTGTCGTAAATGAACAGATAAACCGCCCCGCTGAAATTTTCGCCGATTTCAATGGCGTTGTTGGACATGGCCACGCCGATGTCTTCCCGCTCGGTCATGGTCGCCATCATGGCCACACTTTTCAGGGCATGGCACAGCCCTTCGAAATGATTATTGCGGATCAGCTGACCATTCTGACTGTGCTGAAGCAGCCTGCGATAGACGTTCACCACGTTATCGGGAATCTTTAACCAGGTGCTTTCAGTGTCGTAATCCTTGGCCAGGGGTTTATCCAGCTGTTCAAAACCGAGGTTCTGATGGTTGTGAAACTGCAGTTTTTTATACATCAGCACCATTTCATCAACGTTGACATCCCCGAACGCCACGCCGAGGCGCTGGTATTCCTTTTCCTTGCCGGCTTTGATGATCCGGATATTGGTATGGCTACCGGGCATGGTGTAGTAATTGCCGTTAAAGGGAATGGCAAAGGCGGTGTGGCTTTCCAGATCCAGTTTGATGACCTGGTACTGGGCGCCTTCATGCATGTAAATGGCGCCGCTGTGAAGTTCCCGAAAGGCCTGCATCTCATCCATTTCGGTGATTTCGGTATTGTTTTCCTGGTTAATCAGTTTATATCGGGCTTTGTCAATGTTGCGCAGACTGAAGTCCCCGGCGGGAAAGGTATTGCCGGTCCAGGCAAACTTGCCGTTCATATTGGTTAACTCATTCGCCCGGATCAGCACCGGAATTGTTTCGCCCAAATCCGGGAACAGCGAAATATCATCCAGGGTCAGGGGAATCTCCGCTGCCGCCGCCCGGATATGGGCCAGCTGGATCAGCAGATTATTCTTGTCGATAACGGCATTTTCACTGCTGCTTTCAAACAGCCAATCGGGATTGATGGCGATGTACTGATCGAAGGGCAGATTATCGAGAATCAGATAATTGGTCGATTCCTTGCCGCTTCGGCCAGCTCGGCCGGTCTGCTGCCAGAAGGATGCCCGGGTGCCCGGATAGCCCACCAGCACAGTGGTATCAATTTTGCCGATGTCGATGCCCAGTTCCAGGGCATTGGTGGATACCAGTCCCTGCAACACCCCGGTGATCATTTTGTTTTCAATGGCCTTGCGCTCCAGCGGCGTATAGCCGCCCCGGTATCCGGATATTTTAGCGGTCAGGGAGGCGCCGAAGAAATGTTCGGTTTCCAGTTTATCCCGGGATTCTTTCAGTACCACTTCAACGTTCTTTCGGGATTTGGCAAAGGCGATAAAACTGTGATCATTTTCCACCAGCTCCGGGATCAGATCCGAGGCAATCTCGGTGACCTGGACCTGGCCGATGTATTGTTTGTCCGAGCCGATAATCTTCGGCGGCTGGACCAGCACGTATTTTCGCTGGGCCGCCGGCGAACCATCCCGGTCGATCTGAATAAATTGCTGCCCACAGATTTCTTCGGCCAGCTCCACCGGATTGGCGATGGTGGCCGAACTGCACAGATACTGGGGGGCCGCGTTATAGTAGCGGCAGACCCGCCGCAGCCGCCGAAAAACATTGGCCAGGTGGGACCCGAAGGCGCCGCGGTAGGTGTGGAGCTCGTCAATGACCACAAACTTCAGATTGGAAAAGATGAAATCAAAGCCGAATTTGCTGTGATTGGGCAAAAAGGCGCTGTTTAACATTTCCGGATTGGTTAAAATGATGTTGGCACTTTTGCGGATCCGGCTGCGTTCATTCACCGGGGTATCCCCGTCATAGACCCCGGCCGATACCCGGCTTTCCCCAAAATATTCAAGGTAAGGCAGAATCGCCCGGTACTGATCGCTGGCCAGGGCTTTGGTGGGATAGATGAAAATGGCTCGGGTCAGCGGATTGGCCAGAATTTCCTGGAGCACCGGCAGTAAAAAGCTCAGGGTTTTGCCGCTGGCCGTGGAGGTGGTGATGACGATATTCTGCCCTTCCATCCCCCGTTCAAACATCTCCGCCTGATGGCTGTACAGTTTTTTGATCCCTTTTTGCGCTAGAAAGGCGGCTAATTCCGGGGCCAGTGCGGCCGGATAAGCGACATACTGGGCCTCTCGCTCTTTGATGGTTTTGGTGTAGATGATTAAATCTTCTATCTTCATTTTTGACTGCTCCTGTTATAAATCTTTTCTATCTGTTATTGCATTTAATCCGATCAAATTGCTATTCAGGCTCTTTTAAAAAGACGAATCAAGATTCGGGGACTCAAAACCATCACTTTCTTTTGTAGCCCTCTACTCATCTGATCTCTATATGAATTTCTTTTCCCAGACTTTTTGCAACCTTGACCAGAAAGTCCAGGGATGGGTTATAAGATCCGCTTTCAAATCTTGAAATATTTGATTTTTGGGTTCCCACTCGTAGGGCTAATTCTTCCTGTGTAATATGTTGAGTATTTCGCGCCTCAATAATTTGTGATATTATTTCATAACGCGGTTTCAATTTTTCATATTCAACCTTAAATTCATCATCTTTCATTAATTGCTCTTTGATTACCTCAAACTTTATTCCTGCCTTACTCATCTTTACACCTTCTTTCATAATCAGTTTTATATTTCCGTGCTCTCTCTAATTCTCGTTCTGGTATCTTATTGGCTTTTTTTATAAATCCATTTAACAATACAAAAGTGTTTTCCTGAAAGCTAAAATAGAAGATTCTCGATATATCTGTTGAAAATTTAATTCTTAACTCATATATTCCTTTGTTGTTATTTCCTTTGATTGGTTTAACATATGGTTCTCTGAGCGCTGTCCCATGTTTTTTTAACAACTCAATTTCACTATATGCTTTTGCTCTCAATTTTGGCTGAAGTGACAATAAAAAATTCAATACCGGGACATCTCCGTTTTCTTTTTCATAAAATTCTACTTCATAATCCACTTAATTTTCTCCTAATATTATGTAATCTATTCTTGAATAATGTTATCATATTTGATAACATTATTCAATGTAATTATTGATAAAATGGGAGGTGACATTAGTATTTTGAAAGAATTTATAAAGCTTGCAGCCTGCAGTATACTTCAAAAGCAATTTATCGTACGGCCTTAGTATTGCAATTACCTGCATTATGACGTTTATATCATTCATTATAGATTTATTGCCGGGTTTTGCAAAGTAGGCACTTTTTTGTAACCATTGATACTTAAGCAGACCCGGTTACCGTTTGGCCGTTTCTAGTCCCCTATTTCCAGAAAAATTTTAATCAACAGATCATCAACATGCAAAAAAAACAACCGCATAACAATTTCAATGCATTGTTATACGGTTATAAATTTATTACGGAAAAAGTTTATCATTTTATAATCAAAGCAACAGTGTTTGTCATCGCCTAATGGCATGGTTGGCCCTCTATTTCCTATCCGCCTTTTTCAACAGATCCCCAATAATTTCCAGACCCGCAAGCAGTTCATCATTGCTATTGGCTGCCCCCACTGCCAGACGCACCGCCGCAACCGGTTTAACATTCCCGACAGCAAAACGTTCTGCGGCATAGACTTGAACCCCGGCGGCCTGGGCCAGGGATTCAAAGGTGTTGCCGGTTATCCCCTTGGGCAACAACAGCCAGCGGAAAATACAGTCTGCTGATCCCAGCACCCGGTAACCGGATAAAGCCTCATCGATGAGCTGATTCCGCACTCGGGTCAGTTGCCGCCGGTTTTCGATTAACCGGTCGGCGTTTTTAGACACAATCATCCGGGATGCAATTTCCGACAAAAATGGTGAAACCGATAAGTTGATGTTATACATAGCCGTGACAAGGTCTTTTTTGTATTGTTCTGGGGAAACCATATAGGCCAGCCGCAAACCCGGAGCAAACACCTTGGACAGGCTGGCGATGTAAATGGTCTGGTCCGGAGCATAGGAGGCCACCGCATTTTTCGGGGTCTGATTTAACAGGCTGTAAATCACATCTTCCAGAACAATCAGTTTCTTTTCCCTGGCGATTTCGCCAATGGCCTGTCGCCCGGAATCCGACATGCTGTGAGTAGTGGGGTTCTGAAAATCCGGCATGATATAAAGGCCCTTGATGTTTTCGTTTTTACAGGCATATAAAATCCCATCGGCACTCATTTCACCATTTTTCTGACGAATGGGGATCAGCTGAATTCCCAGCATTTTGGCAACTGTCTTAATGCCCGTATAGGTCAGGGGGTCCGTTCCGATGCGGTCCCCGGGATGAAACAGACCCGAGAGAATAACGGCAATGGCGTTTTGTCCGCCATTTGTAGGGAGCAGTTTATCGGGGGTGGTTTGATACCCTGCCTGGGCAATGAGTTTGACCGCCGCATCCTTGTGCCAGGACGTCCCTTCGGTTGGGCCATACTGAAACAGTATGCCAAAATCCGGTTCGGTGATCATTTTTTCGATAAGCCCGGTGATTTCTTTATAGGCCACCGCTTCGGGAAAAACCGACCCCATTTCAATGACAGTCCTGGTTTTTGGTGAGGGCAAAAGACAGAGATTGGCCGTGGCATCATAGGCGACAAAGGTTCCGCTGCCCACGGTGCTGCTGAGCAGCCCTTTCTGGGTGCACTCCTTAAACGCTCGGGAAACCGTACTCACGTTGATATCCAGATAGTCCGCCAGCTCTCGCTGGGGCGGCAACCTGGTTCCCGGCAGCAGTACCCCGGTTTTTATATCCTCCTCCAGCTGTCTCACCAGCGATACGCAAAGACGTTCATTACCCGCTGCTTTCTTAGGTTTCCAGCTCATGGGATAGTTTTCAAAAGAATTGATCGACAAGCCGACACCTCCTCGTTAATTAGTCACACAATTATATCATTGTCTGCATCCTGACTCAACCCTGGTTTGGCCTGCACCCATCACAGCAGTAAATAGGCCAGCATCACCGCAACCACCGCTCCCAGAATTATCAGCATGATTGGCGCCTTTTTCCAGCTTAATACCATCGCGGTTACAGCCCCGGCAATGCCAATCCAGATGTTAGTACCGTCCATCGTCAAAACCCCCGGGAATACCAGGGCAGTCATAGCTGTATAAGGAATCAGGCTTAAAAACCGTTCGGTTTTTACCCCAAATCGCAACTTTTCCACCAGCAGCACCGGAATGACCCGGGGGATGTAGGTTACCGCTGCCATACCAAGGATCAGTAAAAAAATATTCATATGGATTCTGTCCTTTCCCGATGAGTTTCCGGCAGGATTGCGGTTTCGCCCTCTTTTTCATCACTTAAAATATAAACGCCGATAACTGCCCCGATTAATGTGGCGCTGATGATGGTCCATGCGGAATCGAGAATAAAGCGCATGGTAAAACTGAACACCGCCGTCAGAAACACCACGGCAGTCAACCGAAGATTTCCTTTTAGGCTGGGAACCAGCAAACCGATAAACATGGCATACATGGTGATATTTAAACTATTGGCCAGAATGGGCGGTAGAATGCTTGAGGCCGCACAGCCCATTGCCGTGCCGATCACCCAGGAGGAATACGTCACAGTGATCAGACCGAGAAAATAATAAACCGAAGCTTTTTCCTCGGATGTGGTAGTGAAGATTGCAAAGGACTCGTCGGTCACCCCGAATGCTGCCAGTAACTTCAGCGCCGTATTATCTCCTTTTATGCGATTCATTACGCAGGTGCTCATAATCAGGTGGCGCAGATTAATGATAAAGGTTGCCAGCAGAATAGTCAGGATGCCGGTGCCCTGATCGGCCATGGTCACTGCAATCATCTGGCTGGAGCCGGCAAACACCATCGCCGACATCATGACCGCTTCCCAAGAGTACAACCCCGACTGTAGCGCCATGATTGAAAACGCAAAGGCCACCGATATAAACCCGATGACCACCGGCAGGCCCGCTTTCATGCCCTGGAAATACTGCGCTTTTCTGTTCCCGGGATTATTTTCAGATAAAGAGTTCTGCAATGGCATAAAGCACCGCCTTTCCGGACAGACTGATCCGATCCTGGTACATATTACAGACCCCTGCCGGATTTCCTTCAAACACATGCTCTGCAAATGCGTCGACGACATACTGTTTCATTTTTACACCTTTCTGATCTTTCTACTTAAAAACTATATTTTCAAGACTTTAATCACAGGATTTTTATTTCCGATACCATGGCTGTTAATTCATTCTAACATAGTCAATGGAACCATATAATGTAAAAATTGTGTGCAAAACAATTTAGCTGGCAAGCTGATAAATTCAGACGTAAAAAAGCATCTGCTGTTCGCTATGACAGCAGATGCTTAATAACCATTTTAGGATCATAAAAAATCATCCGTGGCCCACAAAAACGCATGACCTTTCGAATCGCTTCCTTTTTTTCTTTGGTGTAACAGTGGGTGGTGCATTGATTGCAAAAGCCCTTGTTCTCACTGTATCTGCAATGATCCAATCGGCTCAAGGCATATTCCAGAAGTTCTGCGCAGTCATCGCACAGCTGGTTGGAGTTGTGATTTTTTTTGCAGTAAATTTTTATCATTAGGGTAAGTGTGCGTTTTTCGTTCTCGATTTTTTTCATCATGTCTCCTGTTGATTGAGTGATTCGGTAAATAAACTCTTAAACAGAAAGAATCCCGTAAAAATCGGCGTCACATAATGAAAAAACTCCAGATATCCTGATTGATAAAAGATGAGAATTCCCAAAATTGGAAATGTACCCAGGATTGAAATTACAAACCATCCTATTGCGATTAGAAAGGGCGGGGTCGAAAAGCTGAAACCCGGCCAATTTTTAAAGTTCAGAAAACTGAGCAACACTCCCAAGAAAAACCATTGGAAAAATGTAATGCTGTAAAGCCTGATGATATGCACTCGAAGTGAGGTGACAGTAATTGCGGCCATCGTATTAAGATCATTTTGATGACTATCGAACAGGTTTTTCATGAGGATGAAAAATAGCATATAGGCCAGAATCACACCGGTCTGAATCAACAGAGAGAGTTTTTTGTTTTTCATGTGCCCCTTCTTTCTCTTCTTTAAATAGTGAAACAAAATTTTTTAAATTTATTTTATTTGTCATTTCCCATTGTAACCCTAGCCATTATGCCCGTCAATTAATAATCCCTGTAAATATTCACAGTCCTTTCTCCTATGCCGTAGGGGTGTTTCGTTTCTCCTCTCATACATCTTACAAAAAAGAACCCGTTTCCAGCCAGGGCTTCCGGCTAAAAACGGGTTCTTCCATTTATTCACTTCATATCTTCGCCAAGATGTATTTATCTATTTCATGGTCAAGCAACTTCATAATCATCAACTCGTCGATCGCGTCAGTCAGAGCGTTGTGCAACTCGCAGTACTCCGACTCCTCGCTTAACATCCGGTATACGCTCTCCACGCCGTAACCTCGCTTCAATCTGCCGGTGCCGCAGCATTCGGCCCAATCGGGGATGCTGGGATTGTGCTGTCGATACGCCGCCACCTTCATAATGTCATACCAATCAAGATGGCTTAATTCCGGCAGATGACGGCAGTCAAATACGGCGTTATAAGCAAACATAGCAGTGGCCTCATGATCTGAAAGAAAATGTCGTAATTCGACCATTACCGTTTCTCGTGAACACTCAAGGTCAGGCGTGATGCCATTGGCATATAGGGCGTATGTATACATACCGCCGTGATCTTTAAACGGCGTGAGGATGTAATAGCGTTTGTCGACCAACTCGAAGGTCACAGAATCGGCTATGACAATCCCGATGGACATAACCGCATCATCCCAGGTAGTTTCTGTATCAATTACGGCAAATCTGCTCATCGTTTTCTCCTTGTCTTCGGCTTAATTTAAATTTTGTCCCAATTTTCAAAATAACCTCAATTGCCCATCCACATAGGACACCTGTTTGGCTTCTTTGATGATATCCCCGTCCATAAAGCCACCGATTAAAAATGGGGATTTTGCGTCGTGGTTGGCCATGTTATGCCTGACGGATTTGTTATCGTGATTGGCATAGCAGTAAAGACAGCCGTGTCCACAGGTGTTGTAAACACCGATATCACTGCCAAGCAAACAGTCACAGCCGTCCCGGGTTTCATGGCGGTTCCTGGGTATCTTCAGGGTGGTCCCAATGGCCCGTTCCAGAACCGCCTGGGTCATGCAGCCGGAACAATCCACCTCAAAGTGCTGCAGATCCGTGCCTTCACAGCAGGTTCGCAGGGTCATCTTATATTTTCTGGCGATGGCGGCAAATGCCTGTCCGATGATCTGCCGTTCTTCGGCTGTTACAGCCTGGACGCCCTGGAAATTTCGCAGGGTCTTTTTGTACAGATCAATAAAACTGATCACGCAGTGATCAGTGTAGCCGCTGAGGCCACTAGCCATCCGCTCAAAACTTTCCAGATGAAAAGCCAGGGGGTATTGCTTGGAAATAAAAATCGGATCATACCGCCATCCGATGGATTTGAGACTCACCGCATCCGACAACTGCCGAAAGGCCTGCATAACCTGCTCACTGTCGGGCACATGAGGTTCAATATCCCGGCCATAGGGTGTAATGGTCACAAACCAGTACTGTTTGAAGGTTCTAATTTCGCCCAGACGTTCAAGCATGGGCTCTGGATTTTTTGTACAGAAGGCCAGACAATCCACCACCTCCGGACTGAGACGGTACTTGATGACCTGCTGAGAATAGTATGGATTTCGGACCAGGACTGTGCCTGCCTGGATGCGATTGTAAAACCATTCACTGAAGAATGCCGGGATATCGGTTCGATTACCGGTATTAAGTATCATAGAAACTCCTAAGGACTTTTCTATGTATTATAACATTTATTTCAGAATAATAAAATCGATTGCTTAAATACCTGAACAGCCATTTCTCCTCGTTGTTGATCTATTAGCCGCCGACCCAGTCAAAACATCCCCATACCTTTCCTCATTTTCAGCGCTGTCTTCACCCGTCCACTTTGACAACCGACTGATCGGGAAGAATTTTTCCATTCTTTTCATTTTGCACCAGGATGGCCACCATAATAATCGAACAAATATCTGCGATGGGTTGGGCCATAATCAAGCCGTTAAGACCAAAAGCCATGGTAAAAATAAAAACCAGCGGCAGGAAAAAGGCTCCCTGACGACCGACGCTGATGAGTCCGCCTTCTTTTCCCCTACCCATTGCAAGGAACCGGGTGCCGTGTATCACCTGATAAGCCATCCCCAAAAATATCACAGCATTGGCAATCAAGGCCGTTGAGCCGATATTAATGACCTGAGCATCATCCTGACTGAATCCTGTAAGAATTGGATTTCGAAACACAATCAGAAGGGTGGTACTGATCAAGCAATAGACCATTCCCCAGATCAGTACCGTTCGGGTTGCCTGTTCCGCCCGTTTCATATTTCCGGCGCTGAAATTATACCCCAGAAACGGCTGATACCCTTTGAGAAAACCAAAAATCATCATACTCCCAAGGGACATGATCCGGTTTACAATCCCCAGGGCGGCAACAGCAGCATCCCCAAATCCGGATGCCAGAAAATTAGTGATTCCCATAGTCAAACTGCTGAGCAGCTGAAAAATCAGCATCGGAATTCCGACTTTCATGATTTCACGGAATAAATGAACTTCCGGTTTCCAGTTGGATAATTTAAAGGTCAACATGCTTTTCCCGCTAAACAGATAAACCAGATAAAGGACAAAAGACACCAGTCTTGCTACCAGGGTGGCGTAGGCTGCTCCCTGGACACCCCAATTCAGTAAGATGATAAACACCGGATCCAGCATCATGTTGATAAGTCCTCCTGCGAGCATGGCAATCATGCTTTGCATGGCGGCACCTTCAGCTGTGATAATATTGTTCACGGCAATATTAAAGACATTAAAAGCCATGCTGATGATGATAATCATCGCATATTCTCTGGCAAAGGGCAGAATGGTGTCGGTTGCTCCCAGTGCCCTCAGAATCGGATCCAGAAACAGACCCATTGCAATCAGCAGCACGGAGCCCAGCAAAACAGCGCTGATGATTGCGGTTGTTGCACACTGACTGGCTTCCTTGTAAGCTTTGATTCCCAATAATCGCGCAATATAGGAAGCCGCGCCGGAACCGAATAACAGACCGATACCCAGCAGAATCATCTCCAGCGGATAGACCACCGACACCGCACCGATCTGGGCTGTTCCAAGTTTTCCCACAAAAAAAACGTCCACCAGATTATAGAGCGCCGAAACCATCATACCGATCATCGTGGGTATCCCCAATGTCAGCAACGCTTTTGAAACCTTTTCTTCTTTCAGTAAATAGATCCGAGAACTGATACTTTTCATAAAATACCTCTTTCATTGTATTGCTGCTATATTGTATATGTACTATACTTCAAGATCCAAAAGAATGGCTGCAATCACAGCCACTTTTATTGCTATTTCGATTGTTTTAACTGAATATCCAGAATTTTGTCAAATTCAATCAAAATTTTCTCCATCTCTTTCATTGTTTCTTCCGGCATTTTGCGCATCGTTTTAAAAAACAGATTATTGGTCTCCTCGTGATACCGTTGGTGGGCTTCATAGGCTGCCTTCCCGGATTCCGTCAGAGACAGACAGACTTCTGTATCGGAAACCGGAGAAACCTCTTTCCGAATCAGACCTTTATCCACCAGCTTATAAATCATCTGCGATGCTGCGCCTTTTGTAATACCTTTTTTCTGAGCCAATGCCGTAATATTCAGACCAGGTTTGTCCCCCACTTCCACAACTGTATGAATCTCAGTCCGGGTTAAAATGAGATCTGTTCCGAAATAGCGTTTTTTGTTTTCTGCCTGATTGTATTTATGAATAATTCGTTCCATCAGTGAGGATAACTGTCTAAAATCACCCATCGTCTTACCTGCTTTCTTTTTGTATAGCACCTATACAGTATAGTAAATCACAATAACTGCTTTGTCAACACTTTTTTTACAGATGAAACCTAGCAGCAATTGAGATAAATTAACAATGTCCACGCCCAGAGGCCTAACGTCAACTGGGTCGCCGGTTATATGGGTAAGTCCGATGGCTTCGAAAAAACCATAGTGAAGTGGTGCTATGACTACTCCCGACAGGTTTATGAGGATTTTGAAGCGTTTGTGAAGTAAGGGTATCAACCTAAAACCAGTATTTAAATTGTATACTTCCCGATCCGGTTGTTGACCAGATCCCCCACTGCTTCGGTAGCTTCAAAAAGGTCATTGGCATAGGCATCCGCTTTGATCCGCCCGGCATATTCGGCGGTCACCGGGGCACCGCCCACAATGACTTTCACCTGGGACCGAAGTCCCTGTTCAACCAGGGCATCCATCATATTATCCAGTTCCGGCAGGGTGGTGGTTAAGAGCGAGGATAAGGCCAGCACATGGGGTTTATGCATCCGAATCGCCTCAACAAAGGTTTCTACCGGTACATCAATGCCCAGATCGATTACCGTGTAACCGCTGCCCTGAAGCATCATGATTACCAGATTTTTGCCAATATCATGAAGATCCCCGGCTACGGTGCCGATGGCCACAATGCCTTTGGTGGCACCGCTAAACTTTGAAAGAATCGGTTCCATCACGTACATGGCGGCGTGGGCCGCCCGGGAGGCCATTAACACATCGGTTACATAGATTTCCCCATCATACATTTTCTGCCCCAGATCCTTAAAGGCCGGGTTAATGGCCGTTTGGATGATCGTATCGGTTCGAAGCCCCTGGTTAAGGGCGACCTTTGTTTTGTCCATGGCGATCTGAGTCTCCCCGTTTTCGATGGCCTGCTGTAATTCATCTAATACTTTTTTCATTTTCTGCACCCTTAACGTTTATGATATTTTCGGAATTGAGTTGGAGTGATCCCTTCAAATTTGCGAAACACTTTGGTGAAATAACCGGCATCAATATAGCCCACGGTTTCGGCGATTGACTGAATCTGATAGTGGGGATTAAGCAGCAGTTTCTTGGATTTTTCAATCCGTACCTTCAGCACGTAATCCATGAGGGACAACCCCAACTGCTCCTTAAAGATTCGGCCGGCATAGCCGGGACTGAGACAGGCTGCATCAGAAATCTCTTCCACCGTCAGATTATGCTGATAGTTGCTTTCAATAAAGTCGATCAATAGCTTGATATTGGGATTTTTCGGTTTAACCGCGGTCGCAGCCATATGTTCCAGATAAGCATCCACTGCTTTTGATGTGATGACACTGATATTTTCGATGGAATCAGTCTGATAAATCTGACTGATGGCATGATTATTGATTTCCATAAAAACGGGCATGTCCAGCCCCATCTGATTGACCACCCGGGACAGCATCACCAGCAATTCGGTCATCTTTGCCCGCATCACCACCAGGTTCTGATGGGCTTCATAGCGCAGCCCAGAGATCAGCCCTTCCAAAAAGACTTTCGATTTTTTTCTGTTATTCTGGAGCTGCACAATGATTTCGTCTTCGTCAATCAGTGAGAAAGCAACCGTACTTTCCCGATGTTTTTCCAGGGATTTTCGGCTTTCAATTTCGGCATGATAAAGGGTTCGCTGTTTGGCAAATTCCCGGGACTGCTCATAATTCTCCCAGCCGGCTTTCATAATATAATTGGCCACGACATACAGCAGGTAGGCCGAGGCCTGGACCTGGTTGCCGGTGACAACGGCCAGTTCCCCCACCGCTTCAAATAATTCTTCAAAATCATTGGTCAGGGATTGATTCATTTTTCGCAGTTCAATCCAGAAAAATTCTTCCGGCTCCCACATCAACACCTGCCCGCAGATGATCGTGCCAACATGCTCACCGTTTAAGATAATCGGCGCCGCCCATTCAATCAGTCCGGAGGGACAGCGAAAAATATAGGGCTCGGCAAACAGTGCCGCCTGTTTTCCGGCCCGTTTGTAGGCCGCCTGGCAGCGGTTTTTGCCACCTTCCAGACTGTAGATAATCCGGCAGAATTTACAGCATTTCTTGATCCCTTTGCGCGGAAAAATAGAAACCCCTTCCCCATCGACGATATTGGCCATTAAGCCGGTGGTGGTCGTAAAGGCGTCAAGAATTTCCTGAAGGGTTTTGATGTCCACCAGGTCGCTGATGCGTTTTTGATGGGGTTGCTGCCCTTCACTTTGAAGACTTTTGATTTGTCGGTTTTCAATTTGATCCATCTGTGTGTCCCCTGGTTTATTTAGACTTTGCAATGGTTTCAGTATAGCATCTTTTTCCATAAAACAGAATTAAAATTGGCAGACCGCTTAAAAGATTGTCCTGCGGCACAATGACGAAAACAACACGGCGCATGTCTCTGCGGTGCTGTTTTCGTTTGGTTGTTTATGTGTTTATTATTAGTCGCCTGCGGCCCGCTTTCGCTGATACATCAGCAGACCGATAAAGCCGCCCATAAAGCCACTGATCAAGCCGCTGAGGCCGTTTCCGATGGCATTGGCCAGAATTGTTTCGGGCATTGGGATCAGCAGCCAGTTCATTAGAAAGCTCATGATAAATCCCATTATCCCGCCGATTAATCCTGTTATTAGAGCAGTCTTCATCAACTCTTTAGAGCTTTTCGACGCCATGCCAGGCTTCAATCATTGGACCTAACCGCGAATCGCCAACAAAAAGCGAATTTCCATTTTCATTCAACAGTGTCGGAAATAATATAAAATTGCCGTTTTTTCCATACTGTTTGGCACAGCGGATCGACTCCGCAACCACCTCTTCTGTTGATGCGCCAATATAGCTGGCTGGTCCCGAAGAATCCCATCCTCCTTCGACAAGTAGTTGTCCATGATACTTGTCCATAATTCCTTCCAGGTCGTTGCTGATCTGTGCCGAACTCCAGATTTTGGCCCCCATTTCCACGTAATCTTCAATAATCTTTTCGCATTTTCCGCAGGTATGCTGGCAAAAAATCACGCCTCTGGAAGTTACTGCTTCAACAATTCGTTGATGAGCCGGTTTGATGACAGAACGATAAACGGCTGGTGACATGAACAGCCCATTGGCAGTTGCTAAATCATCTAGATAGGTAATCACATCCGGCTGATAAGCATCGATGAAACGATTAAGACAGGCAATCTTATAGTTAGCAAACGCTTCAAAGAATTCCCGGCAGGAGTCGGGATCTTCAACCAGTGAACAAAGGGTATTTTCAAAGCCCATAAACGCAGCCAGTCGTTCAAATAATCCGGTGGGGCTGTACACATTGACAATGATTTCATCCCGATTCACATCCGCCAATTCAATTTTTGCCGCTTCTTCAATCCCCAGCGAATCCACATCCGGAAATTTTACATAATCTTTCCAGTCAGCAATATCTTCAAATAAAAACTTATTTGGCTCTGGCATCTCCCCTTCTTTTGTTACTATCCAATTGACACCAAACACATCCAATCCGCCGATCAATGGTTGATCAGCCCGGTCAGCTCCGAAAACACATATTTTATATAACTCCATGATATTGGGAATAAACTCCGGCTTTTTGCCTTCCAGCATCGCAAAAAAATTCTCTCTCTGATTCATTTATGTATCCTCCCCTTATTTTAAATTAATAATTGATACTGTTTACTTAACCAGTTCTTTGGCCTTGACCGCCGCCGACCCGGCATCGGCTGCATATCCGTCAGCACCGATTTCGGCCGCAAATTCCGGAGTTACCGGAGCTCCGCCAACAATCACCTTACATCCGCTCAGTCCGCTAGCTTTAATAGTCTCGACCGCTTCTTTTAGCGCCGGCATGGTGGTAGTCAGCAGTCCTGAACAGGCGATTAAGGTTACATTGTCATTTTCTTTCGCCGCTTTCACGAAATTTTCAGCCGGTACATCCACGCCCAGATCCACCATTGTAAAGCCGGCACTTTCAATCATCATCGAGACCAGATTCTTACCGATATCATGGAGATCCCCGGCGACGGTGCCAATCACGCAGGTTCCCAGTGAAGCAGTGTTATCGCCGGCCATCAAAGGTCGTAACACATCTACCCCTTTGGACATGGCCTTGGCAGCAATCAGCATTTCCGGAACAAAGATTTCTCCGGAAGAGAATTTCTCACCTACGACACTCATGGAATCCACCATCGCCTGAAGAATCTCAGCTGGTTGACTGCCGGCATCCAAGGCTTCCTGAACAGCTGCCCCAACTTTCTTTGACTTCCCTGCTTCCACCAATTCTTTAACTTCATTCATTTTTGACATGCTTTCTTCCTCCTATTATAGTCGATATTTTAAAAAACTCTATTATAAAACTAACTCAGTACCGACAATTGTTACATCCGTGTATTCATATTGGGACATCTCGAAGAGTGTTCGATCTTGCAGCATACACTAGCTAAAAAATTGATCGAAAAGATGTTCGTTGAACAACCTCTGGTCTGCGATATTATTTTTTTACCGCGCCGTGAATCCCCTGACGATAAGCTCTAATATATTCCACGCAGTATTCATCTTCCCCCATCAGCGCGACCATGGCATAAATAACTCCCATTAAGTCCCGATCAGTCGGATCGAGAATCCCGCTGTCCAACCCGGCCATCATCGCCATGACGGTGAAGCCCATGTTGACTGTTTTTCTGGCTGGTAGATTAAAGGAGATATTGCTGATCGCTCCGGTGACGTGAATGGCCGGGTACTGGGCTTTAATTTCCCGAATCACCTCAATTACCATTGCGACTCCATCTTCCGACGTACAGAGCATTTCCACCAGCGGGTCAATATGCAACCGAGATGGAGCTATGCCGTATGCTTTGGCTTTGGCCATAATGTCGGTAAAAACATCTAACCGGTCTTTGGCCGTTTTGGGGATCCCCTTGTCACTGTTTAAGAGAGCAACGCATTCCCAATCCGTGTCCGCGATTGCAGCAAAGCCCACATCGATCTTCTCCCCTTCCATTGAAACCGAATTAAATAGTCCCGGTTTGTTGCAGTATTTCATGGCCTCAATACAAGTATGCACATTGGGACTGTCCACCGCAATGGGGGTCTCTGTTGCTGCCTGAACAATGTCAATGAGCCATTTCATGGTTTCCAGCTCCACATCGTTCTCCACCGAAGCACAGACATCGATATAGTCAACCCCTGCTGCCGTTTGCATTCTGGCAAGATTTTTTATATACTCGACATCCCGCTTTGCAATGGCTTTGGCGGTGGAGGGAATCGCACCATTTATTTTTTCTCCAATTATGATCATGTTTCTGTTTCTCCTGTCTTGTTTTCATTTATCCATTCACATGGTTTCAAGTATGGTTTCCAGTGTCTGGAGGATTTTGCACTGCCATGATGACCAGCCTGGCTGGTTTTGTCGTATCCTGAATTTCTTTAATCCCTGAAATCAAATCACTGTTCAGGGTACAACAGACGCAACCGGAAAAATATCCCGGATTTCATAACCATTTCCCCGCAGCATCTTGTCATCAATCTCAACCTGTCCAATTTCATTTTCAATAATGGCCACCCGGGTCTGGTTATGATTCGAAGACTGCTCAACCAGAAACCGTGCCAACTGCAATAAGACGGTTGTTTTTCCGGATCCCAGAAAGCCACCCAGAATTAATATTTTCACAGCTTTTGCCTCCTGTTCTTCCTGTCATTTTTCTTCGCCTGGATGATTAATTTATTGCCTCCTTTTGTAATATCCATATTATATACGAATGTAATCGTTGGTCATATGGACGAAATCACATCAATCTATGATCATTCCAGCTTCTTTTCCGAGGTTCTCCGCCCTCATTTCGCCAACCAGTAAAATACCGATATTTAATTTGTGAAAATAGGATTATACCAACATCGCGAACGGCTTAGGCGACTAATATAATAATTGCCATCAACCTCACTGACGGCAGGTGAACGATAAAGCTGCCGTCAATTTTTTTAATTTAGAGCTATTGATTAACTTCTTTTGGGAATGTCATCCAAATTGAAGTTTTCATTTGTCGCTTGCAACTATACTGGCTTCGATATTAAAGCAATCAATATATTTGGTAGAGCATTACATTTCACTTCTAGACTCTCTTTTACGCTCATTCTTTTTCGATATGTCCAACATCATTTTAATTGCGATTTTTATCATGCAACTAAAAAAAGAAAGCACTGTTTAAAAGGTGCTTTCCAACGTTTTGATTTTATCATAAAGAAATTCATTCACCGGGGTCTCAAGTCCATGTTTTTCGCCCAACCGATTGACCGTGCCGGAAAATAGCTCCACCTCAGTGGGTCGACGGGCTTCCACATCCTGACGCATGGAAGGTTTGCCTTCGGGACTCAAGCCGTCTACCACCCTTAGCCAGTAGGTGATATCAGCCTGGGTCAGCTCCACTCCTTCTTTTCGGGCCACCGGAATCACCTCATTCATGGCGGCGATCATCAGCTCCCGGGGTTTCCCCGGGAGCTGGACGCTGCCAAAATTTTCGCCAAAAACGGAAACCACCTGGTTGATCCCGACGTTGAGCATAAACTTGGCCCAGATCTTCCGGTCCATCCGATTGTCGATTTCATAAGCGATACCAACCCGGTCAAAAAATTCCCGTACCCGATCCACCTTTTCCGATGGTTCATCCCCATTCCGGTTGCCGAAGCAGATAATTCCCGGATTGGTGTAGAAAAGCTGATTTCCCTCTTTGACCGTATCCATTCCCTGGGCCACTGACCAGACCAGATTCACTTCACCAAAGGCTTCGCCGATGATAGTTTCGCTGGTGATGCCGTTAAGTAGCGACATGAAAATGGTTTCCGGGCCTACATGGTTTTTCACCGCTTCGATGGCGGCTTCCAGTCCGTCGATCTTGACTGCAAAGATAATCAGATCGGCAATACTTCCATCCTCTGAGCTCTGGTAGTTAAAATCACAGACTTCCCCATTACAGAAAACACCTTGGGACTGATATTTCTCAATTCGACTTTGATCGGCGATCACCGAAAAATCGAAACCGATTTTTTGTGAAATCTGGTGGCCGAAAAGAATGCCCAAAGCACCCAGGCCGATGATTGACACGTCTTTAATTGTCATAGGAACTCTCCATTCGTGATTGATCTATGGCTGATTTAAAAATTGATGAAATTTTTCGGGAACATCCTCCGGTTTGATCTGATCATGAACCGCACAGGTTCCCGCGGCTTTGGCCGTTTCGTAATACCAGCACTTGTAATCCAGCATTTCCTTCATTTTCTGCATTTCTTCCATCTGCCGATTGACCGACTCCCGCTGGGACTCAATGATGGCCAGCCGCTCGTCGATTTTGGAATCCCCTTCGATGCAGCTGTCGATAAAATGCTTGATGTCTTTGATGGGCATCCCTGTTTTTTTCAGGCATTCAATAATTTTCAAGCTGGACATATCGTCATCCCGAAACATCCGCATGCCTCCGCTGGAGCGTTCTAATAAAGGAAGCAAACCTTCTTTATCGTAATATCTGATGGTTGAGGCCGCAACATTCAGCTGCCTGGCCGCTTCACCGACTGTATAGATCATTTTCGTTCCTCCAAAATAAATTTATATTTTTAAAATAGCGCTTGACTTAAAGTTAACTTTAAGTTGTAGAATGATGTTGAGCTTATTATTCGGAGTTTAACACGAATGTAATTTAAAGTCAATGGAGGATTAAAAAGGAGGTAAAATAATGGATAAAAGAGATTTTCTGGATCATCTGAACCGGGGTGAAACGGTCGAAGGCGGTTCAGAAGTGCATCAGATGATGCATTTGATTTCCCAGGAAGCCCTGAAGCTGACGACTGAGCTCAACGGCTCTTATCATACCCCGGAAGAAATCCGCGCGCTGTTTTCCCGGCTAACCGGCAAAGCTGTGGATGAAAGCTTTGGCTTGTTCCCGCCTTTTCATACCGACTGCGGGATCAACATCACGGTTGGCAAAAATGTCTTTATCAATGCGGGCTGTTGCTTTCAGGATCAGGGCGGCATTATCATTGGGGATGGTGTTCTCATCGGGCATCAGGTGGTGCTGGCGACCCTCAATCATGGGCTGGACCCGAATAACCGCAGCTCCATGCATCCCGCCTCCATCGTCATTGGCAACAATGTCTGGATCGGCGCCAACGCCACGGTTCTGCCCGGCGTGACCATTGGGGATGGATCAGTGATTGCCGCCGGCGCCGTTGTCAACCGGGATGTTCCGGCAAACGTTATTGTCTGTGGTGTCCCGGCGAAAATCATCAAAAGAATCGAAACCAGTCGAGGGTAATGTTCAGATTATTATTGACTTGATGAATAACCCGGCACAATAAAACGGATTTAATGCAATTTTAGCTTTCTGAGCAGTTAGTATAAATTACATTTCTTCATAAAAACACCACACCCCGATGCAATCAAATCCATCATTGCATCGGGGTGTAATCAATTATCTAAAACATCTTCATGCTCTGGATCAAATTCAGGGATTCTCTTCTGCTATCCACCACTGCAAACAATGTCACGAGCTGCTCATCTACTGAGTAAACACATTTAAAGATCGCTCAAAAGGCTGATTCCACATTTATATCTGTGAAACCAGCCTTGCTTTTTATTATAATTAAGTTTATTTCATCCGAAAATTAGATGCTATTTAACGCCGATGATTTCTTTTGCCTTGGCCGCGGAGCTTCCCGCATCCGGCGCATAACCGTCGGCGCCGATTTCATTTGCATATTCCTGGGTGACCGGCGCGCCGCCGACAATCACTTTCATGTCCGGATAAGCTGCCTTGATCGTTTGCACCACTTCTTTCAAGGCTGGCATGGTGGTAGTCAGCAGACCTGAGCAGGCAACCACAACCACGTTGTTATTTTCTTTGACGGCCTGAACAAAGGCCTCTGCCGGTACGTCAACGCCCAGATCCACCATATCAAATCCGGCACTTTCCAGCATCATGACAACCAGGTTTTTACCGATATCGTGAAGATCCCCGGCAACGGTTCCCATGATACAGGTGCCCAATGAGCTGGAGCCATCGCCGGCCATCACTGGTTTTAAAACTTCAACCCCTTTTGACATCGCTTTGGCAGCAATCAGCATTTCTGGGACAAAGATTTCGCCGGATGAGAATTTATCGCCAACCACACCCATGGAGGCGATCATGGCGTTCAGAATATCCTGGGCTTTTTCGCCAGCATCCAAGGCTTCCTGTACGGCTGCTGCCACCTTCTTTGATTTACCAGTTTCGACCAATACTTTTACATCTTCAATTTTTGACATTTAATTTCTCCTCTTAATTTATCTTTAATCCCCGAATTATTTGATGTGCTTATATTTTTCTGCAGCGGCATTAATCGGCATAATACCTGCCATAAATGCTTCTGGCCCGGCACCAGTCATCAGCCGGAAGCCCATGAAGACGTAGCTGCCATAGGGACCGTAGGTTTCCATACAACGCTTGACGTCTGTATCGATTTCTGTGTTGGTTGCCTCTTCCATCCCGGGACGGCCGTTGCTGTCATAACCGCCAATGACGGCGATCTGGCTGCCGTATTTTTTCAAAATCCCTTCAATATCATTCATGGGTTGGGCCGAGGTCCAGGCGGCAGTGCCGATTTCAATATAATCTGGAATCACATCTTCGCATTTTCCACAGGTATGGATAAAGGGAATCATGCCGTTGGCTTTGATGGCATCATTTAGTCGTTTGTGGTGTGGTTTAATCAGTGACCGATACGTTCCCGGCGACATAAACAGCCCTCTTTCGGTGGCAATATCGTCATAACTGGTAATAATATCCGGTTTGAAGTGTTTGGCGATTCGTTCGACCAGCTCAATTTTGTAATCGGTGATGGCTGCAAAGAGCGCGTCACAGGCTTCCGGTTCTTCCAGCATGGCACAAAGGGCATTTTCAAAACCCATCAAATGGGTCAGTCGTAAAAACTGTCCGTTCCACATACCGTATTCAACCACCCGCTGATCACGATCTGCTCCCATAATCATCGCCTGCATGGCGGCACTGCCCTCCCAGTCGTACTCATCCAGATTGGGAAACTTGACCACATCTTCCCATTGGGTGACGTCATCCAGAACCGGTTTGCCGCCGGGTACCGGTTGACCGCTGGCCGAGTCGGTGGCATGCCAGGTCACGCCGAAGCCGTCCAAACCACCGCCGGGCGGTCCGTTTTCGAAGCTCTCGAATGAACCGCCATACATAATGACATCACTCATTTCGTTGGGTACCCACTCGGGTTTTCTGTGTTCCACTGCAGCCATTAAAAAATTTTCTTTTGGTGTTAACATGCTGTTTCCTCCTGAATTTTATGGTTTATCTCAATTAAAACCGTTTACATGCACTCATTATATTCGCAATTTTACGAAAAGTACATACGGCATAGTAGAGGATACGGCATGGTTCATACCCTACATATTGTAGGATAAATTTTCAAAACAAGAATGCACCCTTGCAAAATGATTTTGAATGACATAGAATGAAGTTGCAGCCATAAGATTTCTAAAAACTTTATGAAGCGATTGTATACTGACGTGAGCTTTGCTGTCAGTTTGCACGAAACAATTTTTACAC